>NZ_CP026031.1:1966250-2621666 GCF_003726095.1 Niallia circulans
ATTGTGTATTACCACTTTCTTTAAAAGGCTTGATGTTCCCCCTTTTTAAGTGACTATGCATAGATTGTCTTGATAATCCTAATAAATCTAATACTTCTGGTTTGGTTAATACTTCTTCTGCAATTAAGGCTTTTAAATCAGGTGTCAGTTCCATATACTAACTGCTCCTTGTTATTTAATTTATTTTTGGATATACTCTTTATAAGAAGTATTACTTCTTAATTGTTTTTTTACTTACGCTCCTTTTAGGGGCGTTTTTTTATGCCTTTTTATCAACATAATAACGGAGAATACTAGTAATGACTACTAATACAAATACACCAATAAAACTATAGGATATGAAAGGCTTCTCTTTAAAATCTAGTACAAAAACTATAACAAATAACATTAACGTGATAACTGACCAATCAAAATACTTTAGTAATTTTTTCATATTTATTTTTGAAAGAATGGCTTTTGGCTTTAATTATAATTTATTTTTAGAAAAGGAAGTGAGGTTATCACCTCCTTTTCTTTTTAATTGTTTTTTTACTTACGCTTCTTTTTCTGTCTCTTTTTTGGCTTTCGATTCTTTGTTTTCTTTTTCTTGAGTCTGTCTATTATGTCTAGCAGATTCTTTATAAATGTTGTTATTCCTGCTAACATTACGATTATTATCGAAATGTCTGTCAATTTAATATTCCCTAGCCATTCTTTCATTTGTTCACCTCCTTTTCTATATATTAATAATAACATATCTTTTTACATTTGTAAATAGTTTTGATAGTTTTTTTGGATTTTTTTCTAGAATAATCCTTCTTTCTACAAAATAAAAAGACATCTCAAAAGATGTCTAGTTTAATAGCTATTCAGCTTTAAATATTGCTCCAATTCCTTCTTTTATCATAACAGGTGAAGTTATAATTCCACCATCGTCACTTAATAACTTTCCTGTATTATCTCCCCAACCATATACCTTTCCACTTTCACCTAGTGCAATCACGAAACGTTCTCCAATAACTATATCGGTAACTTTCTCTGATATGGAAACTTTCTCTGATTTAGAAATGGACCTACTTGATGTATCACCTAATCCGAGTTGTCCATAATTGTTACTACCCCAAGTATATAAATCACCATTCTTATCTAATTGATACATTGCATCATTACCAACATATATATTAGATTGTGCTGGTTGATACTCACTAATTGGAATTAATTTTCCGTCACTATCAATATCTATGGCATCTAAACGGTAATCAAAATAACCTTCAGAATTCCCCTCTTTTTTCACTTGAATTTCTACTAAATGTTTTGTTTTCTCTAATCCACTTTTAGTAAATCCAACAATCTGTGTAGTTACTTTATCAGACGAGGTTGCTGAAACTTGAGCATTCATAATACCAATTTCTTTTCCATCAACTTTAACAGTTATTGAATTTGTATAAGTTTTGGCTGTAGTTATAATTAAAGAAAATTTTGACCCCTCAAACGCAAATGTTACTTTTGAGTTTTTCCCTTTTAATGCTCCATGAGCACTCCCTTTATACTGAGCAGTTTCACTAGGATCTTTATAATTGGCTGTCCATGCAGCTGAACCACCATCGTACTCTATTAAAGAATCCAAATCATCATACCGTTGCCAACCTTCTTCAGGTGCTGTTAATTTTTGACCAACAGTAGCAGCTTCAACTTTACTACCATTAAACGCATAGATGGATACACTAAAAATTACAATTGTTACTGCGGAAATAATCATTAATATCTTTTTCATTTTTCTCCTCCAAAATTCAAACTAAGTATATTATCCTATAAACAGGCATTTATTCCTACACGAATCATTCGACTAAATACGACATATATCTTCTTTCTCAAAAATAAAAAGCACCCGATTATTCGGATGCTTCAATATTTCTTATCTATCGTCACGCTAACTATTTACTTATCATAATCAGCTATTTCAAATCTTTTGCATTCTGTTGGCGAATGCTGAGAATTAAATTTTTCAATAACATTCCCAAATTGACCATTAGCTTTATAATAAGTAAGAATTTGAATAGCCTGAGCTCTAGATATCCCCTGTCTATCTAGTTCGGGTTCAATGTCGTAATAACCTTCTAGGTTTTTGAGTTTTTCATCATCTAGGAAATACTCATTAAGAATATCTCCAACAATGGTAAACTCTTCTTTTGACACAAAACCAATTCTTTCGATTTCTTCATCGATTACATGTTCAAATCCATTTAGTAATCCAAAAATAGTTGATTCTTTTACAGGAGCATAACCTTCTCTATTTTGAGAACGATAAACTTCTCCCAATAATTTTCCAAACATAACTTTATCCAAACTGCCCACCTCCTTCCACCCAATTAATTATGGACTTTCAGGAGGTTAGGCACAATATCCTATCGTTCGTCTTTTATCGACATTATTTGCAAAATTTTAAGAGTAACACTCACAAAGGAATGCTTAAAATAAACTATCTGAGAAACTAATTTGCATGATTGGTAATCCAAATTTTATGAAGATATACATACTTAAAGCTAATGCTAAATATAGAAAAATATTCACCATCCACTTTTTAAAAGTAATTCCCATTAATTTAAATATCAATAAAATAATTGCCGTCAAAAATACAGGAATAAAAGAAAATAGCAATGCTGCAATTATATGAAACACCATTGAATTCATCATTGATGTCGTATCAGTAATAACATTTTCAGGCACATTCATTCATAATACCCACTCCTTCATTCATTTAGTTATGAGTAAAAGGAACTATAAGAACAATCACTATCGTTCAACAAATAACGACATAAAACGCTATATCTATTTCTTAATATCCTTGTATAATTAATTTCTGTGAAACTAAATTATAGATTCAAGGTGAATAACAATGTCAGAAGATAAATACAAAGGTTACGATACATCAATCATTTATGATTATAAAGATTACCCAGATAAACTGGCAGGAATCTGTGACAACTGCGGCAATGCTCAATTTAAGAGTTCTGTTAAAGATTATGTTTTCCTACGTGAATGCCGCCAGTGTGGCATGAAGAAAACTATTTGACCCTTTGATGGGTCTTTTTTGCATATAAAAAGCACTCCTGAAGGAATGCTAAAATCGTTTATAATTTAACTACTCTTTTCTATATTTGTTCATTCTACCGGGCATTTCATAAACAAATCTCAATAGCATCTCTGTAAATTCCATTAGTTCAATTGCATCTTCTTTACTAATTTCTGGTATTTCATGTGTAGCTTCATTTCCTTTTTTTCTAATATGATCAACCCATTCTTTACTATTTGGAGGAATATAATGTTGATCATGTAAGAAATCTACATAAAAAGCAAAACTTTTACCAGATTGAGCTCCTTTTGAAACAGATATGTTCATGAGAAGTTTTCTGCAAGATAACACTGCTGATGTATGCGCGTTGACAGAAATACAATTTCTGGCCTCGTTATATAAACTTTCTATTTCCTTTGGAAGATGTTCAATTTCTTCTCCAGGAATTGGACCTGGTACTTGTGTTATTTTATCCCCTGTCATAAAAGTTGGTCTATTACAAGTTGGACATATATAAATATTCCCAAATGATCCATTATTATTTCTACAAGTGTATTGCCTAGTTGGCCCTACTTTATTCCCACAAAAACCACAAACATAATTAATTTTCATTGCAACTTCTTCACTTCTCCAACTTCCAGGTAAAGCCAGCATATTCCCCACTCCTTTTATCTTTAACTCACAAACAGTTCGACTAAATTGTCAAAATCCCTGCTTATTTGATAAAAAAGTTACAATGGCTATTTCCTCCTAATCGCCCCATTGTGTCGTTTATAGGTGTCCCTATTAGTACCCATCAATTCACGTAAGTCATGCTTAGATAATTTCTCTTTCCTAATATTATTTATCTTTTCTAAGTTGTCAGTTCGTAGATGATCTTTTAGTTTCATAATCACCACATCCTATAATAGTATTCAGACTTACATAATTGGCTTATTTCGCATTTTAATAACTTATTAGAGTATTTGTTAATTAAAATAGAAAAACGCTCCTATGAGTCTAGGAACGTTCTCTTTTGAATATTTTCTTGATAATATAAATTTAACATGAAGAAATGCAAACAATTTAAACTTAATAGAAAATAATTGTTTATATTTTTTTAATTTTATTGAAACATTTTTTCATCTTTTCCGTATTTATCACTATCTTACATAAAAGGATGGTTAAGAATACTTATGTCAAATTTACACTTTAGTGAGGTTTTTATAAAAAATATTCGAGAGCAATTGAATACAGACTTCTTTGTCTCAGAGGACTTCGTGATAGAAACTAAGGATTTTTCACCTAAAGCAAAACATCTTTACATAATTTATAAGTATCAGAAAGATTATGAATTTAAGCTACGCTATATGCTGGGTAATGATTCATTTTCCATCACAATGCAGCCTGGTGATATTATCTTTGAACAAAAAGAGGATGAATTAACCTCCGAAGAAGTACGTGAACAAATCGATAGTTGGTTAAAAAACATTTACAATAGTTTGAGCGCTCAACCATTAAATAGAAAAGTATCTGAACATGAAGAAATGCTAAATGAGGTCAAAGAAAAGATAGACTCACTTGAAGGTTTCGATGATTTTTTTACACGAGAAGAGAGTAAAATATATATTCAAAAGTTGAATGAACTTGAAAATAGGTTTAAAGAGCAATTCGAGGAAGAACAAATAAATAGGGAAAATACAGAAGAGCAAATACAATCATTACAAAAAGATATCGAGGTACTAAAAACACAGCTTGATATGCTAACAAAAAAGAACTGGATTTTGTCTTTTTCTACCAGATTATATAATCTATATAAACAAAATCCAATTGTTGCACGAAAATTAGCAGGTGCAGGTAGAGAATTACTTCCCGACGCCGCTAAAGAGTTTGTTACCCCAGAATTGTTAGATCAAGCATTGTTGCCACCTGAAAGTGCTGGTAACGAATAAAGGTAAAGCAAATGCTTTACCTTTTCTTTATTTTGTAATTGCTAACAAATTCAAATTTAACGCTAACCGATAAAAGGCTTTCCAACGAATTTTACCATAAGTAACATGACTAATTGGCGGCTGAAACTTAAAGCAATACACATTGTAATCCGTTATATATTCAGCTTCATTGGTCATATACCTTTCTTCGATTAAGAAACGTTCCATCTTAGGTAACCTTGCTACAGCTCTTTCTACTCTATTGATGAAGTTTTGTCTATATGCTTGTTGATCTACGTTGTATGTAGCAATATTGGAAGTCTGGTCGCTTGTCTGATTTGTTGGTCCATGGTATCTAGGTTCTGAACTTGCAGTAATGCTTGCCTCTCTTTCTTCAAATTCTAGATACTTGAATAATCGGTATTTCTCTAATTCGCCCTCCACAGCCTGCTGTGTTGCTTTTCTATCTATCTCAGGAAGCACAAAAGACATTTGTTTCAAGACGACTCCCCCCATTTAGTGATATAATTAATTTGCCGATTAATTAAGAGATGGGAGAAATCCTGTCTTTTTTTATTTTTCATCCATGATTTTATCTTTATAAGCTTTAAGAAAGAATGACTTCTCTTCTTTAAGAGCCGAAATTTGTATTTCCAATCCCTCATTTTTCATCCTTTCAGTGAATAGAGATTCATTAAGGTCCTCAACAGTTTCTCTAAGATTTTTTATCTCTTTTTCTAGAGAATTATTATTCATATCGACTTTCACACAATCCTTTTCTCTTACTCTAAACACTTTTGTTTCATCAACTCCACAACAAATTACCCTTAATACCTTTTCCATGCCATTGTGAATCTTTTCTTCACTACCACACCTAACCGGAACATCAACATAAGTGTTTGATTCTAATGCACCAATAACCTTATGGATATACATTTCATTTGGTGAGTTGTATCTATGTTGTTCTATTTGTACATAATCACCAAAATCAATGTCATTTGTTTTCTTATGCCCAATAAACTTACTCATTTCCCTTCACCCTTCCATCAACTTTCTAAAATCATATATAAAAGACTCCATTTTCCTTTTATTGAATTTATATAATCGATTACTTTCTGCAGATGGTCTCGATATATTTAATCTGCTATCTCCGATTGATAACATCCCATTGTTATCAAGTTCCTTATCGTAATACTCCCAGTAATCCGCACCGAAACTATTTGCTTCTTTTGGATTCAAATTATCCCATGATTGATTTGCAACTAATTCGATATACTCTTGTAATTCTTTAAACACTTCAGGTTCAAAACAAAAAATGAAATTATAATGTTTAGCAGCAGGTACTTCTACGATTTCAAAAATAACAGCCGACTTTCGACTTTTAACTAGAAGTTCTAAACCATCTACTGATTTAAATGTTCTTTTATTCATTTCACCCTTCCTTTCTGCGGATAAGTTTCGAACTGTTCAGCAGATTAATTGCAACTGCCCGTTCTCTTCTTCTAAAAATTCTTCTTCATATTTCCCTTTTAGTATTAATTCAAAGATTGATTCTAATATCTGAACAACAATGCTATTTCCAGCTTGATGATATAGCGTTCCATTCAAGCAACCAACTTTTGAAGGATGTTCTTTTAAGGCTGCTTCATAATCACTATCATCAAACCCCATTAGTCTCCAACATTCTTTTTCTGTTAGGTACCTGTATTGACCATCCTTCATCTTTACTACACCACTATTTGGACAACGCATTTGTTTTGTTGTAATTGTATCTACAAAGTCTTTTACTTCATCTAACATTCGACCATTATAGCTACCAGAAACTATAGGCATTCCAGGTAATTTCTTTACCATGCTTGGTTGCGTAAAAATGTACTTCTCGTCCACATCAATTTCTAGGAATTCTTTAATTGATCGCATAGGCTTTTTTCGCAGTTTATTAAAGTTGAACTTCCCACCATCTAATATTGAAACTGTGAACAATCTCTCCCTAGCTTGCGGAATGCCAAAGTCTCTAGCATCTAAAACTTGATAAGAATTTGTATAACCTAACTTTTCCATATCACTCAAATAATGATTAAATGCAGTAACCATTTTCTTAGAAAGTGCATTTTTTACATTTTCCCAAATAACTACTTTAGGTTTCCAAACTCCAAGGTTTTCGATAATCTTTATGGTTTCAAACATCAATGAACTTCTGGTACCATCTTCAACATTCCCACCATACTGTTTACCTGCAATACTAAAGTCTTGGCATGGTGATCCATGTACTAAAATATCTGGTTGTAAACTATAACCTACTACCGACTCTGGTTCATACCGATTATCAAACATAGAGTTATAGGTTCTTACCGCCTTTTCATTCCACTCTACGTAATCTATAGACTTATGTTTAACACCTAAATTCTGCAATGCCTTTCTAGGCGCTCCAATCCCACCAAATAACTCCAATATTTTAATCATTTAATCACCCTCTTTGCTGCACATAAGTTATCTATGTTTTCTCTCCTGGTGCCTATATCCCAAATACATAATCAAAAATATAGATACTTGACCGACCCAAAAACCAATTAGGAAACTCATACTTTATTCCATTTCTTTCTTTTGACCTTTAGTGGATGCTCGCCCATCCCTTTACAACGTGGGCAAGTTTTATCTTTATAAATAGTTCCATGTCCATTGCACATCAAGCATACTGTCATATCTAGTAAACTTGTTATGCTCATTTTGATTCCTCCTAAAATAATGTTTCTTTATAACTAAATAATTAGTAAAATATAACCATGTCAAATGGAGGTGTTTAATTTTGTTCGATAATATTCCTTTAAATTCAATGATGTTTATTGGACCATTGCTGATCTTATTTGTGACTTTTCTTGTAATAGCAATTTTGTATTCATTACTTTTCAGATGGCTTCCAAATAAAATTTTTAATTTCTTTCTTGGACCTATTATTTTAATTCTTGGAGGTTATATCTGGATCTATCCAATGCAAATGGGTTTCTATGAACTCTTTAAATAAACTTACATATCACTCTCCCTCAGTAGGAAGGAGAGTGAAGCTATTACTTATGCAGCACCATCTTCATCTTCATTTTCCTCGGATTGTTCACTTTCTCCTGTTTCCTGTTCTTTTTCCTCGGTTTCTGTTACTGGCTCTTCATTTTTCGGTTCATTTTCTTCCGTTTTTGTTTCACCTTGGCTTTCTTTCCATTCCCACCAAGCTTCAGCAAGTGGAGCTACTTCTTTTCGATAATCGTCTATTAAGTCTGCTACTGTACCAGAACTGATTTCTAATTCACTGGCTAATTTACTGAAAGATTCACCTTCTGTTTTCCGTTTAACAATATCAGCGAAGTTTTCAGGATAATTTTCTAATTGTGGAGCAAGACCAGCTGCAATAAACGCATCAATATGTTCACGATCGATTTCCTTTTTCTCTTCTTTGGTCTCTATTTTCTCTTCTGGCAAGTCCAAGTCAGCTTCTAATTGCTCAAATGTTGGCTTTACTTCCTCAACCACACCATTGTTATTTACTTTGTACTCGGTCAAAGGACGATTAGTCTGAGCGTTTAAAGTAACGTTATAATTAACAACCATTGATTCAATTTGAATCTCTGCTTTTTCATCAATCATTTCCGCTAATTTATCTAAGTGTCCCTTTAAAGCAGAATCACTTACTTCCAATACTATTTCTTTCACACCTTTTGGCTTAAGGTTAATCTTCTTTACTAAAGCTTTGAAATCTACATATGACATGTTAATTCGCTCCTTTTAATTGGTTATATATTTTTTTAAGCTCCTGGTATGTAAGCTCGTAGAGTTGTCGATTATCAGGAGTTTTGAAATATCCTAGATTAATAAGTTTTGCTTTTAAATCGTCTTTCTCTTGTTCTAATGTCATTCCTATTGACCTTCCACTTTTCTTAATTTGGCTATCCAACAACTGCTATGTGTGTTTTGGACAAAGATTTTTCTGTTGTAACTATCTCGGTCAAATACTTTTCCATCTTTCTTAATCTCAGTAAGGGGATAAGTAATCTCATAACCTCGACTTACAAGATCATTAATTGCTTGTACAGCTTCATATTTCCGCTGTCTTCTGATGATAACTGGGCTCATGAGTCTTCACTTCCGATACAGTTACTTCGATTCTAGGAGTCTGTGAATACCATTTGCTAACGTGTAAATCCACTACTTGGCTATCATCATTCCAAATGATTTGCTTAAGAGCATCCTTGATACCTTTCACATAGTTATCAACATCTGGTTTTGTGACTGGACGTAATTCTCCACTTTCAGCAGCTGCAGTCTTCTTTTTGCTAAAACTCTTTAAAGTAGGTTTGTATACCTTAACTTCCAGTAATAACGGACCTTCTAAAAGAGCAGGTGGTCTATGTTCAGTAGCAACTAATTTTACATATTGCTTAAAATCCTTTGATTTCTTAGGATCATAAGCTCTTGTGAAGCCGCCATGATTACTAAAACGTGGTCTTCCTTGCGCTACTGGTTCTCCAAAAACTGTGAATGATATCAAATTTCCCACTCCTTATAACTCCATGGTATTTGGCTTGCAATTTTCAAATAATTTTCTCTTAATCCATAAGGAATTCTTTTACTTCGATCTTGGTTATAATACTTGTCCGTTTCTTCTTCGATGGATTTATGATGATGGACACACAATGGAACGAGCGCCCAAGTACTGCTTGCATCTTGATTGCAATTTGGATAACAGCACTTCATTTTCCCTTCCTCCTGTTCACTTGTTTTAATTTTTTGCTTTTTGCTAGATGAATGACTGCCAGCATGATTTCATCTGGATCACGATTCATCATTTTGGCGATTTGTTCTATATCTCGGTAATCTCTAAACTGTTTAGAAATCTCTTTTAAGTCACTTTCATAAAACTCAAAGTTACAATCTTCGAGTACTGTTATTTCCCTGTCACTCCTTGCCCTTCCGTTCGGCTTATAGTTGTGCGGTGATGTTCGATTCTTCTTAGCTGCCAACTGCACTCATTTCCTTCTTAAATGCTTTTATTCGCTCTTTGAGTACATCTAAATCAGCATGAAACTCTTTTTCTGTTATAGGCGGGCAATTAAGACAAGATTTATAGCGAATGCCGTATGCTTCAAACTCATGGACAACTCTCTTTCCGTTGCATAGATTACACATTGTCTAAGCCTACCAATCTATGATTTAATTTCTTACGATCACCTTCGATAACAACTGTATAATCCTTGCTCATTTCGAAAATTCTTGTTCCTAAGGCTTCGTCAATATCGCAAAGTTCATCGACTGTTTTCTCAGAAGAAATCATAATCGGCTTATGATTGATGTATCTGTAGTTAATAACTGCAAACATCTGTTCAATCTGAAAGTTTGTAGGAAAGTCACGACCTTTGAACAAATCATCTATAAACAACACATCAACACGTTTCATTTTTGTTAGTTTTTCTTCTAGTCGGTCAAAGTTATCTTTTAGATCATTGAATCCTTCCACGAATGGGAAGTACAATACACTCACTTGTTTCTTCATGATTAGGTTGTTAGCTAGTGCGATAAGAAGATGTGTTTTCCCTGAACCTGGTTGTCCAAGAAGGGATATGCTATTTACACGATTAGTCTTAATGCCTTCATAGTTTTTAAAGTAAGCAACAGCACATCTGTAAGCATCTCTAATTACCTGGTCTTTACCATCCAGAATGAAGTTAGAGAAATTGATTTTCCGAAACTCTTCTGTTATCTCACTAAATTTAAGAAGATGGTTAGAACGTTTCTTTTTGGCACAAGTACAATCTTTCATAGTTAGATAGAATTTAAGTTCCCCATTTGGCCATTTCCTTTGGATCCCTTCATCATCTAAATCCGGAATGTCCTCTAGGTAAAATCCTTTATCTTCGCATTTCGAACAGTTGTATTTAATCTCGTTTCCCGATCCATCCGACTTTGTTCCCTGTGATCGATTCGCTACTCTTTTTTGGAGTTCTTCCATTACCTGAGCGATACTTCTTGCTTCCCCCACTTGTATCATCCTCACTTTCTAGGTCAGCTAAAGTTGTAATACCTTTCTTCCTCCAACTACACAGTTTTTTGTAAACAAACTTCCATGTCTTTCCGTTACCTCGTGCTGCATCTTTTATCGCTTCTTCAATAAGTTGTTCAGGTTGTTCGAAACCAAAGTTATTTATTACATCGTCAATGTCATCTCGAAGAAATTCTGTAATGTCTTCTGGATTGATGATTTTACTTTTTTCTAAAAGCTCTAAAATTCGATTCAAAGTATTCTCCTCATCCTCTTTATTTTTATTTAGATTTTTATTTAAGTTATTTATTTCTTGGGGGGTAGTTTTACCCGGGGTACCTGGGGTAACTTTACCCGGGGTAGGGAGGGTAGTTTTACCCGGGGTAATTCTACCCGGGGGAGTTTTACCCTCCCTTTCTTCATCCGTCCATTTATCATAATTTTTGTTAAAACCGATTACCCTTGAACGACCATTGGATATTTTTTGATAGATAATTTTCCTTTGTTCCAGTTTTTGCAACTCTCTTCGTATTTGTCTGTCGTCATATCCAGTTGCAGTGCTTAAGAAACTTTGAGATAAAGTATGTTCTTTTCGATTAAAACCATATGTGTATCTCCAAATTACAAATATTAATCTATATTGAATGGGGCTCAGCTTGATGGTAGCCATGTGTTCTAATAATTCATTGGCTATTTTCGTAAAGCCGTGCTCCAATTGCACATCTGCCAAGCCCTCACCCCCTAATTTCTGTAGCAGATCGCCATTCCATTTGATATTTGCTTAACTCGATATCCTGGATAGCAACGATTGATGTATTGTAAAACCAACCGCTGCAACCCCTGCTTATCGTCCGCTTGCTCCCAAATCCATTCCGGCAAAACCACGTTTGTTGGTACTTTGTCCGGGATAATGTTCATTAGTCAAAATTCACTTCTTGGTTAGGGTCAAATGGCGGTTTATCACTTTGAATTTCTTCATGATAATCAATAATTTCTGGCATGCTTTCTTGATCGTCTGTTATATCTTTGATGTCCCGAAATTCTTTTTCATCTTTATCAACCGCACTTTGCATTTCAATAGACAGGATTCCCCACTTGCTCAGCATATTTCTAAGCACAGTTTTTTTGGCCATTGCATCAAAATCCTTTTTCCAGCCAAAATCAGATTTACTGAATTTCTTCTTATGATCCTCAATTTGTTTTTTGGACCAGTACACTGTCTTTTCAAAACCATTCGTTAAACGGAAGAATCCACAATACCCAATTACCTTGTCAGAAGTTGCCCCATCAAGATTTAGTTCCAACTCTTCAGTAAGACGGTTCCAGCTGATTAATTCGCCTTCGTGAACCTCAATGACATTGATTGATTTATACTGTCCTGTTCTTAGTGCCAATTGAATATATCCTTTGTAACCTAGCTGGAATTGCGCTGTACCGTTGTAAGGAACAATCCACGCATACCCTAAGTTTTTATCAACTGGTAAGTCTAAAGTGGCTGCAACTAGTGCAGATGTTACAACAGACATTGGAGTAGCCTTTTGCAAATAAGTATCACCGTTATAAAGATTCAGCAGTGAAGACATAAACTGTGGTGCTTTTTTATCCAATATTTGTTCAAACTTCTTTTGCATAGTTGGTGTATTTAGTAAAGATTTAAGTCCTAAATTTTGTGCTGAAACCTGAGTAGTAGCATTCCCTTGATTGGATAATTGATTTTTTAAACCTTGATTAGTTGCCATTAATTATCTAGCTCCTTCACCTTAAATTTTCTTAGAGAAATTTCTTTTAAAACTTGCTTATATACATCTGGAAATTGTTCCTGTAGTTTAGCTGTATCTACTCTGTTTTGAACTTCATATTTCCAAGTAATTAAATGATTATCCATGACTGCTATCTCAGCATCTTTTAACTCAGCCTTTAACTTATTTTCAATTTCTCTCTTAGCAGCAAGCACTAACTTTTCGTTATCCTTAATCAAGGCGTAGTTATTTAATAGTTCAATAGAATTTGCTGAGAGAATGGTTTCCTTTTCTTTTTCTGCCTTCTCATATCGTTCTTTAATATATTTCTCAGCTGCACTTGAACCATCCAACTCAGGAGCGATCCCTCCTAAAACGTGATACTCCCAAAAATGTTTTTCAGCTTCGAAAATAATGTTTATTAGTTCTTCGTCTCGCTCAATTTCTTTCCAAATAAACTTATTGCCACCAATCAAGACAGCTATATATCCTTTTTCTTTTCCAGTAACACCTAGATAATGTTGAACTTGGACTAAGTATGATTCTGGAATTTCATCGCCTTTCCATTCTTTCATTAGATAGGCGGAAGCAGTTTTACACTCTAAGAGCGCCGATTCTCCAACAACCATTCTGTCCAGGTTGGCTTTCATATAAGGGTAATCAGGGTGACTAAACATATAATTTGCACGACGAACTTTCTTTTCTGTTCTCCGTTCAAATTCTTTTGCTACAACATCCTCCATTTGATTGCCCCAATAAACAGCTTCATTATCAACTTCTTCAGGATCAACTTGCCCTGTTTTTTCTAACCACAATTCAAATTTAGTGCGGTATTTATTTAAACCAAGAATGATTCCGGCATCACTACCACCAATGCCCTTCGTACGCTCTAAAAGCCACTCATTCCTATTCATGTTCTTTGTGGATACAGCGTTAGAATTTATGGACATTTCCAAACCTCCCCTTGATTTTTAAAACGATATGTCCTATCATGTACTTAACTATTTGTTTGAAAGTCGCTTGACTCGTGCGCCAACCCGGGTCTTTTATTTTGGGATTTTTCTTGTCGTCCCTGTAAATCTATGAACCAATGAAACTTGGTCACCAGCATTCTTATAAATCAGCCAGTTATCAGGATTTAACCCATAGCTTTTAATGTGTATCTTCTGCTTTTTAGTTGGATTCTTACCTTGCTTCATAGCTTGTCCTCCTATTCTTCCTTCTCTAGTTCTAAAGCTTTACTTTGTAAACTCTCCAACATCTTAGGAATGTTTAATCTGTTAATAATATCTACTGAAAGTTGCTCTTTTAGGTTGTTTTCTAAAGCTTTTACAATTGTTTCTTCTGCATCTTTACGTGCTGTTTGAATCATCGCACTAACTTTCCCAGTTAACTCTTTAGCTAGATAGTTCTTGATGAAATATTCACTAATTGATAACTTTCTATCACTGGAGTACTTTGCTTCACGTCCATTTTCATCTAGTATTTTTTCTGTTAAATATCGTTCATATCTCATACCAATAAACTCACTGATTGGAATTAACTCCACTTCTGATCCCCAACTATTTTTCTTGAATGGTATTTTTAATTCTTCGATTTTCTTTTCCAAAGAGCCGTGAATAAAACTATCAACAACTTCATTGGCTTTTTCCTCAGCTTGGAGCTCAATTTTCGCCAATACCTTTTGCTCTGCTTTTTTAATCAATCGATCCTGTAAACCAGCAATTACTTCACCTTTAATAAGATCATCAAGGTTTTCTCCTTCATCTAACCAATTAACATCTAACTCAATTTTTACAGTCGCCATATTTATCTCTCCACTTCTGCTTTCTTATTTTCAAAATCTAAAACATCCATCAAGTATTCTTCTAACCTATCATCTGGAATAACTTGTCCGTTATGGATCCAAACATCTTCTCCAACAAAAACCACATTTCCATAAACATCCTTACAAGCAACTTTCTTTGGTTTTTCTTCCTGCGGCTCGATATCTTTTGATGGATAGCCAGTGGCATTTATTCGAGTTATCATAGGATGTTCAAGCATTCTTAACCTTCCTCCAACCATGAGATAGTCATTGTTACATTCAACAGATAATTATGAACCGTGACTTTAAAACCATTACTCCGATAATAATTAGCTATAGATTCTGTACATTGATACTCATTCCATAAAGGATCACTAGGAACTGGAGTGATGTAACTGAAATGACCATCATTAGCTTTGCTTTTGATAATTTCATTTGTTCTATTGATAAATTGTTCTAAGTTTGCCACAGCTACTTTATGTCGATTAGCTGTAGATTTCTTTCTCATTTCTGCTGCATTCATTTCATTCAACCCCTTCCATCATTTCACCTACTGTGATAATTGCTCTTGGACTTGTGGAGAACTCTACATTTTGAATCCTTGTATGTAGATCACCGTCAAATATTGCGTTGATAACTTCTTCGCTCACTATGCTCACCTCCTTAAAATATTCATTGATTCGTTCATCTTTTTTCGCACATTGGCTAAAAAGAGTACCGACTTTTGTCGGTGAAATATTATTTACATCCCTTCACATATTTGGATGATTTAACGATTTTGATATAACGATCAGCTGGTGCTAACTTTAACCATTCAGCTGGTTTGATTTTCATATGTAACCCTCCTTATTCTTTTCTAACGTTGCTACCGTCACATAAGCTATTAATCTCATCATTAACCGTCATTGGCTCGGTTCACAGCGCTTTGGATTGTATTGGGTTTATTGTTTTTGTTTCTGTTTTTGTTCTTTTTCATATGCAATGATTCTTGGTATTGAAGTTTCCATAAAGAATTTCACCATTTCTTTCATAGTTTCATCGCTTATGTTTGGTGGATTGATTTTTATTCCTTTCATCTTCACCACTCCTGACTACCTTTAAACGGTACTACTATTTAAAAAAAATTCATCATCATGTTTTCCATCATTAACATTAGGAAGTCTAATCAAATCAGAAGGTATATCATAAAGTTTTGCTGCTTTTTGTAAAACATGACCAGGAATAGCGGTTTGACCTCGTTCGTATCCACCTAGAGTTTTTTCAGTAATACCAAGTTCTTTTGCTGCTTCCATCTGCTTTAAACCTGCATTCACTCTAGCTGCTGCTAATGATATTTGAAATACTCTATTCATGCTCTCAACTCCTTTCCTTATTTCTATGTTTTTAATATACTACCTTTAAACGGTATTGTCAATCATTAAAACTAAAAAAAGTACCGAAAAAAAGTATTTTACCTCTTTACAATACTACCGAAAAACGGTAATATTAATGAAGAAAGGAGGTGCAAAAATGGACAAGAAAGAAAATTTAAAACAAATTATGGCTAAGAATATTAAAAAATATTTAGATCGAATGGGGAAAAATCAAACTGATTTGGCTAGAGATTTAAACATTCCAGAAACAACCGTTTCTAATTGGATGAAAGGTAATACATATCCAAGAATAGATAAGATACAATTAATGGCTGATTATTTTGGTATTTATCGTTCTGATCTTACGGAAGACAAGCCTAATAACCTATACTCTACTACTACAGAATTAGTTAAAGTTCCTATTTTAGGGACAATTGCTTGTGGAGATCCAATATATGTAGAAGAAAATTTTGCTGGATATAGATATGAATCACCTGAAAATTTACCATATGGAGAAATTTATTACCTCGATGCAAAAGGTGATTCAATGGAGCCTACTATTCCAGATGGTTCTTCAGTAATGATTAGACAACAAAGCGATGTAGAAAACGGAGAAATAGCTGCAGTGTTAGTAAACGGAGATACTGAGGCAACTTTAAAAAGAGTAAAAAAACTTGGTGGTCTTGTTATGTTAATGCCTGAAAACCCTGCTTATGAACCTATTATTGTTAACAAAGAAAATCCAGCAAGAATCATAGGAAAAGCAATTAGATTTACAGTCGATCTTTAAATTACTAGCTAGGAATTTAAATTGGGGGAGCGACGGCTCTCCTTTTTTGAAGGGAGACAATATTAATGACAGTTGGAATTTACATTCGTGTTTCTACTCAAGAACAAGCAAATGAAGGATATTCTATAGGTGCTCAAAAAGAAAGATTGATCGCCTATTGTGCAGCACAAGGATGGAATGATTTTAAATTTTATATCGATGAAGGAATATCTGCTAAAGATATGAATAGACCAGAATTGCAAAGACTGTTAGATGATGTCAAAAACAGAAGAATATCTATGATCTTAGTTTATCGACTTGATCGTTTTACAAGAAGAGTTAAGGATCTTTATGAAATGTTAGAAATGTTAGATAAGCATAATTGCTCATTTAAATCAGCGACAGAACTTTATGATACATCCAACGCAATGGGGAGAATGTTCATCGGCCTAGTCGCATTACTTGCACAATGGGAAACCGAAAATTTATCAGAAAGAATAAAAGTAGCTTTAGAACAAAAAGTTTCTGACGGTGAGCGAGTTGGAGCAATCCCATATGGTTTTGATTTAACGGAAGATGAAAAGTTAATCAAAAATGAGAAATCAAAAGTTGTATATGATATGATCGAGAAAACATTTAACGGTATGTCAGCAACACAGTTGGCGAATTATCTTAATAAAACTAATGACGATAGAACTTGGCATGTTAAGGGTGTTTTAAGAATTCTTAAAAACCCAGCTATATATGGTGCTACAAGATGGAATGATAAGGTATATGAAAATACACACGAAGGAATAATTTCTAAATCTCAATATAAAAAATTACAGGAAATTTTAAATGATCGTTCTAAACATCATAGGAGAGAAGTGACTGGTAACTATTTATTTCAAGGTAAACTTTCATGTCCTACATGTAAAAAACCGCTAGCAGTTAACAGATATTTACGTAAGCGGAAAGATGGTACTGAATATCAAAGTACAATTTATAAGTGTAGTTCTTGTTATTTGAAAGGTAAAAAAATTAAACAAATTGGAGAAAAACGTTTTTTGGACGCACTTTATATTTATATGAAAAATATTGATTTAAAAGGAATAGAAATTACGGAAGAACCAGATGAGACCAAACATTTGACAGACCAATTAAAATCATTAGAGAAAAAAAGAGAGAAATATCAACGTGCATGGGCATCAGATTTAATTAGTGATAGCGAATTTGAACATAGAATGTTAGAAACCAGAGAACTGTTCGAAGAATTAAAACGAAAGTTATCTGAAAAGAAGAAACCTATACAAGTTGATATTGAAGAAATAAAAAATGTGGTATTCACTTTTAATCAAACTTTCCATTTTCTCACTCAAGAAGAAAAAAGAATGTTTATCTCCAGATTTATAAAGAAAATTGATTATGAACTAATCCCCCAACCTCCACAAAGACCAGACAGATGTAAGTACGGAAAAGATTTAGTTACGATTACTGATGTCTTGTTTTATTAATATTTACGTAACGTTATCAGTTGGACCGGTCAGAATTATTAATCCGTGTGCATGCTTTAACAAGGAGATTAATTTACGAGAAATATTCGGAAATAAAGAGATGTGATAGATTGGAAGCATATTTTGGTCGGAAAGTATACGAATTACTAAACTCTCATGAGGGTGAGATGGTAAGGTTGAAAGTCGTAAGCCAATATACTGACCTTTGACTGTTGTGGAAATAGATCCATTTTGCGGTTTTCTTCTTTCGCCAATATCCATAGATGCTGTAAATTTGAAATGAGAGATCAACTTGTCGCATTCATTTGCTGAAATTACTAAGTGATTAATTAAATGATTGGCAATTCGGAATTGGAGGACAGATTCCTTTTGTTTTGGGGTTATGTGAATATCAGTAGCATTCTGTTCTACTGCCTCACAAATAATACGATTTGCTAGAGCTTCAATTGATAACACTTATATTTAACACCACCTTTATATTTATTCAAATATATCTTTCGACAAAAAAAGGGTAAATTCCTTCTTTCTTTTTAATTTTTTTACGAATTTAATATTAGAGCTACTTATACAATTGGATTGTATTTTTCCATTGATACATTGATTAACAATCTTTCCAAGAAAGTTCCAATAGTCTGTATAAAAAAACAGCTCCTATCCATACTATATATATCAACTATTTTGGGCTATAGCCAAGTGGTAAGGCAACGGACTTTGACTCCGTCATTCGTTGGTTCGAATCCAGCTAGCCCAGTAGCGACCCGTGTTTCGGGTCTTTTTTTTGTCAAAAAAGAAGGGCGGACAAAACAAAATATATATTGGATAAAGACGAACAATCTCTAATTTAGTGGTGAAACCAATTTGTTCCATTACGCTCCAGTCACTCGCTTTCCGCGGGAGGAAGCTGAGCCTCCACACTGCGGGGTCTCAGCCTTTCCTCTATTTCCCGCAGGAGTCGAGTGTCTTCCTCTCCATTTCACTAATCTTATAAAATGGGGTGAAAACAAAAATAGATTCTATTTATCATTTGTTTAATTCAACAAATTTATTATTCAGCTTTAAGCATAGCCTTTTTAGTTTTGTTCCAGTCCCTTATTTTTTATTATACATTCATATCCTCATGCTGAATCTGTGACTTTTCGATTTGGATTGTTGTATGTTCCATTTTAAATTTAGTCTTCAGACGATCAATCGCATTCTGTAGAATCACTTGACTATCACTCTTATCATCAATTAATAGATGGCAGCTTAGTGAATCTAATCCTGAGGTGATTGTCCATATATGCAAGTCATGTACATCGATTACTCCAGCGATTCCTTCCAACTCCTTTTTTACCTCTTCTTGATTAATAGTGGTTGGTGTTCCTTCCATTAAAATATGGATCGACGTTTTAATTACTCCCCAGCCGCTTTTCAAAATTAATAGCGCCACTACAACAGATATGATTGGATCAGCAATATACCACTTAAAGAAGAGCATGAGGCAGCCTGCAATAATTGCGCCAACAGAACCTAACGCATCCCCTAAGATATGTAAATAAGCACTTCGTAAATTAACATTGCCCTCTACATCGCCTTTTCTCATTAAAGCTAAAGCACTAATCATATTCGCTAATAGTCCAATTACAGCTATTATCATCATCGTTCCACTTGAGACAGTCGGTGGTTGGGAAAAACGTTCGATTGCTTCCAATATGATAAAAAAGGCAATAACAAATAAAGTAACACCATTAAATAAAGCCGCTAAAATTTCAAAACGATAATAGCCGTAGGTTTTATTCGAAGAGGCAGGCCGTGTGGCGAACCAGATTGCTAGAAAGCTTAAAAAAAGAGAACTTGCATCACTTAGCATATGTCCAGAATCTGACAATAAAGCAAGACTATTTGTAAGTAAGCCGCCAAAAAACTCTAACATCATAATACCTGCTGTTATGATTAACGCTATAAGTAAGCCCTTTTTATTTCCTTCTCTTATTTCTGAGAATCCATGATGATGTCCATGATGACTATGGTCGTGCCCATGAGAATGTCCCATCTTATCTTCCTCCTGTTTCTAATAATATGATATTTACTTCTTTATTCCATGTTTCTCCGTACATGTTGATAAATATATGCTGCATCATCCCCAACTCCTTGAAGCAGACTGGAAGCTCTATTTCTTTGCCATGGTAATCCTAAAAAATACAATCCAGCAATATTCGTTATTCCCTTTTTATGAATAGGATCGCCTTTTACATTCACTACTTGTGGAATGGTACTCCAACTATAATCATGATAAAAACCGGTTGCCCAGATAACAGTGTTAACTTTTAGTGTCCGTTTATCTAGAAACTCAAAAGTATCATCAACAATTCTTTCTGTACGCGGAAATACTGTTATTGCTCCACTTTTTATTTTTGCTCTTAAGTCAAATCCAAAAAGTGGGTCTGGTTTCTTCCTTAGCCATTGACCTATTTTAGAATTGGTACTTGCTTTATATATTCTCATTTTCTCAAACCACCAGAAAATACTCTTATTCCCTATATTTTGTGGTAAAAAACGAATTTTATGACCTACTGATAGGTATACCAAATATTTGTCTGAAAGCTCCGCTGCAACTTGCGCCCCTGAATTCCCAGCTCCTACAATTAAAACCGGTCCTTCTTTAATTTGTTTCGGATTATGATATTGCGATGTATGAAGCTGGACCACATTTTTAGATATGGTAGAAGCGAATGAAGGTATCAATGGTTTTTGAAAGGATCCAGTAGCAATAATCACTTTTTTAGCTGCTAATAAACTGGCATTCGTGACTACCTTAAAACCTTCCTTGGTCTTTGATAGTTCTTTTACCTCTGTATTTAATTGAACTGGCAACGAAAACGTTGTTGCATAATCAAATAAATAGTCTGCTATTTCTTCTTTTGTGGGATAGCCATCTAAATCCCCATTCAGCGGCAACCCAGGTAGAGAACTGTAAAAACGTGGAGTAAATAAAGTTAATGTATCATACCTTTTTCTCCAGCTTTCACCTATGGAAGTTTCTTTTTCTACTATGAGAAAAGATAAGCCGCTTTTCTTTAAAAAGTAGCCCATCGCAAGTCCAGCTTGCCCGCCGCCAATTATTATTACATCGTAATCCATCACAATCGCCCCTATATTATATGAATATATGTTCATATATACATTATAAAATTTAAATAATAAATCTGTCAATAAAAATTAACAATAAGTTCCACTTCTCTTTTAATAATCCATTTAAAACGTTGCTCATGCTTCAAATAGTGAATATGTACAATTTATGAACAAAATATTTGTGAAGTTGTGAACATTTTATAAACTTATCGTTTTAACCATGTTTATGGTAGATTGCTATATTATAATAAAGAAAATTAGTCCTTAGGAGGAACATTTAATATGGAAAATACACTAAAAGTTACAAATGTATTATCTGATCCAACTCGTTTCTATATTTATCAGTACATTACGAAACGTCATCAAGATGTCACGGTTCAAGAAATAGCGGATGAATTTTCCATCCATCCAAACGTAGCTCGCTTGCATTTATCTAAGTTAGAAGATGTAAGAATGCTACGCTCAGAAACAAAAAAGACAGGCAAAGGTGGTCGCCCCAGCAGACTATATCGTTTATCAGATGAAGTTATTCAATTTAGCTTTCCTTTTCGAGATTATCAATTATTAAGCAGCATTTTATTGAAAACGTTTGAAAGTCTTGGAGCAGATGGCAGCAAGGCACTTTATGAAACAGGAAAAACATTTGGTAAAGAGATGATGGAGCAGGAAATTGCTCGTATTACAAACAACACAGCTCTATTATCGAATGAGGATAAGCTACGTTTATTACAAAATGCTAGTTTAATGACTGGACAGTTACCTGCATTGGAATGGAATGACGATCAAACATCTTTATATTTTGAAATTTATAACTGTCCATTTAAAGAAGTTGCTATAGAACATAAAAATAAAGTGTGTACTATGCACCAATCCTTCTTTACGGGCATGTTTGAAGCTTTGTTTAAAGATGTCCAGTTAATTGAGAAACAAAATATTATTTCTGGTTGTGATCAATGCGCATATAAAACAATGGTGCAATAAGAAAGAGGGTGGGACAAAAGAATTTTACATAAAGAAAAAGCCAAACTATAATACAATAAAACATCGTAATAGTTCGGTTTTTTCTTTTCGCTGATTTATCTTTTTTATAGCTAAAAAACAAGTTCGTTCCATTGCGCTTCAGACACTCGCTTTCCGCGGGGAGGAAGCTGAGCCTCCTCACTGCGCTGCGGGGTCTCTGCCTTTCCTCTATTTCCCGCAGGAGTCGAGTGTCTTCCACTCCATTTCACTAACCTTATAAAATGGGGCGAGAAACAAAAATAGATATTATTTATCATTCGTCTAATTCAACAAATGATTATTCAGCTTTAAGCATATCCTTTTTAGTTTTGTCTCAGCCCCTTTTTCTTTATTTAAAAGCCATTAATATATGGATTATGATCCATTTCATGCTCAATCGTCGTTTTTCTACCGTGACCGGAAAGCACTAATGTGTCTTCAGGCAAATTCAATAACTTTTCATGGATACTTGTTAGTAATGTTCTTTGATTACCGCCAACTAAATCTGTTCTGCCAATACTTTCATAGAAAAGCGCATCGCCTACAAATGCCCAATTCTCTTTTTTAAAATAGAACGTAACACTGCCTGGAGAATGCCCTGGTGTCTCCATCACTTGAAAAGTAAAATCACCGATTGTCATGCTTGGATTTTCATCTAAGAAATGCTCGGCAGGTCTTGTTACAATCGGATTTGGCAGTCTAAATGCTTCGCTACCGTTTAATTTCGGATTAATTAGCCATTCTTCCTCTTTGATATGTACATAAACGGGAACACTATACTCTGTTCGAACATCTTCCACAGCACCAATATGGTCAAAGTGAGCATGTGTTAACAGAATAGCTATCGGAGATAATCCTAACTCCTGAATTATCTTGATTAACTTTTCTCCATTTGCCCCAGGATCTATCACCAAACAATCCTTATTTTCATTCCATATTAAGTAACAATTGGTCTGGATTGGCCCTAAAGGAATTTGTTTATACTCCATCCCATACCCCCTCCTATTTACTCTCTAATTGACTTACAACACGTTCTACTTTATCTTCCATTTTTCTACTTATATCCCGTCTATCATCAATTCGGATATTCGTACAAACACGAACAAGACCTTTTTCAAAAGGAACTTCATGCATAGCTTGGATTACTTCAAATAAAACAGGAAGCTCTCCCTCAATAATTGTATTCATCGGTGTTAATTGGAACCGAATTTGCCCTTTTTCTTCATAATGCATAAGCACTTTTTGTATATCTGCTACATATGCACTTACACTTGGTGTTTGTGTTCCTACTGGTATAACTGTTACATCTACAATTGCCATTAACTATGTTCTCCTTTCAACCGGCTATTTAATCTTATTTAAGACAAAGATACTTGATTTAAGTTCCATGATTATGATGGCATATTTTTATGCCATCATCAACTATTGTGAATAGTGGTAGAAAATAAGGAGCTAATTTCACCCGTTTTCATATCCAGCATATTTTCATAGTAATAACCAAATAGAATATACTTTCCATCACTAGAAATTTGGATGGGCTGATCTTCTAATTCCATTTCCGTATCTACCTTTTGGCTTTCACCTGTTTCCATATTTATTTCAACAAGATCAAAGCCATCTTGATAAGTTTCCGCATTACCACTATTTTTGGGAACAAAAGTAAGAAATTTATTCTCATAAAAAGTATAGTTTGGTATCAACCAATTGGAAAATTTAGATAATCTTGGTAGGCGAACACTTCCTTGCTCCTTTAATTCAGAATCATAAAAAGTATAAATGGCTTCCTCTTCTTTAGATGAACCGGACAGAGTAAGGAGATAACCATTTTTCTCTTCTATAAAATAAATATCAGGTACGTCCCATTCTTTTTCTTCTTTTGTTTCCATATTGAATAGTTTAAGAGGAGCGTAAAAGGAAGGGGAGCTTTGGTCCCAATCTAAATACATTACTTTTTCCTTTGATTGCCATTGAGGAAAGGGCGTAGACACAGGAAAATCACTTAATTCATTTTCTTGAATATCCAATACAGATACTTTACTTTCCCAATCCTTGGTGAAGGTCGTAATTAACAGTTCATTTTCATTATAAGGATTCCACACAAAATCTGTTTCATAGCTCTGCAGTTTTCTAGTAAGCACTTCATTTCCTTTCATATCAATTATATGAATTTCCCCTTCTTCATCAGAAAGAGCATTGTATATTAAAAGTTGATTTTTATTTATTATCACATTTGACAATTCTGTTACCGATTTATATAAAGGGCTATGCTTTCCAGTATAGATGTTATATGTATAAATTTTATTAACACCCTCTACTTTCGCCGAATAACAAATTGTATCATTTTTTATCCAGCCATATACTTGCTCAAAATCTCCTTCAATTGGACTAATAGGAGGAAGCATCGTGTTGTTATGGATATTTTTGTTCTTCGCTTCATTTTCACTGGCTGAATTATTCTGTCTTGGGACACAACCAGACAGAATAAGTGTGAAAAAAGTGAAGAGAAGAACTATTCCTAGTGTGTTTCTCTTACCTAATGGAAACATTTTTCACACTCCTATACTACTTTTCATGTTTTATTTACTCTATAGAATAGTAACATAAAAAAGCCGATTTTTTCGGCTTTTTTTCAAATATGCTGTGATATTTTAATAAAATAAGAAATATCCCTCAATATTAGGCACTTATTGACAATCCATGCTTACATTTACTGTAAAACTACAAATATAAAGACGCTAAGAAGATTGTAGATGTGTCATGATAGATTTCAGTAAATTGGGATAAAGGAAGAGGATTTATCCCTTTACCCAGCTCTAAAGTAAATCCAGGCTTTCTAAATTCTTGAATAAACCAATCTTTATAGCCTGCATGACTATCTACATTTTGAATGGCCTTATATCCACTCACTCTAAAAAATTCATTCGCTATCGTTTGCGATTCTGCTGGTTCTAATCCTTCATAGCCCCAATAAAATTCTTTTCCTTGCGTATGCAATGCTAATAAGCAGTCAAAGTTCTCTTTATATGCGAGCTTCGCCATCACTTGAGCCTCTGGTTCAGACAAAGGAGCGTCTCCTGGATAATCTCTTGGTGCTGGCGCTTTTGGTTCTTTCCGTTCCTTTTCAATTTCCCAATTTGCCGGAAATTGATTATTCAAATCGACTCCTCGTATATTCGCCTTCCAGCTAGTGAAATCAGTGCTTCCTTCATTTATCGAGATAAGTTTCTCTTTCTCTTCTTCTGGGGGACCATTCAAGACTAAATTAACTCCATCTGGATTGACCATCGGTACAATGGAAAGATCAATAGACTGATATAATGGCATTGTATGAACACAATGGATATTTGTCCCATTCGTTAAAGATAGTAAAAAGTCATTTAAAAATACCATTAAAATCGGCGTAGTAATCCATTCATTGGCATGGAAGGATGCATTTATATGAACCTTTTTTGTACCTTTTCCTATTCTAATTTCCTCAATATTATGTCCTAATACACTTTTACCAATTGTCTTCACTTGAATGAATGGAAAAAGCTTCTTTAATCTCGTTAAATCGACTTGCAAGGATTGATAATCATACTTTTTCTTCCCCTGCACTATTCTTCCAATAATGCGATTTGGAATATAAATTTCATCGCCTACTTGAAGATTATTTGGATTTAAATGTTGATTTAATAACAAAATACTATCCACCGAAATATTTCTTACTCCTGCCAATTTCCACAGAGTTTCTCCTGACTTTATCTGATGAACCTGTAATTCAAATCCAGGTATTTGGATGGTTTCAGAAGCTGCTAATTTATTCGGGTTAACATGTGGATTACTGTCTAAAATAAGATTCAAGGGAACCATAAAAAGCTGACTATAGTACCAAAGTGTATCTCCTGGTCTTAATTTGATCTCCATATGCCCACTCCTCTCCCTATATATATATGAACCTCCCTAAAAAACATTCATTATGGTACATTTCCTTATTCATAAAAAAAAGCTTTATGACAAAGTAGATATTTCTACATTTATCACAAAGCTCTATTACTCTACTCTTTTTTATTCGCTTCTTCTACTATATCAAGCATCCCTTTTTCTTTATCATAAAACCGCAATAAGTCTCCATAAATAATACTATCAGAATACTGCAATTCTAAATTCGCCTGCTCTATATAAGGCTCACATCTGTCTCCATCGACTGCTTCTCCAGTTGCTCGATCATAACAAACTTCTTTCGTATACACATAATCATCTGTGATAAAGCTGCCATCTCGTAAGACAACAAATGGATCATTGTTATCAGAGAAAAGATCAGATCCAAATTGAATATCATTTTTTGTCTCAATCCCAAGCAAATGAAGAAGAGTTGGCTTAATATCCACTTGACCGGACACTGTTGACAATGTTTTCCCTTCCATTCCGGGAATATGGATAACAAAAGGTACTCTTTGTAATTGAGTGCTTACAAAAGGAGTCACTTCTTCTCCTAATAACTCACTCATTGCTTTATTATGATTTTCGGAAATGCCATTATGATCTCCATACAGGACAATAATGCTATTATCATAGAGACCTTCTTCTTTTAGTTTCTCAATAAAAATTTTCAATGCTTCATCCTGATAACGGACAGTAGGAATATAATTATTCAGTGTTCTGCTGCCAGTTGTTAATGGCTCGATAAATTTGTCTTCTTCATCTAACTCGAAAGGAAAATGATTTGTCAGCGTAATAAATTTACTATAAAAAGGCTGCGGCATTTCTTTTAAATGAGCAATTGATTGCTCGAAGAAGTCAATATCCTTCAAACCCCAGCCAACAGAGTTTTCCTCCTTCACATCATAATCATTTATCTCATAAAATCGTTGGTATCCTATACTTTGGTACATAATATCACGATTCCAGAAACTCTTATTATTTGCATGAAGGGAAGCTGTGTAATAACCATTTTCATTTAAAATCTCAGGAGCCGCTTGATATTCATTCCCAGAATGAGTAAAGAAAACAGCCCCTCTACTTAATGGATACATTGAATTTTCTACAATAAATTCCGAATCTGAAGTTTTACCTTGTCCAGTTTGGTGGTAGAAATTTTCAAAATAAAAGCTCTCTTTAATAAAGTCATTTAAAAATGGTGAAATTTCTTCGCCATTAACTTCTCGATTGATTGTAAACGACTGAGTAGATTCTAGACTAATCATAATTACATTTTTCCCCTTAGCAATACCAAACATGTCCTTATTTGGTTCTATATAATTAGCCTGATTATAATTAACCATATCTGTTAATTCACTACCATCTGCAAAAGCTCTTTGTGCAGAAGTCTTTGTTTGCAGGAAAATATCATAAAGTTGATAATTATACGTTCCTATATTTTTCACTAAAAGCTCTCTATCAAATGTTCTAGTTAGCAATTGCGTTCTTTGCGTTTCTGCTAAACTTAAATTAAAAAAAGCTAAACTTATTGTAAGTAAATAGAAAATACTCTTGTGAACCCTTGTGTATTGCGGAATTTTTACAAAGGCTGGTTTCTTTTTCATAATGACAACTAGCAAAATAATATCAACAAAGAAAAGAATATCCGTAACATGTATTAACTCCCTAATACTACTCCCTAAATCACTCATATTACTTGTTTGAAATAAAAGCGGCAGGGTTAAAAAATCTGTATATACTCGATAAAAAACCACATTTGCGTACAAAACAAAAGAAAGAATCAAACTTGAAATAAATATATATCGCTTTTGATTTTTTTCTGAGAAAAACATGGATATTCCTAGTATAAATAATATCGAACTTAAAGGATTAATGATTAATATGAATTGTTGAATCCAATTTTCAATTTTAATATCAAAGCTAGTAATATAGGCAATATTTGTTTTAATCCATAGTAAAACTGTTGCAATCGTTATAAGTGATAGCTTTGACCACTCCAATTTATTCTTAAACAATGGTGAATCCTCCTAACTATTGATCAAACAAAATCTCGAAAATTATTACTTTACACATTTTACAATAATTTTATTATATAAAGCTAATCTTTATGAAATTTTAATCAAATTTTCATCTTTGTGTATTATTATAATAGCTTACTCTTTTTTAAACGTCCAATCTGACGAAAAGTTTCATGAATTTTAACGACAAGTTTCTTTTTTGTTTAAAGGCAGCAAAAAAAATCTCCTTCGCAGCGGAAGAAGATTTATTATCATGCTTAATATCCTATCTATTTACACTTAGCTCGATTAATTTTTAGCCAACCACGCAGCACCAATTACCCCTGCTGTATTTCCAAGTGTCGCAACATCAATGACCGTTGACTCTGCTACACTTTTAAAGGAAAATTTCATAAAATTCTCTTTTACAGGATCTAACAGGACATCTCCGGCTTTTGATACTCCTCCACCTATGACAATTTTCTCAGGATTTAACGTATTAGCAATATTTGCTAATACTAGCCCTAAATGAAATGCAACAAATTGAACGATTTCATTAGCTAATTCGTCCCCTTTCTTCGCTGCATCGAATACATCTTTTGCTGTAATCGCCCCTTCTTGATCTAGTAACGAATGAAGCTCGCTTAATGTATGTCTTTCCGCTAATCTTTCTTTCGTTAAACGAACAATTCCCGTTGCAGATGCAATCGTTTCTAAACAGCCAGTTTTCCCACAGTTACAAGGAGCTCCATTTTCCACAATTGCAGTTAGATGACCTATTTCACCAGCAGCTCCTTTAACGCCTTGCACAATATCTCCATTAATAATAACGCCACCGCCAACACCAGTACCCAGTGTTACGCAAACTAAATCCTTTGCTCCCTCTCCTGCTCCCTTCCACATTTCACCTAAAGCAGCACAGTTAGCATCATTATCAATCGTTACTGGCAATCCTAAATCTGCTTCAAGGCGAGCCTTTAAAGGAAAATTATCGGGCCAGCCTAAATTTACCGTATTAAAAATAATTCCTGTTTCATAATCAAAAGGACCTGGCGCACCCATTCCTGCACCTAAAACATCGTCTTTCGAATGACCTAATTCCTTCAATTTAGCATCTATGGATTTTGCAATATCAGATGTTATATTTTTCCCTTCCTCAGAATTATCTGTTGGGATTTCCCAATGATCAATTAAATCGCCATTTAAAGATAAAAAAGCAATTTTCACCGTTGTTCCGCCTAAATCTATTCCAGCTACCCATTTTTCTTGCATCACACATTCCCCCGATTTCTCTTATCCTCTAAGTATTGTATTTCTTGATTAAGCAGTCGCATAGCAGAATCGAATTCTTGTTCTTTTATTAATTGAGATTGATATAATTCTTTAATTTCGGATTTCATTAATTGTAAATCGCCTACTCGATCTCCAACATAAATGATTGTCCCGTACTTTTTTAAAAACTGCTGTACGTCATAAATTGTTTGCATGGTACCCCTCGATTTCATTCTTTTTCTATCCACTGCAAAGGTTTGCATAAAGTGATAAATTAATCGTTTTCAAATTAAGTATAAAGGATACGGACTGTTTCCTCAACAGCAGATTCTTTTCCCTTATTAGGAAAGTAAATATATGGTTAAAGCTAGAAAACAAAAGATATTCCCTCCTCTTTCTTTTTTTATCATAATTTTCTTTTCCATACATATATTGAAAGAAGTATAGATGAGACAGGCTCATATTTTGAGCATACTTAACATGGAGCGGTGAAAATAATGAAAAAAGATTTTATTCGTTTAAGTCTTTCTCTTATTATCCTTATTTCTATTTTCTATATTTTTCAGCAAAAGCAGATTGCTAAGGAAAGTATCACCTATTTTCCGATTGATCCTACAGTCACCTTTCCGAAAGCAAACACGACCCTTACTTTTAGCAAAAAAAGGTTCGATGAATACAGCATACTTTGGGAGAGCCATTCATCCATTAATAAAGTAGCATATTTACGACAGGATATGAGCTTTCTGTATGCAAATGGAAAACTAATAAATAAAATGGGAGAATGGAAACAAAACACATTAGAGCTTTCAGAAAAAAAAACAATTGTGGAAAGAGAAAGTAACTTTTTACAAACAATAACTTTTCATTATGCGGAAATACATGATAATAGTGAAAGAATTTTCAGTTCACAAAAAACTTCCGCAGACAGCTTATATATTATTAACTCCAAATTTGAAAATGCTCCCCTAAACTTTCATACTCCCAGTAACTTAACAGAGAAAGATTGGGCAAAAGCTTTGGAGAAAGAAACATTAAATTATGTAGAGTATGCTTATCTTCAAGCATTAAAAAAATTCCATATTTCACCCGAGCAATATCAGACCAAACTATTACTTACAGACTTAATCAACTATAACGATGCACCTCTTCCGAACTTTTCAAAAGAACAAAGCGCAAAAATAATCGGCCAATTAACAGAGGGTCTCTATAAAAATTATTTTCTTGGCGTTATTAAAGAAGATGGAACCATTGCTGATCCCATCGGTAGTTCTATCCCTGTATTATTAATTAATGATAACCATCTTCTTATCTTATTTACAACAGCAGATGGTGAAGCAATTGTTTTAAGACAGCAAATATCTACTCTTTAATTTTATCCCATAATAGAAGATATTCAGGATTGTTTTTGTCCAAAGCTAAAGCTGCTTGTATATATTCTCTTGCTTCTTCCAATTTCTTATTATATAGACTAACAACCGCTAAATTATAATATGCTTCATGAAACTCTGGATTTATCGCGATTGTTTTTTGCAGGTTCTTCTCTGCATCATGTAGATTACGCTTCTTAAGTTGAATATAAGAAAGTAAAAAGTAGTAAACTTCATTATCCTTTGGTTCAAGTTTCTCCAAAGCCAACTCAGCCTGTTGAAGTTTTTCATCTTGAATATACTCATGGACCAGCTTATAGGCTGATTGATCTTGTCTTTGCAGTACATCTTGATGGAATGTATAAAGAACACCAATTCCCAAAAGCAGTATAGTAACAAAGGCGGCACCAAGCTGAATTTTCCAGTTTTTCTTCTTTGGAAAATGAACAATCGCTGTGGCTAAGAAGCCGCCTAGCAAGCCACCAATATGTCCTGCATTATCAATTCCTTGTATAGTAAAACCAAATATAAGATTGATAATAATGACAATAATGACGTTCCAACCCATAACACGAAAAAAAAGCTGTGGAAAGCGCCAGGCAAAATAAAGAAGAGCTCCAAAACAACCAAAAATTGCGCCGCTTGCACCAGCCGATAAAGATGGACTTAATAAATAACTAGCAAATACCCCACTAAACCCAGCAAATAAATAAATAAACAAAAATCGGCATGATCCAAAAATCCGCTCAATTAGTGGCCCAACATAATATAGGGCAATGGAATTCATAAGTAAATGCAATATACCAATATGTAAAAAAACAGGTGTTATAAATCGCCACCATTCCCCATTGGCAATTAAATAATTTACTTTTGCTCCCCATTTAATTAGCGTTTCACTGTTTGTACTTCCGCCGCTTAATTCCATTAAGAAAAATACAATCACTTGTATAGCAATGAAAAGATACGTGATAAATGGTTTTCCAAAATTAAATAACTGTCTTTCTTCTTTTTCTTTTTGTCTTAAGCTCGTAAAGATTGCTTCTTTATATTCTTGTATATGGGTTTCTCGCTCTGCTTCCGTTTCTGGCATACGTTGTAATTCAGCTATTTTATGCTCTCCTATTTTCCAGTCTTGAACGGATCGATCGAGAAGTATTGATTCAATTTGTACTTTTTTATTTGGACTTAAAAATACTGGATTGATAATATGTTCATATGAATCTACAGGCGGATAAGCGGATATATAAATGCTCACCACTTTAAGGGAACGACTATGCAGCGAACTTCTTATCCTTTCAGCATTTAACGCTGTCCTTTCTATGTCCCTGCTTAACCAATTACTCCAGTTAATATCAAATTGAAATAGACGAATAACGGGGGATTTTGATTTATTCTCTTGAGCCTCGAGCCATATTTCTTGTTGATCTTCTGTTAAGTAGATAATTTTATACTGATATTCATTTACTAGTATATGGATGATTCTCCAATACTTATAATGTTCTAGCTCCATCTGTTCTCTCCCTACTCTCCGAACATCTTGAAAGGTAATGACACTATATTCTTCAAGTTCTTAAATAGTTCCTTTTTAAGGAAATACGCTTTCTATGTAACAATACTATATATGTTTCTTTTTTTCCTTCATTTCTTTTAAATGTCACAAAATCCATCTTTCATTTTAGCTTATTTTATGTATTTTATAAATGAGAGTGACATTCGATAAACATACCGCTTGAAGACGTAAAGGTTATTATTTGTTATTACCTTTTTAAGAAGATTAAAAACACATTGGCAAAATGAAAAAAAGGATAGAACAAAAGTAACCCATTGATGCCCTTATGTTATGAACACTTTGCGCATCCCCTTTCCTTTTCGATGTCTATTTATCAAATTTTCACCACTCAAACAAATGATATTTGATATATGTCGATATTCTTGATATTATTCACATAAGAACAATTGTTCGATTCGATATTAAGATAGCAAGTATTTAGCACTATGTCAAAGGATATCAAGCAATTATCGTATATAAAAAGCGGAAATTTTTCCTGTATGAAATTAAAAAACTTTGACATTTGACTATGGAGGTATTTTTATGTATGTAACGATTACAGACTTTATTAGAGAGTGGAAGTGGGAGGCAGAGCTGACTCAAAAGGTTTTAGAAGGTTTAACCGATGAATCTTTACAGCAAAAAGTCTACCCTGAAGGTCGAACATTAGGAAGAATTGTTTGGCATTTCACAACCAATATCCCTGAATATTTAGCTCATTTCGGGCTAAAAATAAATGAACTAGATAACGCAAAAATAATTCCAGCTACAGCTAAAGAAATAGCCGCAACATTTAAACTTCTCAGTTCTACTGCAATCAAAGTGATAGAAGAACAATGGACAGACGAATCCTTAAAGGACGTGCAAACCGCATTTGGCAGAGAAGAAACAAATGCTCAAATTTTAATGGGTCTCATTAAGCATATCGTTCATCACCGTGGACAAGTTACAATTCTGATGCGTCAAGCTGGAATCAAGCCTTTTGGAGTTTATGGACCATCAAAAGAAGATTGGATTCGCATAGGGGTAGACAATCCACCACTTTAAAAGTAAAAAAGATATCGTTTGTAATACTAATAGGAAAACTAAATACACTTAGCTTAGATTAGCGGGACAACTGAGTTTTTACAGTTTAAAAGCAGAGCTTAGATTCACAAGACTTTGCGCATTCAGGCATACACTGGCTGTCCGTAAATTTTTAAAAGCCAATAAGAGCAATCAATTACGTTACTTCTCTGTAATTGTTTGCTCTTATTTTTGTGAGGTTACTTATTCCCAGCTCATTTAAACGCTATTTTCCGTCTCATCAGTTCATTTTTATTCATTGATAAATCGTATTTTGCGAACGTCCAAAAACAGAATTCATTGTCATTCTTTTTACACTTGGAATATTCATTAATATTCTAACTGCATATTTACGAATAAATGGACTTCTTAATACCGTATTAATGACACGATATCGTTTTTGAAATAAATAATATCCACCTAAAACAATTAGTAAAACGGAGAATACTTTTGACATTTTTGAAATCCCTCCTATTAACTAGTTTGGTAATAATATTATTTTTTATCCATATTAACGAATGAAAATGTTCTTGTATGGACCCGGTTAAAATATTACTAAAAGAAAAAAACATATACCAACGCAGCTAAAAAACCGGAAAGAACATTTACCATATCATTATTAAAAAGTGCAAAACCCTTTGTTTTCACTAAGGTAGTGTGACATTCTACTTTTGATTCAACTATTCGACCACAAACAGGACATTTATATTCAACTTGGACAAAGGCACCTAAAAGTGTATCCACGATATTACCTAAAAATCCAAAAACAAGGATGACCACAAAACTACCAGGCTCCAGAGCAAATAAGAAATTCGCTGTTAAAGCTATTAATAGTGATCCAGCAAATGCTGCAATTGTTCCTAGGACACTGACCGCTCCCGACGTTCCAGTGGCCGCTTGTTTAAACGTTCGAACAGAGATTGGCTTTTTCTTGCTTAACGATCCAATCTCTGATGCCCATGTGTCCGAGTTGGCAGCCGCTAGAAGTATGGCGAATACAATAATCCAGACTGATTCTTTTGTAAAAAAATAGATGATACCAACTATTGCTGCAAAGCCTCCATTCGCCATAACTTGCCATGCATCACGTCTCGACCCTTTTTTGGTTTTGTCCTCCATCGTCTGTTTCGTTTTGCTTTTGTATTTTGAAAACATACTAGAAGAAACAAAAAATACTCCTAGAACTACTAATCCTTTAGAGCCAAATCCTAGCGCAATTCCGCTCCCAACAAAAAAAGCCGCGATCGCACCACTCTTCGTTAATGACCTGCGTTTATATGCCAAATAAGAGACAAACAAAATGACTACTGCATACATCATACTACTCATTTGCGCAAATAATTCCTTCATTTGTAATGATCTTCTGAACAGCTAAATCATGGTTCTCAATGGGAATTTGCTGCTGTATTTGCATGGAAAATGCCAGTGATATTGTTTGTCCATCATAATTTTGCAAAAATCGGTCATAATAACCGCCCCCAAATCCTAATCTATATCCTTTAGGCGAAAAGGCTAATCCAGGAACTAGCAGTAAATCAATTTGTTTGGAATCCGTTTGTTTCGTTTTTTCTATAACTGGTTCAAACAGGTTACTATAGACCGATTCAAGTTGATTAAATTGCTCTAATTCGCGAAAACTCATTTGTCTAGTTGCAGGTATGCACTTTGGAACACTTACTTTTTTGCCTAATTTCCAAGCTGTACGAATAATTTGGTATGTATCCACCTCAGGAAATTTGGAAATGGTTATCCCAATATGACTAGCAGAGATAAAGGCAGCATCATTATATAATCGGGAAGCTATTTGGTAGGACATATGCTCATATAGTGGTTTATTAATTGACTGGAGTTGTTTTATCATTTCTGATCGGAAATGTTTTTTTTCCTGCATTTTATGTACACCTTCTTTACAATTTTCGTTATAAATATGAAAAAAAAACAGAAGGGATATCCCCCTTCTGCTTATTTTGTTTCACGATGAACTGTAGTACGTTTTTCTCTTGAGCAATATTTTTTTAGCTCAAGACGATCTGGATTATTTCGTTTATTTTTTTTAGAAATGTAGTTACGATCACCACATTCAGTGCAAGCTAACGTAATGTTTACACGCATGTTTATTTCCCTCCAAACTATAGGTTGCTAGTTCGTGCATACGACTTTTATATGATAACATCTTTTGTTAGGAAATGCTAGTACTTGTTTGCATTAGAATATGATTCATATCTAAAATATCCTTTTTTTCTGTCCCCATAATGGACCAAGCGCGACTAATACCAGTTGATTGAGGCATTACCTCCATATTTAAAGAAAAAATACTTACACTGGAGCCTTTTGCCATAGGCTGATATTTTAGGACTCCATTTTGATTATTGCTCCATATATGATCAGTATGCACATTCCAGAGAGGTTGTACGGTTCTCTGTTCCATGCTGTTTGAGTTATGTTCTCCATTTACTAAATATAGCTGGTCATCAATGGAATGATAGATAACGTTTTCCGTAGGTGATACAAAAGAAAGATGATTATGAAAAGCTTTTGAAAAATAATTCAACACTAGGATTTTCATTTTTTGGGGTTCTTGAGAGTGATTTCTGACGAAAATCTCATTATATTGAATTTTCGAGTGCTTGTGTATTTGTTTTACATGAACGGAAATAGAATGTTCTGGTATTAATTTTTCATAACCATTTTGAATCCAATACGTTTTTCCATCAACCCAGATTCCAGGAGTTGTCGTTATTTTTTTTACTAATAACTTTCTTTGAACACTTTGATAGTCTTTTTGTAAATTGGCCTCAATTTTCATTCTTCCTTCACCTACTCTAATATTTTTAATTAGATATGGATTCCTTCACCTTTGCCTGTACAATCAATTCATCAAAAACTCTTTTTGTCTCTTCGCCAATTCGATTCCAGCTAAAAAGCTGGCTAACTAATATTTGCCCCTTCTTACCAATTTCTTTACCTACGACTGGATTTTCTAACAAATACTCGATATTCTTTACTAAGTTCTCTGCATTATTTGTTTCCATATATAGTCCTGTTTCTCCATCCTTAATAATTCCTTTTAAGCCGCCTGTCTGGGATACAATCGTTGGAATGGCGAAAACAAGGGATTCTAATGCTACGATTCCAAATGGTTCATAGGAACTTGGTATAACAACTATATCTGCTTGTGCATAGAGTGCATTCTTCTGTTCTTCCTGCAAATAGCCTATTAAATGAACACTTTCTGCTAATTGATGTCTCTCAATAAATTGTTGATATTCGTCATACATTGGACCGATTCCAGCAATAACAAAACATAGATCATTTCGCTTTTTATGCAATTTTCTTGCTGCTTCTAATAATGTTCCAAAGCCTTTTTCTTTTACCATTCTCCCCATGGCAAAAACAACTTTTTTGTTGTCTCTTGAGAAATTATCAACCGGAGCTGCTGAAACGGCTTCCTTTTTCAGCATTTCGACTCCATTGGGAATGATATTAATTTTCGTTTGTTCTACATCAAAAATAGTCATTATCTCATTCTGCATATATTCACTGCACACAATTAAAGAATCAGCTGTGTCTATTAACTGCCTTTCTTGCCTATGGATAAATTTCTGCATTTCCGTATAGATACCACCGTTTCTTCCATGCTCAGTTGCATGGATGGTAGCTATTAAAGGAATATTTAATTGATTCTTTAAAGAAATAGCAGCTGCACCTACTAGCCAATCATGTGCTTGCACTAATTCAAATGTTGTGTTCTTTCCTATCTCTATTGCTTTTTCCCACATTGCTAAATTTAAGCCGCCAATCCAGTGAATAAAGTTTTGCTCTTTACTATAAATCGGCTTAACTCGATAAACAAATAAGCCAGCCTTTTCTTCTACATCTTCTGGATTTTTGTTCATCGCTTGTGCTGTAACAAGATGAACTTCATAGCCATTTTTTATTAAACTATTTGTTAACCCAACTACATGAGCACCAAGACCACCAACTAGATTGGGCGGGTACTCCCAAGATAAGATTAAAATGCTCTTCTTGTTTGTTGGTTCCTTTTGAGACCGAACCGTTTTATGGTTCTGGATTGTTGTATTTAAAATTGGTTGTTCTCTTTCTCTTAAGGAAAGCCAGTCTTTATCGATTGGTCCTATCCAAAATCCGCTTAACTTCTTTGCCGCTTCTAGATGGTTTGTTACTTCTTCACTTGTCCAATTATCTTGATAAAGGAGAGCGCTTAATAACAACCATTCCTTTTCCAATTGCTTTTGCACTCTATTAGTTGCTGGTGGTAAAGAAATTTGTCTCCATTCATGAAGCTCTCTTTCCAAAAATGCTAAAGCAGCATAGAAAGAACTATGTGTAACAACCGCCTCTCCCCCTCTACGTTCTAGGAAGGAAGCACAGAGATGGACACGATCCATTCCTTGACTGAATTGCTTTATATATGTTTCAGGCATGATATGAACCACATAGCCTTCATCATTTAAATAACGAATACTTTTATTCAGCTCGTCTGTTATCTTCACATAGTCAGCTAAATCAATTGATAAGGATAAAATGGACTCATTTATGTATGGAGGATAGGATTCTAGCAAATCTAATAACCATTTATCCCATATTTGTTTCGTTACATTCTCCCCTTTAAAAAGTTGATACAGCTTTTCTTCAACAGGAAAAAACACAATATTATGTGGTGATTCAACTGCAATACCTGTACCGCTTGGTAAGGGATCACTATGATTGATTGTCTTACTGTTAAGATAGCTATAAGAAAAGTTCTCTTTATTCAAATATAAATCTAAACCAGGTGAAAAATTTCCTTCTGGAAACCAGAATCCTGTCGGTCGGTAGTCTAAATAATCATCAATAATAGATAAGCCTATCTCTATTTGTAATTGAATACCTGTACTTGTCGATACATTTGATAAAGGCGAAAAGGAAGCGGGACTTGCCAGCAATTCGATCCGCTTTTCTTGAAGAAGCGACTTAAGGACCTTTAATAGATTTTTTTCTTTTTCTATCCAGAAAGAATACAATTCATCATCGCAACAGTATTTTTCTAAAAATTCTGTTATTTCTTCTCGAAATGACTGCACATCAAGCAGTTCGAGAAAAATTGGCGGCACAACAATTTGAATGGTATATGGAAGTTGATTCTTTTCTGTTTCGAAAAGAAACTTGATAAAGTTAATAGTTTGTGTATATAATTCCTTTTTCTTCTGTTTATCTTTTGAAAAATAGTTCATAAAAGGAATCTTATTAATTACAATCAGCTGAAAATAAGAACCATTCATTTCTTTTTCACATCCTCTTGCTCTTCTAATTCATAATAACTATAAGTGCTTACATGTTCAATCCAATTCGGGACAGAAACATCCCCATTCTCCCACTCCTGTAAATCCTTTGCTAGTTGGCCTGTTTGGTTATGGGCAGTTCTCGGTGTATGCAAGGGATTTGACTGTAATATCGGTAAAAAGGATTGATACACATCAAGAACCCCTATTTCAAAACAAAAACTTCTATTTGGTGATAAGTCCTGTAACACAACTGATTCTTGCCTATTTTCAACAGGCAGAATACGAGAATTATGCGCATTTCTTCCATTATAGATAATGCTAGTTATATCATTAATCTTTACTGCAAGCGAACAAGTTTCCGGATCAATATCATAATAAGTTGAAATTAACTGCCATTTTCCTTCGGGAATTCTCCAAAATATTAATGCAGTGTCTTCTGACGTTAACCAAGCCTCCATCCCATTTTTCTTTGCTAATAAATCAACGCTTGTCCAAAAGCTTTCCGTTATATATGATTCCTGCTTTTGCATTTGGATTGCCTTCTTTTGCTCCTCTGCTTGTCCAACATTCCCATCTTGTTCTTGTTCCTTCACATATTTTTTCCATTGGTACTGAACTTTTCCTACAGTTGAATTTAGTTCGATGGCAATTTTCCGGAAAGACAGTCCTTTACGTCTTAAATTTACAATTTGTTCAATCAATAGAAATTGCACCTCTTTCTAAATTTTATTTATCAAATGTCATTTCATTTCATAGGTGTATGTACCGCAATTTACTAGTATATGCATACAAGATTCCTTTTAGTTCGCTAATTATATCTATTATGTTACCACTGAATGAGTATTGCCACAACGAACAGATTTTGTCGGATTATGCTTAAACATACATACGTTTATTGTAATGGAGCAAAAAATTTTTTTTTGCCTTTTTCCATTAGCTATTACAACATCGATTCGACATATGGTTTTAAAAATTCCAGATGAATTACGACATATTCTTAACTGTTTCGCACATCTATTCGAATATTGTCACCCACGATCTTGATTTAATAGGAATTACCGATAGTTAATGATAAAATATCTTTAGCTTGCATTGTTCTTCTTTAGGTCTCTTATTATTTATATCATTTGAAATGAAGATTTTATTCTGAGGTGAATTATGTTAATTGTAATGTTAGTAATTATAGGAATTTCTTTATTCCTTCTTATTCTGTCTCTTTTCCTTCGTGATCCCATTAAAGATTTACGAGAGGAAATAGATCAGCTTTCCATTCAACAAGTACAAGAGCTATACAAAATAAAAAAGAAATTAAAACTATTAGAAGAAGAGTTAATGATCGGTGAGGAAGATTTTTCTTTAAAGCCATCTTCTACCCTAAAAAAACCATCCGCAATGGAAAGGGATAAACCACAGCCCATTCACGCTATTATTAAAAACCAAGTCTGGACCCTTGCAGCAAGTGGTGTACCAATTGAGCAGATTGCCAGTCAATCTTCCTTATCTATCACTCAAGTTCAGCAAATTATAAAGGAAAGGGTCGAAAAGTAACTAAATGAAAAAACATAGTTTACGTTCATTTGCCATCGGAATGCTCCTTTCAGCAAGCATTATTGGAAGTTTTTATTACTATTTAGAAAATAAAAGTCAAGAACAAGCAACGATAAGTGTATCTGAAGCAACATCCTATCTTCAAACAAAGGGGTTTACTGTGTTAGCAGAGGACGAATATAATAATTTACAAAAGCAAATAGCAGAGAAGAAACAAGAGCAAGCAAAATCAGCAGCAAATGAAAAAGAGAAAACACAAGAAGAGCCAACAGAAGAACAACAAGATAACATTGCCTATACGTTAAAAGTTAAAAGCGGTATGAGCATTTCTGAAATTGCTGAGTTATTATATAAAGAAAAAATCGTCAAAGATCAAGAAGAGTTTGAAACATACTTAATTGATAATGGCTACCATACCAAAATTCAAGTTGGCAGCTTTCCTTTAACTAGTGACATGAGTCATAAAAAAATTGCCGAAACTCTTACAAAATAAACGAACTGGAACATAATTAAATAAGTAATCTAAAAGGTCGAACAATCCATATTTAGCTATTAAGTATAAATGAAGCACACTAATTAGTTAAAAGCTATGAAGTAATGAAACCCCAAATATTATAGAGATGTTGTTAGTATCTCCGTATAATATTTGGGGTGAAATCCTTTGTTCCGGTCTTTTTTTATTTACCAATCATATTGTCTGCCTTTAACTAAATAGAAAATATTTTCAGCTATATTAGTAGTATGATCTGCTGCTCTTTCTAAATAACGACAGACAAATGTCAATTGCGAAATTTGCTGTAAATACTCAGGTTTATTTTTACTAATTTCTAAAAGCTCCACAAACGCTTGTTTATTTAAAGCATCTACCTCATCATCCATTTCCGCGATTTTTCGAGCTAGTTTTGTGTCTTCTTTATTATAAGCATTTAAGGATAAGCGCAGCATTTCGTTAGTAATCCCTAACATTTTTTTAACATGTATCATCGGTTTCACTAATTCTTGATTCCCAATTCGAATAGTAGCTTTTGCAATATTAACAGCAAAATCTGCGATTCTTTCAATATCAGTCGCAATCTTAATTCCAACAATAATCCTTCTTAAATCAATTGCTACAGGTGCCTGCTTCGCAATTAATAGAATCGCAAAGTCATTTATTTCTTCATACAAATGATCAGCCTTTTGATCATCATCAATAATTTCTAAAGCCATTTCTATATTTTGTGTTTCAAGTGCTTCTAATGATCTTTCAAGAGCTTGAATCGAAAATTCACCAAGCTCTGTCAGTTTCTCTTGCAGTTCCTTAAGCCCTGCTTCAAATTTCTCTCTAACTGGCATAGTAAGATCTCCTTTTTCGGAATTAAGCTTAAATAATTATCCAAATCTACCTGTAATATAATCTTCTGTTCTTTTATCCTTTGGATTAGAGAATATTTTATCGGTTACATCAAACTCTATTACTTCTCCATTTAAAAAGAATGCTGTTTTATCAGAGATACGGGCTGCTTGCTGCATATTATGTGTAACAATAATAATGCTGTAGTTTTCTTTTAGTTCTTGAACTAACTCTTCCACTTTTAATGTCGAAATTGGATCAAGTGCAGAGGTTGGCTCATCCATAAGAATAACATCTGGTTCAATTGCAAGACATCTTGCAATACAAAGACGCTGTTGTTGTCCACCAGAAAGTCCATATGCATTTTGGTTTAATCTATCTTTTACTTCATCCCAAATTGCCGCTCCCCTTAAACTTTTCTCGACAATTTCATTTAAAATTTTCTTATCTCGTATCCCATGAATTTTTGGTCCATATGCAACATTTTCATAAATAGATTTGGGAAATGGATTTGGTTTTTGAAAGACCATTCCAACTTTTGTTCTTAGTTCTTCCACTCCGTAATCTTTATCAAAAATATTTCTGCCACGATAATTAATTTCCCCTGAAGTTTTTACACTTGGCACTAATTCAATCATCCGATTTAAAGTTTTGATATATGTTGATTTACCACAGCCTGATGGTCCAATAATAGAAGTTACTTCATTTTCGATAATGTCTAAATCTATATTTTTCAGCGCATGGTTATCCCCATACCACAAATTAAGCTGATTTGTTTTATAAACAGAGTTTTTCACTCTACTGTCTGTAGCATTTATTTCTACTGCTTTTTTAATTTTATCTGCAAAAACTGTACTCATTTGAAGTTCCCCCTACACGTTTAATAACGTTTTTGAAATTTATTTCGAATTAATACTGCAATAGAATTCATTAAAATCAATAAAACTAAAAGAACAATTATTCCTGCTGCTGCAAGACTCTGAAACTCTTCTTGCGGTCTTCCTGTCCAGTTATAGATTTGCATTGGCAGCACTGTAAACATATCAAAAACAGTTCTCGGCAAGAATGCTAGGAATAAAGGTAAACCTAATACTACTAGTGGAGCAGTTTCGCCAATTGCCCGAGAAAGTGCCAATATTCCTCCAGTTAAAATACCTGGTATAGCTGCAGGCATGACTACTCTGACAATTGTCTGCCATTTCGTTGCTCCCATTCCAAGAGAGGCTTCTCTTAATTCACTAGGAACGGATCGAATAGCTTCCTGAGCTGCAACAATAATGATTGGCAATACTAATAAGCTCATTGTTAAGCCTGCTGCAAGGACACTTGTTCCAAGTGTCAAAGCACGAACAAATAGTGTCAATCCTAATAGACCAAAAACAATGGATGGTACACCCGCAAGATTCGATATATTAATCTGAATAAAATTCGTAAATCTATTTTTACTTGCGTATTCTTCTAAATATATCGCCGTGCCCACTCCAATCAAAAGTGATACAGGTGCAACTACCGCCATAAGCCACACTGTTCCTATCAATGCAGTATAGACGCCAGCATTTTCAGGTTTACGGGAAGGTAAGCTTGTTAAAAACTGAAAATCTAAATAGCCAATTCCTTGAGTCAATACTCGATAAAAAAGGACACCAAGAACAATTAAACCAAATAAAGTTGCGCTAAAAAATAATCCTTTCATTATGATGTTTTTCATTAATCTTGGTTTCATTCGCTTAATAACTTCTGAATGGTTTACTAACTTCATCTTAATATTCCTCCCTAAAACGACGAGAAATGTACTGAGCAAGCAGATTCATCAAGAAAGTGAACAGGAATAATGTAAATCCAACCGCATAAATGCTGTAATAAATCGTTGTTCCATATCCTGCATCTCCTTGACTTACTTGAACAATATAGGCTGTCATAGTTTGTATAGATTCTGTTACATTGAAGCTTAGATTAGGTGTACTGCCTCCTGCAACTGCGACAATCATTGTTTCCCCAATTGCTCTTGATAAAGCTAATACAATGGAAGAAACAATTCCAGAAACTGCAGCAGGTAAGACTACCTTTAAAGCAACTTCTAATTTAGTAGAACCCATTGCTAATGCTCCTTCCCGCATTGCTCTGGGAACAGCACTCATTGCATCTTCTGATAAAGAAGCAATCATTGGCGTAATCATAATCCCAATAACAATTCCTGGACTTAAAGCATTAAACATTTCTAAAGAAGGAATAATGGATCTAAGTAATGGTGTTATAAATGTTAAAGCGAAAAAACCGTAGACAATTGTTGGAATACCAGCAAGTACTTCTAAAATTGGCTTAATTATTCTTCTTGTTCTATCACTCGCGTATTCACTTAAAAAAATGGCAGATGCCAACCCTATTGGCACAGCAACAATCCCAGCAATCAGCGTTACTTTTAACGTTCCAGACACAAGTGGCATGATTCCAAAAGAACCTGGATCAGAAAATGGATACCATGATTTACTTGTTAAGAACTCTTTTATATTCACTCTTTCGAAAAAAGTAAATGTTTCCATTACTAATGTAAATAGAATACCGAGCGTCGTTAATACCGAAAAGATTGCAGTAATCAATAATACTTTAGGCATAATTTTTTCTAACAGCTTACTTAAATTATTTTTTTGTTTTTTTTCAGCAATTAATTCTTGTACAGATCTTGCATGCACATTTGTCGTTTGTTTAATCATGCTTTTAAGTCCCCCTTAATCCAACAGCAAGATGGAAAGCTAAGTACAAAGCTTTCCATCAAAACTTATTACTTAAGTCCTTCGATTAATTCTAAATCTTTTTTGTATTCCTCATCTGGCAATTTTACATAGCCTACATCTTCTGATAAGTCAGCCGCATTTTCAATCATGAATTCTACAAAATCAGCTACTTCATCTTTTTTCACCGATTCATTTTTTACATAAGTGAATAATGGTCTTGATAATGGGGAATATTCGCCACTTTCAACCGTTTCATTTGTTGGTTCAACCGGGCCGTTCCCTCCGTCGATTGGTACTACTTTCAACTTATCTTTGTTTTCAGCATAATAAGCATAGCCAAAGTATCCAATTGCGTTTTTATCGCCTGTTACCCCTTGTACTAAAATATTATCGTCTTCTGATAATGTCGCTGCTTTAGCAATTGGCTGCTCTTCTAAAATCACTTCGTCAAAATAATCGAATGTTCCAGAATCAGTTCCTGGAGAATAATATTTAATTTCTTCTTCTGGCCATCCTTCACGGATATCAGACCATTTTTTTGTTGTACCATCTTCAAGCCAGATTTTCTTTAATTCATCTAATGTTAAGTGGTCAACCCATGTGTTATCTTTATTCACTACAACAGATAAACCGTCATATGCTAATCTTAATTCTGTATAGTCAATTCCTTTTGATTCTAACTCTGATTTTTCTTCATCCTTAATTGGACGGGATGCATTACTGAAATCTGTTTCCCCTGCAATAAATGCTTTGAAGCCGCCACCTGTACCAGATGATGCTACAGAAACTTTCACGTTTGGCTGCTCTGCTTGGTATTCTTCAACGATTGCTTCCATAATTGGATATACAGTTGATGAACCGTCTAATTTTATTTGGCCAGATAATTGTTCAGTTCCATTATCTTTTGATGAATCAGATGACTTAGATGAACTGGCATCGTTATTTCCACCACACGCTGATAATGCTAACATTGTTCCAATCATTGCTGTCAATCCTACTGTTTTAAGGCTCTTCATTTTTCTCTTTACCCCCTAAGGATGCTTGTTTTGTTTACAAGATAACTATAAGACTTTAGTATTAACTTGGTTTTAACTATTTGTAAATCAATGTAAACACATTGTAAATTTAGAGGGTTTTCGCCCTATTTTTGTTAATTGGGGTATTCCTTGTTTTTTTTATAAAAAAAGGACAAAACTAGTAAATGGTAGTTTTGTCCTTTTTGATCCTATTATTTGTCTTTTTTCTCTTCTTTTTGTCTTTCTTTTTTCAAATCAAAGTACGCATCCAATACACGTTCCCCGATTTTCTTATTGGAACCATTATCTACACTTCCTTGGTATGCCCATGGAACCATTACAGCCATTGCTACTTCTGGGTTATCGGAAGGTGCGTAGCTGATTAAGCTTAGATTCATAACTTGCGGCGGTTCTTTTCCATACTCACTGCGAGAAGGTCCATCGTAAAATGCCTCTGCTGTCCCTGTTTTTGCCGCAGGTGAATAATCCTTCCCACCTAGATTAGAATAAGCAGTACCTTTTGGAGTTTGTGCCACCATTTTAAATCCTTGCTGCACTCGTTTGATCCATTCAGGTTTAACATCAACCTTATTTAATACTTTGGGTTTAACTGTTTCTACTACTGGTCCAAGTGTACTGTCATCTGCCACTGGTTCGCGAATCTCTTTTACAATATGCGGTTCCATTCTGTTCCCGCCATTAGCAATGGTTGAAACATATTGTGCAAGCTGCATATTCGAATACGTATCATATTGTCCAATGGATAAATCCAGTAAGAAACCTGGTAATGTATCTTGTCCTTTAAAGCCAACTTGCTCATTCGGCAAATCAATACCAGTACGGATTCCAAGTCCATATTGGGCAAATTCATTTCTCACTAACGAAAAGTCAGCTAATGAAACAGATAGTGGTTTACCGTAAACATAGTTAGCACCAGCCATCTTCATCACCGTTCTAAACATATAAACATTGGATGAGCGTTGTAAAGCGGTAAGATCGCTGATTGGCCCCATAGTTGTCCACGATTTTTTGGTAGTATTTCCAATTTTCACAGGAGTATCATTCCATACGGTGCCAGGAGAAATGGCTCCTGTTTTATAACCAGTTAAGACAGTTGCACCTTTGACAACAGAACCTACGTTGTAAGTGGTTGTAATATTACCAAGCGCGTCATCTTGAACTTCCATTTTACCTGTTTTATCATTTCTCACTAGTCGTTTCCCTGCCATTGACAGGACATCCCCTGTATTTGGATTCATTAACACAACATAGGCTCGATCAAGTAATTTAGTTCCCGCAAATGTTTTTGCTTTTTTTAATTCTTCCTCAATGATTTTTTCTATTTTTAATTGAAGTTCCATGTCGATTGATAGAACCAGATCATTACCGCGTTTTCCTTCTGTAATGACGTCGGTACTGACTATATTACCTTTTTTGTCTGTTTTATTGCGAATTTTCTCTTTTTGCCCTTTTAGAACATCCTCATATTGAAGTTCTAAGTAACTGGTACCGACCCGATCATTTCTACTATATCCTCTAGAAACATAATAATCTAATTTCTCTGCCGGCAGTCCTCTTTCGGCGGAGCTTACATTCCCTAAAACAGATTTTAGCGTATCTCCAAACGAATAGGATCTCTCCCAGTCTGTTGTGGTACCTACACCAGGTAAGGCTTCTAAATTTTCACTAACTACAGCAAATTCTTTGTCGCTTACCTCTTTATTTTTGACCATTTGCGGTGTTAGTTTGTATCCGCTGATAAACTCACGATAGATAGCTAACACTTCTAAATCATGATTAGTAAGTGTTTTTATATCCTCTTCGGTAATCCGATCAAGCTGCAATTGATACACTTGCTTATTATATTCCTCTTGATCTGGATACTTCTCAGCTAAAGCTTTTTTTTCCTTTTCAGTGACTTTCTTTTCCGCTTCTTTTTTATTTTTTATAATCCAATAGTCTTTTTTCTCGCGCTCCGTCACCTTTTTCGTATCTTTCATAATATATTTTGATAGTAATTCAGCGGTTTTGAGCATATCTTCTTGTTTCGCACCAGAATTCGTATAAGTAATTGCTTTTTCTGCTACATTATCTACTATCACTTTTCCTGTTGCATCATACATTTTGCCACGTGGCACAGAGGTATTTACTGTAACATCTTCTGTTTTCTCTAATTCTCTTTTATAATCCTCACCATAAACAATCTGCACAAAGCCTAGACGCAGAATCAATGCGGAGAATAATAAAAAGACAAAAAAGAAAATAATATTAAGACGTACAGGTATCGTTTTTTTCTTTTTCTTTTTTCCCAACGTTTAATCACACTTTCCTTCGATATTCTTTTTCTATTGTAATAGAAAATCGTAGATTATTCTATTAATAACTAATTGGAATAATATGCTAGGATTATTGACTGTATCAAACCATGCTATAACTTACTCTGTTATTCATTAATATGAGAGTAAATACCTCTATATATCCACGTTTCTTTTATCCAAAAAAAACCAAAAACACTATCTAAAAGGCAGTAACGACTATACCCATAGATAATGTTTTTTATTTATGAATCTCTTAAACTATTCTTTTTCTTTCTTTAATTCAAAATATTTGTCCATAACACGCTTTCCGATAGTTAAGTTTGGTGATGGTCCATTGTTGGTTGTGTACACCCAAGGGACTATTACAGCCATAGCAACCTCTGGGTTTTCGGAAGGCGCATAGGTGATTAAGCTTAAATTCATAACCTCAGGTGGTGGGACATCATGATTAGTTCTTAATGGACCAGTATAATACTCCTGTGCAGTTCCAGTTTTACCGGCTGGTCTATATGGTGCTCCTATAAAAGCTGAACCTGTTCCTCCTGGTTGCATAACCATTCGAAAACCAGTTTGAACTTGTTCAATCCAGCCTGGTTTTAAATCTAATTTATTTAAAACTTTGGGTTGAATTTCTTGCACAATTGGACCTAACTTCTTATCTCCATGAGCTGATTCTCTTATTTCCTTCACAAGTCTAGGTTGAATTCGATAGCCTCCATTAGCAATGGTAGAGGCGTATTGAGCTAATTGCATATTCGTGTATGTATCATATTGCCCGATGGAGAGGAACATTAAATTACCAGGAACTGTTATATCTTGTCCTTTAAAGCCAGCCATCTCATTCGGTAAATCGATTCCTGTTCTTACCCCTAAGCCAAATTCACTAAAAGAATTTCTAATTTTATCCCATGCAGCAGGATCCACGTTTAATGTTTGTCCTGGTCTCGTATAGCTCTCCTTCCCTATTGCTAAAGCTACTTTTGCCATATATACGTTAGAGGACTTTTTTAATGCAGTCAAATCATTCATATTCCCCATAGCGAGCTTGAATGCGACTTAAAATCGGGCGAACCCTTGATTTTAATTACCTCATCTCGTAACACCGAATAGGGTCGAATAACGCCTTCCTTATAGCCAGTTAAAACCATTGCTCCCTTAACAGCTGACCCAACATTATAAGAAGTAGTAATATTTCCTAACGCAAAATCCTGCACAACTTGCTTTCCTGTTTTATCGTCTTTATCTAACTGCTTTCCGGCCATCGTTAATATTTCGCCCGTATGCGGATCTATCAATACGACAAATGCTCTATCTAAATATTGAGTGCCAGCATAGCCATATTTCGTCTTTTTCAGCTCTTCTTCAATAATTTTCTCCACTTCTAACTGTAATTTCATATCAATTGTTAAAACTAAGTCATTACCGGCAGCTCCGTTGGAAATCACTTCCGAATTAACAATTTCATCTTTTTTATCTTTGATAAATTTAACTTTCTTTTTTTGTCCTTTTAAAATATCTTCATATTGTTTTTCTAAATAGCTTAGTCCGACTCTATCGTTCATGCTATAGCCTTTAGCGATATAGCTGTCTTTTTCTTCTGCTGGAACGCCTCTTTGTGAAGTACTGACATTCCCTAATACGGTTTTTAATGTCGAACCAAAATCATATTTTCTGTCCCAGTCTCGAACTGTATCGACACCTGGCAGTTTGTCCAAATTTTCACTGATTATAGCGATTTCCTTATCAGTAACACCTTCATTTTTAACAATATGTGGTGTATAGTAATATCCGCTTTGAAATTCGCGATAAATAGCTAATGTTTCCATATCTAGATCTGTAAGTGTGTTTAAATCCGCTTCTGTTATTCGCTCACGTAAAAGCTCATCATATGCTTTTTGGTATTCTTTATTGTCATCCTTATGTTGTTGTTGTAGTTTCTCATTTTCTTTTTTGGATATTTTCTTCTTTGCTTCTTTCGGATGAATGAGAATCCAGTAATCCTTTTTATCTCTTTCTGATATTTTTTTTAGATCTTTTTCACTGTCCATCTTAATAATTTTTGCTAATTCTTCAGCGGTATCCCGCATTTCATTCGGTTTATATTTTTTCCAATTCGTATAGGTAATCGCATTTTTTCCGACATTACTTACAATGCTTTTTCCCGTTCGATCATAAATTTCTCCTCTTGGAACAGATGTGCTGATAGTAATGTCCTCTTTTTTCTCGACTTGCTTTTTATATTCATCTCCATAAACAATTTGGACAAATCCTAATCTTAAAATAAGTGCTGAAAACAATAAAAATACCGCAAAGAAGATAATATTTACCCTTAAAGGTATTGGATTTCTCTTTTTTTTCTTTTTTTCCCCCACGATCGATCCCACCTTTTCCTCCAAAACTTTCCTATTTTCTATTTTAAAGGAAATTTACAAAGATTACTATATGATTATTTTATATTTAACTGAATACTCTTTTCTCAACTTATTGATAAAGCAAAAAAAGGATCTGTAAATATGACAAATCCTTTTTTTGCTTTATGCCGTTTTCCATCTAATCTTTCGAGCAAAGAAATAGATCAGAGAATGTCCGCTCCCAAGTATAAATAACAGTATTGGGATTACTTTATTTGGATTGAATACACTGACGCCAATGATAAAAAGAATAACCGATAAAAGTCTTCCCAAATTGAGAAATAATTCTCTCACTACTATATATTCTATTCTCATTTCTCCTGCTTTCCAGCCTTTTCCGATAACATCAAAAGTCAAGCTGGTGTAAGGTACTAAAATCAGTGGGTAAGCAATAGCTATTATACCTGCATAAATCAATAATTTCGTATAAGAAAAGTCAAAAACAATAATAAACATCGATAAGAATAACATTATTCCGCCAATTAAAATGGACTTATTACGATTCTTATTTTTGACTGTCCTTGAAACAACATAATAGGCAATAAAGGAAATTCCTGAATTGATCAACCCAAATTTTCCTAAAGCCAATTCACTATCTGTTGCTATATAAACAAAGACAGTTATTATAAATGCAAAGACACCTTCTCGTAAACCTTGGAAAAAATGGGCATTCGTAATCAATTTCCAGTTATAATTATGTTTTCTCTCTTTGACAATTCTTTTAAAAAAATATTTACCTTCTGCTGGCCGTCTTTTTAGAAAGAAACTTGAAACAACTGCGAGAAGAAAAAGCCCAAGAGACATTCCAAAAACAATCATATACCCTGTTGACTTCGTGAGCTGGGAGATAATATATCCTGCAATCATTGGTCCAATCATTCCAGCAACAGAATTTAACAATCCTAAAAAACCATTAAAGAAATCTCTCGTATCTGGTTCTGTCACTTCAAAAGTTAAGACATTATAAGCTAACCAATAAAATCCGTTGCCAATTCCAAGAATGGCTCCCAGTACTAACAGAAACGTTGATGCTTTATCTCCTATTAATAATACTGTTAAATAGAAGATGGTAAGGAAAGCTACTCCAATTCGAAATACAATAACTCGATCAATTTTCTTCGCCCATCTGCCAGCAAGTGTAAAGGTAAATAGCTGCAACAAGATTATCGCAAGATTATACAAGCCTAAATCTCTAAATTCACCTGATTGTTTCCATAAAAACACGTTAACGAAAGTATTAGAAAGTGCTACACTAAGTGAGTACAGCCCCCCTGTAAGCAACAAAATTTTCAAGTCTTTTGTTAGCTCTACATCACCTATTAATTTTCCTATTTTCATCATAGAAACTCCCCTTTGTTCTAGAGTAGTTTCTAACAAAACAAATTTCGTTATGCATTATATATAAAAACTAACAATTATGAAAATAAGACCAAATTATGATAAATAAAATGGGACAAAAAAACCTGTAAGCAATTTATGCTTACAGGTTTTTACATTTCTATTTCTTATTTTGCAGCAGCAAAACGTTTAGCTACTTCATCCCAGTTAATAACATTGAAAAATGCATTAATGTATTCAGGACGACGGTTTTGATAATTTAAGTAGTATGCATGCTCCCAAACATCTAATCCTAAAACAGGTGTTTTACCTTCCATTAATGGATTATCTTGATTTGGTGTGCTAGTAACTTCTAATTCACCGTTGTTCACAACTAGCCAAGCCCAACCAGAGCCAAAACGAGTTGTAGCAGCTTTTGAAAATTCTTCTTTAAAGTTTTCAAAGCTTCCAAACTTGCTGTCAATAGCAGCAGCTAAATCACCAGTTGGTTGACCGCCACCATTTGGAGAAATTACTTCCCAGAATAATGAATGGTTTGCATGACCGCCACCATTGTTACGAACTGCAGTGCGAGCAGATTCTGGAACTGCATCAAGATTAGATACAAGCTCTTCCACTGTTTTAGAAAGTAATTCATCATTTCCTTCTAATGCATTGTTTAAATTTGTCACATAAGTATTGTGATGTTTCGTATGGTGAATGTTCATCGTTTCTTTATCAATGTGTGGTTCTAATGCATCATAAGCGTAAGGTAATTGTGGTAATGAATAAGCCATGTCTAATTCCTCCTAATATTTTATGTATTATGTTCTTCCCTCTAATAGTTTGCCCTATTCCGACAATTATTATATGAGAAGGCCTTTAACAATACATTATCAAATAAAGTGCTTACTTTCAATCAATTTGCTTGAAAAGATTCCCTCTTTAAAGTACCCATTTGTTATTATTTTAAAACATCTGAATAAATGAGCTTAAACACCTAATGCCAATTGCCTTTTTCCTTTCGCGTTCAGCAAGTAGAAAATCATTTTATTGCTTTAAATTTTTAACTTTCTCTCTTGGAATTCTTAAGTAATAATGCTTATATTCTCTTGTGATTAACATCACCCCAAAGAATTACCTATTTATAAATATACTAATTATATCTAAAACTTCTCCTTGAATAAGTTCGTTAAATTGTCATTTTTCCATTTTCGCCCTATGCATCAACATTCCTGATATTCCTAAATATTATTACACTTTCTCCTATTCCAATATATCCCATTTTCAGATTGACAAATATTTCACAATGTTTTTTAATCAAGGAAAGAGGCTTTTTAGAGGAGTGCTTTCCTATGAATGAAGTGCAGCTATCATTATATAGTTTACTTATACAACATTTTTTTGAGATTGAAAAAATAGAGCATATAAAAAAAGGGACTTTACTTTTCCAAGAAAAAGACCCTGTCCAAAAGATATATATATTATTAAATGGAACCATTTCGCTTGGAAGAGTACACGAAAAAGGAAAAGAATTCGTCATTAAAATCCTTCATGATGAGGAGTTGTTAGTAGAATATCAATTATTTAAACATTCTCCTAAATACTATTTTTTTGCGAAAAGTATGACTGATTGTGATGTCCTTGCTATAGATCGAACAGAATTTGAACAATTAGCATTAAAAGATCCAGTCTTATTAACTTCTATTACAAGTTGGTTAAGTACAGGCTATCTAAAAGCACATATGAAATGCCAAGATCTTATTATGAATGGAAAAAAAGGGGGACTTTACAGTATTTTAATCCGATTATGTCATTCCTTTGGAATAAAAAATAATGAAGGAATTTTGATTGATATCCCTATCACTCATCAAGAATTAGCAAACTTAACTTTTGGAACACGAGAAGTGATTCAACGAATATTAAAAGATTTAAGAGAAAGGGAAGTAATAGACTATAGCAACCAAAAAATCACCGTGAAAAACCTTGCCTATTTAAAAAGAGCAGTTGATTGTCAAAACTGTCCGGTCGATATTTGTGGACTTAATTAAAAGAAGCTGATATACCATTACTTCAAACAAATAGTTACCCGAACAAGTATCTGAAGATGCCAATGCTTTCGAATAATCGTTCGGGTTTTTTATTCATTTTTTTAGAAAGAGGTTTGTAAGTTTCATCTTATAAGCTTTTTTTATATTTTAAAGAGGAAATAAATAATCATGATTGCTTGGATAATTCCTTTTGTTACTACACTGCTTAGGAAGCCTATTAATGAACCTACTCCTATTTTCAGGGCATTCTTCCAATTTGTCTTACTAACCACGAGTTCAGCTAGGACCGCCCCAATAAATGGGCCAAGAAGAATTCCTACCACAGGAATAACAAAAGGACCTATAAGTAACCCTATTGTACTTCCCCAGATACCAGCCTTTGACCCTCCAAATTTCTTTACTCCAATCCAATTGGATACGGAATCGGCAAAGAATAATAAGATTACAAACATACCTTGGATAATCCAAAAAAGGATACTAAGTTCTTCGAATGAAAAGAACAGACCATATAAAAGATAACCGGCTAATATAAAGATCACGCTTGGAATGATTGGATAAATCAGTCCAATAAACGCAATAATGAATAATATACTGATAATTGTCCAATAAATAATATCCATAACGATCCTCTTTTCTTCTTATTTATCTATTATGTTACCCATTCATCTTGTTTACCACACTTTTTTCTGCAAATCAAATGCTCGGACTTGTATCTATCGGTTGTAAAAAGATACAATAGGGATGAAACTTTTGAAGGATGTGTAAGAATGAATATTTTTAAGCAGTTTTATCGAAGCCTCTATTCTCCAAAAGATATAGCAAGCTTCCGTTTTCAAGGTATCGGAAAAACCATTATTTATTTGTTGCTTTTGACGATTATTGCCTCACTACCTAATCTATATTATTTAAATAAGGGAATAAATGAAGCAATACATACGTTTAGTGTAACCATGGAGGACGAAGTACCTTCTTTTACAATAAGTGATAATATCCTACATACAGATAATGATGAAGAACCTACTATTATTGAAAAACCGGATTTAACAATCATTGTTGATTCCTCAGGAACTTATGATCACGCGAAGGTTAGTTCCTACGGCAATACAGTAGCCCTTTTAAAGAATGAATTCGTAATAGTAACTTCTGGACAAGCTCAAACATTTGCATATTCCTCATTCGGTAACTTTACCATGACAAGTGAGGAGCTCATTGACTTTATCCAAGGCATGGATTCATTATCCTATGTGTTTATCATTATATTAGTTGTTATTTACATTCTGTTCATGCTTCTCTATAAAGTCTTACAAACTCTTGTGCTTGCTATGTTTGGAAGCTTTTTCGCGAGAATATTCGGCAAAGGATTGACTTATGCACAGTGCTGGAAAATCACTGTCTACAGTATCACTATTCCAGTAATTTTCTTTGCTATTATGGATTGTTTACAGACAGTTGTTCCTAATGGATACTTATTAAATTGGTTTATTAGTTTATTCCTTGTCTGCTTAGCTATTAAAGAAATACAAACAGAAAAGCCACTACAACCTTAAAAAATAGGCTAGGTATTTTAGAAAAAAAGCCAAACAATCACGAACGCTTTGTGCAATTGTTTGGCTTTTTTATTTATAAAGGATATTGTCTCTCTTAAGCTACGAACGGGATTAGTCGTCTGATCATTTAATTTATTCGCTCCCATCCTTAGGAGCTTTTTGTTCTTCCATCTTAATATTCTCTTCTAAGGCTGCTACTAACGTTGTTAATCTTGCACTTATCTCTGCATTTACCTGAATACTCTCTTGCTGTATGTCTCCTATTCTTTTCATTTCATCAGAACTAGCAAGTGTTTGTTGACTAATCGATGTAACATGGAGTGTACTATGTTCCATTTTAGGAAAAAAGGCTTGAAGTTCATTTAATAAATAATGATTTTCCTTTAGTCCCGTATTGACAAGAGAAATTCCTTGCAATAACTGATTAATGGAAACTGTTGCTTTTTGAACTAAACCCTCACTTTTCGTAAAGTTCATTTGAATATCTTCTAAATCAGATGATGACTTTTGAATAATTAGATCCATATCGAGTGTGAAGGATTTAATATCTTCAGCGGATTTAGATGATAAAATAGCTAGTTTTTTCACTTCATTTGCTACTACAGCAAATCCCTTTCCTTGGCTGCCTGCTCGAGCCGCTTCTAATGTGGCATTCAAAGCTAAAAGCTTAGTTTGTTCAGCCAAACCTTTAATATCTTCTACCACCTTTTTAATCGATAATGCATGGTTATTTAAAAGATCATTATTGCTATATATCACTTTCACTTTGTCTTGTAGCATATGTTGGCTGGCAAACAAATTATTCATATTTTCTTCACCATGAATAGCAGCGAGATTCATTGCTTCCGTATGATCCTTTATTTTCTGGCTGCTTTTTTCAATTTGCTCGCTTAATGCCTTCATTTCTTGAAAAACACTAATATTATGTTCGGAACTAATAGCTGTTTGCTCAGCTCCATTTTTCACCGTATTTATCATTTCCGTGAGGCTTTTTCCACTTCCAATCATCTGCACAGCTTCAGTATGTAATATATCATTTGTTTTGGATAAATGAGCGCTTGTTGCTTGCATCTCAGATAGGACAAGCTTTAACCGCTTAATCAATAAATTGTAACTGTTTATAAGCGAATTTATTTCTGGTATTGAGGTTTTAATGGATGTTACCTCATTTAAATGACCATTTCTGGCAATCCTCATGATTTCCCGTAATTTCAATAAGGGACTTACCATCGTTTTGACAAAAAAACGAATAACCATTGCTATAATAATAATACTCAATGCCGAAAACAGTAGTAGACTATTTTTTAATTGCTTTACATTATGCAAATATTCTTCTTGCGGTACAACTAATAAATATATCCCCTTCAATTCTTGGATTTGCTGAAAAGCAACGGTATATGTTTTTCCATTCCATTTCGTTTCCAATACTCCTGACTCTAAATCATGTATCTTCTGAATGAAGGAATTCTCCCACGTAAAATCAGACGTTTGACTTACTTTAAAAGGCTTAACCTCCTTTTCTGTGAGTACAAAAAAAGAGGCATTTAAACCTTCTTGAGCAAAACTAGCATCTTGATCTCTAATTATTTGTTCCATTTTTGTTTGGAACTTTTCTTCCTGGCCAACATACATTAACATTGTATTTTGCGCCATTACGTAAATAGTATTTGCCTCTTTTTCTAATCTTTCATGCATCATCTTAATCATCATTTTAGTAGAACTGTTAATAGAAATAAATGTCAAGATTAAAATTGTAATAATAAATAACGGTAAAATAAACAGAAATAACCGATTTTGAATAGAAAGCTTTTCCTTTTCTTTTTTCCTGTCCTTGGTTTTATTCATCTACTTGTCCCCCCTACTCAAACATTTTCACAAATATTTGTTAAGAACATGTAAAAGCAAAGTAATTTAATGTTAATTTTTATGACTTTTTACCTATATCCACCTTCCTAGCATTTTCATTGGTCTAATCGATAGTGGACAAGCATATAATTTCCTATAATCAGTTTAGGGGGATTTACGATGAAAAGGTTTTTTATTACCTTTGTTGTTCTAGTTACCATATATGTCATTTATATTGATTTAAACGAAGGCACACTCTCCTCCCGAAAAGAACAAGAACCGACAATAGAAACACAGGGCACACCTCAAGATTCGGCCTCATCCTTTGAGCAAAAAGTAAAATCTGGTGACACCGTTCTCTCAATTGTTGAACAATATTCGACTGGCGGTTTATCCGTAAGTCTTGAGACAGTAGTGAACGACTTTCAAAAATTAAATAATGGACTAAAACCGGAAGATATTCAAATTGGCAAAACCTATCTCTTTCCGATTTATAAATAGCATAAAAGAGAACTTCCAAAAATAATCTAATTTGAGGAAGTTTTTTGTTTTAATCAACAAGTTAGTTATCCCCATCCTTGAGGTGCTCCCAGTAAAAAGCTAAGCATTTTTTAGCAAGTTTCTTGTCAATTTCAATGTTTCATTGATACAATAGGTAAGGATATCAAGATTTAAATAAAAAGCTAATTATTTTGGCTTGTCCAATATAAAAGGAGCGAATCACCATTGAGTGAAATTATACATCGTACAAAAACCCGACCAATAAAAGTAGGTAATATCACTATTGGGGGAAGTAATGAATTATTTATCCAAAGTATGACCACAACTAAAACACATGATGTGGAAGCTACTGTAGCCCAAATTAAACGCTTAGAAGAAGCTGGCTGTCAAGTCGTGCGCGTAGCATGTCCAGATGAACGTGCGGCAAATGCTATCAGTGAAATTAAAAAGCAAATAAATATACCACTAGTAGTGGATATCCATTTCGATTATCGTTTAGCTTTAAAAGCAATTGAAGGCGGAGCAGATAAAATCCGAATTAATCCGGGCAACATTGGGAAAAGAGAAAAAGTGGAAGCTGTTGTAAAAGCGGCAAAAGCGAAAGGAATTCCTATTCGAATTGGGGTTAATGCCGGATCGTTAGAAAAGAAAATCTTGGAGAAGTACGGATATCCAACAGCAGATGGCATGGTTGAAAGTGCCCTGCATCATATCAAAATATTAGAAGACCTTGATTTTCATGATATCATTGTTTCCATGAAAGCTTCTGATGTTAATTTAGCAATAGAAGCATATGAAAAGGCTGCAAAGGCTTTTGACTATCCACTACATTTAGGAATAACAGAATCTGGTACGTTATTTGCTGGTACTGTAAAGAGTGCGGCTGGGTTAGGAGCTATTTTAAGCAAAGGCATCGGTAACACTTTACGTATTTCCTTAAGTGCTGATCCAGTTGAGGAAGTAAAAGTCGCTAGAGAACTGTTAAAGTCATTTGGACTTTCCTCTAATGCTGCAACATTAATTTCATGCCCAACATGCGGCCGTATTGAAATTGATCTTATCAGTATTGCAAACGAAGTAGAGGATTATATCTCTACTATAAAGGCACCTATTAAAGTAGCTGTGCTAGGCTGTGCAGTAAATGGACCAGGAGAAGCAAGAGAAGCCGATATCGGAATTGCTGGAGCTCGTGGAGAAGGCCTACTTTTCCGTAAAGGCAAAATAGTCCGCAAGGTTCCAGAAGATACGATGGTCGAAGAATTAAAGAAAGAAATCGATGCAATTGCAGCGGAATACTTTGCAAAAAAAGCTGCAGAAGAAAAAGAGATGGATACTATCAGTGTCCAGCCATAAATTTAAGAAAATCTAACCTCAAATAAGAGGTTAGATTTTTTAATTGCCTTTTCTTGTTAAAAGAATGGAGCAATAAAAATTCCAATGATAATGGAGATAGCACCTAATGCAATAGCCCATGTTCCTAGTGAACTTGCTCCTTTGCTTCTTGCGACGAATCCTAATACTATCCCAACAATCCCTAAAATGATAGGCATTACAAATAAAGAGAGGATAGAAATAACTATCGCCGTAATACCAATCCCTTTACCGCCTACTACTCCCCTGTCTCCCTCCGCATCAGAAGTGACTGGGCGTGTACCAGTAGAAGTCATCGGAGGTGTAGCATTATAAGTCATTGGAGGTGTTATTTCTGCTGATGTTTCTTCCAAATAATCAACAGGTGATTCAGTTCGCTCTCTATCCTGAAAATCGTGACCATATCCTTCATTGCTATTTTGATCTGCCATGATAATCCCTCGCTTTCTTTCATAGGAGCATTTATTATCATCACCAAGTTTTTGATTCGTATGTCTGTTAAAGTTTTACATGATTTCTTCCTTCCTTCTTTCCCTTATCCCTATAATTTGGTAAGCTAGAAAAGAACAACGTGGAAAAGGAGCACAAAATGAAGAAATTGCGTTTTGGAATCGATATTGATGGAACAGTAACCAGCCCAGCTGCATTTATTCCTTTTTTAAATGAGAGCTTTCAATTAAATATTACGCTAGAGGATGTTGTACAGTACGAATTTTACCCTCTTGTAAATGTATCTAATGAGGAATTCGACAAATGGTTTATCGAGAACGAGGCAAGAATTTATACAGCCTCTCCTCTTGCCGAGGGTGCAAATGTTGTTCTCCAAGAATGGGCTGAACAACATGAACTTATCTTTATTAGTGCTAGAGGCGAAGGAATGCTTGAATTGACAAAAGAATGGTTTCTTAATCAAGGTATCAGTTTTAACCATATCGAGTTAATTGGTTCCCATCATAAAATAGCGGCCGCCAAAAAAAATAAGGTCGATATTTTCTTTGAAGATAAGCATGATAATGCAGTGATGCTTCATGAAGAATTAGGGATACCGGTTATTCTTTTTGACACACCTTACAATAGAAAACCAATTCCTAACGGCGTTAAACGCGTAACCTCCTGGAGTGAAGCAAAAAAATGGGTAGATGAATGGGCTAATTCTTCTGTGAAATAACCCCTTCATTTCGTTGCAAAGATACTAAAAACCTCTAAAAAACGAAGCGATATCTATGATATGCTTCGTTTTTTAGTTTCTACACTCTGGGCATTTCCCGTAAATTTCAAATTTATGACCAGATACATCGTATCCTTTCAAGCTTTCTGATAACTCTTCCATTGGACAAGTAATAATTTCTTTTGTTTTTCCACAATCTAAACAAATAAAATGATGATGGTGGTGTTGGTGCGAACAAGTAAACCGAAAATGCTTCTCTCCGTTTAATTCCGTCATTTCAAAAATTTCCAACTCTTCAAATAACGATAAATTTCGATATATAGTATCAAAACTAAGACCCGGATAATCATCCTTTAGCGATTCCAGAACATCCTTAGCTGTTAAATATTTATTCTCATTAGAAAATAGTGCTAATATATCTTCTCTTTTATCGGTATGTTTATATCCTTTTTCCTTCAGAATATCAAGTGCAGTTTGTACATTCATTTCTCCACCTCATTTCTTACACTTTTTATAAAATACTTACATGGAATAATGAGGAAAGAAAACATAATATTGATAAATATTTAATTCCCCAATATATAAATATAAATCTATAGTAATCATTACGATTTATTCACAATAAATGATTCAAAATCAGTATACAAGAACGATTGATTGTTGTAAAGATATCTCATTCAGATAAGTTTGCCAAAGAAATCAAAAAAGTTAGCACATTTTTGTTATTCCCCTCATATGTTAGAATGGGGAGTGATGACATGAAAATTTTTGAAAACATAATCAATCATAAAATTAACAACATAACCTCTACTGAATTATTGAAATACAGCAAGCAATTCAAAATTAAAATTACAAATGAAGAAGCAGTAAAGCTTGCTAATCACCTTAACGGCCGAAAAGTGAATATTTTTAAGCCTAATGAACGTGCGCAATTAATTAGAGAGGTAGCTAAATTAACAAGTCCTGCGACAGCAAAAGAACTAAATGATTTATTTAATTTATTTGCCGAACAGTAATCTACTTAACGGAAATAAAAAACGCTCAAATGAGCGTTTTTTTAACTTTCTAGGATTTCTTGCAATAAGTTTTCATTAAAGGTTTTCTTTTTAATCATTTCAATTTCATGTTTATATGGCGCTTTTTTGTTTGTTTTATCGATACCAACATACGGTGTTTCCAATATCTTTGGAACATCCGCTAACTCTGAATGATGAACAATTTTCATTAATGCATCAAAGCCAATTTGCCCGTACCCAATATTCTCATGCCTATCTTTTCTTGCACCAACGATATTTTTGCTATCATTAATATGCAATACCTTTAATTTATCTATTCCAACGATTCGATTAAATTCCTCTAATACCCCATCGAAATCCTCGACAATATTATAACCAGCATCATGTGTATGACATGTATCAAAGCATACAGATAATTTATCATTATGTGTAACGCCTTCCATAATCATCGCTAGTTCTTCAAATGTACGGCCGCATTCAGAGCCCTTTCCAGCCATTGTTTCAAGAGCTATCTGTAAGTTTTCATTTCCTGTTAGTACTTCATTCAAGCCTTCAATAATCTTTTTAATCCCTACATCCGCACCAGCACCTACATGTGCACCGGGATGTAACACGATTTGTTTTGCTCCTAACGCTTCTGTTCTCTCAATTTCACTGCGTAAGAAATTTACACCCAATTCAAAGGTTGCCGGGTTTGTAGTATTGGCAATATTAATAATGTACGGTGCATGTACAATAATATCATCAATTCCATTTTGCTCCATATGAAGTTGCCCTGCAGCAATATTTAAATCTTCTATTTTCTTTCTTCTCGTGTTTTGGGGTGCACCTGTATAGACCATGAAAGTATTTGCCCCATAGGAAGCAGCTTCTTCACTCGCCCCTAATAACATTTTTTTTCCGCTCATTGATACATGTGAACCTATTTTCAGCAATTCAATCTCTCCTCTTCACCTATTTTCTTCTACTCTTAATACGCTTTTCTCTCTTTTTAATTGTTTCTACTTGCTGCTGCATTTTCTTCTTGTAGCCCGGTTTCACTTTTTTCGGTTTTTTGACAAGAGATTTAGCCTTTAAATCAATTTCATCTACTTGTTTTTTGCGGTTTTTACGACGATTGCGATCATCTAATTCAATCCACTCACCTTTTTTTAGATCCATATGCTTAAATTCAACGCCTAGTTTTTCTAATTGATTAAGTTTATCCTCATCGGAAGGCTCATAAATCGTTAATGCAATGCCTGAATATCCAGCTCTGGCCGTTCTACCAACACGGTGTACATAAAAATCTAAGTCTGACGGAAGCTCATAGTTGATAACATGACTGATTCCTTTAATATCTATTCCTCTTGCTGCTAGGTCTGTTGCCACAATATATTGAAACTCTAAATCAAGAATTTGCTTCATTACTTTTTTACGTTCGCGAGGTGTTAAGCCACCATGAATTCTAGCAACTTTAAGACCTTTACTTGATAATCCATTTGCAACTTCATCACACATTTGTTTTGTATTCGTAAATACAATAGCAAGATAAGGATTAAAGCTTACTAATGCCTCATATACCGTTGTAATTTTATCTCGATGTCTCGAAGGAATTAATACGTGTTCAATTTTTGCTGCCGTTAACTGCTTTGGCTCAATATGAATAAAGGTTGGATTTTCTAAATATTTCTTTAAGAAAGGTTTTAATTTCTCAGGTATTGTTGCTGAGAACACAAACATACTTAAATCTTTAGGCATTTTTGCAGCAATTTGATCCACATCTTCAATAAAGCCCATATCTAGCATCAGATCTGCCTCATCGACAATAAGGATTTTTGCTGTATGCACAAATAATGCCTGCTCGTTGACAAGATCATTAATTCTTCCTGGCGTTCCAACAACAATTTGTGGCTGTGTTTTTAATTTTTCAATCGAACGTTGTTTATCCGTTCCCCCAATAAATAATCGCGAAGAAATCGGCTGGGCGGAATGCTTCGTAATTTTCTGTATTTCTTGGTGGATTTGATTAGCCAATTCTCTTGTCGGCGCTGTAATAACTGCTTGTACTGCTTGCTTTTCCGGATTGATTTTTTCAATGATCGGCAATACATAAGAATGCGTTTTGCCTGTTCCTGTTTGCGACTGACCAATAGCGCTTTCCCCTTTTAAGACAAGCGGAATGACTTTCTGCTGAATTTCCGTTGGCTCATAAAAACCTAATTCATCAATTGCATCTATAATAAATGGTTTTAATTCATATTGGTTAAATAGATTATTACTCATATAAAAACTCCTTATTAGCCAGATAAATGAGTGTGCACAGATTTGACATTTACCTATAGCTCTTTTGTCCATCATTTAATTATAATAAAAAATCGCTTAAAAGGCTATAACGTGCGCCCTTTTTATTTTTACCAATGTATTTTACTCTATTTCTAGCTTTTATCTTTCTTTTGCTAGCTATCCAAATTTTCTGTTAAAACCTAAACATATTAGTATCAACTGCATATTCTATAAAGTAGTATAAGTGAAAGGAGGCGTTTTAAATATGATGCCACCAAGACAGCGTGGACCGTTTCAAGGACCGCCAATGGGCGGAAGAATGCCAGGAATGCGAGGTCCTTCAAATTTTCCTGGCGGTCCGATGGGGAGAGGTGCAATGCCAAGCAGAGGAAATGGCGGAGGCGGTGGACTCTTATCAAGGTTACTTGGAGGAGGCAATAATACTGCTGGGGCAGCTACGAATGCTGGAGCAAGAAGTGCCGCTTCTGGAGGCGGTGGATTGCTAAAAACGTTAACTAACCCTTCCTCCATTAATGGATTTTTGGCTAATTCTCAAAAATTCCTTAATACAGCAAGCCAAATCGGTCCCATGATTAACCAATATGGACCAATGGTGAAAAACATCCCTGCGATATGGAAAATGTATAGAGGACTAACAAGTTCAAACAAGGAGACAGAAGAGACAGAAGTTACGGAGCAAAAAACTAGTAAGGAAATAAATGACAAAACCACTAGCAAACCACAAACAAAGAAAAAAGTTAAAAAAACAGAAACAGATCATCATGATTTTGAAACAGAATCATTCTCAGAAAACCCATCTGGTGCCTCAAAACCCAAACTTTATGTATAAATTCAACTGGCCTTAACTAGCAAAAACCTTCAGTATATTAAATTGGATCGGTTTTTGCTTCTATTGGTCAGTATTTTTTTTATCCTTTTTGGCTAACTTATTTTCCAGACACTTATGCTTTGTAAACCTCTCTTATGTTATATATAATAAACATGTTATATTATAAAGGAAATAATAGTATCTATAACTTAATATATTTGTTATATAGTAGGATCATGCAGGAGGAATCGGAGAATGAAAGTTATTAAAATTGCACCACGAGGTTATTGCTACGGTGTTGTTGATGCTATGGTAATTGCTCGAAATGCTGCTTTAGATAAAACATTACCTCGCCCCATCTACATTTTGGGGATGATTGTTCATAATAAACATGTAACAGATGCCTTTGAAGAGGAAGGTATTATCACATTAGACGGACAAAATAGAAAAGAAATATTAGACAAAGTTGATTCGGGAACAATCATTTTCACTGCCCATGGTGTATCACCAGAAGTCCGCAGAATAGCAAAAGAAAAAGGGTTAGTAACATTGGATGCAACCTGTCCAGATGTAACCAAAACTCATGATTTAATTAGCGAAAAGGTTAAAGAAGGTTATTACATCATTTATATTGGAAAAAAAGGCCATCCTGAACCAGAAGGAGCTGTTGGTGTTGCTCCACACGCCGTCTCCCTAGTAGAAACACTTGAGGATCTTAGCGGCTTGGAAATTAACCATGAAAAAATCCTCGTTACCAACCAAACAACGATGAGTCAATGGGATGTAGCTGATTTAATGGAAAGCATTAAAGAAAAATTCCCACAAGCTGAATTTCATAAAGAAATCTGCTTAGCAACTCAAGTTAGACAAGAAGCTGTTGCTAAACAAGCAGGTGAAGCGGATGTATTAATTGTTGTTGGCGATCCTAAGAGTAATAACTCAAATCGATTAGCACAAGTTTCCGAAGAAATTGCCCATACTACTGCTTATCGTATAGCAGACATCTCAGAACTCAAGCTAGAATGGTTGAAAGGAGCAAGCAGTGTTGCAGTGACTGCTGGTGCATCCACTCCAACTCCTATTACGAAAGAGGTAATAAATTTTCTAGACCAATACGATCCAGAAGACGAGAATACATGGCAATTTGAAAAGAAAGTTCCATTAAATAAGATTTTGCCAAAAGTTAAGGCGAAATAATGTATAGAACAAGCACTCTCTTCTTTAAATGGAGTGCTTGTTTTTATTTTGGTACATTCTCTCTTTATGAACGCTTGTTTTCTTCCTTCACTGGTAATTTCGGCGTTCACCCCTTTTATGAACACCACATTGCTCTCTTCCCTCTCCATTTTCGGCGTTCATTCCTTTCATGAACGCCACTTTGCTCTCTTCTCTCTCCAATTTCGGCGTTCATCCCTTTTATGAACACCACTTTGTCCTCTTCCCTCTCCAATTTCGGCGTTCATTCCTTTCATGAACGCCACTTTGCTCTCTTCTCTCTCCAATTTCGGCGTTCATCCCTTTTATGAACACCACTTTGCTCTCTTCTCTCTCCAATTTCGGCGTTCATCCCTTTTATGAACACCACTTTGTCCTCTTCCCTCTCCAATTTCGGCGTTCATTCCTTTTATGAACACGCTTTACTCTCTTCTCTTTCCAATTTCAGCTTTCATCCCTTTCAGGAACACCGCTTTACTCTTTTCTCTCTCTAACTTCGGCGTTCACTCCTTTTTCAGCGTACCACCTTAAAAAACGCCCCTTTTATACTTTCTTTACAAAGAAAAAAGCAGACACTCCCTTGGTCTGCACTCCAAAAGTTTGTCCGCTTTTTACCTTAAATCTAGATTATACAAATGTAAAAGGATCGGTGTGAGTTACAGAAGGGAAAATTTCCACCTCATAGCCTTTCTCCTCACACATTCTCTTTAAAACCTTTGTTACACCATTCTTCATCACTTTTTCAACATTGTGTCCAGGATCAATAATATTTAGTCCCACTGCTTGGGCATCATGGGCAACATGATAATACATATCCCCTGTAATATAGACATCTGCCCCTTTCATTAAGGCATGGGAATAATACTTATTGCCATCGCCTCCTAATACGGCTACTTTTTTAACTGGAGAATCTAAATTCCCCACTACACGCACTCTGTCCACTTCAAGAACCTTTTTGACATGGTCAGCAAACTTTCCCAATGTTGTCTCTTCTACTCTTCCAATACGCCCTAATCCTAACTGCTCACCTTTTATCTTTAAATCATAAATATCATAAGCTACTTCTTCATAAGGATGGGCCTTTACCATTGCTTTTACTATTTTCTTTTCTTTCGAAGCAAGATAAACCGATTCTATCTTGACTTCTTCTACTTGCTCCAGCTTATTAACGCTACCTATGTAGGGAACGGCTCCTTCTAATGGTTGAAATTCTCCAATTCCTTCCGTCGAAAAAACACAGTGACTATAATTCCCTATTGATCCTGCTCCGGCATCGCCAATCGACTTTTTCACTTGTTCAACATGTTCTTTCGGCACATATACTACTAATTTCTTTAATTTATCTTCATAAGTAGGAACTAAAACTTCAGCATCCTGTATACCTAAAGCATCACTTAAAAGGTCATTTACCCCACCTTTTGCAACATCAAGATTCGTATGAGCAGCATATACAGTAATATCATTCTTAATTAATTTATGCATTAATTTTCCTGATGGATTGTCCATTGTTATTTTGGAAAGAGAGCGAAAAATAGGAGGATGATGTGCAATGATTAAATCCACCTTTTTTGATATTGCTTCTTCCACTACCTCATCGAGAACGTCTAGAGCAATCATAACGCGTTTAACTGGTCTACTTAAGTCTCCCACCTGCAGCCCGATTTTATCGCCTTCCATTGCATACACTTTAGGGGAAAATTGTTCAAATAAAGATATTATTTCATAGCCATTAATATTCTTCATCGTTTATCACCTCATCCACTAATTTTATCTTATGCTGCAGTTCTGTCCGTTTCTGCGTATTTTCCACAGAATCTGGTGCAGATTCCAACTGTGTAAGAATTCTTTGCCAGTTCTTTTTCTCAAGCTCCCATTTTTTAACGAATGCTGCATCTTTTTCTTTCATTAAAAATGGTCCAAATAATAGGGCACTTTCTTCGTTTAAAGATGGAGATTCCCCTTTTTCCGCTACTAGAACTTCGTATATTTTCCCATCCTCTTCTAAAATTTCTTCTGCCACTAAAGTCCAGTTATTTTTTAATAGCCACTCGCGAATAGAAAATGCACTAATATTGGGCTGAAGGACCAACCTCTGTACCGAATGCAATTTTTCTTTTCCATTTTCCAAAATAGATGCAATCAATGTCCCGCCCATTCCTGCAATGGTAATACAATCTACTTCATTTCCTTCGATTACTTCTAAACCATTTCCTTTTCGTACAGATATTTTCGAAGTTAATCCTTCTTGTTTTACTTGCTTAACCGCTGATTGATAAGGTCCTTCCACCACCTCACCTGCAATGGCAGACTGAACCTCTTTTCTTTTTATCATATAACATGGCAAGTAAGCATGATCTGAACCAATATCAGCAAATTTCGAATTTCTAGGTATGTATTTAGCAACGGTTTCTAATCGTTTTGATAATCTATCTGTATTCATTATATCCCCCACATTTCAAGTTCTAGTTAAACATATACTTGGATACAACAAGTATGACTAATAAACAAGCTCCAATATAAGCAGAAATCGTAAAATATAGCAGTTTAAACCTTTTACCGCATATATACCAAAATAAACAGTTTAGAAATAAAATAATATATAAAAATATTATTTTATTTACAAAAAAATACAAAACAAATGCTACACTGAATAAAAGAAAAATAATAGCAGCAACGGTGGCTGGTATATCTACATTTAACTGTTTTTTATTATACAAAAAAATACCGCCAAAACAAAAAATCAGAAAAATTAGTGAAATAGCCATTTGCAAAATAAAAGACAATTCAGTAAAATATAATAAAAATATAGTTATTGGGATGAAAGAAAAAAATAGTAAAGAAGAAAGTAAGAAACCACTTCTTTTTTTACTAATTGTATTTTCCTCCACCCCATTACCTTCTGTATATAGGGTAAGTAAATAATCACAATAATGTTCTGGAAGCATTTTATTTTCTTTCCAATAAGCGATTTCCTTAACAATAATTGTTTTTCGCTGATCTTGCATTTTTAAGTATCACTTCCTGTAGTTTAATTTAAGTAAACCAAGAAAAAATAAAACCTTAAAAAAAAGAAATAGCCACTTCTTACAGGAAGTAAACTATTTCTTTATAGGATCGTACTTGAAGACCACTTAAACCTTTGGCAACTTATTCTAAGAAATCTTTTAATCGTTTGCTTCTGCTTGGGTGTCTTAACTTTCTTAATGCTTTTGCTTCAATTTGACGAATACGTTCACGTGTAACACCAAATACTTTACCAACTTCTTCTAGTGTACGTGTGCGACCATCGTCTAGTCCAAAACGCAATCTTAATACATTTTCTTCTCTATCTGTAAGTGTATCTAATACATCTTCTAATTGCTCTTTAAGCAATTCATATGCAGCATGCTCTGAAGGAGAAGTAGCATCTTGGTCCTCAATAAAATCACCTAAATGGGAATCGTCTTCTTCACCAATCGGTGTTTCTAAAGAAACTGGCTCTTGTGCAATTTTTAATATCTCTCTTACCTTATCTGGTGATAAATCCATGTCTTCTCCAATTTCTTCTGGAGATGGTTCGCGGCCAAGATCCTGTAGTAATTGTCGTTGAACACGTATCAATTTATTAATGGTTTCCACCATATGAACAGGAATACGGATTGTTCTTGCCTGGTCGGCAATTGCACGCGTAATCGCTTGACGAATCCACCATGTTGCATACGTACTAAATTTAAATCCTTTTTCATAATCAAATTTTTCAACAGCTTTAATTAAACCCATATTACCTTCTTGGATTAAATCAAGGAATTGCATTCCACGGCCAACATAGCGTTTGGCAATACTTACAACTAAACGTAAATTAGCTTCTGCTAAACGACGTTTTGCTTCTTCGTCACCTTGTAAAATACGTTTTGCTAGGTTTATTTCTTCTTCTGCTGAAAGCAAATCAACTCTTCCAATTTCTTTCAAATACATACGAACTGGATCATTTATTTTTACACCTGGGGGAACACTTAAGTCATTTAAATCGAATTCTTCCTCCCCTTTAGCGAGTTCTTGGACATTTGGAGCTTCTTCTTCTCCATCACCAATTAATTCGACTCCCTGATCACCTAAAAATTCGTAAAACTCATCCATTTGGTGTGAATCTAATTCAAAACTAGATAATTTCTCCGCAATATCATCATATGCGAGCACACCGGTTTTCTTACCTACTTCTGTTAATTGTTCCTTTACCTGATCAAGGGTTAGTTCCGTTTCAATCTCTTTTGAACGGGCAGACTTTTCAGCCATTTGTCCCCCTCCTTCCAAAAAATCAAGACAATAATATACCTATTTTAACGTTTTTTCTAATAATAATACTTCCATGCCAATTTGAGCAGCTTTTATATAGTCATTTTGACGTTCTGCTTCTTTAAGCTGTTGTTTTTTTTCCTTTATTTCAAGCAGTTTTTCATAATTAGTAACTTGTTTCATATAATCACTAATCTCTAATTCACTAACCTCTTCATTCACTTCCATCATTTCGATCTCGGCTACAATCCGTTGTAAATCAGGATCATCAATAAAATTCATAAATGAACTTGTATCAGTGCCTAGACCCTTTTCATAAAAAGCTAGGAGATAAGTAAAAATTGCTTGATGTTCATCAATGTTAAATGCTCTTCCCTGTAATGAGCTTTGCACTTTGTAGGCAATATCCTCACTTTTAAACATATGTGCAAGCAGTCTTTTTTCTGCAGTATGATATGCGGGTAGTAAACCAGTTGCTCTTTTTTTTACTGTATATTGTTTTACAGGAACAACTGTTTTTTCATCAACATATTCGTTTGGACTTGATTGTTCCATCTGCATTTCTTGCTGCTTTAATGCCTCTAAAGATAACGAAAATTCATCCGCCAGTTGTCTTAAATAGAGGTCTTTTTCTACCGCCTTATCCAGTTTAGCAATTTCTCCTATTACTTCTTCTATATAGGCGAGTTTATCTCCTTCATTTTGAAGATTTTTCCCTCTTCGATAGTACAGCATTTTAAATCCCATAAAAGGAATACTACCATGAAGAATTTCCTGCTGTAGTTTATCTTCCCCAAATTTGTTCACATAATCATCGGGGTCCATTCCATCTGGTAACATTACTACTTTAACAATACAATTAGCCTTAGTAAGAAGCTGTCCTGCACGAAAGGCCGCTTCTATCCCAGCTGAATCAGAATCATAACAAATCGTTATATTTCGCGCGTTTCTTTTTAGAATTGCGATATGCTCCTCCGTTAAGGAGGTACCCATTGTCGCAACACTATTTTCCACTCCCGCTCTATTAGCAGCTATAACATCTGCAAACCCTTCAAATAAAACAGCTTGTTGTAGCTTCCTTATAATCGGCCTTGCTTTATGAAAATTGTAAAGTGTATTGCTTTTATTAAAAATTGGTGTTTCGGGACTGTTAAGATATTTGGGATTATTATCCCCTAATGCACGTCCAGAAAACGCAATTGTGTTACCATTTCGATCACTGATTGGGAAGATAATTCGATCGCGGAAACGATCAAAATATTTTTCATCCCTTTCACTTTTTACAATTAAACCAGCTTTTTCTAGTAACGAAACATCGAATTTACGTTTCCCTAAAAACTTCACAGCTAAATCCCAAGAGTTTAATGTATAGCCTATTTGGAACTTTTCAATAATAGGTAATGTAAAGCCCCTATTAGTCAAATATTCCAATGCGTGCTGACCATCCTTTGTATTTACGAGCAAATGATGGTAGAATTTAGATAATAATTCATGTGCATCAATCATTTGCTGTAAATCATTGGGGATAGCTGGTTTTTTTTCTAATTCACTGATTTCAATTCCTAAATCAATGCTTGCTCTGTCTGCAAGACTTGTAGCCACTTCTACAAAGGAAGTGCCTTCTAAATCCATTAGAAAGGTAAATACATTTCCGCCTGCATGACAGCCAAAGCAATGGAATATCTGCTTATCTGGCGATACAGTAAAAGAAGGTGTTTTTTCGCCGTGAAAAGGACAAAGACCGATGAAATTGCGCCCTTGTCTTGTAAGGGATACATGTTCTCCAATGACCTCTACAATATCAGTTGCCTGTTTAATTTCATTAAGTTTTTCTTCAGGAATGCGCGCCACCATTTTCTAACACATCTCCCTACTTATTGCCTACTTTAATGAATTATTCGACGTGTCCAATCGATTCTCCTTCATTTTTCGACAAAATCCTTATAAAATTTCTTCTAAATTTTTGTCGATCCTCCTCTGTAAATGGTTTAGGACCTTTTCCATATACCCCTTTTCGCCTTGCTTTAGCAGATAAATAACGCATATCTAATGCAGTATTTATCGTTTCTTCCTCATACATTACCCCTCTTGGTGAAAGAACAGTAACTTGCTTTAGCAATAAGGTGGAGGCCAAGCCAATATCTTGAGTTACGACAATATCCTGTTTTTTGGTAGCATTCATAATAAATAAATCAACAGCTTCTTTATCACTATCCACATACTTCCAGTTTTGTCCGTCATTCTCCCGCTTCATATGGGCATAGGATGCAACGAACTGCAATTCATAATGATAATAAGAAGCTATTTCGACAATATCTTCTTTTACAGGACAGGAATCAGCATCAACATATATCATGTGTTTTCCTAATGTACTATTAATTCTACATCACTCCACATATTCCTTCTTCCTAAATTATTTTTTCACGAAAGAAGTAATGTCGAAAATTTTTTTATCCCTTCCCTTGACTTCTCACAATAAATAGTTTATTCGTAATAAGCCAAGTCTAAACCTAAAACATGATACTTTTTTATCACAATTTTTTATTATAGTATAAATCAGCTTGAAATTCCATCTTTTTTTATCTATAATTATTCCTTTTAGATCATACTAGAACAAAAAAATGCGAAACAAAGCGAATTTTTCTATTGACTGCGGTAAAGCAGCCATAATGAAAAACTTGATTCTACTTTGGAGAACCAAGTCTTTACCAATTGCTGTTTATAGATAAAAACTAATTATCTGCATTATACTTAGAGCGATAATATAAATTGTGGATAATATTTGCTGTTTCTTCCACTGCTTTATTCGTAACATCGATAACCGGACAGCCAATGCGATTTACGATATCATCAAAATAGGTTAATTCTTCTTGTATTCTTTCAATTTGAGCATAGCTTGCTTGATCACTTAGGCCCAGAGAAATAAGGCGTTCTTTTCTAATATTGTTTAATTTCGTCGGGCTTATTTTTAAGCCAAAGCATTTACTTGCTGGTACTTGAAAAAGTTCTTTTGGCGGATCAACCTCTGGCACGATTGGAACATTTGCCACTTTCACTCTTTTATGTGCCAAAAATTGCGATAAAGGCGTTTTGGATGTTCGTGATACACCAATTAAGATAATATCTGCCTTTTCTAACCCTCTTGGATCCCTTCCATCATCATATTTCACAGCAAATTCTATCGCTTCAACTTTTTTAAAGTAATCTTCATCAAGTTTGCGGACAAGCCCTGGTTCATATAAAGGCGTTTTCCCCCATAAAACTTGGAATTGATCGATAATCGGACCAATAATATCACAGGCATATACGCCCTCTTGGCGAGCCAATTCACTCATATAGTTGCGAACCTCTGGTTTAACAAGCGTATAAGCAATCATCCCATGTTCCATTTTAGCTTGCATGACTACTTCATGTATATTCGATTTATCCTCCACAAACGGGAACCTTTTAATTAATACATTTACATTATGTCCAGAAAATTGGCTGATTGCTGCTTTTGTTACTAGTTCAGCTGTTTCACCAACTGAATCAGATACAACATAAATAATTTGTCTTTCAGTCATTATGTTCCTCCACAATTCCTTTACGATTGTTAGACAAGTCTACAAACGCTCTAGTAATATTTGTTTTCGAAACTCTTCCTATTACAAGAAGACCATTTTCATTTTTTTCTACAACTGGAAGTGCATCTATTTCGTGATCCATTAACTTGCAGCCAACATCTACTAAGATTTCTTCTTTAAAGCAATATGTGACATTCGGCATTCTTGTCATAATAATAGCGACAGGCAAAGAGTTTAACTCTTGTTTACCAATGCTTGCTCGTAATAGATCTTTGCGGGAAACAACTCCAGTTAATGTGGAAGCTTCATCAATAACAAAAATAGTTCCAACATCTTCTGTGAACATAATGACAATGGCATCATAGACAGAGGAATTCTCGTGAACAACTACTGGATGTGAATAATAATCTTTCACAAGGATATTACGGATATTATCAATTACTAGCCGCTCTGAGTTCTTGCCCGTATAGAAGTAACCTACACGAGGTCTTGCATCTAAAAAGCCGGCCATTGTTAATATCGCTAAATCTGGTCGAAGAGTAGCTCTTGTTAAGTTTAATTTATCCGCAATATGCTCGCCTGTTATCGGACCATTTTCTTTTACAATTTCAATAATTTTTTCTTGACGTTTATTCAGTTCGATTTCCTATTCACCACCTTCATTTAGGTAACGATATCTACTAACTATTATATACGAAATAGCCAGAATCAAAAGAAAAAGAATCTAAAGATAACTCTTTTGCTACAACCATATTTAACATTCAAGTACATATTCATTATGCCTAATCATAACAAAAGGAAACTAGGTAGGGGAATCCCCTGCCTAGCTTTTTGTTAAACTATCTAGTTACTACTTCACAATTATTTCATTTACACTTGCGAAACCTTTAATATAAGAAGCCATTTCCGCCATTAAATTTAGACGATTTTCTTTAATTTTCTCATTATCAGCCATTACCATAGTATGGTCAAAATATGCGGAGATTGTTTCTTGTAAAGAGAATAATAACTCAAAATACTCTTTTTCTTCCACTTTGGTATTAATTTTTTCTTTAACTGCTGTAAAACGATTATATAGATCACTTTCATATTCATTTTCAAACAAACTAGGATCAACCGCTGAAACGGTTACTGCCTTATTGGAAATATTGATAATTCGACTTAAAGCTTCTATGCCTTCCTTGAAATTAGCATCATCTTTGTGTAGTTCTAGAACTTTTGCCTTTCTTAAAACACTTGCAGCCCCACCGATTTTTTCTGCTAAAACTGCATCAATCATATCATAGCGGATGCCTTGTTCTTGTAAAATATACTTCACTCGTAATTTGAAGAATGACAGCACTGAATCAACTAATTCTTGCCCGGAAACTTTTGACGTATTCTCTATTGCCTGTATCGACAGTTCAACCAATTGCTCAATCGAAATATTCCAGTTTTTATCTATTAGGGTCTGGACAATTCCAGTTGCCTGTCTTCTTAATGCGTAAGGATCTTGTGAACCAGTTGGTACTAATCCAATACTAAAGAATGAAACAATTGTATCCAGTTTTTCTGCTAATGCAAGTACTGCCCCCACATTACTTGGTGCTGTTTCGTCATCTGCATGACGCGGCATATAATGCTCATTAATAGCGTTCGCTACTGATGCTTTTTCTCCCTTTTGAAGGGCATAACGTTCTCCCATTAATCCTTGCAGCTCAGGGAATTCGTAAACCATATTTGTTACAAGATCAAACTTAGCAATTTGCGCAGCTCTATCGACATCCTGTTTTTCTTCAGAAGTTAACTGTAATTCGTCGGCTAACTTAGAAGCAAGTAAACGAACACGAGCTACTTTTTCTGCTAAAGTACCAATTTCTTCATGATATACGATTGCTTCTAGTTTTTTTAGAAGGTCGTCTATCGCTAACTTTTGATCTTCTTTGTAGAAGAACGCAGCATCAGCAAGTCTAGCTCTTAATACTTTCTCATTTCCCCTTGCAACTTTGTCAAGATGTTGATGATCCCCGTTCCGAACAGTTACAAAATAAGGTAACAACTTTCCTTCCTTCGACTTAACTGGGAAATAGCGTTGATGTTCTTTCATGCTCGTAATTAATACTTCTGTCGGTAACTCTAAATAAGACTCATCAAAAGTCCCATATAAGGCAGTTGGATATTCAACTAAATTAGTAACTTCCTCTAACAAATCTTCATCAATTGGAATGATCCAATTGTTTTCTTCTTCTAATTTATTTATTTGTGAAACGATAGCTTCTTTTCTTTCCGCTGCATTAACCATCACATATTGAGCCAACATTTTCTTCTCATAATCTGAAGAGCTTTGAAAAACGATTTCTCCACCTAAAAAGCGATGACCACGTGACTGATTAGACGTTTCTACATTAGTAATAGAGAATGGAATAACCTCTTCTCCAAATAAGGCAATAAGCCATTTAATTGGACGAATATATCGTAATTCATTATTGGCCCAACGCATATTTTTCGGGAATGTTAAACTTAGAATCAACTCTTTTAATTCTGATAATAGTTCACTTGTCTGTTTCCCTTTAATAAATTTTTTAACATGAGCGTATTCCACACCATTTATCTCTTTAAAATAGATGTCTTCTACCGCTAAGCCTTGCCCTCTGGTGAATCCCGCAGCTGCTTTAGACCATTCACCAGCTTCGTTTAATGCAATACGTTTTGCAGGACCTTTTGCCTCTTCTTCCATGTCATGCTGTGATTCATCTAAGCCAGTAACAAGAAGTGCCAATCTACGCGGGGAAGAAAAAGCCTGAACAGAAGCATAACCCAATTGTTTCTCCGCAAGCCAAGCCTCCATTTTCTCTTTTAGTGATTGTATACTAGCAGAGATAAAACGTGCTGGCATTTCTTCTAAACCGATTTCCAATAATAAGTCTCTTTTATTCATGACTTTTTCCCTCCTTACTTTTTAAAATCGGGAATCCTAATTTTTCTCTTTCTTCGTAGAAAGTTTTTGCCACTTTACGTGCTAAATTTCTGCATCTTCCAATATACCCAGTTCTTTCTGTAACAGAAATAGCACCTTTAGCATCCAATAGGTTGAAAACGTGAGAGCATTTTAATACATAATCATAGGCAGGGTGTACTAGCCCTTCGTCCATTTGTCTATGCGCCTCTTTTTCATAGATTGAGAATAGATTAAACAGCATATCAGTGTCAGACGTTTCAAATGTATATTTACTATGTTCAAATTCTGGTTGATAAAAAATATCTTTGATTGTGAACCCATCTGTCCACTCTAAATCAAAAACATTTTCTTTATCTTGAATATAGGAAGCCAATCGCTCAATTCCATATGTTATTTCAACCGATACTGGCTTACATTCAATACCGCCAACTTGTTGAAAATACGTAAATTGAGTAATTTCCATTCCATCAAGCCATACTTCCCATCCAAGACCTGCGCAGCCTAGAGAAGGATTTTCCCAGTTATCCTCTACAAAGCGAATATCATGCTCTAACGGATTAATCCCTAGTGCTCTTAGAGAATCTAGATATAATTCTTGAATATTGTCAGGAGACGGCTTCATAATTACTTGAAATTGATGATGTTGATATAAGCGGTTTGGATTTTCTCCATATCGTCCATCTGCCGGTCTTCTTGATGGCTCTACATATGCAACATTCCACGGTTCAGGACCAATCGCTCTTAAAAAAGTGTATGGACTCATCGTCCCTGCACCTTTTTCTACATCATATGCCTGCATTAGGATACAACCATAGTCAGACCAATGTTTTTGCAATGTTAAAATCATGTTTTGAATATTCATTGCTTTCCTACACCTCCGAATTTATAAAACGTATATTCAGCATAGATTTATGTAGAGTTTGTTCTCGTAAAGAACACAAAAAACTCTCGTCCCTATGCCAAATATCTCTTGACATAGGGACGAGAGTTAACCCGCGGTTCCACCCTATTTGCTGTATAACTACAGCCGCTTTCATACGCAGTTGCTCCAAGAACGCCTTCCTTAACGCTCATGAACTTGGCTTCCACTATCCCAAGCTCGCTTTTCATGAGGTGAATTAAGTACTACTTTCTTTTCAATGCAACACTCTTATTTACATGAATAATAACGAAAAAAATATTAGTTGTCAACCTTGCTTCGATTTCTTCTTGATGAAGATCACTCTTCATTCAATTACTTTTATGTAAAGGAATCCCCTAAATTTTTCATTGATTGAATAAATTTTTTAGATTTCAAATACAATCCAGAATACTCTTCATAATAAGCATCAATAATCATACTCAGCTCTTTCTTAGTGGAATCTTTTACGGAGATACTTCCTAGACGGGAAATATCCATATAATAAAAAACCCGGAGCAGCTTTACTGTAGCCTGTGAGATTTTATAATGATAAGGGTCCTTTTCCAGGCATTGATGACAGATTAATCCACCTTCTCTGATAGAAAAAGAAAAGTGGCCCTCTGTAGCTCCGCAAAAAACACAGCGATCTAATACTGGATATAATCCTAAGCTGTTTAACATTTTTAGTTCATAGATATTTACTAATATTTCCGGATCATATTCTTCATTCATGTAATTCAACGTTTGATATAATAATTCAAAATGATAAGGATTGGGCTTTTTTTCATCTGTACATTTATCTGTAAGCTCTACTATATAGCTAGCATATGCAGTAAGAAAAATGTCTTCTTTTAATGAGCGCATACTCGATATTATGTCCCCTTGCTGTAAAAGCCCTAATCCACTACTTCGCTGGACGAGAAAATATCCATAGACAAAAGGCTGGGTTACAGCAGAAAGCCTGCTGTTAGGCTTTTTTGCACCTCTAGCCATTACCCCAACCTTTCCCCATTCTCTTGTATACAAAGTTACTATTTTATTGGATTCACCGTAATCGATGGATCTAATTACAATCCCTTCACACTTTTCCAGCATCACCATTCACCATCCCTTACTATAAGGACAGTACTATGAAATGGGATAATCGAGTTCCGCTAGTTCCTCTTCTTGCATTCCTGGTATTTCATGATTATGCTTTTCTAATTCTTTAAAGAGTAGATAAGTATCAATGTTACCTGTTTGGGAAAAAACTTTCCAGGTAAAGTCTAACATGTAAAACCCCACCTTTCGATTTTTAACTAGCTGTTTACAACCTTAATCTTATCATAGCCTGTCTTTATAAAATCATGAGACGAAAATATTGCTAATTGATTGCATGTATAATTTTCAAATAACCGAATGCCTTCTTGTTTAATACGTTTTCCTATTGCTGAAATAAAGGAGACAACAGGATTTCCTTCTTTTTCTTATGGCAGCCTTTATAGCTGTTCCGTTCTAATTATTAATATTCGTCTTCTCTAAACCCAAAATCACGCAATTGTGTCATTTTATTGCGCCAATCTTTTTGTACTTTCACCCATAATTCCAAATAGACTTTATTTCCAAGAAGATTTTCAATATCCGTTCTTGCTCTTTTTCCGATTTCTTTCAGCATACTACCTTGTTTACCGATAATTATCCCTTTTTGAGAATCTCGTTCAACGATAATAGTGGCCATTACGTTAATAACATCGTTTGATTTTCTCTCCATCTTCTCAATTACTACTGCGAGGGAGTGAGGAATTTCCTCTCTTGTTAGGTGCAGTGCTTTTTCCCTTATTAACTCAGAAACAATAAAGCGTTCAGGATGGTCTGTCACTTGATCAGCTGGATAAAATTGCGGTCCTTCTGGTAAATACTTTTTGATTTGTGTTAATAATGTTTCGACATTATTTCCTTCTAGAGCAGAGATTGGAACAATTTCTTTAAACGGATACTTCTCTTTATATGATTCAATAATGGCAAATAATTGATCTGGGTGAATCGTATCAATTTTATTAATCACTAAAAATATTGGTGTTTTTACAGACTGAAATTTCTCAAGAATGAATTCTTCCCCTTTACCAAAGCCTTCTTCAGCGTTAACCATAAAAAGGATTAGATCCACTTCTTTCAGTGTGTTCTGCGCTACCTTCATCATAAAATCGCCAAGTCTATGTTTCGGTTTATGAATTCCAGGTGTATCAATGAAAATAAGCTGTGCATCATCTGTTGTAAGTACACCTTGAACTTTATTTCTTGTAGTCTGTGGCTTATCGCTCATAATCGCAATCTTTTGCCCTATTACACGGTTCAAAAATGTTGATTTTCCAACATTAGGTCTTCCTATAATGGAGATAAATCCTGATTTGTGTTCTGTTTGATTATTAATGTTCATTTAAATCCTCCGGTGAAAATGCTCCTGGCAATAACTCTGCCACAGTTAATGTTTGTACGTCGCCTTTTAAATTCGTTAATATTACTTCCATGTCTTTTGGACAAAGTTCAGAAATCACTTGTCTGCAAGCACCACATGGAGAAATTGGTCCCTCTGTATCTGCCACAACAACAAGCTTCTTGAAAGTAGTATCACCTTCTGAGACAGCTTTAAACAATGCCGTTCGTTCTGCACAATTCGTCATACTGTACGCTGCGTTTTCAATGTTACACCCGCGATAAACGACACCCTTTTCCGAAAGCAGAGCTGCTCCTACCTTAAATTTTGAATAAGGTACATACGCTTTCTCACGTGCAAGCTTTGCTTCTTCCATTAGAAGTTCCTTTTTCATACAAATCCCTCTTTTCTTAAAGCAGCTTTTCATGCTATTTCAAGTCCACTTTTGGCTATATCACAAGCCGAAAAGGTTCTTGCTTAGCCAAATACTTTCCCCTTTAGCGCTAAGATTTATTTTAAAATAACTTTTCATTTTAGTGAGTATCTCTTTTTAGTAAGCCCTATTCTCGCCTTACCCATTATTTTAAAGAATAAATGGAACGTTTTCAAACTTCAGTAACACTTAATCTTATGTAAAATGTACTGTCTTAAAATTATATACTAATTTGGAAGCACAATAAAGAGAAAGAAGTAGGGAGTGATTAATGAACGTATAAAACCCCCAAAATAAAAAGCTACCTTTTAAAAATTAAATCTTAAACAAATAATTATTTGTCTAAAATTTAATTTTTATCAGATAGCTTTTATTCTCTAACCTGTTATAGCGCTCCATATTTTCGGGATAAAGATGATTCCGCCAATCACAATCGAAAGAATTGCTGCGATAAAAACAGCACCAGCAGCTATGTCCTTTGCCTCTTTTGCCAATGGATGATATTCACTAGTAACAAGATCCACCACACGTTCTATTGCCGTATTTATCAGTTCTAGGCTAATTACTAATCCAATACAAAACGCAATAAACATCCATTCCTGTTTGGACAAATCATTTAAAAGGCCCAATATAATAACAAGAATGGTAATAACCAAATGAATCTTTACATTTCTTTCTTGTTTAATAGCAGTTAATATTCCCAATATCGCTAAACGGAAGGAGGATAATTGACTGTTCTTTCGAATTCTATTATCTTTGTAATCCGAACTCATCTAAAATATCCTTTTGAAGAGTAAACATCACTTTTTCATCTTCTTCTGTCATATGGTCATATCCTAGTAAGTGCAAGAAGCCATGAACAGATAAAAACCCAAGTTCTCTCATATAAGAATGACCATAATCATTAGCCTGTTCCTCCGCTTTATCGATAGAAATGACAATATCTCCTAACATTCTAGGAAGTCCCTCTCCAACCAATTCCATTTCGCCTTCTCCTAATTCCTCCAGCGCAAAAGAAATAACATCTGTCGGTTGATCCTTTTCTCTATATTCTTTATTTATTTGTTGAATTTGTTCATTATGAACGAAGGTAATGGAAAGCTCAATTTCTCCTTGGAGATTTAGTTTTTCGGCTGCAAATTGTAAGACTTCCTCGATTTTCGCAATTTCACTTTCCTTCACCTTTTCGGTTTCATCAATAAAATCAATTTCTAAATTCATATTCGACTTCCTTTACTTTTTCATTTCTGGATATTCGATTCGCGAATGAAAAATCCCTTTTAACGTTTCACTTAATGTATTTCGAACAATATCTAATTCCTTTAATGTTAAATCACATTCATCCAATTGTCCATCTTGCAAACGGTCAGAAATAATATTCTTAATTAATGAGTCAATTTGCTCGGTGGTTGGTGCATTTAAACTTCTTACAGCAGCTTCTACACTATCCGCAATTCCTATAATTGCTACCTCACGCGTTTGAGCTTTTGGGCCTGGATAACGGTAATCACTTTCTTTTACCTCTCCCCCTTTTTCCTTTGCCTTAAAATAAAAATATTTTAAGAGAGAGGTTCCATGATGCTGTTCGGCAATATCGACGATTTCCTTCGGTAATTTATATTTTCTTAATAACTCAGCTCCATCTGTTGCATGGGCAATAATGATATTTTTACTAGCCTGTGGGGGAATACGGTCGTGTGGATTTCCCATATTCATTTGATTTTCAATAAAAAAATGTGGCCTTTTTGTTTTCCCGATATCATGATAATAACAACCAACTCTTGCCAATAATCCATTGGCGCCAATCGCTTCACATGCTGATTCCGCTAAATTGGCAACCATTACACTATGATGATACGTACCAGGTGCCTCTGTTAAGATTTTACGTAATAATGGATGGTTAGGATTGGAGAGCTCAATTAACTTAATGGTAGAAAGCACCCCAAACCCGGTTTCAAGGAAAGGTAAGAAACCGATTGTTAAAACAGCTGAACTTATTCCGGAAATAACGGCCAGTAAAAGGAATACACCGTATTCTTTTGCACCATAATGTCCGTTTTGCAAATATAAAATCGCTAATATCGTAACAATATTTATGAAAGAAATAAAGAATCCTGCATAAAGAATATTGGTCCGCTGATTTCTTTTATTTAAAAATAAAATACTGGCTAAACCACTAGTAATAATATATATACCCATTCCTACATTAAAAGTTCCAGCAACACCTTCATTAAACATAATCATTCCACAAACCGCAAGCATAATCGTTACTAATAAAGCAGATTTTTCTTCCATTAATATCTTAATTAACATAACCGCCATAGCAGCTGGAAATATATAGCCAATCTCTGTGTATTCAAACTGTTGGAAGGCGCTTATTGTTTTCATTAATACAATCGTTACACTAATTATAAGAAAGAACATTAAATAGAACTGGATATTATTCTCCTTCTCCTTCGATGTTCTTTTAAGTGTATAAAAATAAAGTGCCGCTAGCATCGCCAGGATGATTAAACCTAAACCGATAAATGGCTGAATGGAATTATCGCTGTCTAATAATCCAACAAGTTCAAGCTGTCTATGTATCTCTCTACTTATCAGTTGGCCTTCTTCCACAAGAACTTGGCCTTGAAGTACTCTTATCGGTTCCACACCATCAACAGCTTGCTGACGCATCTCTTCTGTTGCAGTAGGATCGTAAAATTCATTTTGAATGATTGCAAATCTACCTAAATCGATACTTGCACTCTTTAAATCAGATGTTAAACCATCGTTTACCTTTAAGATATCCTCCACTCTTTTTTTAGCATTTTCCACCTCATCTGAAGGAATCTTACCATTCATTACTGTATGTATAGCTGTAACCGTAATATCTTTTGCGATTTCTAACTGATCTTCCGAATAAGGAATAAGAGATTTTAAAGAGCGGTCCATAATTTCATTCGTTACTTCATTTGTCAGCTTACCTTTTAGTAATTCAAGCTTCTCATCAACGGACGGCTCTTTTATTGATTCTTTATTCTTCTCTTCCTCTTCTGCTTTCTTTCTTTTTTCTTCCAGTTGTTTCTCAACGTCATTATTTACCTCTGTTACAGAATCAAATATAGAAGATATTAAATCCACACGATTCTGGGCAATTTCTTTATTAACCACATAGACATCCTGTACTTGATTTTTTGCTTCTTCCTTCTTTTTCTCTGTACTTTCTTTATCTTCCACCGTTATGGGCGACCTAATAGTTTGATCCGCTACAGAAAATAACTGTACATTTAATTTTTCCGGCTTTACGTTTCCATAGAGTGTAAAGAATAAAATGACACCAAGTAAAACAAAGAGAATTATTTTAAAAAAGGTAATATTCATTAGTTTTATTAAGTTATTACGCATTCTCTGCCAAACGTTCATATTTACCTCCTATTTCAAAAAGTAGGTTCACTTGCTTATTCTATCATCTTAAACCTATTTTTTAATCCTTAACCTATCTAGATGTAAATTCTCCTTCTAAAAGCTGATTCAAACACTTATTACTTTCCTCAATAGATAAGTAAAACCACTATTAATTAAAAAGAAAAAAATCTGATGATATGTAAAATGATAACAGTTTTTTCGATCGTTTTCATCCTTTTTCGAATATTTCATGTATCTTGAATGTATCCAATATAGAAAGAAGGACAATATCGTAAGTTTGAATAAACTTACGATATTGTCCTTCTTTTCTTTTACATAACTTGCTTTCCATATGCATGAATAATTTTTCCGACTAATGGATGTCTCACTACATCGCTTTCTTCTAAATGAACAAAACCAATCCCATTTACATTTTGCAGAATTTGTTCTGCAACTACTAAACCTGATTTAACGCCCTTTGGCAGATCTATTTGTGTTTTATCACCTGTAATTACCATTTTGGATCCAAAACCAAGTCTTGTTAAAAACATTTTCATTTGTGCATGGGTTGTATTCTGTGCTTCATCTAATATAACAAAAGCATCATCCAATGTTCTCCCGCGCATATAGGCAAGTGGAGCTACTTCAATTGTATTCCTTTCAATCAAACGAGCAGTATGCTCCATACCAAGCACATCATGCAATGCATCATATAACGGTCGTAAATAAGGATCTACTTTTTCTTTTAAATCTCCTGGCAAAAAACCTAAACTTTCCCCCGCTTCCACTGCAGGTCTTGTTAAAATAATTCTATTTACTTTCCCGCTCTTTAAAGCATTTACCGCCATCACAACGGCTAAATACGTCTTACCTGTTCCTGCGGGACCAATCCCAAAAACTAGATCATTTCTTCTAATCGTGCGTATATACTCGCTTTGGCCGATCGTTTTTACTCTAATTGATTTTCCTTTAATCGTTTTCGCTATTTCTTCATCGTATAGTGACCCAAAATATTCAAGCGTTCCTTTCTTTGCCAAAGAGATCGCATACACCACATCTCGTTGACTGATGGAAACACCCTTTCGGATTACTTGTAAAAGTTTATCAACAATATCCCCAACGAGCTCTATTGAATCAGGATTCTCAGAAGAAACAAGCAGCGTTTCTCCTCTCGTTACGATGTTACAATCTAATTCTTTTTCAAGCACTTGCAGATTGCTATCTCCATTACCAAGTAAAGCAATTGCTTCGTTTGGATCTTTCAACTTTACATTCATCGTTTTTAAATCTTCTGTCATTCTGTATCTCCTTGAGTTAGAGGTTGTGCTTTCGCAATGTTTTCTATTGTTGTAAAAGCTATATTTAATTTAACTTTACCATTCTTTATATCTTGTTGTAAAATTTTTTCCTCCTTAATTTTCCCATCTTCACCAATTCGTTTCATAATATCCTTTCTAGCATCCTCCTTCCCTTTCTCGATAGCTTCCTTCTCACTATATCCTCTTGTTACAATCTCTTTTTCCCGATATGTTTTATTTACAATCTTAATTGGTAATTCCCATTTAAAAAACTTAACGTTTGACTCATTCTCCTCTTCCTCATATTCCTTATACTCTATTTTGCCAAACCCCCATACAGGAATACTCCACTTACCAAGCTTCATATAAATTTTTTGCTTTTCCGCTCCATTAAATACTTGGAAAGTAGTTTTCAAAGGAACAGTCACTTCTGTCGTATACCACACTTCTCCCCATACTTTCCCTTTAGCAGATACGCTTTTCGCATGATCTTCATTCCCTATTTTGCCTGCAACTAACAATTGTCCTTTTCTCACAACCTCATTGATGGCATATCGTTTTGTACCAGATTCCACAAAATCTGTTACAATTGTCGCTTTCTTCGTCGCTATTAAATTTTGCGGACCAGCTTCTTTCTTTTTCTTCGGCTCGTTTTTTTCAACCACCTGAAAATGATAAGTTGTCCCTTTTAACTCCACACCAATCCATGTAATTGCATCAATATTATTCGTTAATTCCGCTTGGATTTCATCTAATTCCTTTGCAAAAAACTGTGATTTACCAATTTTTATGTCCATCTTATCCAGCTGCTTACGAATTTGATATTCAGTCGCCGGATTCGCTCCCTTGATTTCTATTCCCCAGACCATATTGGATAAAGTAAGAACTAGTCCTAAAAAAAGGAATAACCCGAGCACAAAACCGCTGTTTTTCCACATTCTTTTATATAGAAACGGAGCTCCAGCTCGGCGCTGAAACTCTATTTTTATACCGCTCCCTCTAACTAAATGACGAAGAGAATGGATATTCTTTAGACTAATCTGAAAGGTTACAGCTTGCGGTCCGTGCTTCTTTACGTTCCAAACAGACATACCATTTTTTAATAACTTATTTAAAAACCTTTCTAAACCTTTTCCTGTTGCTTTCACTGTAATAATCCCTGTTAAATATTCTATCCAATGATTTTTCATAATTTCCTCCCAAATCATTCATTTATGTATAAAACTTGATCTATTTTCCCTTCTAATAATATTTCTTCTGGTAAAATTGTCTTTATAACAAACCCTTTTCCTTTAATCAACAGCTGCCCTTGTTTTAAAAGCAATCGCAATTCTTTATCTGAAAAGGTTATTAACCCTCGGTGGTTCTCTACATAAATATGTATTTGTCCGATCATTGTGATTCTAGGTAAGTCCATCATGACATCTTGAGGAAGTTCTAAATTTTTTATCATCCAGTTCCGCAAGTTGTGTCCCCATTTTTTAGCCATAAAAAAAGAACCCCCTTTCCTCTCTTTTATGAGATTCTCTGGATAGACAGTACGCTTTCTTACACTTACTATCATCATATTCACGGAGTCCTACATTATGCTAAGAAAAACTTTTACATCGCGCATTCGCGGACATTTTCTTCAAATTATCCTTTTATACAAAAAAGAGCTATTATCTAGCAAGTCAATTCTCCAAAGAGAAATAACGCTCGATAATAACTCTCTATTGTTTTTATTTTCTATTTGTTACTCTGTGTTGCATTGAAGCTCGATGTGGATTTCTTGAACGAGGCGATGCTAATACTTCCGAAAATACTACTGCCTGAACAATATTATCCTTTGTAAATAAGCCTTCAGACTCTTTAGGAAATTGGTTCTTATTTAAAGTTGGTCCTGAAACGACTCTATTTCGTTGTTTTTCCATCATTTTAATCTTCTTTTGTAAACTTGCATTTTCCCTTTGCAGCCTTTCCAGCTCAGAAAGCGGCTTTTCCTCCTGAACCACTTTTTTGGGCCTTACAGGGGCAGTCATGACTTGTCGTTCTCTCTCCACTTCTGCATTTACTTGTTTTGGCACCTGTGGTCTCTTTGGTTTGGGCACCTGCTTTTTTTTACTATTATCAAAAACAGAAGAGAAGAGAAAAACTACAACCGCAATTATAATTGGAAGGATTTCCAAATCTTTTCCCTCCCTTTCTTAAAGTTTACTCATCATCTTTATTTTTCTGGTCATCTGTTAATTTACCGATAGAGCCTCTCATTTCTGTATCAGCCGTGATATTTTGTAAATTCATATAGTCCATTACTCCCATATTCCCTGAACGCAACGCATCAGACATAGCCATAGGAACTTCCGCTTCTGCTTCGACAACTTTCGCACGCATTTCTTGAACTTTTGCTTTCATCTCTTGTTCTTGGGCAACAGCCATCGCTCTACGCTCTTCTGCTTTTGCTTGAGCAATTTTCTTATCTGCTTCTGCTTGCTCTGTTTGTAATTCAGCGCCAATGTTTTTACCGATATCTACATCTGCAATATCAATCGATAGAATTTCAAAAGCTGTACCAGCATCCAACCCTTTAGATAAAACGGTTTGAGAAATCATATCTGGATTTTCTAATACTTTTTTATGATTATCAGAAGAACCAATTGTCGAAACAATACCTTCCCCAACTCTGGCTACAATCGTTTCTTCACCAGCTCCACCTACTAGTCTTTCAATATTAGCACGAACAGTAATTCTTGCTTTCGCTTTTACTTCAATACCGTCCATTGCAACACCAGCGATAAAAGGTGTTTCAATTACCTTTGGATTAACACTCATTTGTACGGCTTCTAATACATCACGCCCTGCTAAATCAATTGCAGCACATCTTTCAAATGTTAGCTCAATATTAGCACGATGGGCAGCAATCAAAGCATTTACGACCCTATCAACATTACCACCGGCAAGATAATGACTTTCTAATTGGTTGATTGTTACATTTAATCCCGCTTTATGGGCTTTAATCAACGGATTTACAACGCGACTTGGTATAACCCTTCTTAAACGCATCCCTACTAATGTAAAAATGCTAATTCTCACTCCGGCAGCTAAAGCAGAAATCCAGAGCATTACTGGCACAAACGTTAATAGCACCCCTAATAAAATAATTGCCAATACTACAACAATAATCCAAAATATTTCAAATCCGCCTACTAGCATTACTCATCCTCCTTTTGTATATCTATCGTTAGTATTTCCCTTACAACAATTCTTGAACCTTCTGCTTTTACTACTTTTACTTTCTTACCTTTATCAATAAAACTACCATCACTCACGACATCGATTCTTTCATCCTCAATAAGTATGACTCCGGCAGGACGTAAGGCAGTTAAGGTAACGCCTGTTTTCTCCACCAAATCATTGCGGTTCTGATTAGAAACATACCCACTTTCTGTATTGGTTGAGTCTGTTAATATGATTTTTTTAAAGAATTTCATTTTTCTACCAAACACCTTTACTAATAAGATAGATGCTATAATCGAAACTCCTATTGCGATTGCAAGGCTTATCCCTATGACCGCAATATCTCCACTTGCAAGAAACATGCTTGCAATGACAGCAACAATCCCTATTGCTCCAGCTATTCCACCGACGACAAAGAATTCCAGTATAATTAAAAGGATTCCAATCACAAAGAGAATGAGACTTTCGTATCCTGCAAGTCCTGCAACTAAATGACCATAGAAAAAGAGCAATAAAGCAGATATTCCCGCTATTCCCGGCAGTCCAAATCCAGGTGAATATAATTCGATGATTAACCCGAGACTCCCAATTGATAATAAAATAGGAATGATAATAGGATTTGTTACAAACCTTGCCATTTTCTCTGCAAAGCTTTCATCAACTTTTTCTATCTTTGCATTCTGTAACCCTAAATGATTTAGCACATCATCTAAACTATTTACTGTACCATTGGAATAATTTATCTCTTTTGCTTCAGATGAAGTTAAAGTTAAAAACTTGCCAGCTTCCTTCATACCTGGAATAGAAATAGATTTATCTGCCATCGCCATTGCATAAAGTGGATCTCTCCCTGTTTTTTCTGCTGCCCCTTTCATGGCAGAGATCCAGTAAGATTGAGCTTTTTCCTCTGCTGCATTCCCTTGTCCGTCTATCACGCCAGAGGATCCTATTCTTCCTCCCTCCACCATGTAGATCTCATCGGTATTTAATGCAATATAGGAACCAGCGGAAATGGCATCTTGGTTAATAAAAGTAACCGTTTTTATGTCGGTTTCTGCAATTCTCTTTCCTATTTCAATAGCAGCCGACACATCTCCGCCAGGTGTATGCATATCAAAGACTATCGCACTAGCCTGATTTTCTTCTGCTTCGGTAATTGCCCGATCTATAAACTGACTTAACCCTTTTTCAACCGTATCCTTTATTGGCACTACATATACTTTTTCTTCATTATTAGCGTAAATGATACTAGGAATGAAGGATAGAAAAAAAATAAAAAGAAGAGGAATCATCCATATTTTCTTTTGTCTTCTCAAATTCTCCCTCCTTTCCTAAATGGTAATAGAAAAATGTTATGGCTATGTATACGTTTAACTAAATAAAAAGTTTCATTTTTTAAAAATTTTATTTAGTTAATGATTTTTATCGTTAAATCGAGAAAAACAAAGGATAAGATATGGCCCTACCGAAGGAAAGCAACAGAGTTACTTTTTTAATAAAATCATCTATTTTTATTATATGTTATATTAGAAATAGATAAAACAAAAAATCTATTAACTATGTAAAAAGGCTGCAGATATAATCCGCAGCCTTTAAAACATAAACTTATTTATGAAAGGTGTTGTTGTACAAGTTTATTTACTAGTGAACCGTCTGCTTTTCCTTTAACTTTAGGCATTAAAGCAGCCATCACTTTTCCCATTTCTTTCTTTGAAGAAGCTCCAGTATCAACGATTGCTTGTTTCACAATCTCTGCTAACTCCTCTTCTGAAAGTTGTTCTGGCATATATATTTCAACATGTTTTAACTCCGCACGTATTTTGTCAACAAGATCTTCACGACCTGCTTTCTCAAACTCATGGAGGGAGTCTTTGCGTTGTTTTACTTCGCGAGAAAGGACAGATAACTCGTCTTCTTCAGAAAGATCTCTACCAAGCTTAATACTTTCATTCTGAATGGCAGCCTTAATCATTCGAATTACAACTAGTTTATCTTTTTCTTTGTTTTTCATCGCTTGCTTCATATCATTATTTAAGCGTTCGAGAAGACTCAATTTTGCTACACCCTCTCTTAGAACTTACGTTTTCTTGCTGCTTCTGATTTTTTCTTACGTTTCACACTTGGTTTCTCGTAGAATTCGCGCTTTCTAGCTTCCTGCAAAGTACCAGTTTTTGATACTGAACGTTTGAAGCGACGAAGAGCATCTTCAAGCGATTCGTTTTTACGAACGACGGTTTTAGACATTCTCTTTCCCTCCCTCCGAACACAACACACTAACATCAACATGGTTTCCATGTACCTTGACATTATAATATATCAAAGTTACAAGGTCAACTGTATTTGACCTAGTTAGACAAATTGTTTTAAAAAAACGTAAAAAAAAGGTGTTTTATATAAGGAATTAGCCTTTTTCTCCCTCCAATCCCTTCTCTTTTTGTATTTTTCCCTCTATCCATTTTTTTAAACACTCTGTCCTCTAGTATAAGTGCCAGGTTTGTCCTTATTAATTAGTTAAAAATGACATGTCCGCCTTCTTTATTTCATATAGTTCTGATAAGGAGGAAGTCTAGAATGATTTATCTTATACTTTTTATTATACTTATTCTTTTATTTATTTATGGGATGACCCTTTTACGGACAGGTTTATTTAATTTATCTTCTCAATCACTAAAAAACTCGCTCGAAAAATTGACAGATAAGCCATGGAAGGGGTTACTTGTTTCTATTATTATTACAGCACTTCTTCAAAGCAGCGCTGCCGTTATGGTTTTAACGATTGGACTAATTTCAGCACGAGTCTTAACCTTTCCTCAATCTATCGGGATTATTTTAGGAACAAATATCGGCACCACATTCACAACTGAATTTATTACTTTTAACATGAATAATTATCTGCTGCCACTTGCCATCCTAGGTGTGCTCTTGATTATCATTAACAAATATCAATTAAGAAGTATCGGCTTCATTTTATTCGGTATTTCCATTGTCTTTACAACCATGCGAGGCTTTAAATATTTCGCTGGAATGATGGAACATCATCCTGCATTAAATTCCTTTTTCCTTTCATTAGCAGACCGTCCTTTCATCGCCCTTATAGTTGGCATTATTATAACTGCCCTAATCCAATCAAGTACAGCGACAATTGGGATTATAATGGGCTTTTTATCAGCAGGATTGCTTCCAATTGAAATTGCTATAGCCATTATGTTGGGGTCTAATATTGGTTCCTGTATAACTTCTTTTTTAGCCTCAATAGGCACAGAAAAAAGTGCAAAACTCTGTGCTTATGCCCATATTTGGTTAAATATTGGAGGGGTCATTTTGTTTTATCCATTTATCAATGATTTAGCTGCTATTGTCAAAAATATGACAGCAGAAATGGATGTTCAATTAGCTCATGCAAGCCTATTATTTAATGTTCTGTCCTCGCTCCTAGTTCTACCCTTTGCCGAGCGCTTTGGCAAATTGATTATGCGATTACACAGCTGATGGATTATAGTGAAATGCTAAAAAGAGAGTGGGACATAAGTATTTCAACTAAATCTAACCCCGAACAATTATACGTACACATTAAAAAAAATTCGTATAATTGTTTGTGTTTTTTATTATTTTAAGAAAGAAGGTATGTGGTAATCACCCGCAGCCTGAATACACTTCGCTTTCCATGGGGCGAGCGCCAAACCTCCTCGTTCCTGCGGGGTCTTGGACTTTCTCGCAGCTCCCATAGGAGTCTCCGTGTATTCAGTCTGCTCCATTTAGTTTCTTTTGAAAAAAATGTTGGAACGAAATACTCTTTAAAAATGGAGTGGAAGACACTCAACTCCTGCGGGAAATAGAGCAAAGCCTAAGACCCCACAGGCTTGTGAACTGCACCCCAATTGTTAGACACTATCTACAATAATTGGAGGTGCAGTTTTTTTGTCCAAATTTACTGCGGAAATGAAGCTACAAGCCGTAACTCGCTATTTAAGCGGAAAAGAAAGTTACAGAGAAATTGGAAAATCAATTGGAATAGATCACAAATCGATTGTTAAATGGGTAAGACAATACAACTACAATGGTGCAGAGGCATTGATGAAACGTTGTACAAGTTATACACAAATGTTTAAACTAGAAGTACTACAATATATGACTGAAAATGGTACTTCTCTATGTGAAACGGCAGCTATTTTTAATATCCCAGCGCATTCCACTCTAGCTGTTTGGAAAAGAAAGTTTGAAACACAAGGGATAGAGGCCCTTCAGTCACAGGAACAGGGGCGTCTATCCATGAAAAAAGATTCAAATAAACAAAGTTCTACTGACCGTTCTTTTGAAGCACTAGAAGATCGAATAAAACAACTGGAAATGGAAAATGAGTATTTAAAAAAGTTGAATGCCTTAGTTCAAAACAAGGAAAAATCACCAAACAAGACAAAGCACAAGTAGTCTATGAGTTAAGGCATAAGTATTCGGTGAAGTCACTCGTAAAACTCGCTGGCATTCCACGCAGCACCTATTATGATTTAGTAAAACGAATGAATCGACCTGATCCAGACACCGATATAAAAAGAGAAATCCAAGCCATTTATGAAGAACATCAAGGTCGTTACGGATACCGACGTATTCGGGATGAGCTAGTGAATCGTGGAAAAAAAGTAAATCATAAAAAGGTTCAACGAATCATGAAAGAGCTGGGTTTAAAATGTCTAGTGAGGATGAAAAAATATAAATCTTATAAAGGCACAGTCGGTAAAATTGCGCCAAATCATTTAGACCGTCAATTTAGTGCGGACGCACCAAATGAAAAATGGGTAACAGATATTACAGAATTCAAGTTATTTGGGGAAAAGCTGTATCTATCGCCTGTATTAGATTTATTTAATGGGGAAATTATTACGTATACCATCGGTTCTCGACCAACGTATTCATTAGTTTCGGACATGTTAGAAAAAGCATTAGAATCCTTACCAAAAAGGCATCAATTACTCATGCATTCCGACCAAGGTTGGCATTATCAAATGAAACAATATCGCAACTTGCTTCAAGCAAAAGGGATTAAACAGAGTATGTCACGTAAAGGGAACTGTTACGATAACTCTGTAATGGAAAACTTCTTTGGGATACTGAAGTCAGAACTCCTTTATTTTAAGGAATTTGAAAGTGTGAACCACTTTAAACTAGAATTAGAAAAATATATAGAATACTATAATAGAAAACGGTTAAAGGGAAAATTCAAAATGAGTCCGGTACAATACCGAACTCATTTTCAACAAGTTGCCTAATGAAATAACTGCGTCTAACTTTTAGGGGTCACTGCATTGCCGAGGAGGCTTAGGTTGCTCCCCGCGGAAAGGGAGTGTCTGTAACGCAATGGAACGAATTGGATTCACCACTAAATTAGAGATTGTTCGTCTTTATCCATTATTTATTTTGCTTTGTCCCTCCCTCCTTTTTTACATAACCTTCAATAAATCATATTGTGATTGATATAAATGATAATATAATCCTTTTTGTGCCATTAACTTATCATGGGTGCCTTTTTCTGCAACTCTCCCACCATCCACATAAAATATTTGACTACTATTTTTAATTGTTGATAGACGGTGGGCAATAATGAAGGATGTCCTTCCTTTTAACAATTCAGTAATTCCTTCCTGGAGAAGTTCTTCCGTCTTTGTATCAATGCTGCTGGTTGCTTCATCTAATATCAATATTTTGGGATTTGCTAAGAGAGCTCTTGCGAAAGATATTAACTGTCTTTGCCCCGCTGATAAAGTACTACCTCTTTCTTCTACCACAGTATGGTATCCATCCTTTAAATCTTTTATAAAGTCATGTGCTCTAACAATTTTAGCTGCGGTAATCACTTCTTCTTCTGTTGCATCTAGCTTTCCATAGCGAATATTATCTAGAACGGTTCCAGAAAATACAAAGGTATCTTGAAGCATCACACCCATTTGCGACCGTAAAGATTTTAATGTTACATCTCTTACATCAACCCCATCAATTTTGACACTGCCTTCATTTACATCATAAAACCTACTTAACAAATTTATAATAGTAGATTTACCTGCACCTGTGGGGCCGACTAATGCGATACTCTGACCTGCATTTATATGAAAACTGACATCACTAAGTATGTTTTTCCCTTCTTCATAACGGAAGGTAACTCGTTCAAAGGTGACATTCCCTTTAATCGCTGGCATTGGGATTGCTTTTGGCTGATCCTTAATATCTGGTTCAACATCCAGAGTTTCAAAAATACGTTCCAAATAAGCAGAAGCAGTGATAAGCGCATTATAGAAGTTCCCCATATTAATAACTGGGTTCCAGAAATTATTGACATAGCCAATAAACGCTACAAGTGTACCTGTACTAACATCTACCCCAATTTGCCGTATTCCTACGAAGTAAATTAAGCTTGTTGTTAAAACAGAGATATTTTGAACACCTGGCCATAGAAGAAACTGGATTGAAACTGCCTTAAGCCAGGATGTTCGCGTTTCATTGCTTACTTCATCAAAAATTTCAAAATTCTCTTCTTCCCTTGCAAAGGATTGCGTAATTTTTATGCCGGCAATACTTTCATGAATATAGGCATTCATATTGGACTGTTTATTGCTTAACACTTGATACGCTTTTCTCTGCATATTTTTGATTACCCATACTAAGACTCCTAAAATCGGCAGCAGTGCTAAACTATATAGTGTTAGTTTTGCGTCAATGGCAAACATAAACATTAACGTTATAATGACACTGATGATATCAGAGATCAGGTTTATCAGCCCATTACTTAATAGATCACTTAATGTATTAATATAATTAACGACTCTGATTAATATTTTCCCATGAGGGCGATTATCAAAATAGGAAAAGGGCAGCTTCTGTAAGTGCTGAAAAATATCTAAACGCATATCCTTTAGAATATTTTGACCAATCTGCGTAATCCATTGAATGCGATACCGCATACATATACCAATTACAAATAGAGAAAGAACAAATAAAATACTAATCCCGATTAATAATGGAATATTTTTATCTGGGATAATTTCATCAATTGCTATTTTTGTAAAAAACGGACCGAGCATTCCTGCCACGTTGGCTGTTAAGATGATTAGCAATGTAATAAACAATGCCTTCTTATAAGGTTTAATATAAGCACCAATTCGTTTATAGTGACTCCAGTTAAATTCGGTCTCTAATTCTTCGTCGACATTAAACTTATTACGGGCCAATGGCTGCTCCTCCTTTTTCCTGCTCTACTAATCCTAATTGTCTTCTATACACATCGTAATACATCCCTTTTTTCGCCACAAGCTCTGTATGTGTCCCTTGTTCTTTCACTTCCCCTTTGTCAAGAACTAAAATAAAGTCCGCATCCCTTACAGATGAAATACGGTGTGCAATAATGAAGGTTGTTTTATCTTGTGTCAATTGATTTAATTCCTTTTGGATTTTACTTTCTGTTTCCATATCTACAGCAGATGTTGTATCATCTAATATCAAGATAGATGGATCCTTCGCTAACGCTCTTGCTAAGGAGATTCTTTGCTTTTGACCACCAGATAATCCCACCCCGCGCTCGCCTACGATTGTATCGTACCCTTCCGGCATTTTAACGATAAAGTTATGGGCATCGGCAATCGCAGCCACACGCTGTATTTGCTCCATGTTTAAATATGGTTTTCCAAAGGAAATATTTTCTTCAATTGTATTTGAAAATAAAAAAATGTCTTGCATAACCATCGAAATTTGATCACGAAGCTTCCTCACTGGCCATTCTTTTGCATTTATTTGATCAATTAATACTTCTCCTTCTGTTGGATCATAGAATCTTGCAATTAAATTAACAAGCGTTGATTTACCAGATCCGGTTTCCCCTAAAATCCCAACAGTTTGCCCCGGTCGGACGGTAAAGGAAACATTTTTTAAGATAGGGGTTTCAGGGTCGTCGGAAAACGCAAAAGAGACATCTTTAAATGTTACATATCCAGCAATTTGCTTGCCTTTCTTTTTGTCTTCTACCATAATTTGTGGTTCCGTTATTAATAAATTTCTAATTTTTACACAAGATGCATTAAATCGCTGTACATCATTTATCAACCATCCACTCATGCGCATTGGCATATTTAAAAGCCACATAAATCCGTTAAATGCAACCAAGTCACCTATGGACATATTCCCCTGTATAACAAATAAGCCACCTAATAATAAAGTAATGACAGCTAATACTCCGGCAAATCCGTCCAGCCATGGCAAATACTTTTTTGAAACATTAGCAGAATCAAGATTACGTTTTCGATAGTCATCATTAAAATGATTAAATTTTTCGATTTCATACTCTTCCCGAGAAAATGCCTTAACTACTCGGTTGCCGCTAATATTTTCTTCCACCATGGAATTTAGTCTGGAAAAACTTTCACGGATTTCTAGAAACACTGGATGAGCTGCTTTGGACATTTTTTGTGTAAAAATAAAGATAAACGGTGTAACAGCAAGTAATGCTAACGTTAATTTCCAGTCGATGTTCATCATTACGATAATGGCAACGACAAACCAGATAACACATTCAGCGATATTATAGCAGACCCATGAAACAAAATGGCGTATAGCGTCCATATCACCAGTCATTCTCGCCATAATATCACCTACTCTATTATGATTAAAAAAGTCAAAATCAAGCTCTTGAAGCTTTTTATACATATCTTGCCTAATATCAAACTGTGCGTCTTGACCAACATATTCATATAACATTTGATAGATGTAACGAGTAACAGTTCTGATCAGTGTCGCTCCTATCATTGCTAGTAAAATAGGTACTAAGAGTTGGACTTGATTATTCTCAATGACTTCATCAATTAATCTTCCGCTTAAAATAGGAATAATCACTACAAAGAAAGAATTTGCTAATAAAATCAAGGATGCAACAATTACTTTTTTCTTATTCTTCTTTACGTAACTCCAAATCCATTGGTAATTATTCAATAGGAATCTACACGCTTTCTTTTTTTAATTTGTTTACTTCCAAAATAATATTTCAAAAGATAGCTAAATATACTTATAAATAAATTTTCCGAAGAGGAGATTTTTCCTTCTCCTTAACTATGGGTAATCGCCTTTAATAGGCTTGGTAAAATTTTTTCACTAAGTAAAATCAATAATATCTCTTAAAACATGTAAAGGTGTGTATACAAAATTTATAATCATTTTTACTTTCTCTCCCATCCTCGGCGCTGTTCTCCAATTATTACAAACAGGCAGCAAATGACTTAATCATAATCCTCCTTTTTAGCCATGAATAAACGCAATAAATGGGAACGTTACCATTTTATAATGTTATGCGATAAGAAATGAGAAAACCTTTTCTTATCACAGATTAATTTTAGTCACGAAGGTTTGACGTAACTAGTACTTAAATTGTATAATTATGGACAAAATTTGACTTGAAAGGAGTACATTGAATGTTATACTATCAATCAAATTATTTTGGACAAAATGGAGATTTTGATCGTATATCAGCATTCAATCCTACCAACCTGCCTCATTTTCACCGCAGCTTGGAGCTGGTGATGGTTGATAAAGGCACACTGGAGCTTACCATACAAGATAAATCTTATACTCTCCACGAAGGAGAAAACGCTCTCATTCTTTCGAATCAAATACATAGTTTACAAAGCAATCAGAAAAACCACGCCTGGATTTATGTTTTTTCTCCAGAATTGGTTAATCAATTTTATCAGCTTAGTAAAAACAAAGATTTAATTCATCCAATATTTCAGTTACAGGCTGCCACAAGAGAGATGATAAAGGAGATATTCTCCAACAATAATAGTTCGATGTTTGCCAAAAAAGGGGTTCTGTACTTAATTTGTGCGGAATTGCTAAATCAAACATCTTTCAAAGAGGAAACAAGGAGAGATGATTATTTATTACATGATTTACTGAACTATATCCAAAATCATTTTACCGAGGAGCTTTCCTTAAAGGATTTATCACAAAAATTTGGATACGATTATTCCTACCTATCAAGATTTTTCACGAAAATACTGCATATACCATTTGTTGATTTTGTGAATGGGCATCGTGTAACCTTGGCCTCTCAATTATTAAAAACAACGGATAGTAAAATTACCGAAATTGCCGATATGGTTGGCTATCGAAACATTCGCAGCTTTAATCGAAACTTCGAAAAAATCATGAACACTACCCCAACTAATTATCGAAAAATTTATATGGAAAGTTATTAATGACACAGCAGCGATAGATTGACAAAAAAATCCTTAGAAAACAAATAATTGTTTTCTAAGGATTTTTTAAAAGGATATATTAATAATCACTATTGCTTGTCAAACCATTCACAATTGCAACTCCAGAGCTTGCTCCGATTCTAGTAGCCCCAGCAGCAATCATTTTCTCCGTGTCTTCACTGCTGCGTACACCTCCAGAAGCTTTCACACCTATATCTGGTCCAACTGTTTTTCTCATTAATGTTATGTCCTCAACTGTTGCTCCGCCTGTTGAAAATCCTGTTGATGTTTTTACAAAGTCAGCTCCTGCTTCTACTGCTAATTTACAAGCAATTTCTTTTTCCTCATTTGTTAGGAGACTAGTTTCAATAATCACTTTCGATAAGGCTTTACCTTTTGCCGCATCCACAACCGCTTTAATATCTTCTTTGACTAAATCAAAATTTTTATCCTTTAAAGCGCCAATATTAATAACCATATCTACTTCTGTTGCCCCATTTTTAATGGCATCTTCTGTTTCAAATGCTTTTGTTGCTGAAGTAGATGCTCCTAAAGGGAAACCGATCACTGTACATACCTTTACTTCTGTACCATTAAGCAATTCACTTGCAGCTTTAACCCATGTTGGATTTACGCAGACAGAAGCAAATTTGTATTGCTTAGCTTCTTCACAAAGAGTCACAATTTGTTCTTTCGTTGCATCAGCTTTTAATAAAGTGTGATCAATCATTTTTGCAATGTTCATTAAGATTCTCCTTTGATATATGTACTAATTAAAGATATATGCCAAGCTCTTTGAACAAACAAAGAGCTTCCACATTTAATGTTATTAAAATTAATTTTATAAAACAAAAAGGAACAGTTGTAGCTAGCTTAACTTAAGAAACAATCGCAGCTTGATCTTCTACTTCCTCTAAAACCCGGACAAATTGTCCTTCATTTACAGGGTAGCCAGCTTTCGTTATTTTGACTTTCACAATTTTCCCAACCATTTCTTCTGTTGCTGGGAAAACTACTTTTAAATAGTTGTCTGTATATCCAACATAAAGCTTTCCATTGCCATCTTCTTTGTAGACTTCCTCTGGAATAACTTCCACTACCTCGCCTTCATAGTTAGACGCATATTCCTTTGCTAATTGATCAGAAAGCGAAATTAAACGATGGACTCGTTCGTTCTTTACATCTTCCTCAATTTGATTATCCATTCGCGCAGCAGGAGTTCCTGTTCGTTTTGAATATGGAAACACATGCAATTCAGAGAATTTATGCTCTTTAATAAAATTATAAGTTTCCATAAACTCTTCTTCTGTCTCTCCTGGGAAACCAACGATTACATCAGAGGTAATGGCCAACCCTGGCAAGGCTTCTTTTAATCTTGTAATTCTTTCAGCAAAGAATTCCATCGTATATTTTCTTCTCATTCTTTTTAAAACAGTATCTGATCCAGATTGAATCGGGATGTGAAGATGATTTACTATTATTTTTGATTTATCTAAGACTTCAATCACTTCATCTGTTATTTGGCTTGCTTCGATAGAAGAAATACGAAGGCGTTTTAGTCCCTTCACCTGGGATTCTAAATCACGCAGTAAATTAGCTAAGTTATAATCCTTCATATCTGAGCCATATCCACCTGTATGAATTCCTGTTAATACAATTTCTTTATAGCCAGCATTCACTAATTGCTGCGCTTGCTTAATAACCTCTTGCGGGTCTCTTGAGCGCATCAATCCCCGTGCCCATGGAATAATACAGAATGTACAAAAATTATTGCATCCTTCTTGGATTTTTAAGGAAGCTCTTGTTCTATCCGTAAAAGCAGGTACATCCATTTCTTCGTACACACGATTTTTCATGATGTTTCCAACAGCATTTATTGGTTGTCTTTCTTCTTTATACTGCGTAATATACTCTAGCATTTTCACGCGATCCTGTGTACCAACTACAATATCAACTCCAGGAATAGCCATTATTTCTGCTGGAGAAGTTTGGGCATAACACCCTGTAACACAAATAACTGCATCAGGATTTTTACGAACTGCACGACGAATTACTTGGCGGCTCTTTTTATCCCCTGTATTTGTAACGGTACATGTATTAATAACATATACATCAGATATATTTTCATATTCTACACGTTCATAGCCTTGTTGTTTAAACAACTGCCAGATCGCTTCTGTTTCATAATGGTTTACTTTACATCCTAAAGTGTGAAAAGCAACTGTTGGCATTTTTATCACTCCATCAATTCAAAATGATAAGATACAGCAGACAATAGGTATAATGGGGCAGTCTCTGTTCTTAATATTCTTGGACCAAGTCCGCATGTCATAAAACCATGCTCTTTTAATAATGCTACTTCAGATTCAGTCAGGCCACCTTCTGGGCCGAATAGAGCAAGGATAGATTGTCCTTTTGTCATCGATTGCAAGCTTTTCGTTAACACGGACGATTCGCCTTCTCTTGCCTCTTCTTCATAGGCTATTAATTTTACATTATAACCTTCTGAAAGTTTTATCAACTCTTTTATACTAATTGGAGAACTTACTTCTGGTATCATGGTTCGATGGGATTGTTCTGCTGCTTCTTTTGCAATTTTATTCCAGCGAACTAATTTTTTTCCACCCTTTTTCTCATCCCATTTAACGACAGAGCGAGCTGCGATAAAAGGGATAAACTTAAAAGCACCTAATTCTGTTCCTTTTTGGATAATCCATTCCAGCTTATCCCCTTTTGGCAGTCCGCTCACAATAGAAACAGAAACAGGTAATTCTATTTCTCCTTCTAACCATTGTACCACTTTTGCAATGACTTCGTTTTCGGAAATTTTTTCTATTCTGCACCGTGCTGCCTGCTGAAGACTGTTGACACAATATATTTCATCGTCAATATCCATTCGCATCACACGTACAATATGATGATAATCATCCTCTTGAATAAAAAATGTATCCTCTTCGTTTTTAGCAAAATAACGCTGCAATCGAATACCTACTTTCCTTTAAGCAATAGAGAAGGAAGAATCGTAAGACGAAACTTCCTTTTTCCTTTAGAATATACGCTTACTCTTATAGCTTGTTGCTATGAAAGATTTTCTTCCATTAGCTCTTTTTCTGAGCCGTAATGCTTACCCAATCTTCCATTTGTACTGTTTCTATTATTTCTAGGCCTGATGCGATAATAGCATCCTTTACTTCTTCTTTTTTCTGAAGAATGATGCCAGAAGCAATAAAGTATCCATCTTTTTGAAGTAAACGATAAACATCATCTGTAAAACGAACAATTACCTCTGCCAAAATATTTGCGACAATTACCTCTGCCTGCTCCTCTATACCATTTAAAAGATTATTTTGACGGACAGATGTTTTCTCATGAACCTTGTTCAATTTAATATTTAATTTAGCAGAACGGACAGCCACTTCATCCAAGTCTAAAGCAAGCACAGATTTAGCTCCCAGCATGGCTGCTGCAATACTTAGTACACCAGAACCTGTACCAACATCGATAACCATATCGCCTTTTTTTACTATTCTTTCCAAAGCTTGGATACATAATACAGTTGTCGGATGCGTTCCTGTTCCGAAAGCCATCCCTGGATCCAATTCGATGATTAATTCATCCGTATGGACCGGTGTATAATCCTCCCAAGTAGGCACAATCGTAAATTTCTCGGATATTTTAACAGGATGATAGTATTTCTTCCAAGCTGTTGCCCATTCTTCTTCATTTACTTCCATAATGGAAACTTTATTTAATCCAATATCAATATTAAACAGTACTAAATTATTGATATTTTCTTTAATTGCCTCTACTGTTTCACCAAGAAAACTATTGATTGGTAAATACGCTTTAACTAGAACGCCTTCTTCTGGATAATCATCAGGATTTAGTTGGTAGATTTCGCCGAATTGGTCTTCTCTTTCTTTAATTAATTCAAAGGGATCTTCAATAACTACCCCACTAGCACCTGCTTCATGCAAAATATTTGAAATAGGTTCAATCGCTTCATTTGTCGTATGAATTGTGATTTCTGACCATTTCATTTCTACCAACTCCTTTTTGATTATTCACCTTTAAATGCTTTTTTTACCTTAGAGAAAAAACTGTCCTCTTCTTCTCCACGAGGAGTATCTCCAGATACTTCAGCAAATTCCTGTAATAGTTGTTTTTGTTTATCAGATAATTTTGTAGGTGTAATTAAGCGAATGATTACATGCTGGTCACCTTGGCCATATCCACGTACATTTGGAATCCCTTTGCCTTTAAGGCGGAATTTTGTTCCAGTCTGTGTTCCCGCAGGTACTTTCAATTTCACTTTGCCATGAATGGTAGGTACTTCCACTTCATCACCTAGAGCAGCCTGAACAAAAGTAATCGGCATTTCACAATATACATCTTCTCCATCACGCTCGAAGAAGTCATGTCTTCTTATGTGGAACACAACATATAAATCTCCTGCTGGCCCGCCGTTTATGCCAGGCTCTCCTTGCCCAGAGACTCTTAATTGTTGACCATCATCGATACCTGCTGGAATTTTAACACTAATTTTGCGACGTTTTTTCACTTTTCCAGTTCCGCCACAAGTTGAACATTTATGCTTAATCTCTTTACCAGTTCCATTACAGTAATTACATGTTCTTCTATTCACAATACGTCCGAATGGTGTATTTTGCTCCACATTCAATTGTCCAGTACCACTACAATGCTTACATGTAACTGGCTTAGTCCCTGGTTTTGCTCCCGTGCCATTACATGTTTCACAATTTTCTTCTCTTGGTATTTCAATTTCCGTTTCTTTCCCAAATGCTGCTTCTTCAAATGATAGTGTCATCGTATATTGTAAATCAGCCCCTTGACGCGGAGCATTCGGATCTCTTCTTCTTGATCCTCCACCACCAAAGAAAGTGCTGAAGATATCTTCAAAACCACCGAAACCACCGAAGTCTCCGCCGCCGCCGAAGCCTTGATTAGGATCTGTATGTCCAAACTGATCATAGTGCGCTCTTTTTTGATCGTCACTCAGTACTTCATAGGCCTCTTTCACTTCTTTAAACTTTTCATTTGCATCTGCTTCTTTATTAATATCTGGATGATACTTTTTTGAAAGCTTACGATACGCTTTTTTTATTTCATCCTTAGAAGCCCCTTTACTGACTCCAAGGACTTCATAGTAATCCCGTTTATCCATAATTGATTACCACTCCCCGATTCTTTTCACATAGATGCTATTGTATCATTTTGCTTTTCTAAAGTACAATAGTTTATTGCTATCTTTCCTAATTATCGCTTAAAAAACTTCCGATTGAAAAGAAAAGTCAAAGTCAAGATAACCTGACTTTGACTTTTCGCTAGACGTATATGGTTTTATTTCTTTTATTTATCGTCTTTTACTTCTTCAAACTCTGCATCAACTACGTTGTCATCTTTATCAGATGCACCGCCGTCTGCACCTTGTGCAGCTTGGGCCGCTTGTGCTGCTTCTTCATATAATTTCATAGAAAGAGCTTGAACGATTTCTTGAAGAGCGTCTTTTTTCGCACGAATTTCTTCTAATTCGTTTTTCTCGATAGCAGCTTTTAAAGCATCTTTTGCTTCATTTGCTTTGGCAACTTCACTTTCGTCCACTTTACCTTCTAAGTCTTTTAACGTTTTTTCAGTAGTGAAAACTAATTGATCTGCTTCATTTCTTAGTTCCACTTCTTCTTTACGCTTTTTATCAGCTTCAGCATTTTCTTCTGCTTCTCTTACCATTTTATCGATTTCTTCGTCTGATAAGCCTGTAGAAGATTTAATCGTAATTGTTTGTTCTTTATTTGTACCAAGATCCTTCGCACGAACATTTACAATACCATTTTTATCGATATCAAATGAAACTTCGATTTGCGGAATTCCACGTGGTGCAGGTGGAATATCAGCTAATTGGAAGCGGCCTAATGTTTTGTTATCCGCAGCCATTGGGCGTTCCCCTTGAAGTACATGAATATCTACAGCTGTTTGGTTATCAGCAGCAGTTGAGAATACTTGTGATTTAGAGGTAGGGATTGTTGTATTACGTTCGATTAACTTTGTAAATACCCCACCCATTGTTTCAATTCCTAATGATAGTGGTGTTACGTCTAAAAGAACAACGTCTTTTACATCACCAGTAATTACACCACCTTGGATAGCTGCACCCATTGCAACTACTTCATCAGGGTTTACTCCTCTATGCGGCTCTTTACCGATTTCTTTTTTGATTGCTTCTTGAACCGCAGGGATACGAGTTGATCCACCTACAAGGATTACTTTGTCAATTTCAGATGCATTTAGACCAGCATCTTTAAGCGCTTGACGAGTTGGTCCCATTGTACGTTCAACTAATGAAGCAGAAATTTCTTCGAATTTAGCACGAGATAAAGTTACTTCTAAGTGAAGTGGTCCAGCTTCTCCAGCTGTGATAAATGGTAAAGAAATTTGTGTAGAAGCTACACCAGAAAGATCTTTTTTCGCTTTCTCGGCAGCATCTTTTAAACGTTGTAGAGCCATTTTATCTTTGCTTAGATCGATGCCATTTTCTTTTTTAAATTGCTCTACTAAATAATCGATGATTACTTGGTCAAAATCATCTCCACCAAGACGGTTATCACCAGCAGTAGATTTTACTTCAAATACGCCGTCTCCTAGTTCAAGGATAGATACGTCAAAAGTACCTCCACCTAGGTCATATACTAAGATAGTTTGATCTTCGTCTGTTTTATCTAAACCATATGCTAATGCTGCAGCTGTTGGTTCGTTAATAATACGTTCTACTTCTAAACCAGCAATTTTACCAGCATCTTTCGTAGCTTGGCGTTCTGCATCATTAAAGTATGCAGGCACTGTAATAACTGCTTTCGTTACTTTTTCTCCTAAGTATTCTTCTGCATAGCCTTTTAGGTATTGAAGAATAATCGCAGAAACTTCTTGTGGAGAGTAGTTTTTGCCTTCTACTTCTACTTTATAGTCCGTACCCATATGACGTTTAATAGACATAATAGTGTTTGGGTTTGTAATAGATTGACGTTTAGCAACTTCCCCTACTTGGCGTTCTCCGTTTTTGAATGCTACTACAGATGGAGATGTTCTATTGCCTTCTGGATTTGGGATAACTTTTGGTTCTCCACCTTCAAGTACAGCAACACAAGAGTTTGTTGTACCTAAATCAATTCCAATAATTTTACTCATGGAAATTTCCCTCCTATTTTTTAATATGTAACGCTTATTGACTTACTTTAACCATTGCAGGTCTAATGACTCTGTCTTTAAGCTTATACCCTTTTTGGAACTCATCTACCACAATATTTGAATCCGTTCCTTCGACTTCTTCTTGCATTACTGCTTGATGAAGATGTGGATCAAATTCTTTTCCAACTGCTTCGATAGCCTCTACACCTTCTTTTTTAAGAGCATCAAGGATTCCGCGATAAACCATTTCAACACCTGTGTATAAACTTTGTGTTTGTTCATCTACTGCCTCAATTTTTAATGCTCTTTCCAAATTATCGATGCTTGGTAATAAGTCCATGACAAGACTTTGCGCTCTGTATGTTTGAGCCGCTTCCATATCGAGCCTTGATCTGCGGCGTGAATTATCAAAATCAGCCTGCAAGCGAAGATAACGATTAGATTCTTCTTCTAATTTAGCTTCTAGCTCTGCAATTTTATCATTAGCAGCTTTTAATTCTTCAGCTACATTTCCCTCATTGGAAGGAGACGCTTCTGCCTCTTCGAAAACTTCTTCAACTGTTTCTTCGACTTTAACGTCTTCTTGTGCTGCTTGTTGTTCCATCTCTGCATTGTTCGTTGCTTTTTCTTCTGCCAACTTGTTCACCTCCCTTAAAGGATTATTTACATAAAGACGGGACAGATTGGCAAATAGAAATTCACCAACCTTCTCTTTACTTACTTTAGACCTTCAATCCACACTTTTAAATATTCCACAGAAGTTACTTTTGATACAAATTAGTGAGTACTTTTGTCAGGTCATTCGATAATATATTTAATAAGCTCACAACTCTTGAATATTCCATTCTTGTTGGGCCAAGAATCGCAATCGATCCAATTTGCTCATTCCCAATCCGATAAGAAGCAGAGATAATACTGCAATTTTCCATTGCCGTATTATTATTTTCTCTCCCGATTTTAATACTAATATCGGATGAGTTATTACGAATGAGCTCTGGTATTCCATCCTCTTTTTCAATCATATTTAACAAATTTCTTATTTTTGTAATATCATGAAATTCAGGCTGTCTCAAAATATTTGTCTTGCCACCAAAAAATAACTTTTCATGGGTATCGATTTTCACGGTTTCAGAAAGAGAGTTGATAAAATACTCATAATTGCTAATATGCTGTTTCAATAAGGTAGCGACTTCCTTATAGATTTTATTATGAAGCTTATCAATCGGCACACCCGTTAACCGGTCATTTAAAATATTTACTAGTTTCTCTATTTCCCCTGCGTGAACAGAATCTGGCAAGTGAAACATTCTGTTTTCCACATGTCCTGAGTCTGTCACAATAATAGCAATGGCCGTATGGTTGTTTAAAGGAACAATTTGAATCTTCTTCAATTTATTTTCTTTAACGGCAGGCCCAAGGACAATAGTAGTATAATTTGTTAAATCAGACAATATTTTAGCAGATTTTTGTACAATATTTTCTAATTCGTATATTTTTTCTGCAAACAGTGAGTTAATTCTCAATATTTCTGAACGCTTTAATTTCTGTGGTGATAAAAGATGATCAACATAAAAACGATAACCCTTCTCTGAAGGAACACGCCCAGAAGAAGAGTGGGTTTTTTCGATAAAACCAGATTCCTCTAAATCTGCCATCTCATTGCGAATAGTGGCGGAGCTAAATGTAATGTTTTCTTTCTTTGATAAGCTCCTTGAGCCTACTGGTTGTGCTGTTGAAATAAAATCATCAATAATCACCTGCAATATTAATAATTGACGATCAGTTAACACATTAATCACCTCTGTTAGCACTCTTTATTAACGAGTGCTAAATCTATATATAAAGTAGCAAAAACAAAGGGGCTGTGTCAATAATTTGCACCTTATTTCTATAAGAAATTTTTCCCTTCTCGTATACTACTTCATGACAAACCTAGATTATGATTATTCAAGAACTCCGATAAAGGATTGAAACACTTCATTCCCTAAAAATCTGCCTTTATGTGTTAATTTTAAATAATCACTTTCTATTTCAATAAGCTCTCTGCTTATTAGCTTGTTTATTTCCTTATCAAATAGCTCTAATACATTTTCATTATATTTTTGTTCAAATGAAGATAAACTTACTCCTTTATTTTCCCTTAACCCAAGGAATAATTCCTCTTCCATTTGTTCTATAACGGTTACCTTATGTTCATGCATAATCGGAAACTCACCTTGCTCTAAAGGCTGCATGTATTTCTTTAAAGGTCCATAATTAGAATAGCGATTCCCATGTACATAACCATGGGATCCAGCTCCAAACCCAAAGTACTCTTCATTATTCCAGTATGTGAGATTATGCCGACTTTCGAATCCAGGCTTCGCAAAATTACTAATTTCGTATTGCTGAAAACCATGTCTTGCCATCTCGTCCATTAAGACGCTGTACATACCTGCTTCCACATCTTCTCCAGGTGTAGGTAGTTTTCCTTTTCTCATTAAGTTATAAAAGACAGTTTTAGGCTCTATAATTAAAGAATATCCTGAATAATGCTGAATATCTAATGTAAATGCTGTCTTTAATGTTTCTTGAAAGTCTTCTAACGTTTGACCTGGTAAACTATAAATTAAGTCTACACTGATATTATTAAAACCGATTTTTTTAGCTGCTTCAATGGATGAAAACACATCTTCCGCCTTATGCGTTCTCCCAATTCTCTTTAGTAGCTCATTATTAAAAGACTGTACTCCAAAGCTAAGACGATTCACGCCTCCTTCATACAAAGCTTTTAATTTATCTTCTGTTAAATCACCAGGATTGGCTTCAAACGTATATTCTTGCTCTGGACGAAGCTTAAGTTCTTTATTCACCATTCCACAAAGTCGTTCTAATTGGGAAGCTGATAAGCTTGTTGGTGTACCTCCTCCGACAAAAATCGTTGACAGCTCTTGTTGTCCATATTTTTCAATGGTCAGCTTCATCTCTTTCTCTAAAGAGTCTAAGTATTCATCAACTGGCTGTCCTTTTAAAAATACTTTATTAAAATCGCAATAGTGACAAATATGTTCACAAAATGGAATATGGATATATGCTGCTTGTATCAATTTTTCACAACCTTTAAATTAATTAAACTATATTAACCAATAAGTTTCTCCTACTTGTTTCAATAAAAATAAGAAAAGAGGTTGATACCTACCTGGCATCTACCCCTTTACTTATAGCAGTCCATGTTGCGATTAGCAAGTTTCTTGCATAATGACCATGCAATGCTTTTATTGTCATTTTTACTTTTTCGTATTATTGTCGTCCATACGTAATACAGCCATAAACGCTTCTTGCGGTACTTCAACCGAACCAACTTGTTTCATTCGTTTTTTCCCTTCTTTTTGCTTCTCTAGCAATTTACGTTTACGAGAAATATCTCCACCATAACATTTAGCCAATACATTCTTGCGCATCGCCTTAATAGTAGAACGAGCAACAATCTTTTGCCCAATTGCAGCTTGGATCGGCACTTCAAATTGCTGACGCGGAATAAGCTCTTTTAATTTCTCTACAATAACTTTTCCTCTTTCATAAGCAAAATCCTTATGAACGATGAAGCTAAGTGCATCTACTTGTTCTGCATTTAACAGAATATCCATTTTAACCAACGTCGATGTTTTATAGCCAATTAGTTCATAATCAAAAGACGCATATCCTCTTGTATTTGATTTCAATTGGTCAAAGAAATCATAAACAATTTCCGATAAAGGAATTTCATACGTTATTTTAACGCGAGTCTCATCCATATATTGCATATCGATGAAGACACCTCTCTTTTGCTGGCATAATTCCATAATCGCACCAACATATTCATTTGGGGCCATCATCGTTGCTTTTACATATGGTTCTTCGATTCTGTCAATTTTTTGAGGATCAGGCATTGCTGATGGATTATCTACTTTTATTTCTGTTCCATCTGTCAAAATAACATCATAAATAACACTTGGTGCAGTAGTAATTAGGTCAATTTTAAATTCGCGCTCGATGCGCTCTTGAATAATTTCCATATGAAGCAAACCTAGGAAACCACAACGGAAACCAAATCCTAATGCTTGCGATGTCTCTGGTTCAAATTGTAACGCAGAATCATTAAGCTCTAATTTTTCCAATGCTTCACGTAAATCATTAAACTTTGCACTATCTATTGGATATAAACCACAATAAACCATTGGATTTAGCTTACGGTAGCCAGGCAGTGCTTCTGTTGCACCGTTCTTCGCATTAGTGATAGTATCACCTACTCGAGTATCGCCAACATTTTTAATTGCTGCTGTTAAGAATCCTACGTCCCCAACAGATAAATGATCGGCATTAACTGCTTTTGGTGTAAACACACCTACTTCAATAACTTCAAATTCTTTTCCTGTTGCCATCATTTTGATTTTGTCACCAGGTTTAACTGTTCCATCGACTACTCGAATATAAGTAACAACACCACGATAAGCATCATATAAACTATCAAAAATAAGTGCCTTTAATGGTGCTTCTGGATCTCCTTGTGGTGCAGGAACCTTTTCTACGACTTGTTCGAGGATATCTTCTATCCCAATACCAGCCTTCGCAGAAGCCAGCACTGCTTCAGAAGCATCTAACCCTATAACATCTTCAATTTCATTTCTAACCCTTTCAGGATCAGCACTTGGTAGGTCAATTTTATTAATAACTGGAACAATTTCCAAATCATTATCAATCGCTAAATAAACGTTAGCCAATGTTTGAGCTTCAATTCCTTGAGCGGCATCAACTACTAATACAGCCCCTTCACAAGCAGCCAAGCTTCGAGATACTTCATATGTAAAATCCACGTGTCCCGGTGTGTCAATGAGATGTAATGTATAAATTTCTCCATCTTTTGCTTGATATTTTAATTGGACGGAATTTAGTTTAATCGTGATTCCGCGTTCTCTTTCTAAATCCATTGAATCTAAAAGCTGATCTTTCATCTCACGTGCTGTGAGTGCATTTGTTTTTTCTAATATTCTATCAGCGAGGGTTGATTTCCCATGATCTATATGTGCAATAATAGAAAAATTTCTAATTTTTGATTGTCTCTTTAACATCTCTTCTCTGTTCATTTAGTTCACTCCTACAATAATCGCGCATGTACACTATTTTTGATTATAGCAGTGTGAAGAATAAGATTCAACGAAAAGTAAAATGATTTACTAAACAGTCTTCTATTTTTCTTTTTCTTCCATTATATCTCCAACAAGATTGACTCCTTTTTCTGCTACAGAAGATATCGTATCTGCTACTCCTTTTCCGATGCTAGACAATAAATTAAAAGCTTTCATTTCCTCTAATTGCTGTTTCTTTTCATCCAGATCATGACTAGTAATATTTTCTCCAAGGACAGATGCTTCTAAATTTCCATTCTCCTTATTTATGGCTACAGCACTTTGGAATCCCTCATCTTCATACCCTTTCATTTTATGAATTCCACTATTTGCTTGCTGCATGCCAAATAATACACAAATAAACATCAACAAAACAATTCCGACAGCACCTAATGTATATAGTTTCAACTTGATCAATCTCCTTTATTTTCAGTACCAAGTTTGTATTTTCCAAAACTACCATCCCTAGTAACTCTATTGAAATATATGAAGTAACTAGAAATGGTAGAACCCTTTTAATAAATTTAGTGGGTATTGTACCCTACATTCTCTTGATTGATCGCTGAATGAAGCGCCGCATTTAAGCCATTTGCAAGTAAATTCGCCATGTCTTCTATAAAGACATCGACCTCTTTAGGTGTTACCATTAAGTTATGACCAATTGGTGATAATACTTCATAGATTAGCTTTCTCTTTTCTTCCTCAGGCAATGTTCCAACAATACCTAGAAATGTCTTACGATGCTGCTCTTCTGGTAAATCTTCATCCGTTAATTTTCTTTGTTCACCAAAGGTCAAGCCAGCTGGCGCCAAAGCTCTCGATGGTTTATTTCCTTCTCTTAGCTCCTTGCCAAAATGCTTTAATATATAATCAATTGTGTCACTTGTAATAGACACAGCATCTACGACAGTTGGTACACCGATAGCAATTACTGGTCTGCCTAGCGTTTCTTTACTTAGTTCCTTCCGTTTATTACCTACACCAGAGCCAGGATGGATACCTGTATCGGAAACTTGAATCGTAGAATTCACACGATCAATAGAGCGGGATGCAAGAGCATCAATAACAATCACAAAATCAGGATTTGTTTTCTCGACAACCCCTTTTATAATGTCACTTGTTTCGATTCCTGTTAACCCCATCACACCAGGGGCTAAGCTTGATACCGGTCGATAGCCCTCTTCCACACTTTCTGGCTGCAATTCATATAAATGTCTCGTTACTAGTATATTCTCACAAACCTGGGGTCCTAATGCGTCAGGAGTGACATTCCAGTTCCCAAGACCAACTAATAAACAAGAAGCATCCTCTTTTATATCGCTCTGCTTTAAAAATTGAGAAAACTCTTTTGCAAATACTTGCTCTACCTTTTCTTGCAATTTAGTATCTTGCTGTCGAATACCTAACACTTCTATCGTTAAATATTTCCCTTGTTTTTTCCCGATTAGTTCTTCGCCCTTTTTGGTGACCTCCACATAGGACATCTTAATACCATTTTCTTCTTTCTCCTTGATAATTACCCCATCGAGACGTGACTGATCTTGTTCATTTTGAACAAGCCCTTGATTATGTAAAGCTAAATCTTTTGCTTCAATTGCCAAATCTGTTCGTACTGAATACATACTTAAATCTAGTTTTTCCTCCATTGTTATCCCCTTCCTATTCAATTAATCATTTTATTATTACTAGCATTGCCTTTCTCTCAAAAAAATTCATATTGTGCAATTTGACTGGAGGTATTGCATTATTAGTCCTCGTTTGATAAAATATCACTTGTTCTTTAAGTTTTTTAGGAATGTATATATCGAGTTTAAATAATGAACTTGATGCTTCGTTTTAGGAGGTGAACGTAAATGCCAAATATTAAATCTGCTATTAAACGTGTGAAAACTAGTGAAGCTCGTAACGCTCAAAACACTACAGTTAAATCTGCAATGCGTACTGCTGTTAAAAAGACTGAAGCTGCTATTGCTCTTAATGATACAACTGCTGCAAATGAAAGTTTTGTAGAAGCTGCTAGTAAGTTAGACAAAGCTGCTGCTAAAGGTCTTATTCATAAAAATGCTGCTGCTCGTAAAAAATCTCGTTTAGCTAAAAGAAAAAATGCTTTAAACGCATAATGAGTAAAAAAGACTATCTTCCTGATAGTCTTTTTTTATTTATAAAGCTTGGGCAAACTGATTCCACTAAACATGAATTAAACAGAGAAAAACCTGAACAATTTCATACAATTGTTCAGGTTAAAAAGTTTTATCGTCACCACACTCAAGACACCTATAGGAACGAGAGGCAGTCCTACCTCATTTTGATTAGATCGCCTTTATACTCCACGTCCTATTTGAAACAGAATCATTTCTATGACCATGTTTTTAGGCATTGTCCCTGTTTTTAATTGATAGTCACCTTCCGCAAATAGACGGATACACTTTGTTAGTTCCTCTTCTGTAAATCGATTAGCTTGTCCAGCTGCCAATTTTACTCGGAATGGATGAACTTTTAAAACACTAGCAATTTGCTGTTGTCCATATCCTTTTTGTGCAAGTCCTTTCACTTGATAAATTAAGCGAAATTGATTCGTAATGATAGATAGAATCTTCAACGGTTCCTCATTTTGTTTTAATAAGTCATAATATATCCGCAAAGCTTCATCTATTTTTTTAGAGATTACTTTATCGACAAGAGAAAAAATATTTTGCTCAAGCGATTTAGCAACTAATTCTTCCACAATCTCTTTCGTAATTAACTTTGAATCTTGGACGTATAAAGCCATCTTATCAATTTCAGTTGTCAAAAGAGACAAATTAGTTCCAGCGAGACTTAAAATAGTATCAAGTCCATCTTCATTTATCTCCACATGATTATATGCAGCACGTTGTTTTAACCATTTCTTTAGTTCTTGTTCATTTAATTTTTTTGCTTCTAAAATAGATGCTGTTGTTTTTAGTTGTTTGGTTATCTTCTTTCTTTCATCTAATTTTTCGTAACTTCCTATAAAAATCATAATTGTAAACGGAGATGGCTCTTTCAAATATTCCTCTAGTTTTTTTACATTATGTTCCACTTTAGACTTAGACTTTTCAGCTGTTAAGAAAAAGGGATTATTTAATACAACAACCTTTCTTTCTCCAAAAAATGGGATTGTCTCTGCATCCTCTATCGCTACTTCTATTGGTGTTTCCTCTAAATCATATGTAGATAAATTAAAATCCTCATCTTCTTCGTTTAATAATGATTGCAATAATAAATATTTTGTTTCATTTATTAGAAAAGACTCAAGCCCATATAATAGATAGACAAAAGAAAAATCTCTATTCTTTATTTTTTTCCATAATTCTTCGATCATTTCTTCTCCCCATTCCCTAAAAAAACCATTGTTCCTTATTTACATAGAAAACTATCCCTAATCAATTATTATATACGAAATTCCTAACAGTTGTCCTTCTTTTCGAAAATTTACATACAGAAAGAAGGTCCTTTCGACATCATCTCTTGTTAACGAAACTCTATCCTAAAGCTTTGGTTTAAGCTCTAGGAAGATTTACTAGCAGCAAAGAAATGACTATCTTAAGGACCTTCCTTCAATCTATAATGAACGTTACACATTAAGGCCTAGGATACTTAATGTGTAACGGTGCAATTATATTAATAGTGTGCTCCAATGGCTAAATTCTATTTGTGTCAACTCTTGACAACAAAGGAAATCAGTACGATTCATGTCCATATAGGTAAGTATTTTTTATTCCAATCGGATAGGTATTTAGATGACATTTTTCCATTATTATAGCCATTCACTATTGCTATATTCTATGGAATTTGCAATTGAAACGTGCCACCTTTTTCCGAAAAATAAAAAGAAATTCCCCCATTTTCATCTGTTCTGAATACTTTCACTTTATAGTCCTCTAAAATGGTGAGCACATCCATACTGGGATGATGATACCTATTATTTATCCCAACTGATATAACGGCAATTTTCGGTCTAAGCTGCTCTATAAATACACTCGTTGAAGAAGTTTTACTACCATGATGTCCTACCTTTAAAACGTTTATTTCTCTTAAATCCGGATATTTGTTCATAAGTGCTAATTCTCCTTCTTTTTCTAAATCTCCGGTAAATAACCATGTAATACCAGCGATCTTTGCAAAAATGACAATCGAGCTATTATTTTTTGTTAAATTCTCCTTCTCTATTGGTGCTAAAACCATAAAAGACTCCTTCCCCGTACTCCACTTCTGACCTGCTTGCATAAAACGAATGGGGATTCGTTTCTTTTCCACTAATTTTAGTAAGTGCTCTTCTTCCACAGACCAATCTCCTTTCACATTTGGATACATTATCTCTTTTACACGTAATTGTTCAATAATAGCAGTACTTCCTCCTATATGGTCTAAATCACCATGGGTTAAGATTAATTTATCAATTGTACGAATCCCTTTACTTTTTAAAAAGGGGACAACGGTCTTGGCTCCCACTTCATAAGGGTCTTTCCTCTTTTGCCAGTCTTCTTTCGGGAAATTGACAGTACCACCGGTGTCTATTAAATAAGTTCCTTTATTATATGGCAGTTGAATAAGAATGCTGTCCCCTTGCCCAACATCAATAAAAGTAATTTCTCCTTTTGGTGGATAGATATTGTTTAGAAATTGAACACTCAAAAGCAAGAGTGGAAGACAATATAACCACTTTCTTACAGTCTTCGCCAAATTCTCGTATAAATAAAAGAAGATGGGCAGGCTGAGACTATAAGCGCACATAAAAAAGAAGGATGGCCTTCCCAATATAATGGTGCTAAATGGAAAATTCGATAATTTCAACACCAGCTTATCAGATAATAGGATGACAGCATCTAACGGGAAAGAAAAAAAAGAAATAAATGGTGGGAATACAAAGGAAAGGACATAGAGAACAAGTAAGTACGGCAAAACAATTACCGTATAAAAAGGAATAAAAATAAGATTTGCTAGTAAAGATAAGGTGGGAATTTCAAAAAAGTAGTATAGGATAACGGGGATAACAGCATACTCAGAAATAAATGTCAGGAAGAAGTACATTTTAATGGTTGAGGAATGGTATTCTTTAATTAGTGAGGATGAAACAATGAGAAAAAAACAGACGATAAAAGATAATAAAAATCCAACACTAAATAACATTCTTGGTTGAATAAATAAACATACGGTAAAAACTATACTGATTATATCGATCATCGGCAAAGAAGAGGAAGTATAAAATTTATTTATAGCTAAGAGGATAAAAGCAGAAAATACAGCTCTAATTACGGATGGGCTTAGCCCGGTTAAAACTGCATATATTGGTAAAAGCAATAGCAGAATAGTACTAGCTCTTTCTCTCGTTAAACCAACTCGTATTAGTAAAAAATAAACGATACCTATTAAAACGACAACATGGGAACCAGAAATAGCTAGTAGATGAATAATGCCTATACGTTGAAATGCTTTTTGCAGATCTTCCTCCATCATACTACGATCACCAAAAATTAAAGCTTCTGCAATTGGAATTGTTGTTTCTGAAAAATGATTTTCAATCCAAATAGTCCCTTTTTCTCTTAGCTGCTTTAATGATAGAATAATATTTCTTTCTGTCACACAACTGCTTAAATCCAAATTCCCCACTGATACTAGCCAATAAATAGAATTATTTTCCAGGTATTGCTGATAATTAAAACCATTTTCATTTCGCTGAGAAGATGGAAGTGACAAAGATCCCTTAATAGAGCATGTCTTCCCTATCACCCTCTTCGCTTTTAAAAAGGCTTTTTCTTCTTTCGTTTCTATTTTGTAAGAAAGCAGTAGCTTTTCTTTTGTTTGTTTTTCCCTACCTACTACCCGCCACCTATCTCCATCTATCTCAGCTGGTTCTATAAAAGTAACGAAGAAAGAGGAAGTATCCTCCCTTATTTTCGAGCTGTTCCCATGATCATCATAACCTCCTCGAACAAGGAATAAAAGAAATGTACACAGCAGAAAAGCAGCTAATTTCCATCTCCCTTTCTTCATAAAAAGTAACCAGCCTATAAATAAAAAATAGAATATATAGACCAATACCTGTTGTGTATAGGCACACAACAAGCCGAATAAGGCTGATACTGCGAAGTACAATAGCTTTGTTTGAATCATAAATCGCTCCTCACAAGACCGCTGTAGACAGGCAGTAGAGAGGTTTAATTAAATAGACGTTTTTGCGGTAGGTATAATGGAGAATAATTCTGCCGCTCTTTTTTCCAAAGCCTTTGCCTCTACAGAATCTGCATTATTTTCTTTTAATTGTTTTACAAGAGCTTCTACTAATGCCTTTTTCTCCTCTTTTTTCTCCAGCTCTTTTCTTTCCACTTGCACTGTTTCAATATTAGCCTGTTCAAACAACTCTAGCGCATATGGATGATTTTTATAATCCAATTCGTAATAAACTGTTTTAATACCTGCTTGGACAATCGCCTTACAGCATTGAAGACAAGGAAAATGCGTAACATATATATCTGCCCCAGCAGTTGGAACGCCGAATTTAGCACATTGTAAGATAGCATTCATCTCCGCATGGATAGTTCTGACACAATGATTGTCAATTACATAGCAGCCTTCATCAATACAATGAACACCACCAGCGATGCTGCCATTGTACCCTCCAGCAATTATCCGTTTATCTCGAACTATTGTTGCCCCCACTGCCAATCTTGTACATGTGCTTCTTAAAGCCAGCAATTCGCTCTGTGCCATAAAATACTCATCCCATGAAATTCTTTCCACTTTCACTTTCACTCCCATACATAAACCGAATTGAGAAAAACTCTAATACTTTTCATTCCTCATTAAGTTTATCGAGAACTATGTCACCAGTCAATTGCGAAAAGGATTTCCATGCGGCACATAAAGCAATCTCTTGCTTTAAATACATATCCCTAGATTTATTTTATCGAAATAAAGGATTCTAATTTTTCATATGTTTTTTCTCCAATTCCACTTATGTTTTTTAAATCCTCTTTTGTAGAAAAACCTCCATTCTGTTCACGATACTCCACAATGGCCGCTGCTTTAGACGGACCCACTCCTGGTAATTCAAGCAATTCCGTTTCACTAGCTTTATTAATATTTACTGTACCTTCATTTGAAGGAACGGAAGTCTCGTTACCAACTGCATTTCCATTAGCTGCTTCCCCCTCTTCTCCTATATAAGGAACATTAATAATCATTTCGTCTGTCACTCTCATTGCAAAATTCACTGCATTTTTTTCTCCATCTTTCAAAATTCCGCCTGCCTTTTCAATCACATCATTCACCCGTTCTCCTTCATTCGCTTCATAAACACCTGGATTCTTAACCGCCCCTTTCACATCTACCAGCATTACGGTAACAGGCGGTTCTTCCTCTAGTGCTTCTTCTGGCTTCTCCTCTAAGTTTCTTTCAGCAAACAAGTTTTCATGGGGAATTTGTTCTTCTTCACTACTCGAGATAAGAATAGGGTAAAAACGATATAGCAATAAAAGTACGATGCCACCTAAACCAAAGAAAATTATTTTCTTATTTTTACGAAGCCAGTCCATGATAACTAATCATCCTTTCAGGTATATTTTGAAATGTTGCTACATATCGTTATATGAGAAAACGCTCAATTTAAGGGGGGAAGGAAAATTGAAAATTGGAATGATTGGTACAGGAAATATGGGGAAAATACTAATAGAATCAATGATTGATGGAAAAGCGGTTTCCCCCGAAGACTTATTTATTTTCAATCGAACAAGAAACAAAGCTTTAGAAATTAAGGAAGAGTATCCTACCATAAATATATGCGATAGCGACATCGAAATAGCAAAAAAAGCAGAGCTTATCTTTTTATGTGTAAAGCCACATGATATGTATGAGGTAGCCCATACTATTTCTCCCGTTTTAACAGAAGAAAAATGCGTTATTTCGATTACTAGTCCAATAAGCCCTGACCAGCTTGATTCTTTATTTAGGTGCTCTGTTGCTCGCATTATACCAAGCATTACCAATAGAGCATTGGCAGGCGTTTCTTTGTTTTCCTTTGGAAGCAATTGTACGGAAGAGTGGAAAAAACAATTAGAAAGTTTGTATGAAAAATTTTCGACACCATTAGAAATTGAAGATGACATTACGAGGGTTGCCTCTGATATAGTAAGTTGCGGACCAGCTTTTTTCAGCTATCTTACCCAAAGATTTATAGAAGGCGCTGTAGATGAAACAGAAATTGATACAGAAACAGCAACAAAATTAGCTAGCGAAATGCTTATTGGCTTAGGAGAATTATTAAAGAAGGGCTATTACACTTTACCTACATTACAGGAAAAGGTATGTGTAAAGGGCGGGATTACAGGCGAAGGAATAAATGTTTTGGAACGTCAAATAGGAGATACTTTTAATCAACTATTTCAAGCAACACAGGCAAAATATGAGGATGATAAGCAATCCCTTAAAAATCTTGTCACATGGCATAAAAATATATAATGCTCCTATTACTTTCTACTTTACCCATTCGAATTCCTTCTCCCTTTTCAAATTTTTCAAAAAAAATTACAAATGGCTGTTTTTAGAATAGGAAAAAGGGAAATGATCCATCCAAGGACCATTTCCCCCTTTCACATTTTCGCCATAAAAAACAATATGTAGGAAGGATGTTTCCAAGTTTTCTCCTAGAAGCATTTATCTTGCAACTGCAAAACTGCTTTACTGAGGAAACATCTCATTTTTTCTTACAATAAAAGAAAATTCGCTCTGCCTTTTCATCTAATATATCTTGAGAAAAATCGGCTTCAACTTTCAATAAAGTAAACCCAGTTTGTTCGAGCCATTCCGAATATTGGTCAACGGAATAAGTTCGTTGAAAATGGAGTTCATCATATCGACGATACATTCCTGAGGCTGCATCTAATTCAAAAAAACTTAAATCATGTTCAACACTATTGGGATATTCTCCTTCATAGCATTGCCATATAAGGCTTAAATCCTCATCATTGACTGTATAGGTTTGATTGATAAATAATTGATTCATTTTATACAAGGAATGCACATCAAATATAAATAAGCCTTTTTCATCTAAATGGGCATAAACACTTTCAAAAGTATTTATGACTTCTTCTTCGGTTCTTAAATAGTTGATGGAATCACAGCAAATACAAATAAGATCGAAAACGGGTAAGCCCTCTAGCTGAGACATATCTTGTTCTATATAAAATACAGATTCTCCTGCTTCCATTGTCTTCGCTTGAGCAACACTTAGCATATCCTCCGATAAATCAATCCCAGTTACATTATAACCAGTCTGTGCCAGCCTAATCGATAACTCTCCTGTTCCACAGGCTAGGTCTAAAAGGTTTGCTCCATTAACTTTATAATCGGCTGCTGCCTTTTTGATAAGCTGTATCCACTTCTCATAAGGTACATCATTCATTAAGCGATCATAAAGATAGGCAAACTGCTCATAACTCATTGACTGATCACACTTTCCACATTTTCCACTGGTGCATCTCCCCAAAGACGCTCTAAATTGTAATAAGTTCTTTCATCGCGGTGAAAGACATGGACAATAATATCTCCTAAATCAACTAAGATCCATTTTGCCTCATTATAACCTTCAAAACGTTTAACCGTAATTCCAAGTTCACCAGACTTTTCTTTAATTTCATTCGCAATAGCCTGTACTTGCTTGTCAGAATTACCATGACAGATTACGAAATAATCAGCAACAAGAGAAATACCTTTCATATTTAGGGCAACAATATTCTCTGCTCTTTTGTCATCAGCTGCCTTTACAGCAGTCCATAATAAAGTACGTTCATCCATTCAATCAACCTCCATTTTTATACAATAACTGTTATATGTTTCAAAGCTTAAAGGAAATACAGCTCGATTATTCCGAATAAGAAACATAATCGTGTTTTTCACCGCTTGCAAAAAAGCTCTTTCTAAACTCACTTCTGCCAATTCTCTTACTTCATCTACCCCTGGAAAAGCTCGGCCAGGTTCAATATAATCGGCTAAATAGACTATTTTTTCTAGCATACTCATTTCAGGTCTTCCTGATGTATGGTATCTAATAGCATCTAATATTTCTCTATCTTTTATTCCGACTTCTTTCTCAACTAAAAAAGCACCAACTGGAGCGTGCCAAAGTTCTGAATGAAATAATAAAAGATTAGGATCCATATTTTGCTGTATGATAATCTTTTTCATTTCATCCTTTGGGCGAAATTTTGCGTAATCGTGAAAAATCGCTGCTATTTCTGCCTTTCTAGCATCTCCACCGTACTTATTCGCTAACTTAATTGCTGTTTCCATTACACCGATTGTATGAATATAACGCTTTTCCGTTATTTGTTCTTTTACTATTTGTAATGCTTCTTCACGATTCATATAGACGATTCTCCTCAATATATCTCTTTACTTCATCTCTGACTAAAAAGGAAATGGTTTCCCCTTCCTTAACCCTTTCACGAATTAAGCTCGAAGAAATATTTATATCAGGAACCTTTACATACTGCACTGGGTAAGCCGTTTCTAGTTGATATTTAGGGCGGTTCACACTTATGAATTGTACAATTTCCATAAGTTCTTGAATTTTATACCATTTTGGCAAATATTCTACCATATCGGCTCCAATTATAAAATAAAAATCATTGTCTGGGTAAGCCTCATTTAAAAGCTTCATCGTATCATACGTATAGGATTTCCCCTCTCTGTCTAATTCCATCGTTTCGATGCGAAAAGAGGAAGTGGATTCTATTGATAATTGTAACATTTCTACTCGTTGAGTATTTGTTACCGTCCCTGTTTTTATTTTATGTGGAGGTTCTTGATTTGGCATAAACCATATTTCATCTAATTTTTTTGCGTGCAGTACTTCATTTGCTATAATTAGATGTCCTATATGAGGAGGATCAAACGTCCCTCCCAATATTCCAACTTTTTTCAAAAAAATCGCCTCTTCTACCGACTTATGATGGTAAATTTATCGTTTTATTTTCTTTTGATTCTTTATATAATACAATTGTATTTCCTATAATTTGAACTAGCTCACTTTTTGTTCCATTTACTAATTCACTTGCTACCGTATCTTTATCCTCATCACAGTTTTGCAAAATACTTATCTTTAATAGTTCTCTAACCTCTAATGCCTCACTAATTTGTTTAATCATATTGTCATTAACGCCACCTTTTCCTACTTGGAATATAGGGCTCAAATGGTGTGCTTTTGCTCGTAAAAACCTTTTTTGTTTACCTCTTAACATGATGATCCTCCTAATTGTGTTAAAACATTTTGTCTCATTCTAGCTGTATCTGGGAAAATTCCTTGCCATTTCTCAAACGCTAAAGCTCCTTGATATACAAACATATCAATTCCATTTTGCGTTACAGCGCCTTTGGCTTTTGCATCTTTTAATATTTTTGTTTCTAATGGATTATAGATGATATCACTAACGAATGTGCCCTGCTTCAAATTTCTTACTTGAATAGGCGAAACATCTATCTTTGGTGACATTCCAATGGAAGTTGTTTGGATGATAAGATCATATTCCTCAAGATTTTTGTCCACTGAAGCAACTTCCAGTATATTTGTTACAACTGAAAAAGGACACGCTTCTTTCAGCCTTTCTGCATTTGAAAGCGTACGATTACAAATATCTATATGGTGTACTCCATAATTAGCTAGTGAAAAATAGATTGCTCTTGCGGCACCGCCACTACCAATAATCAATGTTTTTTTCTGCTTCAAGTTAGATAGCTGGTCTAATAGACTTCTTAAATACCCTTCCCCATCCGTATTATACCCAACCCACTTTCCATTTTTACAAACCACCGTATTAACTGCGCCAATCGCTTCACTCAATGGGTCTAGTTCATCCAAAAAGGGAATGATTGCTTGTTTATGGGGGACGGTAACATTAAAGCCATCTATATTACTATCCCTCAAACTTTTTAGTCCCATTTCGAGCCTCTCTGTTTTAATATGCATTTTTTTCATTTCAGCATCCAAACCATAGAAATGAAAAAGATCATTATGCATAACAGGTGACATCGAATGCTGAATTGGATCACCAATTACTGCATAGTTCTTCATAAATAGCTGCTCTCCTTTTCCCCTTGCTTTATTGCAAAACAGATTATATCAACGATTTACGCAACAAGGCATGTACCCCTTTAGGCACATAAACAGAAACTTGAATATTCGGTTCATTAATCGTTATCCAGCCTAAGCCTGAAAACACAATATCTGTTTTTGGTTCTTTTATAGAAAAATCATGCCTTACCAACTCTGGAAAAGCCTCCAAATGCTCTCTGTTGGGAGGTGTCAATAATTCACCTGCATGTTTTTCATACAGCTCATCTGCCTTTTCCAACTTCGTCCGATGGATCGTTATTTCATTAGAGAAATAGCATACAAAGCTACTGCGCTCGCCTTTTACAAAATCAAATCGAGCTAGCCCGCCAAAGAATAATGTTTGTTGATCGTTTAATTGAAAAATTCTCGATTTTATTTCTTTTTTTGGCGTGATAATTTTCAAATCTTTTTTATCAACAAAATGAGCCATTTGATGGTGATTAATAATTCCAGGGGTATCCACTAGGTATTTACCATCCGACAATGGAATTTCAATGATATCTAGCGTTGTACCAGGAAAATGTGATGTTGTAATTACATTTTCTTCTCCAGATACCTCTTTAAGAATTCGATTAATAAAAGTAGATTTCCCTACATTTGTACAGCCCACTACATAAACATCTTTTCCGTTACGATGATATTCAATTGCATCCAGTACTTCTTTAATATTCTTTCCTTTTTCTGCACTGACAAGGTATACATCTTCTGGTCTCAATCCTAAATCCTTTGCTTCTTTTTTCATCCAATTGATAACCTTATGGTGTTTCACCGATTTTGGTAAAAGATCTACTTTATTTCCTATTAGTATTACTTTATTGTTCCCAGTAAAACGATGAAGACCAGGTAACCAGCTTCCATTGAAATCAAAAATATCTACTAATTTTACTATTAGGCTGTCACTTTTCCCTATTTCATTTAGAATCTTTAAAAAATCATCGTCTGTTAAAGAAACATCTTGTACTTCGTTATAATGCTTTAAACGGAAACATCTTTGACAAATAACCTCTTCCTTTTCTAACGAAGAAGAAGGTGCATAACCTAATTCATTCTTATTCTCCGTCTGAATAACTACTCCACAGCCGATACAATGTATTCTTTCTGTCACGTATTAATCCTCCCAAGTTAATTTTCCGTTTCTACGAAACCAATTCAAAATTCTTCTTTCGATTCTACGATTAATTCTAGTCATAAACCCATCTGTTTGCGCAACAGGCACGACTAAAATAGTATGAAATCCACTACGATTCCCACCAAGAACATCTGTTAATAATTGGTCACCAATTACAACTGTTTCTTCTTTTTTTGTATTCATTTGCATGATAGCTTTTTTAAAAGCACGACCAAGCGGCTTTCTAGCAGCAAAAATAAAAGGAATATGCAACGGGTCAGAAAATGATTTTACTCTTGCTTCTTTATTATTAGAAACAATTGTGACTTTAATGTCATTTCTCTTCATTTCTGCAAACCATTCAATAATTTGAGGAGTCGCAAGCGGGCGATCCCATTCTACTAACGTATTATCTAAGTCTGTTATGATGCCTTTTATTCCTTTTTTCTTTAAATCATCTGGGGAAATTTCAAATATATTTTTAACAAACTGATTTGGCAAAAATTGATTTAACACTAAAAAACACCTCTTAATTCTTTCATTTCTATAGTTTAACCAGTTTAACCAGTATGTCTTCCTATTGTTATGGTAACCATTTTTACGATAGAAGAAAATAATATTATACCGTTTTTCTTCTTAAAGAAGATACCATATTCATTCTTTTTTTAATAATAGCAAAATAATTTTCGACAAAATACGCATTTTTCAACATATGTGGATAACATTATACACATAATACCCATTGATTTACATATAGTCCACATAGTTCTCAACAAAATAATCACAGGTTATCCACTGAACGCTGTGGATAAACGAACAGTTGTTCTCTATGTTTATTTTTGTTAAAGTAAGGATACAATATACTATCCAAAAAACTTCCAAGATTAATCCACTAAAAAAAGAAGATTAAAAGTGTTCTCTACATAGCAATTTTTTTACATAGACAAGCTAGTTTTCTGATAAACATTGTCGAATGATACATCTAGTATGCACTTTTTAATCAGCGAATTAAAAAAATCTTATTTCAACACTGAAAACAACTACATTTATATATGTTTTCTATGAAAATCTTCTCATTATATTTGAATGGAGGTGTTTCTGGCATGCGAAAACTGTCAGATGAATTATTGATTGAGTCCTATCATAAAGCAAGGGAATTAAACTTAAGCCCTGAATTTATTCGTCTCATCGAAACAGAGATTCACCGACGTTCTTTAAGCAACAAGATAAAAGTCTCCTCTTAACCCAATAAAAGTAATAATATATTCCATTTGAAAACAGCCTTGTACAAGGCTGTTTTTCTTTTAAACTATTAATTTTTGTATTCATTGCGCTTTTCGAAGCTCTCTCCAATAACCTCTCCTATTTTAACCGGATATGGAATGGAATGAAAGCCTTTCTGTTTAAATGTATTTTTTTCAAATAGTAACACAACAGTTGAGCCAAATGAAAAATAAGCAATTTCCTCTCCCTGAACTACGCGGTCTTTCTTATGGTTTAGGACGATAGAGTTAATAAACATGGCACCAACCTTCACAATACATATCCCGTTTCCTTCCTCTGTCTTTAATTCCGTTATAGACCGATAATTTTTGGAGAGGGTAGATTTCCCCCACTTTAAACCATATTTATTAACAGGATACGATTTATTTCCAAGTGTCCAACGATTTGTTACAGTACCTGTGACAGGACAGTGAATGCGATGATAATGACTTGGGCTTAAATAAAATATTAAATAAGTTCCACCAATATATTTATCCACTGTTTTTTCATCCCCAAGCATTTCATGAATAGAATACGTTTTTCCTTTAACTAAAATAGAGCTATCTTCTCTTACTTCTCCAATATCCTCAATCACTGCATCAACAGGACTAATTATTTCTCTATGATCAGCATGAATATTTCGGCAGTTGGCTTTTAATTTTCTAACAAAAAATTCATGTAAGGATCCGTATTCCTTTAGTTGTTTGTCCATTTCCTCTATATTTATTTTATAAACTTTTGCAAAGGAAGGAATTAAATATCGGCTCCATCTAGAATAAGCAAATTTCTTAATCATATAGGAACTCCATCTTCCATTTGTCAGTTCAATACAAAGTCGATAAATTGTTTCTTTCAATGAAGCAATCCTCCAATAAATAAAAATTTTTCTTTACGAATGATCATATACTAATTAGAATTATATATGATTATATAAAAAAATGGTTGTATGAAATGCAAAACATTTCATACTAGGAGTGAATCTAATGTTTTTACATGGAGTTTTAGAACAAACTATCAAGAAAATTAAAACTCAACTCGCTAATGTGTTAACTTTAACAAATATTTCATTAGGTGCTTTTGCAATTATCTATAGTTTAAAGGGACATCTCCAATTAAGTCTATTACTTATTTTTATCGCTGCATTAGCAGATAGACTGGATGGAATGACTGCCAGAAAATTTAATATCGAATCAGAGCTTGGCAAACAGCTTGATTCTATGAGTGATATCATTTCATTTGGGGTAGCACCGGCATTATTAGTGTATCAAGGGATTTTATTTGAGTTGGGAGCACCAGGATCTTTCTTTACAGTCCTTTATATTGTGTGTGGCGCTTTTCGATTAGCTCGATTTAATATTACGGAAAGTCATGGCTTTTTTACAGGCCTGCCGATAACAGCAGCTGGCTGTATTTTAACCTTTAGCTGTCTATTTTTTACTTTTATACCGAGCCATATTTATTTATTTCTTATGCTTATTCTTTCCATCTTGATGATTGGCAGTTTCAAATGGAAAAAAATATAAGCATTTACTAAAGCTATTCATCAAAAAATGAAGACCTCCTACACACCAGCAGCTTTTGGTATGTAGGAGGTCTTTTATCTATATTCCTTTTAAACGAATGCTGTGGTTCTAGTCATTTCTATATAATCCTATAAAAAGACCTTTCATTCATTCGTTAATGCTAAAAATTCTTCTACATCCTTAATACAAAGATCTATAGCACTATTCCAGAAATCCTCTTTTGTTAAATCAATTTGAAGATGCTTAAATGCCAATTCTTCTACTGTCATGCTTGCTGTATCTCTTAATAGGGCAATGTATTTCTCTTCATAGCCCTTTCCTTCCTCTAATGCTTTTGCATAAATTCCAAGTGAAAATAGAAACCCAAATGTATAAGGGAAATTATAAAAAGGTACACCTGTAATATAAAAATGCAATTTTGAGCCCCAGAAAGAAGGATGGTATTCCTCTAAAGCATCCCCATATGCTTCTTTTTGGGCATTAAGCATTAACGTATTTAATTGCTCCTTTGAAATTAATCCATTCTGACGTTCTTCATAAAATCTTGTTTCAAAAAGAAAACGAGCATGAATATTCATTAACAAAGCTATAGATCGCTGAATTTTATCTTCCAATAATACTAGCTTTTCATCCTCTGATTTAGCAGCCTTTAAAGCTGCATCGGATACAATCATTTCCGCAAATGTAGACGCTGTTTCTGCGACATTCATTGCATAATTTCTATTTAATGTGTGCATATCGCGCATAGCGTATGTATGAAAGCCGTGCCCTAATTCATGGGCTAAAGTTGAAACATTTGATGGCGTGCCAGAATACGTCATAAAAATACGTGACTGAGCACTTTCAGGGAAATAGGTGTGAAAGCCTCCTGGTCTTTTCCCTTTTCTATCTTCTGCTTCAATCCATCTCTCTTCAAATGCTTTCTTTGCGAATCCTGACATTTTCGCACCAAATTGCTCGAAATGCTTAATAATAAATTCGGCACCTTCTTGGTAAGACATTTTTGTTTCTATTTTACCAAGAGGAGCATCCAAATCATACCAGCTTAATTTTTCTAAACCTAACAATTTAGCTTTTCTATTTAAAAATTGTACAAATGGCTGTTTTTTCTTCGAAATTGCATTCCACATCGCCTGCAATGTTTCTTCTTGCATCCGATTAATCGCTAAAGGTTCTTTTAAGAAACTAGTCCAGCCTCTCATCCCATAAACATTTAATCGGAAACCAGCTAAATGGTTTAATGTTTTTGCCAGAATTTCCCCATTTGCATCCCATGCTTTTTCCCATTCTTTAAACACCTTTTTTCTAACCGCGCGTTCAGGGTTTGAAAATTTATTAGCAGCTTGTCCAACGGAGAGATATTCTTCATCAAAAGGAATCTGAATTTTTCCAACGATGGTATCATACATTTGGCCCCAGCCATAATAGCCATCGACACTTAACTTATTTATCAGTGTTTCTTCTTCTTCGGATAATTTTTCTTTAGCAGCCGCTCTTCTTTCTGACAGGACAAAATAAAGTTCTTCTAGATTACTGCCTTTGAACAAGGAATCCCATTCCATATCACTATATAAGGATAATTTCCCATCTAGAACCGTTAATACATTTTGAAACGCAGCACTTAATTCAGTTACTCTACCTCTTAAAGCGCTTGCTCCTTTATCTTCCATATTCTGTGCCTCTAAACAACTGACAAAAGCACCTGCTTGTCTTACTTTCTTTACGACTACTTCAAACTGATTCACAATTTGCTGCAATGAATCTTTGTCCGTCTCCTGTAATGGCTCATACTTATGTACATATGCTGATAATTTGTCAATTTCATCCATAGACAAAGCTAAATGCTCTCTAAACTCTTGAGAATTACTTCCTCCAGGAAATAATCCTTCTAAATCCCATGTAGCTTGATATTCTTCTATCTTCACTTTTCTCCATCTCCTTCCACTGTTACTACTATGTCATTATAGTTTGACTATCGAAATATTTCCATTCTTTCTGTTAAAATAGTTAAATATTTCTGATAACAAAAGAAAAAGCATCGTTATCTAAAACAGATACATGATGCTAGAATCTATATGAATTAACCTGTTTGTATAGGAATTACTATATTTACTATTAGAACATCTAACTTTTTCGTCTTTTTCTCTTAGCGATAAAAGCCACCGAATGCCCAAAAACCCCAAAATAGAATGATAACAATAAAAAGAATGATTAAAAATGCGTACCAGAAACCACCAGCACCACCATATACACCGCCATAAGCAGGATAAGGGGCACCACCATAGCCAAAAGGTGCAGGTCCAAATCCACCAAGCGGAACAGCTGCTGGTACTTGATTTGGGTATCCATAACCAGCCATTCATTTTCCTCCTCTCTTTCTATAAAATATTCTTAATTTGTTGTGAATGTTTTAGGCAATTGTCCCATTTCTAACTTTTTCCTATATATCCGCAAATAAATGTTGTTTACTTACGAGATATAAACACATGAAACCCAGCTTCCTTCGCTTTTTCTGCTAAACGCTCTGCGTTCTTTCTATTACTAAATGCCCCGATTTGTACTTTAAACAGATTGTTTCGAAATAAAATAGCTGTATCAAATCCCTTTTCAGCTGCTTCCATTGCCTTTTTTTCTGCATTTTCCTTTTCCTTATATGCTCCAATTTGTACACGATAGATCGGTGGTTGATTTTTCTTCTTCTGCAAAGAAAAAGCCCTTTCTAATCCTTGGACATGCCCTTTAGCAATTTTTGTAATAAAATTACTATCTTTTAACTGATTCACATCTGCTACTGTATCAATGAAGCCATTTTCTGTTAACAAAGCGGGCATGGTTGTTTCTCTTAATACATGGAAATTTGCATTTTTCTTTCCTCTATCATTAAATCCTGTCTCATCTATTACTTCCTTATGAATGTCATTCTGATAAGTCGTCGTAGGTGCACCAACTCCCGGATAAATATAACTTTCGAAGCCATTACCCCCACCTGCATTTACATGAATAGAAAGATAAAAATCAGCATTCCAGTTATTAGCAGCATTCACTCTTGCGGACAAACTTACGGCTGAATCATTATTGCGACTCATCCGAATTTCTACATCTTCATATTCATTCAGAAGAAACCTTCTAATCTGTTGAGCAATACTTAAGGTAATATTTTTTTCTTGCAGTCCATTTCCTACTGCACCTGAATCTGAACCACCATGACCAGGATCGATAAAAATTTTAACCATGCTTTTCACCACCTTTCTAATAGTATAGATAGATGGTGAAAATTCGCTTGTTTAAAAGCCCATATACCGAATGTTAGATTCTAGCCCTATTATCTGCGGGAAAATGCCGGCATAATAGGCAGAGTTGAAAAAACAACAATTTTCTCTCTTGATTTATTTTTTTATGAAAAGATAATACTCTCTCTTTCTGTATTCTCGATAAATTTCACCTCATGAATGGAATCATTTTCATCACAATAATAGATGGACTTACTTATAATGGAATTCTCATTTTCTCCAAAACTAAAAAACACGATAAACTTAACCAATCCTTTTTGCAAACCTGCTATGTCAATGCTGTCATTTTCAGCAGTAAATTGATATGGTGTGTTTAAACCCAAATCAAATCTCCAAACTTCATTGTTATATAATTCCCCACTTACTACTGCATGCTTCATCGTGAAATAGGAGTTGATATCAGCTTTCTTTTGCATACTTCTTACCGCATCTTTTAGCTCAGAAATGGAAATTTCGTCCCCCTCTTGATATGTAACATCCTGTAAATCATCTATATTAGGAATGGGCCAGAAATTGTTAATCAAGGATATCAATAATGTAATGAATAGTATATGTCTCATAAACATAGGTCTTCAACCCCTTCGATGAACTTTAATCTTTTCTGCTTTTAGCAGATTTATATTTCATGTATATTACAAATGTTATAAAACATTTACAAGAATTGAAAAATTTTTTTGAGACATTTTTTGCATTCTAAGTTTGTACCTGTTCCCTTTTTTTATAAAAAAGGAAGGCCTGTACCTTTCTAACGATATGATTAACCCACTTTAAAAATGATTAAATTTTCCAATTACGCAATCGTTCTTCCTTTTCTTATTCGCATACTTCTAAAGGACATGCATACAATGTATGGAAGGAGGAGAGCACAAAATGAAAAAAATCTCTTTAATATCCATAATCATTCTATTGGGTTTTATTGCTTACATAGAAACACCAACCGCAAAAATTAACAAAAATAATGTTCTCTTTTACGGAGCTATAAAGGAAGAGCAAGAAGTTAGCAGTAATGGAGATGAAATATTTGGAGCTCCTGATCTTGAATATAAATTAGAAGAAACAAAAGAAGAGGATGGGTTTATAGTGGAAGTTTACCGTGAATATGAAATTTATAAAAATCGGCAAGGCGAAGTTGTAAAAACGGTAGCAACCGACAATACAGAATCCCTTCATTATGCAAAAAATAAAAGATAGAATAAGCCGCTTAGTCAAATGTTAAAAAACGAAGCGACTAAGCTGCTCTTCTATCCCTTAAAATACCATTATTGATGTGTCTATATAAACGATTTCCTCATAAGAATGCAAATCTATAGAACATCCTTATGTAAAGTTTTTATTCATTTTTTCGCTTTTTTTCCTTTTCTGCTCGATAAAATTCATGGAACATCTTCATCAATGCTCTTTTCTCTATTCTTGAAACATAGCTTCTTGAAATTCCTAATTCTTTTGCAATTTCTCGTTGTGTTTTTTCCTTCTTTAAATCTAGACCAAACCTGCCGATGATTACTTCTTTTTCTCTTTCATCTAAAACATCAATATATTCCTTTACTTTCTCCAGCTCCATATTCAACTGAATCGTATTCACAACATCTTCCGATTCTGATTTCAGCACATCAATAAGACTGATTTCATTCCCCTCTTTATCTTGACCAATTGGATCATGCAAGGAAACATCTTTTTTGGTTTTTTTCAAGGCTCTTAGATGCATAAGGATTTCGTTCTTGATTACAATAGGGTACTACATTAAAAGATTTGTATATTTATAGTCTCACTGTCTACAACAATTACTTCTTTAATTACCCTTCTCAATATTTCTTGTTTGTGCTCAAAAGAAAATTCGTTTTTCTTATTCTTCATAAACATATTGATCGCAGATTCCAAGGCAACCACACTTGGTTCTTTACCTGCAGCTACTTCATTTTCATTTAACATTTCGTTATACTTATCTTGTAACTTCTTTTCTTTTATTTGAAGATTTCTTATTTGTTCTTTGATTTCTTCCAGATCCATATCATCATCTTCACTTAGGCTGACAAGTTGGAATAAACGCTTGCGGCCCTTTTTAGCTTTTTCTATTTCTGCTAAGACGTATTCCATTTCTTCTTTTAAATAGGTCTTTTCATCTTGTTCTCTAAATTCAGCAATTTTCTTTGGATCGCTGAGTAAATCCACTATAGTGTCCCACACATACTTATTTAATTTGTTTTCGCTTATCTGTTTACCGCATCCCTTTGATTTTGAACCAGCATAGTTTTTACGACATGTGTAAATAAAAAAATCTTTACCGTGTGATTTCGTTTTTTTACCTGTCATAGTTCCTCCGCAACGATCACATCTTACTAAACCAGATAATAAATAATGATGAAAGCTAACTTTTGTTTGGCGTCTTCTCCCCTGCTCTAATAGGGACTGGGCATATTCAAATTGTTCTAGTGAAATAATTGCAGGTATCTCCGTTTTTAACCATTCTTCTTCCGGCCTGATTTTTCCATATTCCACTTTTTCCCCTGCTTGTTTTTTTACATAATTACCAACCGTATCATATTTGTTCTGATAATAATTACCTGTGTATGCTTCATTCATCAATATTTGACGAACTACTTGCCGATGCCAGACCTTTGCACCACGTTTTGTTGGAATACTTATATCTGTCAGGTGAAGAGCAATACCATTTATACCCTGAAATTTACTGTTAGGATTGGTGTAATAGTCAAAGATCATCCTGACTACTTTTGCTTCCTCTTCATTTATTTCGTATGTTTCTTTCTCTTTATTATAATGGTAGCCATATAAATGATTGTTCTTAACAACCTTGCCAGACTTGGCTTTTCGATATCTTCCTGTCATAGTATTATGTTTAATCTTAGCTTTATCAAATTCAGAAAAGGCACCCCTAACTTGGAAATACAATTGTCCTTCAGCGTCGTTTTTGTAATCACTTCTGACAAACTGTAACTCTACGTTATTCTTCTGCAGTGTCTCCGTAATCATTAGCTGTACTAATAACTTTCTAGATAACCTGTCAGGATCATAACATATCACTTTATGAATAAGTCCCTTTTCAATATCGTCTTGTAATCTAGTCAACGCAGGCCTATTCATTATTTCGCCAGTTATTCCTTCATCAACGTATTTTAGGTATTCTTCATTTCCAGCTAATTGAATACACTCTTCAATCTGGCCGTTTATGCTGAATCCCTTTAATTGTTCCTCTGTCGACACCCTTGCGTAAATCCCTATCAAGATTATTTTGCTCCTCTCTATATTTCTTTACAATATAATGATAGCAATCTTGGATAACTTTATTCGTATTAGGGCCCTCGATAATGTTGACCTTCATGTTGTCATCACCTCATTTATCTATATGAAGTGATGGCTCGTATTTATTAGTCCAAAAAAATTATTATAATTGATCTTCAGCTTTGCTTACTTTGACATCTAGTACTCCCGATATATAACTCCTCTTATTTAATAATTGATGTAATTCACTGTAAAATGTGTTGAGTTTTCTTATATAACAACAAACGGGGCAGGTTAGTATAAGTGAAAGTACTCACAAATTTGGTTCATTGTCCTATGAGGGGTGCCATAAAATCATAGTAATATCTACTCATTATGCTATTTTTCCAAATAATTAACATTTCCCAAAAAGGTATTTAATACCAAAAGTAGAATAAGTACATTGTAACTAACAGTTATAAAAATTATTAAAAAAGGAGTGTTCCCAAAAATGAAAATTAAGCAACTAGTTCTGAGTGCTACTGCAGCAATAGCTATTGTAGGTGGTTCTGCTATTCCAACTTTTGCTGCATCAGGAAATACTGAAAGCCAACTAACTTCAGCAAGTAACGAACTATCTACACTATATGTGGATTTAAGTGCATATGCAGATTCATCAAGTGTTACTATAAGTCCGCCTGAATGGAAAGCGGTGTCAGGAGCTGTGGTTGGTAAAGGACAGTATGGTAAAATAAAGCTTTATTCAACTGGGATTGCAGGTTTATCTGTGCAAGAAAAGATCGGAAATAACTGGGTCACTATGGGCGGTACTGGTTTAAGCTTGTTCGAAGAGGGTGGCGAAGCTACACTAGACTATTGGATGGAAAAAGGTAAGGAGTATAGGATCGAGATAATCTCAGGTACTGCGCAAAAAACAACTGGAACTATAAGAAATTCTCTATAAAAATACACTCATTGAATCGATTTCAAACTTATTTCCCATGTACTTAAACTTAACGGGTTCGTTTGTTAAGTAAGTATCCGCCGGTAGAACCGGCGGTTTTAATTTCGCCCTATAAGGGCACTTTACCAACGAAGCCCCTAAAGGGACCTCTAAATTGACCGCCAACCGTTTACTCTCCCTACTTATCTTTAAATGGATCGACGTATTCTCGTTTGCTCATATTATCTCGCAAACGGTCCTCTGCTTCTTGCTCTCGTATATACTTTGCAATTGTTTTTTCGTTTAATCCAACCGTACTTACGTAATATCCTTTCGCCCAAAACGTTCGATTTCCATGATTATATTTTAAATTTGCATGTCTATCATGGATCATCAATGAACTTTTACCTTTTAAATATCCCATGAAATACGAAACAGACATTTTCGGTGGTATTTTTACCAGCATGTGTATATGATCTGGCATGGCATGTGCTTCCATTATTTCTACATCTTTCATTTCACATAGTTTTCTCAATATAGCACCTATATCTTTTCTTAATTTCCCATATACTACTTTCCTTCTGTATTTGGGAATAAATACGATATGATACTTACAATTCCATCTTGTATGTGATAAACTATTGTCGCTCGACATGAGCAGAACTCCTCTCGTTATTTGAAGTTGGTTTGACGGCCATCTTCTATTATAACGATTGGAGTTTTTTTCTAATACGACTCTACAAGTTTTATTTTCACACAGGCAGAGCCTGTGGTTTAAAAAGAGTAAATTAAAAGAAAAGCCTCCTCTATTGAGTAGGCTTTTCTTATGCGTGCAGCTTATAGTGTTTAGTAATGTAGGAGGCAGCTATATAGAATATACAATTATCTCCTATTATTTTGGTCTATAAATCCCTCTACCCTAAAGTATGATAAGTGATCAGAATTTAGAAAACAAACAAGAAATTGATACAGCAAGTGAAATTCGTAAATCAAAGAATTGCTGGATGATGGGATTATTACTGTAGAATAATTTGAGAATAAAAAATATCTTTTAGACTTTTATAAAAACATCCCGTAAGATGGGGCACAGTTCACATACGATTCAGGTCTTTTTTATCATTTCTTTTTGTCTATTTTTGTCGAATCTATAGTATTATTTCCCTTTAAACTATAAAATGTATAGTGCTAAATAGATATAATTTCATAGTTATATAGGGGGAAACTACATGAAAGTTTGGGTTGCTGTTCTAAGTATACTTGGTGGAATTAGCGGTATTATCTCAGGAATACTTGTTACTGCTGGAGGTGCTTTTACTGAATCTGCTGATATGGCCAATGACGGAGCTTCTGTATTTTGGTTGAGTATTTTAGCTATATTTGTAGGATTTTTATCATGGGTACCAAAATCAATTGTTAGAAAAGTATGTGGTGCTTTATTAATCATCTATTCATTCTATGGATTCGTAATCAATGGATTATTCTTTACACTAGCATTCATCTTTTTACTAATTGCTGGATGCCTTGCATTATTCATGAAACCTAAATCAACAAAGACGGTTAATGCTTAATAAAAAAGACCCTTCTCAAACGAGTTGGGTCTTTTTTATTAATTTCCTCTTTGTCTATTTTTGTCGAATCTATAGTATTATTTTCTCTATAAATGTAAAATACTTGTTGCTAGATAGATAAATATAGGAAATTAGGGGGAAATCATCTTGGCAAAAAAAGAAAAAGTAAAAAAACCATTTTATAAAAAGTGGTGGGTTTGGTTATTAGCGGTTATCCTTATCGGATCCTTAGCAAATATGGGCGAAGATAATGATCAAACCGCTCCAACTACAGACGAAAAGACAAGTGAAGAAGTAGCTTCAACAAATGATAGTAGTGAAAAAGCTGGAAAAGAAGAAGCAGAGAAGAAAGCAGCAGAAAAAAAGGCTGCAACTGAGGAAGCCGAAAAGAAAAAGGCTGAAGAAGAGAAAAAAGCCAAAGAGGAAGAAGAAAAGAAAGCTAAAGAAGAAGCAGAAAAGGCAAAAGCTGAAGCTGAGAAGAAAGCTGAAGAAGAAGCAGCAGAGAAGAAAGCTGCGGCCGCTGGAGTTGAAGGTGCTAATGCTTTAAATGCTGCTAGAGGATATATCGACTACACTTCTTTCAGTCATAAAGGACTTGCTGATCAATTATCATTTGAAGGCTATTCACAAGACTCAATTAACTATGCTATGGAAATAATGGACACGGAAGTAGATTGGAACGAACAAGCAGAGCTGACAGCACAAAGCTATCTGGATTACACAAGTTTTTCACAGTCTGGACTTGTTGACCAACTAGTATTTGATGGATTTACTAATGAACAGGCACAGCACGGAGCAGACTTTGCATTTCAATAATAATAGTAATCCCCACTTACAAAGAGCGGGGATTTTTTTTGTGCATCGTTTATAAAGTTCCAATGACTAAGTCAAATGTTTTTTCAAAAAGGCTTATGCATGCAATAATTCCCCTGCTCTTTTTTGAAGGAAGCAGCTAAAATGGAATCAACTTTAAAGATACGTGGCTGTTTCCTCGCTAAGCAATATGCCTTTATATATGTTTCGGTTACTCTATTTACTAAAATTGATCTTTGAGACACAGAATTATCTTTCTTAATATAGATACTCTCAATTGGTTTACCTTCCACAAATGCTCTTTTTAGTTGCTTTATCATCTTAAGCTACCTCCTTTTCCAATTATTATATAAGAACTTTAGTTCGAAAATAACATTAAAATCGAACGATTGTTCTTATATAATAATCCTATCAAAAAGGAGTTAGGGATATTTAAAAGACCGTGATACTAAGAAGTGGGTTGCAATTATGTTACCAGAGCATGTTGCAGGTGTAAAAGAAGTTATTGTGAGAAATAATAAGATTGAGAAGCCTGGAACTAGACGAAGATAAGTGGAGTGATATAGACGTATTGATCCATGAAGCAATGGAATATAATCAGCTTCTTAAATACAGTCTATATAATAATGGATACATAAACACTTTGATTGGCCGTACTGTTTATATTGACTATCTTAATAATCAGTTACGTATACAAGATGAAAAAGATTATATACATTACGTATCATTTAGAAAATTAGTTGATGTAGAAAAAGCATAAACGGAGCAGAAATAATGAGTAGATTATCTGAAGACGATAGAAACATATTTGAAAATGCTATATACTTACCGATGCTTCTTACAGTACTTGATCGTGATTTAAAAGTTGCTAATGCAGCTCCCTTTAAGCTTAGGCAAGTCTATATAAACTTAATCGAACACACGATGAAACAGGTACAAAAAGATATGCGTGAAAACAATAATAAGATGTATAAACGTAGATGGAAGTTAGTAAAAGGTGAGAATGATGGTTATTTTACCGAGTATAATTTCTATTTCAATGGTTTTCACGAAGTGCATAGATATTTTAATGACAACTTACGGAATAACACAGTAAAGCTACTTAATTATTATTTTTTGCATCGTCATTTAGATTGATCTTTTACAGGAAATTGTTCTAAGAAGGGCCTCGTTATAAAGGGACACGTATAGGGGAAATTAACCGCCGGTTCTACCGGCGGTTGCTTACTTTCTCTATCTTTTAATCTTCTTTTTGTTTCTAATGCTAGTGAAAATTAGTGAACCAACACTGAATATAACCCCTAACAACAAATTATAGAGGAATTCTAAATTATTTGTATTAGAGACACCAAATAAAATAGAAATCAATATTCCAAATAAAAATCCAGCGAACATCACATACAATTTACTATGATTTTTAAAAATTATAATTTGTTCTAAAATCATGCTAAGTATAATAACAATTACACTTAAATAAATAACCTGATAAAAAATTATTGTTATTATATATTCTGTACCAAATTGGTAAATAAAAACAAGAGAAAAAACGATTATATAATATACAATACTAATCAGATACGCCTTAATAAAATTCATATTATCAACTTTCTCTTTAAAATTGGATTTTAAATGAAGCATTTGGCATTACTGGTACTAAATACTCAAATCCTTTATTTTTAGCTTGGAAAAGAGTTGCTCGCATATCAGTATTAACCTGATACATAAATGGCCACATCACAAGCTAAAAAACTTAAAATTAAAACAATACGAGGTGTGGCAATAGCAACAATAATTGGTGTAGCTATTGATTTTGCTCTAAACTATAGTAATCTAGGAAGTATAATAGCAAATGTTATTGAAAGTAAAGATTGGTATAAAAAGAATGGATGGATTGATATCACAAAATGAGATATTTAGGATATTTATTATACTTCATTATTGCGACTATTTTATTTTATTACACAAGTGAATTTGTATCAAATCAAGAAGATGGTTCTGTGGGACAATACGCTGGCAGAATTATACGTGTGTTGATTCTCCTTTTGACTGGATACTTAGTAGCTCTTAAATTTAAAAATAGAGCATAAGTCATCAATGGATTTTATTAAAAGTATCAGCATGAATGCTGTGTAAATAACATTCATGCTGATACTTTTTTTCATAGGGTACATTATTGAAACTCCATCCCCGTTACTTTATGCGGATTATTTGTTTTGGATAAATAAGGTCTTTTTTTTGATACTTGGATTTAACTTCAAAATAAATATATTTTCTACTAATGTTCTATATCCTTAAAAAAATCATTCCTCATTCCTCCTTAATTAGTAAATAATTTCTCATGTTCTGGAAAAATCCTAGAGTATATATGAATAAATTTAGTCTGTTTGTATTTTTATTACTTATTATGTGATATTTGTAACTACGCCTTAAGAATTTCCACATATTATTAACAATATTTTACAAGGAAATTTTATAGAAAAAGAGAATTAGTATAGTGTAACGTTACAAAAATATAATTATTAAGGAGTGTTTAGGAATGATCGTAAAAAAAATCGCAATTAGCGCCATTGCAGCACTAGCTTTTGCAGGTCCAGCCATTCCATCCTTTGCTTCAGCGTCAGCAATCACTGAAAGTCAACCAGAAAAATCAGTTGTAGCTCCTTTTGCATTAGTCGATAATTATGTTTACAAAACAGAAAATGTATTTGCAAATTCTTATACAGAAAACGGTATTACTTGGTATCTTAAAGGTATTACTTATTCTGGTGGATATTATATTGGGCATTATCAAGCTAATATCTAATTTTGTTCAATAATAATAAAAAGCTTATTAAACATAAGGTTTCGGGCTGTCGCAATTTGGCAGCCTTTTTTTATTTTATAGGTCTTTAAGAACATTTAGTATTAAAAAGCCCCTACTCCGAAGAACAGGGCACCCATATTAATATTCATCTATTACAAAACTTACAATCTCATCAAACATTATATATTCTGTTCTTGATTTGATATTCCCAGTTGTTACATTTAGTTTAAATTCATAATATGGCTTACCTTCTCCTTTTTTATCTAACCAAGCTATGAAATTATTAATCTCAGTTCTAGATAAGTCATATTCATGCAAGTCACCAGTAGTGGTAGTTAATTTAAGGATACCTTTATTACCTTCTACTTCTGCTTCATTAACTGTCACTTCAGTTGTTGCTTTTAGATTACTACCGTCAGTAGTTTATGCTGTAATAGTGACCTTCCCGGGACTTTTTCCAATTACATTTCCATTATCATCTACAGTCGCAATTTCAGGATTACTACTTGTCCATTTAATGGTTTTATTAGTTGCGTTCTCTGGTTCAATTGTTACCACTAACGATTCGTACGCCCATGCTGCCCCTTCTCCTCCGGTTGCAGTTCCGTTCAAGGATATTTCAATAAGATATAAAAGACCAAGTAAGTATCCGCCGGTAGAACCGGCGGTTTTAATTTCGCCCTATAAGGGCACTTTACCAACGAAGCCCCTAAAGGGACCTCTAAATTGACCGCCAACCGTTTACTCTCCCTACTTATCTTTAAATGGATCGACGTATTCTCGTTTGCTCATATTATCTCGCAAACGGTCCTCTGCTTCTTGCTCTCGTATATACTTTGCAATTGTTTTTTCGTTTAATCCAACCGTACTTACGTAATATCCTTTCGCCCAAAACGTTCGATTTCCATGATTATATTTTAAATTTGCATGTCTATCATGGATCATCAATGAACTTTTACCTTTTAAATATCCCATGAAATACGAAACAGACATTTTCGGTGGTATTTTTACCAGCATGTGTATATGATCTGGCATGGCATGTGCTTCCATTATTTCTACATCTTTCATTTCACATAGTTTTCTCAATATAGCACCTATATCTTTTCTTAATTTCCCATATACTACTTTCCTTCTGTATTTGGGAATAAATACGATATGATACTTACAATTCCATCTTGTATGTGATAAACTATTGTCGCTCGACATGAGCAGAACTCCTCTCGTTATTTGAAGTTGGTTTGACGGCCATCTTCTATTATAACGATTGGAGTTTTTTTCTAATACGACTCTACAAGTTTTATTTTCACACAGGCAGAGCCTGTGGTTTAAAAAGAGTAAATTAAAATAAGGACAATCAACTTTTTTTTAAAGCCTCTTGTCCTTTTGCGCTATTTAATTCTTTATTTACAAATGCACATAATAATCCGGTCACATAATCGGCAAGCATGACTACTAACAGTACTGATACAGCTAGACCAAACCCCCCACCATTACTGACCAAATCCCTCCAATAACACCTATTGCAAAACTTAATCCATGTTGTTTTTCCATTTTCCCCTTATCCTTTCATAGCATAATAAAAAGCCATCGTTTGATGACTTTTAGCCAATATATAGTTTTAACTAAAACAACTTACTCATTTTTCGTTTCTAAATCATGGACTTACCTTCTTAAAAGGGATAAAAAAGAGCCCCCATAATAAGGACTCTTGGACTCTTTAAACCTATAAATTTATTAATCTTCGCTAACGATTTCGGATATTTCAGATTCTACTTCTACTGGACTCTTAATACTACCTATTTCATCAGATAATACCCCAGAAGAATTATCTCCCCAACCATATACTTTTCCACTTTCACCTAATGCAATTACAAAATTTTGTCCAACAGATATATCTGTAACTTTTTCTGGAAGATTTATTTTCTCTTTTTTAGACAATGTTCTTTTACTTGTATCACCTAAACCTAGTTGACCATAGCTATTTTCTCCCCATGCATAAACTTCACCATTTGAAGTTAGTTTGTAGAAAGATTTATTACCTACATACAATTTTGACTTCGAAGTATGCTGTTCTTTACTTGGTTCAATTACATCGTTAAAAATTTGAATACTATCTAATTGTCCTTCAAAGTAATAACTAGTAGCAACATCTTTAGTGACAGCTTTTCTACCAATTCGTAAATTACTTGTCCCTTTTTCTACGGCTTTTCTTGCATTGCCAGTTATATCAGGTTTCGAGAAATCATCAATATAGATTTTTACCGCATCACTTTTTGTAGTTCCATCCCAAACGACCAGGATATCATGCCATTCACCATCATTTACTGATTTGTTAGATATAATATCAAAATTCCATGTGGAATTCTTATTCCCATTTGAATTAACATATTTTATCTTCCCATTATTTAAAAACACCGAAGTACCAAAATCTTCAGTCCCATTTGTTTGCGATAATATAGCCGCAAGTTCTTTTTTACTACTAGTCTTAATTTTAAATTTTATACTTTGCTTATCACTAGGAATGACAGGTTTATTGAAATCAATATAATCACTAGTCCCATTAAAACTTCTAACTTTTCCCTCTGGACCATCGACTAACTTAGTTCCATTTGCTGTACCTTTATATGAACCTTTTGAATCAGTGACTGTTGTTCCATTATCATTGTCAAAATTATACTCTGCAATAGGCGTTGGATTCTCTGTTGTTGCTGAGATATGAGAAGAACCTTCTGTTAATACAAAAGAAACTACTAATACCAGTGCTAAAAATAAAGCTAAAATCTTTTTCACAATATTTCCCCACTTTCAATATGTAATTATTCCCAAATAGATTAACATTGTAAAGGTAGTTTGTCTAGTTCTTTAAACCTGTTACTTTTCACCTAAAACTCATGTGAATATTGTAATAATTACAAAAAAGACTCCTCCTTGTGGAAGAATCTTTAAATATATTTATTAATGCTATCATTTCAGAAAATTATATGCTTCAAAAATATAATTTTCGTTACCTTTATCTTTCTTTTGCTTTTGTTTTTTTCTTTTCAATAAATCATTTATAAATGTTGCTTTCATAAATATCACCTCTACTAGTTATATTACATACCTATTGGTTTGTTATCCCTCGTTTTCATTTTAGCTATATTTTGCTCCAATTGTTATTTTACTATTTCCACATATCCCTTCCAGACATAATAAAAAGTCTATTCGGCTTCTTTTTCCTACAAGTGATTCAATCACTTTCTCTATGACTTTATCTTTCAAACTTTCTATGTCGCTGCTAATCGGTGAATATTCCTCAAATGTAAGTGGGATATACCCGTTTAACTTTATTGTTTGATGTTCATGTGTTGCAAAAAAGTTAACATTACCCCCGCTAACTGGAATGTTTTTGATATCAGATAATTGTTTTACTGTTTTCACTATCCCCATTTTCTGCAACACACCCTTTACTTTGCTCATAAGTGATTTAAACATTTAATCACCGCCTACTAAAATTTAAGTCCTAACTTTTTCAAATTGTCGTTAACAAAGTACTGGAATCCATCGCAAGTATGGTCATCTACTTTAATAACTTTCGGATCATCTGTCTTTTTAGACTCAGCATCCCATTGATACTTTTTATGCTCTTCAATAAATATCTTGTTATTATCTGTGTCCAAATAAAAAAACCTACCCTGTGCGAGCAAGTCTTGAACATTATCAATCATATCGATTTTCTTTTTCTTAGCAACCCGATTTAACCGAAGGTGATAATCTTTGTATATTTGATTTCTTAATGCTCCTTCTGCGCTATCAATGGTCATTTTATCGATAGGACGATGATATTCTTTTCGAATCTTATCAAGCCATTCTTTATAATCCTTTGATAGTTCACTTGGTGCTTTCTTTTCCACTTTGTTATCTGGACTATAATACCAGGTATCTAACAAAATAACGTTTCTCCGCTTAGTAAAACCAAAAGCTAAGTGAGTTGTAGCAGATACTTGGTGCCCTGTATCGGATGCTGTACTAATCATTAAGATATCATCATTAGTTGGTAATTCGCTTAACTTTTTGAAATGGTTCATGTTGTATACCATTTATCATCACAGCCATAGAAATAAAAGGCTGTATTTGTTGCCTTATGCTTTATCATTAGTAGACTCTTACCAAAGTAAAATTCCTCTTCTACTTTTAGCATATAAATGGCCCATTTTATTTGTTCGTAAATAGAAGTTGATAAGTACTTACCGACTTTTCTTAAACATACAACATTGCCTAATGGATCATTAAGGAAATCCGTAACAAGCTTTAAGCTAATTACAGACGATTTCATGGAAGAACGTCCGCCTTTAGCAATTATATGAGACTGTTCGGCTAACCATAAGGAGTAGAAGTTCTTATTGATGAGGTCGGTTATCTTAATTAGATTCATCTTCTAATACCTTCCTCATTTCATCCTCGTTGGTTATGATAACTGTTTTAGATGAATCTATAAAATCAATGTAGTTCACTTCTACCATGATTGGATTGCCATCTTCATCTTCCAAAGGACCAAAGGCTCCCATCGCTTGACTTCTTTTTTACCGAATTTTGCAAAGTCTGTTGCATCTGCGAAAGCTATATCAATGTATTTTTGAAGTACATCTTTAGCACCTAGCTTCAACTCATTCATTTGTTCTTCTTTTATTCTATCAATTTCTCTTGCAATCTTAGGATTTCTTAGATGGCGGTGCCCTTCTACCATAGCAGTCGAATAAGCACAACCGTAAGCCTTTTGATAGGCCTTAGTAGCATTAAAGTATTTAAGATGATAAATGCAAAAAAGCCTTTGTTTGTCCGTTAGTTCGTCCGAGTTAATAAAGGTTCCTGTTTTTCACTATTCTGTTTTCTCTGCAGCTTTTGCTGTTTGTTATTCTTTTGTTGTACAACATTGTCTTTGTTATCCTGTCCCCATTTATCACGAGACTTCCAGACAGCCACTTTCTTCTCGTCTATATCGAGTTGATTTGCTATCTTCTCTATTTGTTATTTCTCCGTTGCGTTCTTTCCATAAATTATACGCTTTATCTCTGTTTGGATCTCTTGCTCTCGCCATTTACATCACCACCACTCCTTTCGTTATATTGTTTTGAACAAAAAAAGAGCCGCAGGGACTCTTAAATAATTTTTTTATTCATCTTGATTTGCTATTAACTTGTGAAATGGTTGAGAAAGAAATAATTATACCAACGATCCCTAATACTATAGAGCATTTGAAAATCATATCATGTATACCGCTTGCAGCAAACACTGCATCTATTTGTTCATATGAAGCATTACTAAGCCACTGACCATAAATTTTGTATTTGTAATAATCTAATAGCTTTAATAATATTAATAAAAATCCAAAGCCAATCGAAAAAACAGTAGCACCTAACTTGAGTGTATTTCCTAAGTTAGTCATTTTTATCTCCCCCCTATAAGCATTCTAACTCCTATAATTCGACAAAAGGAGATATTTTCCTGCTATTATCCAACCAAACTTTGGACCCATGATAAATAATTTGTCGTAAAAGAATAATATAAAGCAGCCAACAATGCTACAGTCGCAAGAAAATTAGCTAATTGTTTTGGAAATCTTAATGCTCTTAATAAAATAAAAACTACTATAAATGCTATTGCTCCAGTAATCATGACTATTCCAAATTGGATAGCCATTCCATTTACTGTATTCCCAACAGGACTAAAATCTATTTTTTCCATAAAACACCTCCAAATAATATATCGGGTAAATATGGAAAAATGGTAATACTATTTTACTTTACCGAAGATAATGCTCTCTAACGAAATAGAGGAAGCAGCTTATTAACCGCCTCCCCATCCTGCCTTCCATTTTACACTGCCGATTTTTCACCATGCAAAAGTTTGGAAAAAGTCGTATTTGTGCCGATTTGCGCCTTTATATCAGCTCTTAATTTATCAACAGAATCTCTAGAAATCTCTAAATGTACCGCTATTTGCTTCCGAGTCATTCCGTTTAGCATACAATCATAAACAATTTTCAATATTTCTTTGTCTAAGAATTCTCCAGCGCTTTCAATGGCGAATACTTTTCGTTGATATTCTCGCAATCGCATTATTTGTTTCTGTTCTCGAATATCCATGTCCCTCAATTCTGCTTAGCTTTTGCCAGAACTCCCATGAGGTAATGTTGCTTCAACACCATATTGAGCCACTCCCCAGGATCGCATAGGTACAGATTTCCCATAAATAATTCTTTGCAGCCTTTCAATTTCTCTTTTCATCATTCGGTAATCCCTAATTAATTCTGCGATATTTATCTCCATTCATGATACCCCTTTGTCTTAAAGCACCATTATGTCTTCTATATATAGGCTTTCTCATGCCCATTAGCTCTTCTAAGTCTCTGTGTGAAAGCTCTTCTTCCTTTTTTGCAACTGATTTTTTCTTAGGTGATTGAGTCTTAAGATGTTGTTTTTCCCATTCTTTAAGCTGTGTTTTTAATAGTGGATTCATCATTATCACCTCATTTGGATAAATAAAAAAAGGACACCAAACGAAACGGTATTAACCGCTTGTTTAGCGTCCTCCAGTTTGCTGGTAGAACTCTTACTCTTTTTTTAACAACTAAGTACTTGCTATTTCACTAGTACATTCTTTTACCAATTTTAGAAGCAACTTATCTTTACTCATCTCTTTACTAAAATAATTTATAGCAATCATTAACATTATCCAAACTACCATAAAAATCACTAAATATATTACACCAGAAGATTTTAATGTTATCATGCCATTCATAAAACTAACTAAAGAAGAAGTTATTATAGCTACTAAAGTAGTTTGAGTAACCGTATTTAAAGTTTTTAGTACTTGGCTTTCATTTCTTACTTCTAAATATAATTCTAAAGAACGAAGCTCTTTTTCACTTTTGTATTTCTCTTTAACTATTTCTTTAATATCATTATAATTGTTACTAATATTATGTCTATCAAACACTTTCTTCTTAGCTAAATCATGATATAGATCTAACCATATAGCTTCTCCCATCCATTCTAGCATATTGTAGTTCTTCATTTTTCTTTGATCATATTTGCTTAATATATAATCGATGCCTTTTCCTAATAGCTTAATTAATATAAACATGAGCAAATTAACTATTACTAAAATACCCAACATAATAAATATATATATCCCTTTAAAATCACCAGTATGTATACTCTCAACTAAGCCTAGAACAAAAATTACTATAAACAGTAGATTTACCATATAATAGTGTAACTTCAAATTTATCCCCTTTAAAGCACCAAAATAATTGCAATAAAATGAACCACTTTTCTTTATTATACCAAAAATAAACCTTTTAACCTATGTTAAATTACTTAAAGAGACCACTGAACAAACGGTATTAACCGCTTGTTCAGTGGTCTCCTGATGACTGGTAGAACTATTATTCAAATGTTTTTAGTACAGCTAAATATGCTATATTCCTTCTCGGTGTTAAAAACAACCAAAAAAAGGCCAACACACTTAATACAAAATATGATGAACCCCATATTATGGCAAAATACGTAAGAATTGCTCCCATATTAATTGGCTGATACTCTTCTCTTAATTCGATAGATTTAATTGCTAAATCAAAGTCTACTTTCCCAATAAACAATAAGTACGAAGAAAAAAAAGTGAGAAAAACACTAATTAGTGGAATTAATAAACCTATTAAAGTCATATTATATTCCTTACTATGTTCTAAATTTAATTCTAACTCATTTGCCATCATGAGTATTTCATCCTTTTGATGATGGGTTTCCATATACTCCTTGAATTTAAGTTTCCCTTTATTATTATATATATTTATTTTCAATAATTTTTTTCAACCTTTTTCAAGTAATTTTTAGTATCCAGTTCATCATATCTTGTTCTTTTACTCTTATTATTAAAATTCTTCTCCTTCATCAAACTTTACCCTTTTAACTTTACCTTGATGAGTAATGATTTTTGTCTCCCCATGTTCCGGTAGCCTAGTAAGCTTAGCTCCTCCATCACACACAACAATGGCAAAGATTCCTTTTTGTTCCATTATATCAACTTCTAGGCGCATTGTACTAGTATTTATCTCTAATTCTTTAAGTCTCATGAGGATCACTTCCCTTACATTATTAATCTGTTAATCTAGAATACTGGGTAATCCATCATTTCTTTCATTCCACTCCCATAGGCTTAACTGTCCTTTTTCTGAATAGGCTCTATTTGTATTACAGAAGATATCCTCCATCCATATCGCCCTTCACTAAAATCCCCAAATAGATATTCTTTCTCACTGATTTATGCTTTTTCGGTTCTTGCAAAGTATCCATAATCACCTATAAACCTTTGACAATCTGCTAATTCACCAATAGCAATTATGAATCCAATAGGCAAATCACTGATTAGTTTTATCCCATGTTTTATTAATGTTTTTTGTATTTCTTTTATGATGCCATGCTTCCTTATCTACACTCTTACCGGCATGTATTGCCAATTTTCCAAGATACTTAGTTTGCCAAGATCTCGTTTCGAATTCTTTTCCACCAAGAGCAATCAACGTTGCCCAAGGTTGCCTAATTGTTATAGCTTTTATTTTCCTTCCCTCTTTCTTTGTGTTAATTTATGAAACATTTTTATAAATTAATCGTATAAATATTAATTATTACTTAAAAAGGCGATGCTTGTGATGTTTAAATCCGAATTAGCGAACCTAATTATCAAATAAGTATAGTATGTTGGTTTTACAACGTTTACTTCTCTTAATCCTAATGTATCGAAATGATAGCAATCTTGGATAACTTTATTCGTATTAGGACCCTCGATAATGTTGACCTTCATGTTGTCATCGCCTCATCAATCTATATAATGTAATGGCTTGTACTTAGTAGTCTAAAATTTGACTAATTAAAGCTTCTATAAAAAAAGTCATAGGCTTTATTTACTAACTATCAGGTAATCCCTATATAACTGCGCTTATTGAACAATTGATGCAGTTCCCCCAAGCGTTGAGCTGAATTTGTTCTTATATAATAAACAGGGCAGCTTAGCGCAAGCAGGAGAAATTTGGATTAATAAAGAATAAATATATTATTAAAGTGAATGGAGACAATATGATAAAAGAAAAAACACCATTTGTTATTACCATTTCTGCTGTATCTGGTGGTGGAAAAACAACAATAACAAAACTTCTAAATCAGAAATTACATAATTCTAAGGTACTGTTCTTTGATGAATATGATTTCAATGGTCCAGATGATATTATTAACTGGGTAGATAATGGCGGAGACGCTAATGATTGGGATGTAAGTCCTTTAATAAAGGACTTACAAGTTTTATTAACGGAATCGCTTGATTATATAATCTTAGACTTTCCATTTTCTTATAAACATGGTCAAGTAAGTAAATTCATTGATTTCTCCATATTTATTGATACTCCATTAGACATTGCTTTGGCAAGGAGAGTAACTAGAGATTTTTGCAATAGCTCAACGGAGGATATTTTATCTGATATGAAAAATTACACATCTAGAGGTAGGCGTGGTTATCTTAATATGCTTGAAACAATTAAACCTGATGCAGACTTTGTTGTTGATGGTACATTACAAGCAGCAGAAGTAATAAATGTTATACTGGATAATATTAAAAATTAATCTTCTAATCTTATCAGTAAAATTATTGGCAACATTACATGTAAAGTAACCAGGTTCGTTGATTCAAGATGGATTAACGCTATTGGATATATATAAGTCTTTTGGGGAAGAATAGCGAATATAGTTAATGGTTATCTATATGAAATTTATAATACTTGTTATTTTATAAGAGGTGTTTAAATGAAAGACAACAAAGGGACAGCTATACTTATTCTCTCTGTTATAATTATCGTTGTAATTGTTTCGAGTTTTTTAAAGTAATAGATTAAATAACAGAAGAACCATGCTGTCATAATTTCTATGCAAAGGAAATAAACTTAGTGGATGCTGCGAGCTTCTTTTTTATTGTCCTTTATTCCCTTCTATATAGCCGAATGGAAAGACTATTCTTCCTCTTCATCAACCATTTAAAAGAAAGACTGTCCGCCAAGTGGACAGTCCTATTCCAAGTCCATTTACTTAAGCAAATCAAAACTCTATGCGGTGGATGCTAAAATTCGATGCATACAAATTAAGAAGTCCCATCCCCTAAACTTCGATTTAAAAATCAAATAGTAAGAAAAGGATCCAGATCACTAAACGGCCGAGGGTGCCTTTCTCGATACTCCTTTGGTGTACATTGTTTTATCTTTAGAAAGTTTCGATTAAATGAACGTATACTTTCATAACCACATAAAAAAGCTATCTCCGAGATATTTTTCTCTGAATAGATTAAAAGATAGGATGCATGATTCACTCTTGTTCCGTTTAAAAAATCAACAAAAGACATATTAACATTATTATTAAAATATTTCGATAAGTAATTATAATTGTACCCTAAGTTACTAGCGATACTTTTTAAAGAAATTGCTTCGGTAAAATGATTCTGGATATAAGTTAATAATTTATGTAATAATTCTTGATCTTGCTTTTCTCCTTGAATTAAGCTTGTTTGTCCCATTAGTTCAGATAATAACAGATAAAGTGATGCTTTTTGTTCAAGAAGATTTGCATTATCATTAAAAAGCGCCTTAGTGAACAGGGTGTTGGCTGCCAATGATAGGTTAAAAATCGGATTTTTTAGGGAACTATTTTCTATCATTTTATAAAAAGTGGGGACATATTCAGGCGAAAAGACACAAATATTAGCACGAGAATGAGATTTTGTAATAAATGAATGAATTTCATAAGGCAGTATTAATAAAAATTGTCCAGCACTCACATGATAATTTTTTTGACTAATAATAACTTCCATCTCCCCCTCAAGGAGGAATAATACTTCAAAGCAACGGTGGAGATGACTTGGAAAGTTTAAATCAACGGTTTGATAGTTTGCTATTAAATTAAAATGGTGTGCTTCATATATTAACATACGAAAAAAACCATCCTTTAGTGAATACTAAATTTTGTCTAGGATTATATAAGTTTTTACTTGTTGTGTCAAACCTATTGATGATAGATTTATTGGTAACATCGTTATTTTATTATATGAAAAGGAGACACGCTATGGAAAAACTTAGAATTGGAATGGTCGGCTATAAATTTATGGGTAAAGCACACAGTCATGCATATCGGGATCTTCCACTCTTTTTCCCAAATACTGTTCACCCTGAAATGAAGGTTATTTGTGGACGGGATCAAAATGGTGTGACAGTTGCAGCCAAGCAATTTGGCTGGGAGGAATATACAACCGACTGGAAGAGCCTGTTAGAACGAGATGACATTGATTTAATCGATATAAACGCACCTAGTAATGTACATAAAGAAATTACCATTGCCGCTGCTAAGGCCGGCAAGCATGTTTTTTGCGAAAAACCGTTAGCGCTTACATTAGAAGACTCACGTGAAATGCTTGATTTAGTGGAAGCTGCTGGTATTAAACATATGGTTGGATTTAACTATCGCTTTGCCCCTGCTGTTATGCTGGCTAAGAAGCTTATAGAGGAAGGACGTCTTGGAGAGATCTATCATTTCCGTGCTTGGTATTTACAGGATTGGCTTGTAGATCCCAATTTCCCCCTAGCCTGGAGACTTCAAAAGGAAATCGCTGGTTCCGGTTCTCATGGAGACCTTGGGGCGCATCTTATAGATCTGTCTCACTTTTTAATCGGAGATATTACAGAGGTTATTGGTATGAATGAGACCTTTATAAAAGAACGACCAATTCCTTCACAAATGATGGGCTTATCAGCAAAAGGTAGTGATAGTGATAAAAAAGGTAAAGTAACTGTTGATGACGCGACACTGTTCTTGGCTCGTTTTGCGAACGGTGCTTTAGGAAGCTTTGAAGCAACTCGCTTTGCTACAGGGCATCGCAGTACCAATTCCTTTGAAATCAATGGAAGTAAAGGTAGCGTTATCTTCGATTTTGAGCGTATGAATGAGCTACAAGTGTATTTTACAGATGATAAGGAGGATGTGCAAGGATTTCGACGCGTATTAGCAACTGACCCTTCGCACGCCTTTGCTGAAAATTGGTGGCCGCCAGGGCATACAATTGGCTATGAGCATACGTTTATTCACGAGATGGTTGAACTTATGGAAGCCTTCCAGCAAGATCGACAGCCTGTTCCGAACTTTCGTGATGGTGTAAAGTGCCAGGAAGTCTTAGAAGCCGTTGATATATCCATTAAAAATCGTCAATGGATACGAATTTCTGACGTTTAAAAAAGTTAAGGGAGCTGCTTATACTATGAAAAAAAATGCATTAATCGTTTGGGGTGGCTGGGATGGTCATCAGCCTGAACAGATAGCAGAAATTTTTAAAAGAATCCTTGAAGAAGAGAACTTCCGAGTAGAAGTATCTAATTCATTAGACTCCTACGCAGACAAAGAAAAATTAAAAAGCTTAGATCTAATTGTTCCCCACTGGACAATGGGAGAAATTGAAAAAAAGTATATCTTAAATATTTCTGAAGCAGTTGCTTCTGGTGTTGGTCTAGCTGGATGCCATGGGGGAATGTGTGATTCCTTTCGTAATAATGTTGACTGGCAATTTATGACTGGCGGTAATTGGGTTGCCCATCCTGGAAATGATGGTGTGGAGTACATGGTCAACATAAAACATACTTCTAGTCCACTATTAGAAGGACTCTCGGATTTTAAAGTTACCAGTGAGCAATATTACCTTCATTACGATCCAGCTGTTGAAGTGCTAGCTACCACCCGCTTCCCAGTTATTCATGGACCACACTCTGCTAATAAAGCGGTAGATATGCCTGTAGTTTGGACCAAACGCTGGGGCTTTGGAAATGTGTTTTATAATTCATTAGGGCATCAAGCTAATATCGTTGCTATGCCAGAAGTTTCACTCATTATGCGCCGCGGATTTCTATGGGCAGCTGAAGGAAAAAAACGTATCGAAAATGTAGACACAGCTTCTAGTTATGAAAACGTACGTAACTATACAGGTATGGGGGACAGTCAATAAGGAAGGATACAGCAAATACTATCAGAAACATAATGAAGCGGAGGATCTCTTATGAGGAAACTTAAAATTGGCATCATTGGTTGTGGAAATATTAGTTCCGTTTATATGGAAAATTGCCCGAAGCTTCCTTATCTCGAGCTGGTGGCTTGTGCAGATTTAGATACAGGGCGTGCCCGTACTCAAGCCAAAAAATTTGGTATACCATTGGCTTATTCCGTTGCAGAATTACTCTCGGATCCAGAGATAGAACTAGTGATAAACTTAACGATTCCTAAAGCGCATGCTTCCGTAACCATTCAGGCATTAGAGGCCGGTAAGCATGTCTATACAGAAAAGCCACTTGCTGTGACACGCGAGGAAGGACAACTAATTTTAGAAGCCGCTAAAAAGCATAATCTGCTCGTTGGTAGTGCGCCAGATACCTTCTTAGGTGCTGGTATTCAAACTGCTGTTAATCTGATTGAGCAAGGAGAAATAGGAGTACCAATTGGTGCATCTGCCTTTATGATTGGCCGTGGTCATGAGCATTGGCACCCAGACCCTGCCTTTTATTATGATACTGGCGGGGGTCCTATGTTTGATATGGGACCTTACTACTTAACAGCATTAGTGGCTCTATTAGGACCGATTAAACGAATTTCTGGTTCCACTCGCATTAGTTACCCAGAAAGAACGATACTTAGTACACCAAAAGCGGGCACGAAATTGAAAGTATCAATACCTACGCATATTTCAGGAGTGATTGATTTCGCTTCAGGTGTAATTGGAAGCATTACGACGAGCTTCGATGCTTTCGGAGGTACATCGTTACCTCCTATTGAAGTCTATGGAAGTGAAGGTACATTACTTGTTCCTGACCCTAACACCTTCAGCGGTCCTGTGAAAATAAGAAAACGTGATGAAAAAGAATTTAAAGAAGTTCCTCTTACTTATGGATATACCCAAAACAATAGAGGTCTAGGCGTTGCTGACATGGCTAGAGCGATTATCGAAGGTGGAAAATATCGCGCAAATAGTGATTTAGCGTATCACGTTTTAGAGGCGATGTATGGCTTCCATGATTCATCAGATAATGGTCAGCATTATCTGATGAAAAGTACGTGCGACCGCCCAAAATCCTTGCCCTTAGAGGGACAGGAAAAGGAATTCGATTAGAAACACAAGCAAAATAAAAATATCTTTCCCTGTACTTCGAGCTTTTATCGAAGTGCAGGGTTAAAATTAAAGACTAAACAATAAATTGCCTTTATCCCCTTGCTGGAGAAAATTTGATGAACGTAATCAATTACTATTATCTTGCCGATTAAGATATACCTTACTGCGAATCAATTCATCCATAGCCTTTCCTATAAACATCTCTTCTTCTTTGTTAAAAGCACTAGGAAATAAGTAAGGATTTGGCTCCTCAAAAGAACCTTCATTATTTTCGAGCTGTTTTCTCGCTACATCATCTAATAGTGGTTCTACTTTAGGTTTCATAACAGATACCAACTCTTCAATGTATGCAAGAACGTTAGTATCATTAGGTGCCTTTCCTTCTTAAATAAATCGTTTCATTTTACCAGTCCATGTGGCCATTTCCTTTTCTAATTCAAGTTGCACAGTAAGCGAGTGTAGCTTATTATGCACCGAATCGGACGAATGTTCACTAATCCAACGATTTCGAGCTTCCTCATTTTTCAAAGCATGAATGAGTACAAGCAACGAATCGTGATTGACGGGTTCGGGTCCGGAAACGATACTTTGAACGCGGGTAATGGCTTGTAAAACCGTTTCCAATCTGTTTTCGCTTTTCTTCCAGCATCTGTGCATAATTGACCAGTGTCATTGCTAAATTTTGCTCCGGTTGCTTAAGATATTCTGAAATTTCTCCAAGTGACAAATCCAAAAACTTTAGTAATAATATTTTTTGAAGCTGAGCGATGGAATTGTTGTTATAGATCCGATGTTCATGTTCTGTGTATCCAGAAGGTTTCAATAGCTCCATCTGATCATAGTGACGCAGTGTTCGTTCAGTGACTCCAGTTAGCTTTGCAAATTCTCCAATAGAGTAATTTTTCTCTATTGACATTTGTTATCACTCCCTTTCATATTGAACTTTAACACTTGACGTTACGTCAAAAGCAAGGACTTTTTTCAATTTTACTTTTATTATAGGAAACTTAAATTAATGATTGTCTGTTCATCACCAAATCTGATACATTAGCTGCTGGTAATTACAAAATCCAACTAGTTTTTTATAATACATTGCAACTTTCTTCGAATTTATCATTATTCTTGTTTTTTTCATTAAAAATAGTTAACATACCTTGTCATCCCCCTAACATCATTTCTTTTAACTTAGGCTTAAATTCTAATGCATGAGACACAGCATAAATTTCTGGTAATAAGACTAATCACCATGACCAACCATTGATTTCAGTTTACTTTAAAATAATAAAAAACATAATAAAAAACATAATAAAAAACATAATAAAAAAGATACCAAATAGTAAATCTTCTAATTGCCAAACTTCACCAAATCACTTACAATAAAAGGTATAAATGACCATATTTGGAGGTATTATGAAAACAAAACAATTTACAATAGGTTATAATTGGGTTGTAACAATCCACGAAGAATATTCCTTATTCAAAGATTTAGCCAATGAATTTAAATACTCAGTTGTTGACTCAGATAATGAAACAATTACTATCTTTACAGTTTCTAATTCTCATGTAGATTTTGAACACACATCTTATAATCTACATCCTGTAGTTGGTTTCGATGACCAACGTACCATTGAAATCAAACATAAACCTTATGAAGAAGAAGAATAAGGCATTGTGCCTTATTTTTTTTGATTAAAAAAGACCTCACCAATTAAGGTGAAGGTTTTCTACGATTTTTAATTTTAGTCAAAATAAATATTAGATATTTCTCTTTAACAGTCCAGGTAACATAATCAATCCAAATAAATGGAACTATTTACCATAATGATCACCCTGCAAAATGCTGCATCTACAACAATAATGCCAGTAAAAAGGAAAGCCTTCATTACTTTTGGATTAATTTTATTAAATGATGAGCAGAGATTGCGGATACCGGTATAACAATAAGCCCAATAATTATAATAGTAAATAAATCAGCTGTCGGACTTAATGGAATCCATCTATTGAACACATAACCTACTAATTTCACATACACTACAAAAAAAACTATCATTATAAAATAAAAAATTATACTATTTTTATATCTGTTCATTTCCAATTCTCTCCCTTTTTGTATTTTATTATCCTCATATTAACTCTAAGTATGAAATATTTCTTTAATTTTTTGATTTAATAAAGAAAAAATGCCCATTCCAAAGAACAGGGATGTGTGAGGTAATCATATTGTATAACATATCCATTCAGATCATTTTATAGCATTTTGTCTTCAGGATAGTCTAAATTCCAGTTTTTCTTAGAAGGCTTAACCTCTTTTAAACTTAGCAAGAGTAGTATTAAGTGCTTTAGCAATTTTTGTGGCTTTATCCCTCTTTTTAACGATATAAGTTTTAGAAGATTCATTCTTAATAATAATAGTTCCACATTAAAAGATTTATTTATAGTCTCACTGTCTACAATAACTAATTCTTCAATTACCCTTTTCACAATTTAACGTTTGTGATTAAAAGTCATTCTAACTAAAAATTTTTGAGGTATTATTTTTTTGAATTATCTTTTACTATTTTTAACCATAGTTAAAAACATAATGATGATAAAAATAATTGTAAATACAAATTATGTTAAACAATTTATTATCCCTCTAACTATATTCAATCGCTATTTTGAATGAATATCTAAAAGAACCAAAGGTTTGTTGACTTTTATAATTTTCTGTATCAAATTGGATTCGAAAGGGAAAAGCAACGAATTGAAAATTACTTTCCTTTTCCATGTTTGGCAGTTTTAAATCAAGTAACTTCCTTGATTTTGGAGAAATACTGCTTGGCAATCGGATACCTCTTCAAGTTTTGCACACTAAGATTTTCCCCTGGTGCATGTATATGTGTACATCAATGAAATAACATTATTCCTTCCATTTGAACAGCAGACTGGAATAACAAAAACCCTAAAAAACCGTGTGGAATATCCATTTTTTCAAAAAAAGGTTTACAAGATTGGCATTCGAGGATATAATTACCAATGTGAGAACAAAAAAAATCGAAGGAGGTTGAATAAAATGATCAGAATTTTACCAGAATTAAACAATGTAGTACTAATTGAATATTTAACGTACACGAATTCAACCGCTTCGGAATGGGATTATTTATCTTAGTTTTCATTTAACTAAAATTATCCAACCGCAGGGTAGTCGTGTCCTGCGGTTTTATTATGCCCTTTTTAAGCCGCAGATCAGTCTATTTGCGGTTTTTTTGTGCACTCACGAGAAAAAAATTCCATTTATGGAAAAATTTAAACTAGGAGTGAAAGAAAAATGACATTAAATCTAATTTTTTTAACAGTTACGTTTAAGAAAAAGCAATATACAAATGCTGAATTTTTACAAGAAATTGAAATGGAAAAGAGAATAGAAGAAAATCGCAGAAAACTCCATGAAATGGGCTATAGGTTGTAAAACATTCACATATAGGAGGTGAAGACATGACCTTAAATATTTTCTTTATTACCATAACTATAAATAGGAAAAGACCGACGGAAGAAGAACAGAATCATTTACAGGAGATCGAGCAAATATTCGAAGAAACGAAAACAAAGCAAATTCGTTCTGGATATTTTTCAAATTTCCATTACTAATAATAAATAGGAGGTATTAACTATGATAATAAATATGCTGTTTTTTACCATTACCGTTCATCCCAAAAAGATGACAGCCGAAGAAATTACTCATCAGCAAATGATTGAAGAAATCATGGAAGAAAATAGAAGAAAACAATATTCAATCATACGTTTCTAAAAAAATAGAAAAAAATAAAAATTAAGGAGAGGTGGATAAAAATGTTTTTAATTATTTTACAGAGTCGACAATCAATCTTATGGGCGGATAAAGACACAGACTAACGTAGGGAAAGAGATATAATGTAGCAAGCCACCAAGCATGAAGAAATAAGAAAAGAACAAACAGTGGGAAACAGTAAGCCACACTGCTTGTTCTTTTCTTATTTTTTTAGATAGCGATATTCTAATAATCGATTTAAATCATTCATTTGCTCAAGTAACTTTTGCCCTACATTTGTTTCAAGTACCTTTTTCCGTTTTAATTCTCTGTCTACTACTCTTTTTACCGATAAGACATCGGTGCCATTTTCTAACACATCTTCTTTTGAAGTAAAGCGCTTATGGGCAACCAATTGCATGCCATAGGAATTATATAATAAGGTATAGCCGGCAATTCCTGTTTTAGATTGATAGGCTTTGGAAAATCCGCCATCTATCACAATCATTTTTCCATTCGCTTTAATTGGATTTTCTCCATTAATTTCTGCAACAGGTGTATGACCATTTATAATATGCCCCTGATCAGGGTTTAAATTAAATTCCTCCAAAATATGGCGGCAGACCTCTTCGTTTTCCCGTAAGGAGTAGTAAGGATTCTTTTTTTCTTTATGTGTTTCCTTTTCTTTAATAAAATAACGTTCAAATGTAGTCATATCTTTTTTGCCAAATAACGAGGAATTTTCCCCAGTCCATAAATACCAAACTAAATCTGTTGCAAAGTCATCAGTTATTTCAGGATGATTAAAGCTATAACGTAAATAATATTCAAATAGATCAAATAATTCTTTTCCTCGATAATCTTTTCCGTCTATACGCATCGATTTCATTGATCCATCTTCATTTAATGGAATACAACCATGGATTAATAAATTGCTATTATATCTTAAATATAAACTCCCCTTATTTATAAGAAAATGAATATGTTTTGCTAGTTTCTCAGAATGTTGAATCGAAAAAAGCAGTTTATTAATAACTTGCTCTTCTTCTTCTAAAAGGAGAGATGGATCTTTCGGATCAATTGTATTAAAACAGGTATTTTCAAGCGAATAAATTTTACCGTTTAAATCTATGGTATTATGCTCATAATCAATTTTTTCTAGAAGCAGGCGGTGGTGCATTTGAAAATCAGGTCGCCTTTTAATAATAGGTATTTCAAGTTTAAATTGAATAATAGAAATAGCTTGGTGAATTTTTGTGATTTGTAAAATATTTTCGTCTGTATTTTCTTTGGCATTCATTTTTGGACGAAAAGCTTTGTTATCTTTATAATATTTATTTGCTAAGTTTAAGAGTGGACGTAAATTTATCCCATAAGCATCCTCAATAATATCTAAATTATCATATCTTGCACATATCCGAATAATATTAGCAAGACAGACTTTAGATCCTGCATATGCACCAATCCATAGAACATCGTGATTACCCCACTGGATATCCACGGAATGATAATCCATTAATGTATCGATAATTTTATCAGGATAAGGCCCCCGGTCGTATATATCGCCAACAACATGCAAATGGTCGACAACCAGTCTTTGAATAGTATAGGAAAGTCCGATAATTAGTTTATTAGCTTGTCCTAGTGAAATTATTCTGTTAATGATGCTTGAATAATAATCTGTTTTATTATTTAATTCATTTTTTTCATATAATAATTCTTCAATAATATAAACAAACTGTTGTGGTAATGCTTTACGAACTTTGGAATTGGTATACTTGGAGGATGCATAAGAAACTAAGCGAATCATTCTTTCAATGGTATCTGCATACCATTTATCTAGTTCTTTCGTATGTATAAATGAATTCACTATTCTTTTCAATTTCTCTTCTGGATAATAAACCAAAGTGGCGAATTCATCGATTTCAGCACTTAAAAGCTCATCTTTAAATAAATCGCGAATTTTTTCTTTCACATTTCCTGAACCATTTCTTAATACATGTTGAAAAGCATGAAACTCACCATGCAAATCGCTGACAAAATGCTCCGTTCCCTTAGGAAGATTTAATATTGCGTCCAGATTGATGATTTCTGTTACTACTTTTTCTTCCGAATCATACTTTTCTGTAAGCAAATCTAAATATTTCGTATCCATTTGGTCCACCTCCGAGTAATAGAAAAAAGTTATTAATATATGTATTATACAAGGTAATAAAAAGAATTTAATAAGATTTTAATAATAAATGGAAAATAAAACGTAGCCTCGTAGCAAACTGGGAGATTCTTCTATGTTCAGCCTGTGAACTACTAGCAGCAAATCGAACCTTTACAGCTCTTTTTTATCGTAGAAAGGTATTTCCTGACACTACCCACAATATGCAGACAATAAACCAAAATAAAATATATTTTCCAAAGTTTATTGTCGGTTGGACATGCAAAACCTACTCTCTTTTCACATAGTAATGAAGTATAGGCAAATGTCCTTGAATGTGGAGGTGGAAAAATGTCTGGAATCTTATTGTCAATTGGAGCTTTACTCAAAGAATTAGTTTTTCTTGTGTCCTATGTAAAGAATAATGCATTTCCCCAACCATTATCAGCGAGTGATGAAAAAAAATATTTACGATTGATGGCTGAAGGAGATTCGCATGCAAGAAATATGTTAATAGAGCATAATTTACGCTTAGTTGCTCATATTGTAAAAAAATTCGAAAATACAGGTGAAGATTCAGAGGATCTAATTTCGATTGGAACCATTGGACTAATAAAAGGGATAGAAAGCTTTTCTGAAGGAAAAGGAACAAAATTAGCTACTTATGCTGCCCGATGTATTGAGAATGAAATCCTTATTACAATAGGGTAGAGCGGCTCGTAATTAAATAAAAAAGAGTAATCCCAAGTCTCTTTTCTTTGATCAGCAATCACTCTGTTACCTTCTCCCTCTTCCTTTCAAGCGCAGATCGTGATAACAACAAACATCATAAAGCAATCTTTAAACAAATAAAAAACCCAAACAATTATACGAAGTTTCCACACTTCCTATAAGTTCGGGTGTTGCTTTAGCTGGCATCTCATTGTCTAACATCCTATTCCTCTCCATCACGATTCTTTCCATTCATCCAAAAGTTTTTTTAATTTCTTCGCTTTGGCAAAGAATAAAATCGAAACACTTAAGAAGACAATCGAAGTAATAAGCATGCCCTCATTATAACCTGTTACCTTATCCATTTTAGGAATAATTACTCCTATATAAAAAAATGCTCCAACAGCTAGCAAAACGGTGCCAAATTGCTGATAATCAGATATCTTATCTGTTAAAATTTTTATCTTTTTCTCCATTTCTTCCCCTACTTTCTACTAAACTATATAATTACCATAACATAGGAATAGTAGATTAAGCTTTATGAAATCAATAGCTAAATTGCGATATTATGGAAAAAAAAATTATTGCGCTTCATCACGATTCATCCATAAAAAAAAGAGATTTACAAATAGGTTTCCTATCCGTAAATCTCTTGTCGATCATTATTGTAATGCCTGTTTTAGATCTTCCACTAAATCTTCTATATCTTCTAATCCAACAGAAATTCTTACAAGACCATCTGTTATCCCTAGCTCTGCTCTTCTTTCAGGCGGAATGGAGGCATGTGTCATTCTTGCTGGAACAGAGATTAGACTTTCTACAGCTCCTAAACTTTCTGCAAGTGTAAAATATTTCACTTTATTTAAAAGCTTATCAGCATTCTCTGCACTTCCCACATCAAAACTTACCATTCCTCCAAAGCCATGTGCTTGTTTCTTGCTAATTTCATGGTTTGGATGTGTAGGCAGTCCTGGATAATATATTTTTGCAATGGCTGGATGTTTTTCTAGAAAACTAACGATTTGCCTTGTGTTGCTTTCATGCTCTTCCATTCGAATTCCTAGTGTTTTCATCCCTCTTATTAATAGCCAAGAATCATGTGGTCCTAACACTCCACCAGTTGAATTTTGCACAAAATGAAGCTCTTCTCCTAATTTTTCGTCCTTTACAACAACAAGCCCGGATACCACATCACTATGACCACCAAGATACTTTGTGGCACTATGAAGGACAATATCTGCTCCCAATGTTAATGGCGTTTGCCAATAAGGAGTAGAAAAAGTATTATCAACAATCGTTAATAATCCCTTTTCTTTTGCAATCCGTGAAACGGCTTCAATATCTGTGATTTTTAATAATGGATTTGTTGGTGTTTCAATATACAAAGCTACTGTATTTTCTTTTATAGCCTCTTGGATATTGTTAATATCACTTGTATCGATAAAGGTTGCCTCTATTCCAAACTTATTCAGAACCTTTGTCATCACACGGAAGGTTCCCCCATATACATCGTCTGTTAAGAGGATATGGTCCCCCTTCTTAAATAGCATCATAACCGCAGTGATTGCTGCCATACCAGAACTAAATGCAAAGCCTCTTTTCCCTTCTTCTAAATCCTTGATAAGCTCTTCTAATGCATGGCGAGTAGGGTTTCCAGTTCTAGAGTATTCAAAGCCTTTATGATTGCCAATACCGTCTTGTTTATATGTGCTTACTTGATAAATCGGAATGTTCACTGCTCCTGTGTGCGGGTCTCCAGGAATTCCACCATGTATTAATTTTGTTTTTCTTTTCATTTAAATCCCTCCATCAAATATTTTTTTGCTCATATAACGATCACTAGAGTCTGGAAAAACCACAACGATATTACTGCCACTTTCTGCTTTCTGCGCTTCCTGTACAGCGGCATATAAAGCGGCTCCAGAGGAACTTCCTACAAGCAAACCTTCTTTTTGAGCTGCAAGCTTCACATACTCAAATGCATCTGCATCAGAAACGGTAGAAATTTGATCAAAATAGCTGGTATCCATATAGGCTGGGATGAACTCCATCCCAATTCCTTCCGTTTTATGTGGTCCACTTTTCCCACCATTTAAAATAGAGCCTTCTGGTTCTACTACTACCGCTTTGACAGCTGGATTTAGTTCTTTTAAATAGCGGGCTGTTCCCATAAAAGTACCACCTGTTCCAGCACCAGCAACAAATACGTCAACCTGATAATTTAATTGCTCCCATATTTCTGGCCCCAGTGTTTTATAATAAGTATTTGGATTTGCTTCATTTTCAAATTGTCCTGGTACATAAGCATTAGGTATGTTCCGCTGCAATTCTTTCGCTTTTTCAATTGCCCCTTGCATGCCAAAGGAAGTAGGCGTATGAATTATCTCCGCCCCTAATGCCTTCATAATTTCCTGCTTTTCGATACTAAATTTTTCCGGCACACAAACTATTACCTTTATTCCTGTATTTAATGCGGCAAGAGCTAACCCAATACCTGTATTTCCTGCCGTAGGCTCAATAATGGTACCACCTTTAGTAAGCTTTCCACTTTTTAACGCTTCTTGAATTAATTCATAACCCAGTCTATCTTTTATGCTTCCACCCGGATTACAAAATTCTAATTTTGCATATAAATGAACATTTTTAGGTAATGAAAAATGAGTCAATTCAAGCATTGGTGTATGACCTATTAACTCATGCACATTTCGATAAACATTCAAACTCCACACCACCCACTTATTTTTCCCCTATATAACAAGTTTCTTTCTAGACAAAAATTTCTCTATAACTTATTATTCTTAGTTGTTTACTTGCATTTAGAAGAAAAGAAAGGAAGGGTTTCCCCTTCTGCTCTTCTTTATATTCTCTCAACGATTCCTAACACTAGATTTGCTGAATGGACAGCCGCTTTTTCTAAATACTGATCAAAAGATAAATGGGATTCCTTCCCAGCAATATCAGATAAAGAGCGAATAATAACAAATGGAATATTATGTTGATAAGCAACCTGAGCGATTGCAGCTGCTTCCATTTCAACAGCTTGCAGATTCTCGAATTTTGATTTTATAAAGGCTGCCTTTTCTGGTTGATTGATAAAAGAGTCACCAGTTGTAATTAAACCTGTCACTACAGAATGATTGCCAATTTCCTTTGCACTTTGTTCTGCTGCAGCAATTAATCTTTCAGTCGCCTTAAAGCTTGCTGGCATTTGTGGAACTTGGCCGTATTCATAACCAAAAATAGTGGCGTCTACGTCATGATGACGTACTTCACTCGAAATAACAACGTCTCCTACTTCAAGAGTTGGATTTAATCCTCCTGCTGAACCTGTATTGATTAGATAGTCTGGTTTAAATGTTTGCATTAGAATCGTTGTACTCATTGCGGCATTCACTTTTCCTATGCCAGAACGAAGTAAAACAACCTCTTTCCCAAATAATTCACCTTCAATAAACTGAAATCCAACGATTGTCTGTTCTTTCTTATTTGCTATTTTTTCACGTAGTAAAGTTACTTCTTCTTCCATTGCACCGATTATTGCGATTTTCAATTCACTTACCTCTTTCGCTTATTTTTTCCCCTTCCATCATCCATACAAAGTCATTCAACTTCTTAAAATATGCGGAAAAACCATACTTCTCTAAAATTTCCGTTAGAAAGGGGATTGTTGTATAATACTCTCTTTGCAAGTCTTCTGCTAAATGGTGATGCTCCTTTTCCTTGGCATTCTTAATTGCCTCATCGTACGCATCTTTAGTGACATACATGGTATCTGCAAACACTATTTTACCACCTAAAGGGAGGAGATTACTATACTGTTTAATCGCTTCTTCTTTTTCTTGGTCGGTTAAGTGATGAAAAGCATAAGTACTTACAAAGGTATCTGGTTGCTGATCTAGCTTAAAGTGAAGAAAATCCCCATCTATTATGGTTGCTTTTGCATTAATTTTCTCCTTCGCCAACTTCCTCATTGCAGGCGATGGTTCTATGGCGGTAACCGTTAAACCCTTTTCAATCAGTTTAACAGTTAAATTTCCTGTACCAGGCCCAAATTCAACAACATGCCCTGTGGCACGTTCTGCTACCATTTTTAATATATAATCATACTTGTGAAAAACAGCTTCGTATTCTTTATTGTTAGTGAGACTGTCATCGTAAGAATCCGCCCATTGTTCAAAAATCTCAAGAAACTCTTTTCCCATAGCATTGCACCCCTGTTTTCTTAAATATATAATTCCTATAAGTATACTATGGTTTTAAATATTTCTTGTTCTTAATTTATCATATCTTTCTTTTTGTTATCAAGATGCAAAAAATAGTAAGTTTATTCCCTATTTTCAATCTTTATCAGACTGTTTTTATGTATTAATATTAATCCATTGTCTCCTTATGTTATGATATTTTTACTGTTAGGAAGAAAGGAAGATTTAAGCATGAATATCCAATTAGAAATGATAGAAGATAAGGTAGAGTTTTTTGAAGGAGAAAGTCTAAAAGCAATCGAGAAAAAAATCAATGAACAAGTAGAAGTCAATAAAGCTATATTGCTTTCTGTTCATTCTGTCTCCCATCAAGTTACTTTACTAGAGAATGGTCGGCCTTATTACACCGCCGTTGTCCATTTTAAAATGAAAAAGCAGTTTTAAAAAACAATAAAAAAGAACTGGAGCTTGATTCTCCAGTTCGAGTTTAACGAATATTTAAGTCTTTTATTTCTTCTACCTTCGTTGGTTTCCATCCACTTCCATCTACCCATTCTATATATACTCTATATTTTTCAGATTTATCTTTAGATGATACTGTTCCAATAGACTTCTGAGGATCATGATTATTATTACCAAGGAACCAAACAGTCATATTCCCGCTATCTAAGCCGGTTGCATAAGATAATGCTTTAATTTGTTCGTTCCAGTCTGCCCCTTCTGAATAAGTAGCTACATGCTCCCCTGTTTGGGATGTTCCAACAGGCTTCCAGGAAGGATTCTCAATCGTTTTAATAACATTCGAGTCACTGCCACCTTCTGTGACAATTTCCTCCCCATCAGATTCTTTTTCTTCTTCTGAAGTAGTGTTCTCCTCTTTATTATCTGATTTAGTCGTCGAAGCAGCTGTTTTATTCTCATCCGATACTTCTTGACCTGATTTCGGTTCGTTTTCTTTATTTTTAGCTGTATTTTTTTCATCATTTGTATGAAAAATAGAATATGATACAAATACAATTAGTAAAATCACAGCAACGATTAATCCATTTAAAATAAGATTCGTTTTCTTTCTTTTAGAACGTTGTGCATATCTCGTTTTACCTTCATTATTTATTTCATTACTCAAGGTGTTTCTCCTCCTATTTTCTTTCCATTTCCTCTTTATATAAGTTGATTTAACTCTCACTTTTCTTCTTTCACTGTACATATTTTAACATGGCAGTACACTTTTAGAAAAGCAAGATCCTATTGGCGTACTAGCGAGCAGCATTTTGCTGCTTTTTATCGATTCCTTTAACTACCTCTGCAAATAGTTGGTTGACCCCGCCTTCGTCTGAATAAACATCTAAATTCACTGTTACTAAGGCATATTTAGGCTTCTCATAAGGAAAATAACCTGCAAACCATTTATTATGTAACTGCTTCTCCTCTTTATATACGCCTGTTTCTGCCGTTCCTGATTTTCCAGCAATTTCATAGGGAAGATCTTGAAACCATCTGCCAGTTCCTTTATTGTTTGTAACAACTTCTCTTAAAAGTTTTTGGAGCCTTGAGGCGGTATAAGGAGATATTTTTCCTCCATCTAACTCTTGCTTATCAAAGGAATAAAAGGTTGTGCCATTTTTGTATTGAATATCTGAAACAACTCTGACACTTTCCTTTTCTCCTCCTCTAGCAATAGTCGCCATCATATTTGCCACTTCTAATGGTGTAACCCGTACCTCATGCTGTCCGATTCCCGTTAATGCAACATAGTTCTTATCCTTTTTCGCCTCCTCATTCAAAAACACTCTTCCCATTTCTTCGCCACTAAATTGTTTAAAATCAGGGGAATGAAAAACACTGCCTCGCCACCCCACCAGGCTAGTCAATGATAATTTAGCTGCATATTCCTCGATTAAATTTTCATCTATATCACTTAACTTCTTCGCTATTGTCCCAAAGGTATTGTTGCAACTAACTGCAAAGCTATCTGTAAAATTTAACATTCCATGCTGATATGTTAAGTCCTCTTCGCCATTGATTTTCTTGCTGCAATCATATTGCTTATTGTTATCATCCAATTTATTGTCGATCGCAGCTGCTGCAATGACTGTTTTGAAGACAGAGCCGACAATCTGCTGTTTTAGCATATAGTTATTAACTCCATCTGTCTGATAAGGATCTTTTGCATTTATCTTCGGCCTAGAAACCATTGCAGCAATCGAATTATCCTCTAGATCTAACAGAACTAGTCCACCTTTCTTTATGCCTTGTTCATCTACTAAGTCTTCTGCCATCTGCTGTAAATCTGTGTCTATGGTTGTGCGGACATTTACAGGATAAAACGGATTTGCAGGTTCTACATATTTGACATTTAAGCCAAAGAGTGGTCCTCCTTTTGCATCTACATGATAGACAAGCTTCGATTCGCCATCAGGCAAAAGAAATTCATCAAAGCTTCTTTCTAAGCCTGTTAAACCAATTAATGTAGAACCTCCTAGCTTTCTATCAGGATATCGCTTTCCTAATTGCTCTTCATTTTGACCAGTAATCCCTAGCAGTTGTTCGGCGATACTATTATTGATATGAAACTTTTTCTCTGCGGCAAAAACACCTGGAATCTTCAGCTGATTGATAGCAGACATTTGCCTGCTTGTTAATTCCAATGGTTTCTTTCCTCCAAAAACAACCGGATCTTTTGCATCGATAATACTATTCTTTACATTGTATTCACTTGTCCCAATAATATCCGCTACTTTTTTGCTATCCCAATCCATTTTTTTTAAAAAAGGAAATAATATTAAAACTGCTTTTGTCTGATGTGTTAGCGAATTTCCATTTTTATCAAGAAAGGTTCCCCGACCATTGTCCAAAAGCATTTCTTGTGATCTTTGTTTTACACTTGCTTCCACCAAATTAATATTATGCTTAGTGAAATGATTTGTCTCTATTAACTGCACTTGTATTAGCCTTCCTAGCAATATACATAAAGCAAATAAAAAAAGGATACCGATGCCAACTATTCTTTTTCTCCACATAAATAAAACACCTCATCAAAAGTGTTGACGAGGTGTCCCATTTATAAACAAGTCCATGATAACTTTTTATTCCGTTATCCATTCCATTAAATTACTTATTTAATTGTAACGATTTGTACATTCATTTCTCCGCCTGGAGTCTGTACAATTACTTTATCGCCAACTTTTTTGCCAATTAAGCTTTTAGCGATTGGAGAATCGTTTGAAATCTTCCCTTCGAATGGATCTGCTTCCGCACTACCAACGATTGTATATGTTTCTTCTTCACCGTCTGGAAGCTCGACGAATGTAACAGAACTACCAAGTGAAACAGTGTCGCGATCTAACTCATCTTCCGAGATAATTTTTGCATTTCGAATCATATTTTCGATCGTAGTGATACGACCCTCTACAAAAGCTTGTTCTTCTTTCGCAGAATCATACTCTGAGTTTTCGGATAAGTCACCGAAACTACGTGCAATTTTAATACGTTCTACAACTTCTTTACGTTTAACTGTTTTTAACTGTTCTAGTTCCTGTTCTAATTTTTCTTTACCTGCTAATGTCATTGGAAATTCTTTTTCGATTGCCAAAATCTTCACTCCTTCAAGTATGGGATTAATGAATAGCCATGAAACTATTTGTAAAATCCCTAATAATTATGTATTTAAAGATAATAGCACGACATCTTAGAAATGGACGCGCTTTTTTTTCTAATAGAATGAGTTTAATACGGATTGAAGAAAAAAGAAAGCATTTTCTATTAGATTGCCTGTAATGATTTAACATTTTTTCACTAATTAGCGATTTTTGTTAAAAGAATGATTATTTTTATGAAATTAACAATAGGATAAAAATTATCAAATATCATTACAGAGAGCTCTTTTATTTATCCCATTATTTTAACCCATTGGTTTCTTGCATAATCCATATTTGGAAAAATAGGCTGTCTATAATGGAACAGCCTATTTCCCAGAAATTTTTCATGAATACTTTCTATTGTTTCATAAAAGTGATTTTTGTTCAAGAATTGTTTGAATTTTTGTAACCATAAGATCAATGGCTACGTGATTATGACCGCCCTCAGGAATTATAATATCTGCATATCTTTTTGTTGGTTCAATAAATTGATTATGCATGGGACGAACTACATTAACATATTGTTCAATTACAGAGTCAATCGTTCTTCCTCTTTCTTTGATATCCCTCATTAATCTTCTGATAATACGTAAATCCGCATCTGTGTCAACAAATAACTTCATATCCATTAAATCACGAAGACTTTCATCCTCCAATATTAAGATACCTTCCACAATGATTACATCCTTAGGTTCAACTAGGATAGTTTCATCGGAGCGGGTATGCATGGCATAATTATATACTGGCTTTTCCACTGCTTCATAATTTAATAATTTTTGAATATGATCAATTAATAATTCTGTATCAAATGCTAACGGATGGTCATAATTCGTTTTTAATCTTTCCTCAAATGGTAAATGAGATTGATCTTTATAGTAATAATCTTGTTCGATCATTAAAATCGAATGTCCTTTAAAATGGTCAAATATAGCTTTGGTCACACTTGTTTTTCCAGATCCGGAGCCACCTGCGACACCAATAACTACTGGTTTCGGCTGCATGCTTATTAAAGCTCCTTTCGCATCATATTATTTGGATAAACAGGGTGGTCCACTTTGAATTTAACAATTTGTAAAGGATGTCTTGCAGCATCGATTTCTTTTCCGTCTGCATCCCAAATTTTATCAACAACCATTGTAAAATTATCAATTTCCGGACCAAAAAATTCCACTTCCTGCCCCTGTTTGAAGAAGTTTCTTTGTTGTAATGTTACTATTTTTGTCTCTTCATTATAATCGAGCACTAAACCAGCAAAGTCAAAAGTGGTCTTTTTGCTATGATTTCCAAACATTTGCTCTTTATACCCTGGCTGACCTTCAAAGAAAGCAGGTGCTGTATCTCGATTTGCACATTTATCTAGTTCTTTAAGCCATTCCTCTTGAATGACAAAATGATCTGGATCTGCACAATAGGCATCAATCACTTTTCGGTAAACACTAACAACTGTAGCAATATAATGAATGGATTTCATTCTACCTTCAATTTTTAAACTGTCTATGCCTAGTTCAATCATACGTGGAATAGATTCGATAAGCTTTAAATCTTTTGGACTCATCGCAAAAGGAGCATCACCTTCAGAGAATAAAGGCTTTTCCTCCGCACCATCTAGCTTGTACAAATCATAATCCCAGCGACATGATTGACAACAGCCGCCGCGGTTAGAATCTCGAGCCGTCATATGATTACTCAATGTACAACGACCAGAATATGCGATACACATTGCGCCATGAATGAATGTTTCGATTTCGATATCTACTTTTTCTTTCATTTCTTTTATCTCTTCTGCACTTGTTTCACGGGCAAGCACAACCCGTTCTAAACCTTCATCCTTCCAATACTGAACTGCCTTCCAGTTAGAAAGAGATTGCTGTGTACTTAAATGCACTTCTATTTCGGGTGCTACTCTACGGCATGTCTCGATAATTAATGGGTCTGCCACAATAATTCCATGTACACCTGCTGACTTTAAGCCCAGTAAGTATTCTTCTAAACCGTCAATATTTTCATTATGTGCAAATATATTGGTAGTAACATATATTTTTGCTTGATATTTCTTAGCAAACTCCACTCCCTCTTTCATTTCTTCAAAAGTGAAGTTTCCAGCATTCGAACGAAGCCCATATTCTTGTCCACCAATAAAGACAGCATCTGCACCGTATGTAACAGCAATTTTTAATTTCTCTAAATTACCAGCAGGTGCTAGCAGTTCCGGTTTCTTTACAATTACTCTTTTTCCATCTCTTATTTCAGAAATAGGATCTTTAACTAATGTCATTTTCCCTTCTCCTCCACTTGTTTAGTAAACCGTTTCTTTAAAGAAAAATCCTGTGTCCAATGGTCTATTAGGTGGTTGAATTTTTTCTATCTCAGCAAGTAAATGGTCTTTTTCTTCTTCATATCGATCTGGATCATTTAAATACAAAGTTATTGCTTGATAATATAGTCCAGTAACGGCAATAATATAGCTTGGTTCTTTCAAAAGACCGTCGATTTTGAAAGAATCAATGCCAGCATCCAATAGATCTGCAAGCTCATCAATGATACAAATGTCATTTGGACTCATAATATGTGTCCCATTTTCATCCTGAAAAATTGGATATTTATTTTCTCTTTCTTTATCATGCAGAAAGAAGTTCTTATCTGATTTACTTGCTTCCAATTCCACTTCTTTCCCTTGATATTGAAAGTAATGTTCTAGTAAAGTACGTTTTGATTGAAACATCGTCGTCATTCCATGAACTTGGATTTCAATCTCCACTTCTGCATTTTCTTTTGTTTCAATGATGGCGTCCATGCTAATTTCTCTTGCTAGGACCGCTCTTTTTGCACCTTTGCGTCCCCAATAATTACATGTGTACCAGTTTGTCCCTGTTGTTTCTGTACTCCAATGCAATTTCATATTTGGCACAACTTCTCTGGCAATCATTAAAACAGCTGGATCGCCATAATATATTGCATCCGCATTTACAGCCACTAAAAACCGCAGATATTCTGTTACATCCTCGATTTTATCATTATGAAAAATTGCATTTACAGCCACATATACTTTTTTCCCTCTTTGGTGTGCGATTTCAATCGCCTTTTTTACATCGTCCCGATTAAATTCACCGGCTAATCTCAAACCAAATTTTTGTTCTCCGATAACAAAAGCATCTGCTCCATTATCAATAAGCGGCTCTATATCGTTTATACTGGTTGGCGTTACTAGTAATTCCGGTTTTTTCATTCTTATCCCCTCTTTTTACTAATTGCAATACCGTCTCCCACAGGCAAGATTGCTGTGTGATAATCCTGATTTCCCATAAGCCATTGATTATAATTTCTTATTTTCCGTACTAATTGACGAAGATTTCTACTATCTATCTCTTCTGCTGCCACTAAACCATGAAATAATATATTATCTGTATACACGATTCCGTCATTCGATAACAAAGGGCTGTAAAGATCGAAAAACTTTTGATATTGTCCCTTTGCCGCATCGATAAAGATAGCATCAAACGGTCCATATTGCTCAACTATGGAACCTAATTCAAGGGCATCACCTTGTAAAAGGACAATTTGTGCTTCAAGCTTAAACTTTTCGACATTTTCCTTCGCTACTAAATACCTTTGTTCATCTCTTTCCAACGTAACTATTTGAGAAGATGGTAATGCTTCCGCCATTCTTATGGCAGAATATCCTATCGCCGTGCCAACTTCTAATATTTTTTTAGGCTGCTGAATTCGTAGTAATTGTAATAATGTTTCAATCCCTATTAACTCCATAATGGGAACTTCATTTTGTTTCGCATAATGTTCCATTTCACTAATCTGGTTATTTCTTTCTGGAATTAAATTTTCAATATACTCCAGGATTTGTTTATTTTGCAAGGATGAGTCCCTCCTAATTAATCCATAAAGCCCTATCCTTTTTTCTTCTACCTAAAAATAGTTAGCTTCTTATTAAGAACCTAACACATCAAAAAAGTGTATATAATTTGGGTATTTCATTAAATGTATACTCAAAAACACTTGTACCATTTTATCATAAAATATAGGAGAATGCTAATAAATCTTCAGATATCAACAGCAATCCATATAAAAGATGACAATTTTTCGAACAAAATAACGTAATTTCAAAAAAAGACTACAGTCCAAACATCTTTTTGTTTGACTGTAGTCTTTTTTTTGTTGAAGAATGTTAGTCATTCTCTGTAATATATTTTGCTTTCAATTCATTATGTTCATTAAGCGATTTAGAAAAGTACACTTTCCCATCTTTTGAAGCTAAGAAATAGAGATAATCTGTATCATCCGGATGCAATGCCGCTTCCATAGAAACAGTTCCTGCATTGGCAATAGGTCCAGGTGGTAAGCCTACATTTTGATAGGTATTATAAGGTGAATCTACCTCTAGATCTTTATAATAAACCCTATCCTTATGCTCTCCCAAAGCATAAAGTACTGTCGGGTCTGTTTGCAATGGCATCCCTTGTTCGATACGATTATAGAACACACTGGCAATTTTCTTTCTATCCACATTTTTGGTTGCTTCTTCTTCAATTAACGAAGACATTGTTAAAAATTGATGGACGGTTAATTTATCTCGTTCAATTTCCGTTTCATATGCTTTTACTACACTTTCTGTTTTATCAAGCATTACGGAAATGATTGCTTCCAATGTTGGCTTTTCTTCATAATAAGAATAAGTTGCAGGAAATAAATAACCTTCTAGCGGATATTTGATATTTTTCGCCCAAATTTCTGTTGTTAATAAATCTGGATATTTGGCCATTAGCCCTTTGATAAATGCTTCATCGTTTAATTGTTTCCAAACCTCTTCTTCCTTTTGGTTTGTCTTCTTCGCGATAATAGCGGAAATTTCTTTTAATTGTCTTCCTTCAGGTATCGTCATGGTAAAGACCGGTTCTTGCATAATTTTTCCGGTTTTCAAGCTGTCAATAATCTCTTGAATCGACATGGATGGATTCATATGATATTCTCCAGCCATGAAATTCGACTCATTTTTAAATTTCACATAATATTTAAACACCTTTGCGTTTTTTACAAGTCCCTTATCTTCAAGCAATTGGGAAATAGTGCTTACACCAGACCCAATCGGGATTTCCACTACAATATCTTTATCACTATCTGGATTAACTGGTTTTAATGCTGATTTTATGTAAAAGTAACCAGACGTCCCTACAACTGCTACAATCATAATTAATACTAAGGCAACAATGACCACGACTTTTCTGACTAATTTTGCTTCTTGTTGTCTCTGATTTAAATTAGCTATAAATAACTCCTTCTTACTATTTATTGTATTGTTCTCGTCTTTATTATTCGTCAATCTTTTCCCTCCTTGACACACACCACTCCAACATTTTTTACATATCTCGACCTATTATACTATATTTTGCTAAGAAAGTTGTAGCTTTTAGTGAAATTTACATACTACTGAAAGCTGGACTAGTAGTTAACAAAAAATAAAAAAAGAGCCCAAAAGGACTCTCTTTTCTTCTATCCGTTATTACTCTTCTTCTTGTTCAGCAAGGAATGTATTTAACATTTCTTCGACTAAATCCCATTCTTCTTCAGTTTCAATCGGAGATAGTTCACCGTCGCCTGTTTCTTCATTTGGAATGAAGGAAGATGCGTGGATGTCGATTTCTTCATCATCGCTTTCATCTCCAAGAGGATAATATAATACATATGATTTTCCAAATTCATCTGATTCAAATGTAAATAGAATCTCACATAATTGTTCATTTCCTTGTTCGTCTACAACTGTAATTGTATTAGTCTCACCGTGTTCCATATTTCCACCTCATTATTTTTGACTGTCTAAATATCCTTGCAAAATGATAGATGCAGCCATTTTATCGATTACTTTTTTACGTTTTTTTCTACTAACATCTGCTTCCAATAGAATTCTTTCAGCAGCCATCGTTGTTAGTCGTTCATCCCAAAAAACAACCGGCAGTTCAAATCGTTCTTCTAAAAGCTGCCCGTACATTTGACTAGCTTCTCCACGAAAGCCTATGCTGCCATTCATATTTTTAGGAAGTCCAACCACTATTTTACCTATATCATACTCAACAATCAAGGACGCAATACGGTCAAGCCCAAATTGTTCTTTCTCTTCATCAATTTTAATTGTTTCAATTCCTTGTGCTGTCCATCCTAAAGCATCACTAACAGCAACTCCTACTGTTTTTGAGCCAACATCTAAGCCCATTAATCGCATACGTCTATTCCTCTCGTTGCTGTTTTAAATAAAACTTTACAAGTTCCTCAATAATTTCATCTCGTTCTAATTTTCGGATGATATTGCGTGCATCCATGTGACGGGGAATATAAGCAGGATCCCCAGAAAGTAAATAACCAACAATTTGATTGATTGGATTATAGCCTTTTTCTTGAAGTGCATCGTAAACTTGATAAAGTACTTCTTTTACATCATGTTCATATGGTTCTTCTGGAAAATTGAATCTCATTGTTTTATCAAATGAGCTCATTTTGAACACCCCATTTCCTTTTCGAACAATTTCTGTTAAGAGTTATCTACATTTTACACTACTTGTCCTTAATATCAAACGGATTTCACATATTCTTGTACAAATTCTAATGCTTCATTTAGTTTAGAAGGATCTTTACCGCCTGCTTGAGCCATATCTGGACGGCCGCCTCCGCCGCCTCCACAAATGGAAGCTACTTCTTTTACTATCTTTCCTGCATGGAAACCTTTATCCATTAAATCCTTGGTTACACCAGCAATAATACTTACTTTTCCTTCATTGACACTTCCAAGTACTAATACGACAGAATCTATTTTTTGTTTTAATTCATCTGCCATTGTGCGAAGATTATTCATATCTACATTCGGGATAGAAGCCGCTAATACTGGGACTTCATTCACTAATTTCACTTGATCAACAAGATTGCCTGCTTCAATATTGCTTAGTTTTGCAGCAAGTGATTCATTTTCCCGTTGTAATTGCTTCACCTCTGTAAGAAGACTGTCTACGCGAGTAACGACATCTTTGGGACTAGTTTTTAACTTATTCGCCGCTTCTTTTAATAAGTGAATTTGATCTGTCAGTTGTTGGTATGCCGCTTGTCCAGTTACTGCTTCAATACGTCTTGTTCCTGCGCCAATTCCAGCTTCCGAAACAATTTTAAATAAACCAATTGCTGAAGTATTATCAACATGACACCCGCCGCATAGTTCTAAGCTATACTCACCAACTTGGACAACACGTACTACTTTTCCATATTTTTCACCAAATAAAGCCATTGCACCCATTGCTTTAGCCTCTTCGATATCCTTGTAATCAATTTGAACTGCAATACTTTCCCATATCTTTTCGTTAACGATTCGTTCAATCTCATCTAATTCCTCTGCAGTAATTTGCCCAAAATGAGAAAAATCAAAACGTAAACGATCTGGTTGTACAAGAGATCCTGCTTGATTAACATGTGTTCCAAGAACATCTTTTAATGCCTGATGTAATAAATGAGTTGCTGTATGGTTCTTTATAATTTTGGAACGATTTTTACTATCCACTTTAGCTGCTAATCTATCATTTACCCTAACAGCTCCTGTTTCAATTATTCCTTTGTGTAAATTTTGACCATTTGGCGCTTTTTGAACATCTTCCACGCTAATTGTCACATGATCCGATTTTAACGTTCCTTTGTCAGCAATTTGACCGCCGCTTTCTGCATAGAATGGTGTTTTGTCTAATATAAACTGAATTTCATCCCCAGCTTCTGCAGTCTCTACTTCTTGACCATTTCTTAATAAAGCCACGATTTGCGCTTCATTTGACCACTGATCATAACCAATAAATTCACTTTCCACTTTAATATTGCCTAACACTCCACTTTGAACTTGCATGCTGTCAACTTCTTGACGTGCTTTTCGGGCGCGATCACGCTGACTTTCCATTTCTTTTTCGAAACCTTCATGATCAATAGCCAGACCTTGCTCCTCTGCATATTCCTCTGTAAGTTCAACTGGGAATCCATACGTATCGTACAAACGGAAAATATCTTCTCCAGCTATAACTCCATTGTCTTTTGCTTTCTCCATTACTTCGGAAAGGATAGCAAGACCTTCATTTAATGTTTCATGGAATCGTTCTTCTTCACTTTTCATGACTTTTTGAATAAATTCTGTCTTTTCCTTTACAGTAGGATAATAATCTACCATAATTTCAGCCACTACTGGAACTAATTCAAACATAAATGGTCTGTTGATATTAATTTTCTTTGCATAACGAACTGCTCTGCGCAACAAACGTCTTAACACATAACCTCTTCCTTCATTTGACGGAAGAGCCCCGTCACCTATTGCAAAAGCCACTGTACGTATATGGTCTGCGATTACTTTAAATGCTTCATCGCTTAAAGAGTCCTTGCCATACCGGACATCTGCTAATTGTTCAGTCGCGCGAATAATCGGCATAAATAAATCTGTATCAAAGTTTGTTGGAACATTTTGAACAACAGACGCCATACGCTCCAAGCCCATACCTGTATCAATATTCTTCTTTGGCAGAGGTGTATAAGTGCCGTCTGGATTATGGTTAAATTCAGAGAAAACAAGGTTCCATACTTCTAAGTAACGATCATTTTCTCCACCTGGATATAATTCTGGATCGTTGATATCATTGCCATATTCTGGACCACGATCATAGAATATTTCTGTATTAGGACCACTTGGACCTTCACCTATGTCCCAAAAGTTACCTTCTAAGCGAATAATGCGATTCTCTGGTATGCCAATTTTATCTCGCCATAAAACATATGCTTCTTCATCCTCTGGATGGATGGTTACAGAAAGCTTTTCTTTATCAAAGCCAATCCATTTTTCATCTGTCAAGAACTCCCAAGCCCATTCGATTGCTTCTTCTTTAAAATAATCCCCAATCGAAAAGTTACCAAGCATTTCAAAAAAAGTATGGTGACGCGCCGTTTTGCCCACATTTTCAATATCGTTTGTACGAATTGATTTTTGCGCATTTGTTATTCTTGGATTTTCAGGAATAACGCGACCATCAAAATATTTTTTTAAGGTAGCTACACCACTATTAATCCATAATAATGACGGATCATCATGAGGCACTAAAGATGCACTTGGCTCAATCGCATGCCCTTTGCCCTGAAAAAATTCTAAAAATTTGCTTCTTATTTCTGCACCAGTTAAGTTTTTCATCACATATCCTCCTGTTTTTTCTTATGTATTTGCTACAACCACTAACGTTTACCGTTTTAAGGCATAAAAAAAACTCCCATCCCTGGACAGGGACGAAAGTATTGCTCGCGGTACCACCCTGATTATGGATAAAAGTATAAAAAAATAATAATAAATAATATCCATCTCTCAACATTCCTTAACGCGGAAAACGGCAGTGATTAGCTGCATTCAAGAATTAGCTTTCAATTATCCTTCACCTAGAACTCCTTTCAGCCAAAGGGAATTCCTCTCTTTAGAGTGGACTATAATCTACTTATTTCTTTCACCATTTTATCGATATATGCTTCATTCGAATTATACTGATTATTAGGCAGTATTGTCAATATTGGTCTATTTATATACGTTTTATTTCTCGTTCTTTTTTTCCAAAATGGGTTTTCATATGAATGATTGCTACTTTTACAATGGATAATAAAGGGACTGCCACAATCATTCCAATCATCCCGCCTATCTCCTCTCCTAGCAATAGCGCAAACATAATAAACAAGGGATGCATATGAGTACTTTTCCCTACTATATATGGCGATAATATATTTCCTTCGAGAAATTGCAGAATAATAATGATAATCACGACAATAATGATCATTTTCACAGAAACAGTACTTGCAACAATTAAAGCTGGAACAGCTCCAATTACCGGTCCAAAATACGGAATGACATTCGTTATTCCTATGATCATTCCTAATACAAGGGCAAATTTCATATGAAAAATCAAAAAAAGAAGCATAGAAATAACTCCAATTATTGTACAAACCAATAATTGTCCTCTTATATAGCTGCCTAATGATTCATTTACATCCTCTAAAAATAAGCGAGCACTATTGCGCCATTTATTAGGAATTAATCCATTAAAGCCTTTTCTTACCGCATTTATATCCTTTAACATATAAAAAGAGATAAAGGGAATAAGCATAATTATAATCGAATAATTGACAATCCCCATGGCACCATTAATTACTTTATTCAAAAGGGATTCCATTTTCCTTTCAAATATGTCAATTCCACGGTCAACTTTTTCCTGTAGGTTAAGCGGCCAAGATTCCATTTTATTTTGAATCGAATCAATTAAATCTTTATATCGCTCTGCAAGCTTTGGAGCACTAACTGTCAGCTCTTCCAGCTGCTCAATAAGAATGGGGATACCTTTATAGATCGCATACCCAATCCCGCCAAAAAATAAAATATAAATAAATGCAACAGACAACCCTCTATGTAAACCTTTTTTATGTAATAATTCTACTATTGGATGAAGTAAGTACGTAAAAAACGCACCAATAATAAAAGGAGTTATAACCTTTGTTATAAGACTTAAAATGGGTAACCATATCGGTGATAATTTTATAAAAATAAATAAAACGATAAAAAGTAATAAGGTAAATCCTAATCGATAATACCATTTTATTCTTATATCCATTTCCTTTCCTCCCTCTTTAATGTATTGTGAGAGATAATAGGAATTTTTATGCATTTTTTTATCTAGTATTAAATTGTAAAAACGGCTTAGCTATCTATGTAATCCCCCACAGACTTAGGCTTGCTTACCGACACATAGCGTGGCTGCAGGACAACCGAACGCCTGCTTGACTATAATTATCAACATAATAATAAAATGAAAAAACCCAAGCAATGATACGAATTTTTTGATTCCGGTATCATTGCTTGGGTTAAAATTTCGGCAGGAAGGTTCGTTCCAGCCTTGTCTACTAACTCACAATTAAAACATCTTCATTACTTTCCTCTGCACTTTTTTCAGTTGTTTTTGACTCATCATATTATTTTTTTGCATATAGCTAAGTGCCACTACACCAGCCCCAATAGCTATTGCTGTATTTATCGCTTTACCCATTTACTTTGCACCCCTTTTTATATGGAAGTGAGCGCCAAGTTTACACGGAGAAAAACTTAGCTTAATCGACGCTCTTCTTCGTCAAATAAGTCGTCTAAAGAACTTAAGCTTCCATCTTCTTCTACTTGATGTGTATGAATAATCCCTTTCGTAAGCGATAATTCAATAAAGCAATTCCAGCAGTAATATTGATTTATTCCAATTTTCCCAATATCTTTGCTCTGGCAATTTGGACATTTGAGCATAGGAAACACCTCATCTTCATTCGTTTCATGAAATATTCCACCTAACATGGAAATTCCAGGTAAGTATTCCCATTATGCTCTTTAACCCATCCAAATATACCAGTATTTTTAGGAGTTGGCTGTTTTTATTGGAAAATTAGAATCCGACTGGATTTTTTCGAAGAAGATAGCATTACTATTTTTCACCTAGAACTTTAAAACATGTAGTACAAACATTGGCAAAAAAAATCCTCTAAAAAAGAGGAATTCTCCGTAAAAATAGAGGTTTTCTTAAAAAGTTTGTACTTAAGTAATTTTCTTAGGATTCAGATGCTTCCATAAAATCATATGGGGAGATATTTTCCATTCCAATCATTGGATCGATTTGATTGATTTTACCTTCATACAATAAATCAAATGAATTCTCTTTTGTTATTTCCATCGTCTCGTCTGGTTGATATACATCGGCAAATGCCTCTTTGATTTTTTCTTTTAAGGTTGTTTGCCGATTTAGTTCATCATTCCGGCTAACGCCTAATTCCATTGCTTCCACTTCTCCACAAAGAATCAAAAATTGTTTACTTCTAGTTATTCCGGTGTAAATTAAATTTCTTCTTAACATGCGATAATAACTTTTGACGACGGGCATAATGACGATTGGAAACTCACTGCCTTGTGATTTATGGACAGAACAGCAATAAGCCAGCGTAATTTGATTTAAATCCTGTCGCGTATAGGTTGCTTCTATTCCATCAAACGAAACAATAACCATATCTTGCTTTTCCGTATTTTCCTTCGCATAAAAGATCGATACAATCTCACCCATATCACCATTAAAAACATTGCTTTCTGGTTGATTGACTAGCTGAAGGACTTTATCACCGATCCGGTATGTAACATCTCCAAATTTCAGTTCTTTTCTGGTGCCATCTGGATTAGGATTTAAGATTTCCTGTAAGATGGCATTTAAGCGGTCAATTCCTGCTGGTCCTCTATACATCGGTGCCAATACTTGAATATCCATTGGCGCAAAGCCTTTGTTTTTCGCATTCAAAACAATTTTTTCAATTGCCTGCGGAATTTGACTGGAAGAGCATTTTATAAATGAACGATCCCCTTGAGGCACAAGAAGATTAGCCGGCAGCTGGCCTTTTTTCATTTCATGTGCCAGCTCGATTATCGATGATCCTTCCGCTTGTCGATAAATATCTTTCAACTTAACAGTAGGAATACATGCTGAATCAAGTAGATCTTTTAATACTTGGCCCGGTCCTACTGATGGCAGCTGGTCTTCATCTCCTACAATAATTACTTGAATATGTTCAGGTAAAGCCTTAAATAATTGATGGGCTAGCCAAATATCAACCATCGAGGTTTCATCGACGATGAGGATTTTTCCCTCCAAAGGATGTTCCTCATCCCGTTCAAATGTTCCTGTCCCATTCCATCCCAGCAATCGATGAATAGTAACTGCTGGTAAACCTGTTGATTCAGCCATTCGTTTAGCCGCTCGGCCAGTTGGCGCCGCAAGAATAAATGGATAGGGTTCATCTTTTTTATAATCATTAGGCTCTAAGGAACAGCCGTGCAATTCACCATATAATTCAACAATTCCCTTTATGACAGTTGTTTTCCCCGTTCCGGGACCACCTGTCAAAATTAGCATCGGGGACATAAGCGCCGTTTGAATCGCTTCTCGTTGAGAGGGAGCATATTGAACACCGATACGGTCCTCTAAGTTTCCTAACGCCAGCAGAAACTCCGATTCTGGAAATTGGTCTTTATATTCAGATTGCTCCATTACTCGCTTTATATTTCGTACAAGTCCTTTTTCTGAAAAAAACAATGAAGGTAAATATATTTTTTTATCCTCCACTATAATTTTCCCTTCTTCCTCCAGCTGAATAACCTGATCTGCTATTTGCGAAAATTCTATCTCCTCTTTTTGATTTTCTTCAAGCAGGGCTTTTACTTTTTCTAGTAAAAATTCGGCATGGAGATAGACATGGCCTTCCTGATTACTGCTTAACTCTAAGATATACAAACAGCCAGCCTTTAATCGATCTGGATGATTCCCAGTAATTCCAATCTGTGAACCAAGGTCATCTGCTTTTCCAAAACCAATCCCTTCAATATCCTCCACTAATTTATATGGATTTGTCTGGACTATTTCTAGCGTATTTTCTTTATATACTTGATAAATTTTCATCGACAATTGCGGACCAAACCCATATTGATTTAAAGAAACCATTGCTTGCTCTAACCCTTGATTTTTCATTAATGTATCATAGAGGATTTTCGCTTTATCTGATGCAAGTTTGGGCACTGTCTCTAAAATCGATGGCTGATTCATGATTTTGGAGATTGCTTCTTCTCCTAATGTATCCACAATATTCTCTGCTGTTTTTTCCCCAATCCCTTTAAATAAGTTGCTCGATAAATAAGCAATAACCCCTTGCTTTGTTTGTGGCATTTCTTTTCGAAAGGAAGTTGCCTGCAGCTGTAAACCGAATCTCGGATGCTCTTTAAAATCACCAAAGTATGTATACGTTTCTTCTTCGTTCATCTTTGGCAAATAGCCAGTAATAACCGCTTCTTTATCGTCATAATCATGATTCGTTTCATCGACTCTTATTCTTATCACAGAGTAAAGATTCTGTTCATTATGAAAAATGGTAACAAGATGTCGTCCCTTCACATACTTTTTTTCCTTTTCAAAAAGATCCAAAGAGTTCTGCTCGTTCAACTGAATTCCTCCTTTCTTCCCTTACATTTCATTTCTCTTTCCATTACTTTTCTTCGATAATTTGCTTTCCGTAACCAGCAAGAAGATGATCTGGCTGGATTTCTAGCGCCTTATTGAACATTTCGACTGCTTTCGCTGTTTCTTCTTTAAAACCATAGGCAACCCCTAAATTATAATAAGCATCTGCATGAGTGGCATCTAATGCTAGACAGGATTGAAATTGTGTAATTGCTTCTTCAATATATTCATTTTGTGCCAAACAGAGCCCTAGTTGAAAGAACGCCTCTGCATCTTGACTATTTAGTTCAACTGCTCTTTGAAAATAAGGGATTGCCAATTTCCCTTTATCTAAACCAACATAAGTAAGTCCAAGCATAAAGAAATTATCACTTGATTCTAGTCCCTTTTCTAATGCTAGTTCAAACATATTCTTTGCGGATTCTAAATTTTCTTTTTCATAATAAACGGTTCCTGCACTATAATAGGCTGCAGCCGTTGTATCATCTATTTCAATCGCCTTTTGGTAGAAAGATAATGCTCTTGTATCATCACCTAAAGCTGATAAAACATTGCCAAAATTAACGTAAGAAACTGCATTGTTCGGATTTTTCTCAATCTCTTCCATAAAAATTTTTGCCGCTTCTTCCCATTTGCCTTCTTGCATATATTGTATTCCTAATTGACTATTATCCATCTTAAAACACTCCATTTCTTATTGGTAGTATAGCATATTTTCTAATCAAAAATGAGAAAAGCAACTACACAAAAGAAACTAGCAAATCCTCCTATTACAGGAGAATTGCTAGCTGCTTTTTGCAGTATGTAAAAACTGTCGACCAACTAATGTTAGTCGACAGTTCATCCTTAACCTACATATGTTAATCTTTCATTATCACGGAACACTTTATCAATTGTTCCTCCGCCTAAGCATTCTTCTCCTTGATAGAATACAACTGCTTGTCCTGGCGTTACAGCACGAATTGGTTCGTGGAAGATAACTTTGACTGTATTTTCATCGATAACCTCTACCGTTACTTTATTATCTGGTTGACGGTAACGAAATTTAGCTGTACATTCAAATGATGTACCAATGCGATCTTTGGATACCCAGCTAACGTTGGTCGCAATAATGCTGTCAGAATAAAGCAACTCGTGATGGAATCCTTGACCTACATATAAGACATTCCGTTTTAAATCCTTGCCGATAACAAACCAAGGTTCTCCACTTCCGCCAATGCCAAGACCATGTCTTTGCCCGATTGTATAATACATAAGTCCATCGTGACGGCCAATTACTTCTCCATCCATTGTTTCCATATTTCCTTTTTGCGCAGGAAGATATCCACTTAAGAATTCTTTGAAATTACGCTCTCCTATGAAACAGATACCTGTGCTGTCTTTTTTGGTTGCTGTCGCAAGATTTGCTTTAGCAGCAAGTTCACGAACCTTTGATTTTTCCATGCCGCCAATAGGGAACATTACTTTGCTTAATTGTTCTTCTGTTAGTTGATTTAAAAAATATGTTTGGTCTTTATTATCATCTTTCCCTCTAAGCATGCGCACTTGACCATCTTCTCTGACTACTTGTGCATAGTGCCCTGTTGCAAGATAATCAGCTCCAAGACTCATTGCATGCTCTAAGAAAGCTTTAAATTTAATTTCTTTATTACACATTACATCGGGATTAGGTGTTCTCCCCGCTTTATATTCATCAAGAAAATAAGTGAACACTTTATCCCAGTATTGTTTTTCAAAGTTCACCGCATAATAAGGAATCTCTAACTGATTGCAGACACGAATGACATCTTCATAATCCTCCGTTGCAGTGCAGACACCGAATTCGTCTGTATCGTCCCAGTTTTTCATGAATATACCGATAACATCATAGCCTTGTTCTTTTAAAAGTAACGCAGCAACTGATGAGTCAACTCCACCAGACATTCCTACTACTACCCGGGTATCTTTTGGTGCTTTTTCCATTTTCCATTTCCCCCTTAGCCCTTCCCTTTACATGGAAGGGAAGGTTATCATTTTGTCAGACGGTTAATGATTTTGACTAACTCATGACCGACCTTTTCTATTTGTTGTTCCGTATTATTTAATCCAAAGCTAAATCGAATGGAATTTTTTGTTCTTTCCGATTCTTTGCCAAACATGCTTACTAACACATGAGAAGGTTCGATTGATCCAGCAGTACATGCGGAACCACTCGAAGCAGCAATACCTGCTAAGTCAAGATTAACTAACATTGCTTCCACATTTGTACCGGGAAAGCTTAAGTTTAAAACATGTGGCAAGGTATTATCAACTAATCCGTTTTGTTTAAATGAAATATTATTATCTTTTAAGATACCAATTAGGATTTCTTTATACTTTTTAAACTGCTCTCTCTTTTGCAATCTATCCTGTTGAGAAATTTCTACTGCTAGCTGAAAGCCTGCTAAAGAAGGAACATTCTCAGTTCCAGCTCTTCTTTTTTTCTCTTGTTCGCCACCAAATAATTGAGGATTTAGTTTAATGCCGTTCTTAACATATAAAAAACCTATTCCTTTAGGACCATTAATCTTATGAGAAGAAACGGATAAAAGGTCGATGTGCTGTTCTTTTACATCAATATCTTCTAAACCATAGGCTTGTACCGCATCTGTGTGGAAGACAGCAGGATGATCTTTTAACAATAAGCCTATTTCTTTTATCGGTTGAATCGCACCCACTTCGTTATTGCCATACATAATCGTAACAAGAATAGTATCTTCTCTTAATGCTGCTTTGAATTCATTCAAATCTATTAGTCCGTATTCATTTACAGAAAGATAAGTAACCTCGTAGCCCTTTTTCTCTAATTCTTGGCAAGCATGCAATACAGCATGGTGTTCAATTTCCGTTGTAATAATATGTTTTCCTTTCGCTTCTTTGCCTTCTGCAATTCCAAAGATAGCGTAATTATCTGCCTCTGTACCACCGCTCGTAAAAATAATTTCATTTTCGTGTGCACCTATACTAGAAGCAACTACTGCTCTAGCATTATCCAATATATTTCTTGCCTGTCTTCCATAGGCATGAATACTTGAAGGATTACCAAATTGATCTTTCATGACTTCATACATTCTATCGATTACTTTTGGATGCATGGGTGAAGTTGCCGCATGATCCACATAAATATGTTCCAAGTTATTCACCTACAATTAATTAGTTGTGATCATTTCAGGTTTCTATTTTTGTCCAATATTAAAAAAAATCATCCAAAGAGCTTTCTACATACTTGATTGCTATTATAAAAAAACAGCCATCGATTTTCCAAAAAACAGCTTCTTAAATATAAAACATATAACCATCTGAGTTATCGTCTTCTTGATGGTTAGCTAGGTCTTCAATTGTGGTTGAATCTAATACATCTTTTACCGCATCTCTGATTTTCATCCATAAAGCTTTCTTAGCTGGTTCTTCATCTTCGATTCCCTCGACAGGACTTATAGGTCCTTCTAATATCCGAATAATATCTCCAGCAGTAATTTTATTCGGTTCATCACCTAATACATATCCACCATATGCTCCACGAATACTGCGCACATACCCAGCATTACGCAACGGAGCAACTAATTGTTCCAAGTAATGCTCGGATAAATTATTGGTTTGAGCAATTGATTTTAATGAAATCGGTCCCTCTCCGTGCTTTTTTGCTAACTCCATCATAATAGTTAATCCATATCTTCCTTTTGTAGATATTTTCATTATTTTGCCTCCCGCTCCATATTATGTTGGTGAATATTATTCACCGTTCTTTTATTTCGGTCCAATATATAGTTCGTCCATTTTGTACACTGTGGGATACTCCATCCTGCAACTCTTCCTATTAAGGCAGCATAGATAATCGTTCCCCATGATACAGGTCCACCAAGTATCCATCCTATTATTAAAACAATTGCCTCCATTAATAATCTCGTTCTTGCTATGCCCCCGCCAAATTTTTCCGATAAGACAATCATAAGACTATCTCGCGGTCCTGCACCAAGTTTCGCAGAAATATAGAATCCCATTCCATAGCCCATTATAATCAATCCAATTAAAAACATAATCCATTTTTGATAAAGGGTCGAAGGGGTATTCATAAAGGGAAGTAGTAGGAAAAAATCAATAAATACTCCTACTAACACCATATTTAATAAAGCACCAAAAGGAGGAAGTTTTTTTGAAAGGATGGCAGCTATCAATAGGATTAAAAAACCAACTATTATTGCCCAGCTGCCGATGGTCAGACCAAACTGAATATGCAATCCAATATTCAAAACATCCCATGGGGCTGAACCTAAATTTGCAGTAATAATTAATACAATGCCTAATGACATAATCAAAAGCCCTATAATAAAAATAAAAAGTCGTTGAACTGGTTTATCTTGGCCTATTAATGATTTCATCTGCAGTCCCTTTTGCTTTCCCTATCGTAAGTGTTTTTTCTGTATAATTGCCATTATGCATTATAGCATAATTACTTTTATAATTGTTGCAGTAAAGACCTGATATTCATTCTTTATTCAGTATAATTAGTTTATATCCTATCTATTCAATAGGATATCATATTTTTTCGTTTTCGATAAACTTGCTTTTTTTATTGCTGTACATAGAAGCATCTACTAGATTAAAAAAAGGAATTCCTCCTTTGCCAAAAGAAGAAATTCCTTCAATCTATTGTTTTTCTTCCATTAATTTTACTGCCGATAAAGCCATGATTTTTATCCCATGCAGTAGGCTTTCTAACTGAAAATACATGTCTGGGTGATGTAATCCGGGCTGTAAATCTGTGCCTAAGCCAATCATTGTTGTTTGCAGTTGTTCCTTTACTTTCGCATAATAATGAAAATCTTCTCCACCAGGTGTTACTGGAGGCTTCACAAGCCCTTTCGCTCCTAGTATTTCTTTAATGCTTTCAGCTGCTATTTCTTCCATCAATTTATTTGGTGTTGCTGCTGGCATATCGGATAGAAGTTCTAATTCAACTCGAGCACCATTCGCTTCACCTGCAAGTTTCACTTGGCTTTCAAGTCTGGAAATCAATTGTTCCATCTCTTCATTGGTTTGGGCACGAACATCGATGCCAAACTCCGCATAATCGGGGATAATATTAAAATTCTTTCCTCCCGCCTGGACAAAAGTCATTTTTGCAGAAGCAGGGATAATCGGGTTCAACGGAATAGAACGAATAGCCATATTAATAGCTGTAAGACTGTCGATAACGTTTATCCCTAAATGCGGTCTTGCGGCATGTGCCTGCATTCCATATAGTTTTCCTTTAAAGCTTGCCGCTGCTCCATGATAGATTGCAGGAGAACATTCTCCCATTCTCATTTCTTGAATTGGTCGCACATGTAATCCTAATAAATAATCAATATCGTCTAGAAGCCCTTTATTAATAAAGGAAATTGCCCCTGCACCAGTCTCTTCAGCAGGTTGGAACAGGCACTTTATTTTCCCATTTGGTTCTACGCCTAGTTCCTTCAGACATCTTAAGGTAAAAAGCAAAATCGTCGTGTGTGCATCATGACCACATGAATGATTGGCCTTCCATTCTCCATTCACTTGCTGCCATAATGCATCCATATCTGCTCGCAACCCTATAACAGGATTATTTCCTTTCCCCCATTCCCCAACAATCCCAGTTTGATCATCGAATAATTGATAGGGAATGGATAATTTCTCCAGCTCATTTTTTATAAATTTCGTTGTTTCGACTTCTTCCCAGCTTATTTCTGCATGATTATGAAGAAACTGATACATAGCTATTATCTCTTCCTTTTTCCCATCTACCCAGCTGTCTATTTGTTCGTGCATTTTTCCCCTCCTCGTTTATGTAATTCGTTATTCAAATAAGTTCATTCATTCTCTTTGTTTAAGCTTACAATATAATAATTCACTAGTTCATTTGTCTTGTGATAGCTGTGAATGATATATCCCCTTGAAAACAAATGAGTAAAAACATTCCTAAGCATCATACGCCACTTTTCGGCTGTGGCAAAATCTTTTTCTTTTATTGTATGTATATTTTTAGGAACAGGAACCTTATAGGTATCCGCTTTTTTGGATAGGAGTTCAAAAGATAAAGGAATAGGGATTTCTTTTATCGTTTTCCAAGTAACAAGTGATGGAATTTGCTCTCCTGCCGGATGAGGATTTACTGATAGTTTCCCAATATCCCACTCTAACAAAAACCTGTCTGAAGGAAGGCCTCCGTTTAATTCATCCTCCATGGATCCGTAATGATTAGGATAATATGTTTTCACTACCCCTCCTAGTTTCGCTATATTTAGATTGGCATTCCGTGATTCTAGCGGATCAAAAGTCCAAATAATTTTTGAATAGCCACGTTTCAAGGCCATTTCCTTTTGTTTTACTTTCATTTTAAAGCCCAATCCAGCATTTCTATCCTTTGCTTTCACTGCCATCATATGGGACACTAAATAGATTTCCTTTTGATGAAAACCAGGGAAACTATAGCAAAAGCCTACCAGTTCTTCTTTCAAAAAAGCCCCTATAATCATTCCACCATTATGAATAGAGGCAACTAAAAATGGATAGGGTGTAGTATTAGTCCTGCCCCAAATTGAATCTTGAAGGGAAACTACCAGTTGGATTTCAGCTTTTTCAGTTACTTCTCTTATTATATAAGGATCCACTGTCGTCGTTCCCCCCTTATTAAATGAATGGATTAGCATATTCCTTCTTTGAAATTAAATGCTGATTAATCACTGCTTCGTTTAAATCGAACCCAATACCGGCTCCTTTTGGTACTTCTATTTTGCCTGGCGTAGACAATGTGACCTCTGGACAAATAATATCTTTTTTCCAGTATCGATTCGATGCAGATGTATCCCCCGCAATTGTAAAAGCCGGAAGGGAGGTTATCGCGATATTATGCGCTCTTCCGATTCCGCCTTCCAGCATGCCGCCACACCATACAGGAATATCGTGTTTTTTACATACATCATGTATTTTCTTAGCTTCCGTCAAACCGCCGACACGGCCAATCTTAATATTTATTATTTTACAGCTTCCTAATTCAATCGCTTTTCGAGCATCTTCTACTGAATGAATACTTTCATCCAAACATATTGGTGTTGCGAGCTCACTTTGCAAAATAGAATGATCAATAATATCATCATATGCTAATGGCTGTTCAATCATCATCAACTTAAGTGGATCTAATTCTTTAATTCGCTCGATATCTGCTAACGTATAGGCAGAATTCGCATCTGCCATTAGTGGGATGTCATAACCAAAGGTTTGTCTTATTTTTGCTAAAGGCTCTAAGTCATAGCCAGGTTTAATTTTCACTTTAATCTTTTTATAGCCCTCATTCAAAAAGCGTTCCACTTTTGTTAAAAGCATGTCTGTAGTTGGTTCGATTCCAATACTTACCCCAACATCAATCGATGTTTGAATACCTCCAAGCGCTTTCGAAAGAGAAATACCTTGCTGTTTACTATATAAATCCCATATTGCTCCTTCTAAAGCTGCTTTTGCCATATTATTTCTTCTGATTGGAGCGAATCTTACTGAAACTTCATCTGGGTGCGTTATCTCATCTTTAAACAAGAGTGGTATCAAAAACTCGTTTAGCATATAAATAACAGTTCCAGTTGTTTCCTCGCTATAAGTAGGATCAGGTAAAGCGACAGACTCTCCATACCCAATGTGCTCACCACTATATATTTTAATGATCAGAAAATCCTTTTCTAACAGTTCACCAAAACTTGTCTTAAACGGACTAACCAGCGGCATTTTCACATGTTGGACTTCAATTTTATCAATTTTCACCATTTCACGTCCCTCTCGTCTAGTATCTTTCTTCTATTTTAATAGTAATTTGGATTAATGGAATAAATTTATTTAAAAAATCGAAATATCTACTAAAATTTTTTCTTTAAAAACATAAATGAGACAAAACAAAATATATATTGGATAAAGACGAACAATCTCTAATTCAGTGGTGAAACCAATTCGTTCCATTACACTACAGACACACGATGCGCCGGGGAGCAACCTAAGTCTCCTCGGCTAAAGCCTGTGGGGTCTTAGGCTTTGCTCTGCTTCCCGCAGGAGTCGAGTATCCTCCGTTCCATTTCACTCCTTTTTTAAAGCTTATTTAGTTTTTAAGCAAACTAAAATTACTAGGAAAAAACAAAGCAGACTGAATACACGTAGACTCCTATGGGAGCTGCGAGAAAGTCCAAGACCCCGCAGGAATGAACTGCACCCCAATTGTTAGACACTATCTACAATAATTGGAGGTGCAGTTTTTTTGTCCAAATTTACTGCGGAAATGAAGCTACAAGCCGTAACTCGCTATTTAAGCGGAAAAGAAAGTTACAGAGAAATTGGAAAATCAATTTGGAATAGATCACAAATCGATTGTTAAATGGGTAAGACAATACAACTACAATGGTGCAGAGGCATTGATGAAACGTTGTACAAGTTATACACAAATGTTTAAACTAGAAGTACTACAATATATGACTGAAAATGGTACTTCTCTATGTGAAACGGCAGCTATTTTTAATATCCCAGCGCATTCCACTCTAGCTGTTTGGAAAAGAAAGTTTGAAACACAAGGGATAGTGGCCCTTCAGTCACAGGAACAGGGGCGTCTATCCATGAAAAAAGATTCAAATAAACAAAGTTCTACTGACCGTTCTTTTGAAGCACTAGAAGATCGAATAAAACAACTGGAAATGGAAAATGAGTATTTAAAAAAGTTGAATGCCTTAGTTCAAAACAAGGAAAAATCACCAAACAAGACAAAGCACAAGTAGTCTATGAGTTAAGGCATAAGTATTCGGTGAAGTCACTCGTAAAACTCGCTGGCATTCCACGCAGCACCTATTATGATTTAGTAAAACGAATGAATCGACCTGATCCAGACACCGATATAAAAAGAGAAATCCAAGCCATTTATGAAGAACATCAAGGTCGTTACGGATACCGACGTATTCGGGATGAGCTAGTGAATCGTGGAAAAAAAGTAAATCATAAAAAGGTTCAACGAATCATGAAAGAGCTGGGTTTAAAATGTCTAGTGAGGATGAAAAAATATAAATCTTATAAAGGCACAGTCGGTAAAATTGCGCCAAATCATTTAGACCGTCAATTTAGTGCGGACGCACCAAATGAAAAATGGGTAACAGATATTACAGAATTCAAGTTATTTGGGGAAAAGCTGTATCTATCGCCTGTATTAGATTTATTTAATGGGGAAATTATTACGTATACCATCGGTTCTCGACCAACGTATTCATTAGTTTCGGACATGTTAGAAAAAGCATTAGAATCCTTACCAAAAAGGCATCAATTACTCATGCATTCCGACCAAGGTTGGCATTATCAAATGAAACAATATCGCAACTTGCTTCAAGCAAAAGGGATTAAACAGAGTATGTCACGTAAAGGGAACTGTTACGATAACTCTGTAATGGAAAACTTCTTTGGGATACTGAAGTCAGAACTCCTTTATTTTAAGGAATTTGAAAGTGTGAACCACTTTAAACTAGAATTAGAAAAATATATAGAATACTATAATAGAAAACGGTTAAAGGGAAAATTCAAAATGAGTCCGGTACAATACCGAACTCATTTTCAACAAGTTGCCTAATGAAATAACTGCGTCTAACTTTTAGGGGTCACTGCAGAACGAGGAGGCTTGGCGCTCGCCCCATGGAAAGCGAAGTGTATTCAGTCTGCGGGTGATTACCACAAACCTTTTTTCTTAAAATAAATAAAAAACACCAAACAAATTATACGAACTTTCTCTAATATGTACGTATAATTGTTCGGGGTTATATTGGGTTGAAATACTTATGTTCCACCCTCAAGATAAACACAAGCCAAAATACGAAGATAGTCAAAATATCTCCTATCATTGTTTTGGTTTTATTCATGTAAAAAAATTTGATGGATGTATTCCGTTCTCTGTGTAACTATTTATTTAGCCATTTTATTAATAACATATTTTCCTGGCGTTATTCCTTCCTGCTGCTTAAAAATCCTAATAAAAGTATTCACATTTTTACAGCCAACCATTTCACCAACCTCTGATACCATATATTTACCCGATTCCAATAAAATTTTTGATTTCTCTACTTTCAATTGATTTACATAATTTTTAAACGAGGATTTTAAATGATCTTTAATCAACTTGCTAACATAGGATTCACTTAATTGAAAATGATCTGCTACTTCGCCTAAAGATAGATCGCTTGTGTAATTTTCTTGAATATAACGAAGAACACTTTCAACTGTAGAAAGTTTAATGGAGTGCTTTTCTTCTAGAAGTAACATTAACTCATTGAATATATCGATGAAGGTATTTTTTAGTATCTCGATATCAGAACTGTTTAAATGAAAGAATAGCGCTTTATTATTCTTTAAAAAATCACTAAAAGACAGATTACATTTATTTAAAATTCTTTTTATCGTATTGATGAGAGCATTTCGAAAATCATATATATTATATATATTATATATATCCATGCTTTCTTCTCTAAAATTTGTTTCAACTATCTCATTTATCAATTTCTTGGCATGCTTCAACTCTCTTTTCTGCATAAAATTTATTAAAATACTTTCCGTTTCTACACTATAGGAATAATCTTTCCCAGATGATAATGGAATATGGCTGCTGCATAGAGATTTTGTATCAATAAAAGAGTATTTCTGTTCCATAAGCTGAAAGGAAGATTTAAATATTTTTGGCAATTCGCTTAAAGATGGAAAGGCTTGTGAGAGGGTAAAAGTAATTTCTACTCCTAATTCTTGCTCTATCCTCCCAATCATTCGATGTAAAACATCTAAAATAAGATGCTGATTTTTTTCTGCAAAAAACAAACAAAAATGTTTATAATCAATGGGAAAAGAAATAAATTTTTGATTGGTTTCTTTTTCATTGCATAAAGCTAGTACTTTTTTCCTTAATGTTAAAATATTCCCTTCGCTTAAATTGGATTCCCATTCAGAAATCCCCTGCATGGTTATAATGGCAAGAATGCCGCCCTGACTGAATGGATCTAATTGCAGGAGTTTCAACCTTCTCTCCATATTCTGCTTATCATAATTTTCATAAATGATGTTTTTGAGAAAGTTTTCTTGCAAATCAACTAATGAGCTTTGTTGAAGCTGTACTAAGTTCTGATTGGTTTTATTGATAATATGAATTTTAGAGATAATATAATCCAACTCATTTTTTATATAACTGTCCGAACTATTTTTTTCCTCTCCACTTTTAATATTTTTGATAATTTCTTCAATGGGTGAATATGATTTTCTGCTTAAAGTGGTAGTTAGAACAAAACCTAACAAAAGAAGGACAATCAAAATTACTCCGATACTGGTAAGGGTATGAATTGGTAATCCAATTCCTGTATGTACATTCGTTATATATAAATAATGAATAGTTGGTATCGCATTGGAGCGCTTTTGATAGCCATCGTATTTATTAACCGAGCGATAGACAATTTGATTTTCATTGGTTTTTTTCACCGGTAAAAAACTAGCTAGTACGTTTTCTCCCATAATGGTTGTAGAGGCTAAGACAGACGAATCAACCATCGCAAGAATACTATTCGCATCTGGTAAATTGCTCATTAATAAGTCCTTTTTCTCCCACACAATGAAAAAATAGAGATATTGCTTTTCCTGCTGATAATAGATTTTATTGACAATAACTAGTTTATCTTTGGCGTCATAACACTGTAAATCATTGTTTCCCTTTAAATCCATAAAAGCTTCTAACTCTGTGATATTCTCATCCATATGGATAAATTTCATATAGTCTTTAAACAAAAAATAACCATCTGAACTAGTTACATCTGTCCCATAATCTTTTAAAACAGCAAGATTAAAACCTAACTGATCGTTTGAAAAATGATTGCCTGTTAACTCATTAAACATTTTACTATAGACACTATAATTAAACTGATTTTCCTTTAAAAATTCCGCAATAACATCTTGCTGGGATAACAGCTTGACCACATTTAAGGAAACATCTAGGCGATAGTCAATTATATTACTTTCTCTTTCCAAAAACATTTCATTTAATTTATTTATTTCAAGCCGATTTTGGGAATATTCTTGCGAGATAGTCACAAACAAAATAATAGAAGTATAGATAATGATAACCACGGAGAATGATAGAAATAGTTTCTTAAAAATAGTTTTCCGAAACATGTTATCCCCCTCTTTGTTATTATTCCAATTATATTTTTTCCGTTATAATAAAAACAATATTTAGAAAGAGGTATGTAAACTTATGGTATAAAGATGATTAATAGGTGGGAATAAACCCTCCACCTATTAATCGCTAAAAAAATGTTTAGCTTTATACAATTCGTATCGTCTTTATTTCATAGGGACTTAACTCCAATGTAATATTTCCCTCTATATCCACAGGAGGTTCCATATCTTCCTCCAGCAAATTTGTTTCATTCCATTGTCGACAATCAAATAATGGTTCTAAAGTTAGCACTCTATTACTTCCTAGGTGGTCATGCAGTCGTAATATAATCCCTTGACCATTTTCCGCCGCTTTCACAGCATCAATGTATACGCTTTCTGCTGTATGCAATTTAAATAGTCTCTGATTTACTCGTTTCCCTTGTAGTACGGATAATGGCTGATTTAGAGCCCAAGCTTCTTCAACCGTTCTTCCATTTACGAAATCTCCTTTATGTGGTAGAAGACTATACGTAAATTCATGCATTCCTATATCAGCTGTTGGGTCTGGATATATTCCCCCTTTTAATAAGGTAATCCGCATTGTTTGGTCTTTTATATCATGGCCGTACTTACAGTCATTAAGTATGCTGACTCCATAGTCCCTTTGCGAATAGTCCACCCACTGGTGTGCTACTGTCTCGAATTTCGCCATATCCCAGCTTGTATTCCAATGTGTAGGCCGCTGGACATTGCCATATTGAATATCATAGGTTGCGACAGTATTGCGAATATCGACATCAAATCCTGCTTTCAGTAATTGTTCCCTTTCTTTCCAATCTGTCTTTGTAATAAAATCTATTCGACGTGAATGTTTATAAACCTGCATATATTGAATAATTCTCGAAGTACCAAATGAATAAACAAATTTAACCTTTGCGTATAGGTTGTTTTGTTCTTTAATGATAATTGATTCTGCGGCTAACTCGTTATACTTTTCTTGATAAAATATGTCGATATCCCATGCATTAAAGTTCATTGGTTTATCTTCAAATAATTGAAGCCTGTTCCCCAAGCCATTTTCTTTAAGTACTTCGCGATGATACTGTTTATCATAAATACTAATTAACTGTCCTTTCTCATTCCAGCGAATTAGATAATAATTCGTATCTATACCGTTTTCTATTGCTTTCATAAAAGGAGTTGCCAGCCTTTTTGCTTCCATCGGTTCAAATTTCAGGATACAAGTTCCGAAAGCTGGTATGTTCGGTGTCTGGACAAGATATCCTGCTTCACACGGCACTGCTTCTAATTCTTCTCCAGAATCTGTTATGAATTTACCAGATTCTTTTTTATCAATTATTACTAATTCCTTTCTCACCCAGCCAGCCGAATTAAATATGGTCCATTGATTTATTGTTGCCTCATCTAACCGTGCTAAGAGTTGAGTAGAGCTTTCCATCGCCTCTCCTATTTCTACCTTATGATCTTGATAAACTTCTTTTATGGATGAACCAGGAATAATATCATGAAATTGGTTACGCAATAACACTTCCCATATGCTCATTATTTCTTCTTTTGGATAATGAACTCCTTTTGAGTCTTGTACAGCTGTATACAAAATTTCTAGTTCTCTTAAAGTTAACTCTAGTCTACGATTCATTTTTTTGACAAAGGCTTGAGATGTATAGGTTCCTCGATGATATTCTAAATATAATTCCCCATCCCACGTATGAACGTAATTTTCTGTAGAATCAATAGTGTCATGAAGCTGGTGAAAAAATTCATCCGCACGCCCTGTTTTCACATGTGGAAGACCTGGGATTTTATCCATACGACGGCGGTTTTCTAACATATCTCTTGTGACTCCACCGCCACCGTCTCCATATCCATACGAAATAAGCAGTTGTTTATTTACATCTTTATTCCGATAAGCTTTATAGCTGCCTAACACTGTTTCTGGTTCTAACTGTCCATTATACGTATAAAACCAGCGAGATGCCCATTGATTATCTACTATGTCTTTTCCTGGTTCTGGTGTAGTAATAAAATGGGTTAACACCTCTGATCCATCTATCCCCCGCCAGACAAAAGTATCATGTGGCATCCGATTGTATTGATTCCAGCTTATTTTTGTCGTCATAAATGTATCTATCCCACTCTTTTTTAAAATCTGAGGCAAAGCCCATGAATAACCAAAAACATCTGGCAGCCATAGATAGTGGACATCTTTATGGAATTCTTTTTTTATAAATTGTGTTCCATGGAGAATTTGCCGAGTTAGTGATTCGCCAGATGGTATATTACAATCCGCTTCCAGCCACATAGCACCATCTATTTCCCAACGGCCCTCTTCTATCCTATTTTTTATTTGTTCATAGATCTCCGGATAATCTTCTTTTATATATTGATAGAGTTGAGGCTGAGTTTGTAAAAAGATATAGTCTGGATATTGCTTCATTAACTGTAAAACAGTTGAAAAACTGCGAGCGGCTTTCTCTCTTGTATGCTTCAGTCTCCATAACCAAGCGACATCAATATGGGTATGACCAATCGCGGTGATTGTTACTAACTCTCGCTTGTCTAAAGCATCTATTCCTTTTTGTAAATTATCATTAGCTAACTTTATACTTTTATAAAAAGCAGGACTGCCTGGGTAGGACCAATCGATATATTTCATGGTTTTTTCTAATAAAGGCAAAAGTTCATATCGTTTTGAGTCATCCTCCTTTAATTGTTTAATCGTTTTTAAAACACAATCTGCGGTAAAATATAAATCATCACATTCTTCATTTAAAATGGTATATTCAGCCATCTTAAATGTATGTGATTGGATTTGCTCAGGACCACCGCCTTCTAATCCGGACCATAATTTCAAGGAAAGTGTTACTTCCTTTCCATAATAGCCAGGGTCAAGAAAGACTTCTTTATGATTGGAGTCAACGCCTTGGTATGGTTGGCCGTCTACAAAAAGCAAGGATTCAAATCCGGAGTTATAGCCACCGCCTGTTCGACCAAAGTCCAATAGTAAGACTATCCTTCCATCTGATTTAGGAACTTTAAAGGTTGTTTGAATCCATAAATAATAGTCCCTTCCTTCCCAAATATCGCCTAACGAAAAGTCTTGCCAATCAGTAGTAATACTAGGTGGATATTTCTCTGCTCCTTCTATACTTTCTTTTGCTTTCCAATTGTTAAGACTTTGTCTTTCCATGTATCGGTAAGGATTTAATTCTTTCATTCTAGCTTCTAATTTTTCGATTATATAAAACATAGCACCCTATCCTTTCGTAGCTCCGCCTAAACTGAAGCCCTTTGACATAAAATTTTGTGAAATTGTATACAAAATAACGACAGGCAATGTATACATTACCGAAAATGCTGCCAATCTGCCGTAATTAACCATTCCAAAGTTACCGAAAAATTGAAAGATCGTTACAGAAGCCGGCAGCTTTTCTGGACTTTGAATGAGGATATAAGGAACAAAATAATTTCCCCAGCTGCCTGTAAAAGTAAAGATAGCAACTGTGAATATTCCGGGAAGCATTAATGGAGCAACAATTTTTTTTATTCCTTGAAAGATAGATGCTCCGTCCACCCATGCTGATTCTTCTAAATCCAAGGGAATAGAATCCATAAAATTCTTCATCATCCAAATACCATATGGCAAGGAAGAAGCTATTAAAAAAGCGTCATCGCTATCAAAGAATCTTGAAATTTCAAATAAAGAAATAGCTGAAATACCGGTACAATAACAGCTGTCATTGGTAAGGAAGTCATGAACAAAATGGTCATCATAAAACTATTTTTATATTTTAATGTATACCTAGACAATGGATAAGCAGCCAGCACACATAAAATCACAACCAACAATGCCTGTGAAGTCGATATTCCTATTCCAATAAAAAACGAACGCAAAATCGCAGCTTCAGATAATATCGACTTAAAGTTGTCTAAGGTTATCTTTTCTGGCATCTTCAGTGCCTGAATTGCCCCTGGATCTACTGATGCAAATAGCATCCATAATAACGGCAGCAAAAACAAAATTGCCAGAATAGACAGGATTAAATAATGAATAAGTTTTTCCACTTTATATCCTTTTTGAACCAACTCACTTCACCTACACTTTCACTTTCAAGGTTTTCATATATATGAAGCTGGCAATTGCACCCAATACTAATAACACAAAAGAAATCGCTGTCCCATACCCTAACTGATAACTGACAAATGCTTGTTTATACATAAATACAGGAAGCGTTGCTGTACTTACCCCTGGACCGCCACCAGTCATTGTATAAATTAAAGCAAATACACCAAGTGTTTGCAGCGTAACTAACATCATATTTGTGGCGATTGTCCCTTTTACCATGGGGATGGTGATATAGCGAATAACCTGAAATCGACGGGCGCCATCCATTATGGCTGCCTCTTCTACATCTTTTGGAATATCGTCTAAAGCTGCTTGAAATACCATCATGGAGAAAGCAGTTCCTCTCCACATATTCGCGATCACAACACTCACCATTGGAAAAGTAAATAGCCAGGCAATCGGCTTCATATCAAAAAGACTCAACAGCCAATTAGCAGTTCCACTTTCGCCAAGAAATGCCACCCAGCAAAATGCTACCACGACTTCTGGAGTTACCCAGGCAGCAATTATAATTAGACCAACAATTCTTCTAAATGTTTTGTTTTTCTCTTTCATTAAAAAAGCGATCAAAAAGCCAAAGAAACATTGTCCGAGCACCGCTGAGAAAAAAACAAAAACAATTGTATTCCACACACTGACACGGAAGTCGGGATCTTGAAACATCCGGGTAAAGTTTTCAAATCCTACAAACCTTAGCTGACTAGCTTCCGCACCAGTCAGAGCTAAGTTTGTAAATGAAAAAAGTAATGTTAATAGCATCGGTCCAATGAAAAATATCAATAATAAAAGCCAGGTCGGAGCGAGAAAAATAGCTGCCTTAACATGATCCGACTTTCCTTTTCGTTTCGGCTTTTTTCCTAATACTGCTTCCAATTTCATCCCACCTTTAAAAAGGTTATCACTATAACAAAAGGTGATGACCATACAAGGAATAGGTAGTAAATTTCCCTGCTGGTCATGTGTTCAGCCTTTTGTACAGTTATTTAACTACGTTTCCTTCACCGACAATCCTGATTACATTGCTCGCATAATCCTCGGCAGCTTGTTTTGGTGTCTTGCTACCAGTTGCGACTGCCTCCACCATTGTTTGTATTTCTACGGAAACATTCGGATATTTGTCATTAGCAGGACGGAAATGAGCATTCTTCAAATACTCCGTTGCTTCCGAAATGAAATTTTGTTCTTTATAGGCGGGTACTTCCGCTGAATCATCACGTACTGTTAAGTTTCCTTCTGCAACAGCGCGAGCTGCCTGCTGTTCTTTCCCACCTAAAGCTTGGATAACCTTCCATGAAGCATCTGGATTTTTTGCTTTAGATGGAATTGCCCATGTCCATCCTCCAGACATAGTCGTAGTGCCAGGCTCTTGTCCATTTTGAGTCGGCATGGCCGCAAAACCAAATCGTTCTGTGACATTATCCATTGGAACTGCTCCTGTTTCTGTATAATTACCTGTATTCCAAAATCCATCTAATATAATTCCTGCTTCATCATTAGGGAACTTTTCTTGGAATAAAACGGAACTATAGTTGCTGTTAATGGCAATAGATAGTGGCGGACCTAATTTTTTCTGATTATAAACTTGATCAATAAATTGTAAGGATTCCTCGATTCCTTTAGTATTCACATGCCATTTCTTTGTATCAGCATCAAATAACACATCGTCTGTGCCATAGAGCAGCATTTCAAAAGTCTGCATCGATACGGATTCCCCGTTTGCTTTAGCCACTCCCATAGAAAGAGGAATAACATCCTTAGCTGAATCTTTTATTTTTTCAGCAGCTTCTATAATCTCATCCCAATTTTTAGGCTGCCAGTCTTCTGGCAAACCAGCTTTTTTGAAAACATTTTTGTTATACCATAACCCGCGAGAATCAGAAGTTCCTGGGATGGCATATAATTTTCCATCTTCTCCAATCGAGCCTGATTTTAAATTTTCTGTATAATATTTCCATTGATCCCAATCACGCACATAATCATCAAGGGGTAATAAATAGCCTGCATTCGCATCTGAATTTAACATAAAGGAGTCTTCTGCAACCACATCAGGTGCTGTACTTTCTGATTGCATCGATAAAGCCACTTTAGAGAAATAATCCCCCTCACTAGCTGTAATTGGCGATAAAACTATTTTTATGTCTGGGTTCTCCTTTTCAAATTCCGGGATAAATGTATTTGTTAAATATTTTTTTAATTTATCATGCTCTCCTACATCTCTCCATGTAATTTTAATCTGGGTTTTTCCATCAACCTTCCCATCATCAGATGTTGAATTACTTTCGCTTGAGCAACCAATTAATAAAAACGGAAAACATAAAAGAAGCAATAATACTTTTTTAATCGACTTTTTCATTTTTTCAACCCCTTGTTTTTAATTATTCGCTAGCGAAATAACCGCCTACCAAAATGTAAGCACTTTCAATTTAATCTCTAGCTGCCTCTTTTTCAATCTATAAAATAGAGGAAAGTCAGTATTTTTCTTAGATATTTGAAAAAATGAAGATTATAACAAAAAATATAGATTGGCGAAAACGATATTATCTACCATCTTTTGAGAATGTTCGTATAGATATTTCTAACAAGCCCTAAAAAAAGAAGCCTAGTTAAATGACTGCCATACATTTCTTGCATGCCATTTAACTAGACTCCATTATATAAGTCTATGCTTATTTATTTTTTTTAAATCCTTTAAGCCTATCGTATATCGCTCCCAGCTTCTTCTCCTCACCAGCTTCAGTTGGGTGGTAATACTGAGTTCCTTTTAGTTTTTCCGGGAAATATTCTTGATCAACCCATCCACCAAACGTTCCAATTGGATAGTCATGTGGATAAATATATCCGACATGTCCTAACTTTTTGCTTCCTTCATAATGACCATCCCTTAAATGCATAGGGATATCCCCGACTCTCCCATTGCGGACATCTGCTATGGCAGCATCTAATGCTTTATAGGCTGCGTTAGATTTAGAGGATAAACACATTTCCACAACCGCTACAGATAAAGGAATTCGCGCTTCTGGTAAACCAAGTCGCTCACTCGCCGTCACTGCTGCTAAAACATTATTGCCGACAGATGTATTGGCAAGGCCAACATCTTCATAGGCAATAACTAGCAATCTCCTGTTTACGGCAACTAAATCTCCAGTTTCTAATAAATGAGCAAGGTAATATAGAGCGGCATCTACATCACTGCCTCGGATACTTTTCTGTAGACTAGATAATAAATTATAGAAATGCGAGCCTTTTTTATCCCCAAAAACACCGACTTTTTCAATCATTTGGTCAATGGTATCATCCTTGATAATAAAAACGTCGTCCTCTTTATCAGATGAATAGACAATAGACTCTAAAAGAGTTAATGATTTTCTTGCATCTCCATTAGTGCCTTTTGCAATTTTTGCAATCTGTTCCTTTGAAATTTGAATGGACAGATTCGCAAGTCCTTTTTCATCTTGTAATGCTCGATGCAATAATTCTTCAATATCATCATCCGTTAATCTTTTTAACTGCTTGATTTGTCCACATCTACTGCGAATCGCAGGATTTACATCATGGTAGGGATTTTCCGTAGTAGCACCTATTAAAACAATATCCCCTCTCTCCACATGAGGAAGTAAATAATCCTGCTGCGCTTTATTAAAACGATGAATTTCGTCTAAAAAAAGAATGACTTTCCCTGTCAATCTTGCTTCATACACTACAGCTTCCACATCCTTCTTTCCTGATGTAGTCGCATTTAGTGCAATAAAAGGTAATTTTGTTGTACCAGCAATAGCAAAGGCAATCGAGGTTTTCCCAATGCCAGGCTCTCCATACAATAACATCGATGGAACATGACCATTTTTAATCATTTTATATAAACTGGTTGTTTTTCCGATAATATCCTTTTGCCCGACTACTTCATCAAGATTCGTCGGGCGCATTCGATAAGCAAGTGGTTCCCCGTTCATTTATACACCTTCTTGTTTAACTTCTTACTTCCATTATAACGTAAAGATAGGAAAGAAGAAAAATAGAATGAAGTCCATAAAAGACCTCATTCTATGAAAAATTACGCCGCAACATCTCTCTTCCTAAACACCCAAAAAGCTAAGCCAATGAATACGACAAAATAAATAACGAGCATAGTAATGGAGAAAGACAAAGTCATGCCGCTCACTAAAGGAGTTCCTTCCAAATACTGCGTTAAATCGGTGTTGGCAAATAATAAATATTTCGCCCAATCAAACCATTTCGCTAATAATAAAGTGACTGTATTCCCCATAAACATTAAGAAAATCGATATCCCAATTGCGAGTGAACTATTCCGAAAAACGGAAGAAATCATAAATGCCATAGTAGTGAGCATAAATAAACTGATCGAATTTAATCCATAATAGCTTATTAAATGCATGAGAATGCTTTGTTCCTTCACTACCCCATTGTAATAAAATAAATATGGATACACTTCTTTCGGCAGTCCAAACAGAATGGCACCTAATATAAAAGAAAAGGCAAAGATGATAAAAATAGTTAATAACCCGAAAAGTAATACCGTTAAATATTTTGATAATAGAATCTTTATTCTGCTTAATGGACGAATAAGGAGAAGTTTTATCGTACCCCAATTAAACTCGTTTGCTACGATTCCAGCTGCAATAATAATTGTAAATAAGCCTGCAAGACTAAGCAGTTGGATACTATCAGCAACAAAATCCCATGCAGAGTATTCTACATTTGTACTAAAATTATGTGTAATTCGATACTCGTTTATAGCTATTTCTTTTGTATAATAATTCCTTGTTTCTTCAGGAAGGTGTTCATCTTCCAGCTGTTCATTATAGCGCTTATTTTCTAATTCAAGTCCATGTTTCCAGTTCTCATTATCAGGGACAGAAAATCCACTTGATTGATATTTATTAAAAGCACCAAGCAATAAAACAGCAATTAATAAGAGCACGATCATTACTAATGTTGCTGGACGTTTCCATATCTTCATCCATTCATTTCTTATTAGCTGCATTAATTCAGATCCTCCCTGTGGTTAGTCAATTCTAAAAATCGATCTTCTAATGTTTTTGATACTTCTTTTATGCCAAAAATCTGAACGTCCTGTAAAGCAAGTGCTTTTATTATTCCAGGTATTTGTTCTTTTGTTACCGTAATATGAACTCCCTGCTCTCTTGGCATAACTTGCACTTCCGGCATCATTCCCTGTATATGACTTATGGCCTTATCAACAGGATAAAGCTCCATTTCAAATACTTGCTCTACTGCAACAAAGTCCTTTACTAACTGTACATCGACCAGTTTACCTTCTTGAATAATGCCGATGCGATCACACATCATTTCCATCTCTGCTAACAAGTGACTGGAAACAATAACTGCCATGTTTCTCTCTCTAGCTAGCATTCTTAAATGGTCTCTTATCTCTCTTATCCCTGCAGGATCTAATCCATTCGTTGGCTCATCTAAGATTAATACTTTAGGATCATGCAAAAGGCTTTGCGCAAGGCCTAAACGTTGTCGCATTCCAAGTGAATAAGTGCGAACTTTATCATGAATTCGATCTTTTAAACCAACTAATTCAACTGTCTCCATTATTTTTTGCTTTGATATACCTTTCACCATTCGAGCATAGTGCAGAAGATTTTCATACCCACTCAAAAATTTGTACATTTCCGGGTTCTCTACAATGGCTCCAACATGCTGGATTGCTTTCTCAAACTGATCGCGAACACTCTCCTTGCAAATAGTGATATCCCCATCACTCATATTAATGAGACCAACAATCATCCGGATTGTCGTTGTTTTCCCTGCACCATTTGGACCAAGAAAACCAAATACTTCTCCTGCTTTTACTTGGAAACTCAACGAATCAATTATTTTTCTTCCATTGATTATTTTTGAGACATTTTTTAATTCCACTACGGATGTCACTATTATTTACCAGCCTTTCATTTGTTTATATTTGCCTTCATCCACTCGATAATGGATTGACCTTTTTCTTCCCTTAAATCCTCTACTGAAAGATTGGCGATTACATTCCCATTATTTAAAACAACTATATTATCTAAAATGGATTCAACCTCTACTATCTCATGTGTTGCTATCACAACGGTCTGTTTTTCAAAATCAATATAGTTTAATAATCCTTTAACAATTGATTCCCGCACCAGTGGATCTAAACCTGAAAAAGGTTCATCCAGTAATAAAATTGGCGCTGTCCGAGCTAAACAAAGAACAAGCTTCAGTCTTCCTCTGTTTCCCTTCGAAAGATTCTTTATTTTTTTATTTTGCTCTAACTGCATAAAATCTAGTAATTCTTGCGCTTTACCAAGCTGAAAATCATGAAACTGCGATGCTGTATATCGTATCATTTCTTGAATAGTAAAAGATTCATAAAAACGGTCTAGCTCCGTTAAATAGGAAACATCCTCTGCAATTCTACGTGTAGCATTTTTTCCATTGACTAACACCTCGCCATTAGTCGGCTGGACAAGACCAGCAATCATTTTCAACGTGGTTGATTTTCCACTTCCATTTGTACCAAGAAGACCATAAATTTTTCCCTCTTCTAAGGTTAAATTTACATTTTCCACTGCATACTCTCTACCATATCTTTTGGTTACATTGCGAAATTGTATCATTTACTTTTCACCCTTCTTCTCTTGAAGATAGATTTCTAATAACTGAACCATTTCTTCTCTTTTGATTCCTAGCTCTTGCATATTACGAATAAACTGTTCCAGTAAATCATGTTGAAGCTTTGTTCTTAGCTCCTCTATAATATCTTCTGATTCGGTTATAAATGTACCCTGACCTCTTCTCGTTTCCACAATCTTCATCCTTTCCAATTCACCGTACGTCCGTTGAATTGTATTTGGATTAACTCCAGATGCAATAGCCATTTCTCGAACAGATGGCAATTTATCTCCTGGCATCCGTTCATAGCGCGCAATTTGCTGTGTAATTTTTTCTACGATCTGCATGTAAATTGGTCTGGATGATTCAAATTCATCTGCCATGGTAATCTACACCTCCACTTTCTTTTCCAATAACCAAGAAGCTATTAGAAATAGGAAGAATAGTGTTAGAATATATCCGCATAATGAAAGAATAGATATCTCTGTTGTTTCTATAGAAGCCTTAAAAAAATTCCGACGTGCTTCAAAAGCAAGTGTATTGTCTACAGAAATTACTGATTTTCTTTTAAGAGCATCAATAACCGGGATTCTATTAAACCAATAGACAGCAATATTCCAAATATTCCAAAGAAGGATTAAAACGACCCAGCGTATTTTATTTAACCATACGATTTTTTTCATGCTGTGATAAAGTGTCCATGAGAAAAAGACCCAGCTGCTGAGGTATATGGATATTCCTAACAGGATTAAACACATAAAAAATAAATTTGTTTGATTGAAAGCTAGTTTCAATTCTCCAACATTCATACTAATCACTGCCACACTAAACATTAAAAACAATGATATTATCGAATACAGGATTCCTGCAATCCATTTTGATAAAAGGAGTTTTATGCTGCTGTTAGGATTATGAAGCCATAATTGTGTTTTCCCTTCTATATTTAAAGAAGTTAACAAAAAGGATGGAAGGTAAAACACATGCGCAAAACAGAAAGTGATGGCAAAAATTGCGACCAACATAATTGTTTTGTAATAACTAGATAGTACAATAGACGTTATCAATCCCAAACTGACAATAATAATACTCGTATACAGAAAAGGAAGACCAAGTTTTAAATCTTTTTTTAATAGCCCATTAAACGAATTCATTTAAATCACCTCATTGTATTAGTGTATTATCTACATAGTACACTAATACTCCAATACTAGTCAATAGGCTTCAGCTAGTTTTTCTAACAATTATATAAATAGTCGGCAAAACACTATGTAAAAAAAACCAAAACAATTATACGTAGCTTTTCCCAGCATTTTCGTATAATTGTTTTGGTTTAAATGAAGCTAGACACTTGTTCCAATCTTTTTCAATCAAGAAATATTTACCGTCATTTTATATGATTATTTCTCGTCTTTTACACGTGTGATTTTTATCTCTTTTAGTAACTCTTTTACGACATGGCTAGCCATTATTAACCCAGCCACAGAAGGAACAAATGCGTTTGAAGATGGTGGCATTTTCGCCTTCCGAATCGGCGCATTATCTTTTCCGACCACTTTACGAACGTCTTCACGAATTACAATGGGACTTTCATCTGAAAATACGACGTTAATCCCTTTTCTAATTCCTTCTTTACGAAGTCTTGTACGAATAACTTTTGCAATTGGATCTGTATGTGTTTTACTAATATCTGCAATTTGGAAACGAGTAGGATCCATTTTATTTGCTGCGCCCATGCTTGAAATGATTGGGATATTTCGGTTTAAACACTCTTTCATTAAGTGAATTTTATAAGCTATCGTATCAGATGCATCTATGATAAAATCTAAGCCATAAGCAAAAATTTCTTCATATGTTTCTTCGGTATAGAACATTTTCAATGCAATTACTTCACAGTCTGGATTAATATCTGCAATACGTTCTTTCATAATATCTACTTTAGGACGGCCAACTGTAGATAATAATGCAATTACCTGTCTATTGACATTCGTAATATCCACATCATCCTTATCAATTAAGATTAATTTTCCTACGCCTGAACGAGCTAACGCTTCGGCAGCAAAGGAACCAACGCCTCCGATTCCTAGAACAGCAACCGTACTGTTTTTCATTGTCTCTAGCCCTTCTTTGCCAATGGCTAGCTCATTTCTCGAAAATTGATGCAACATCTGTTTTCAACTCCATTTAATTTTTCCTACCAACTAATTATGTTTACATATTCCCTTATCAGGAATTTTCATTCTGAAAGAATAAAATTATTACTTAAGAAATATAACATAAATTTTTATCAGCTACCACTACCCTTTCCTTGTTTCCCGATAAGAATTAAAATTTTCCAATTAAATGATAGTTGTAAATATTGCAAGTACTAAAGAACAAAATATGTAATGAGTAAAGAGGATCGATCTCTATTCATAGCTAAATGCTCTGGTAGCCAGTATAAAGCGATACATATTTAACTCCAGTAAATAAACACAAAACGTCTTTTTCGACATAAAAAAACGAACAATCATACGAAATATTGTTGATATCTCCGCATAATTGTTCGGGTCTACATTTGGTGAAATACTTCTATTCCAGTCTCTTAATCATTATTTATTCAGTTTCAAAGATAAATGTAAATCTGTTAATTGGTTTTCACTTACTTCACTTGGAGCATTTGTCAAAAGACAGCTTGCACTTGCTGTTTTAGGAAATGCAATCGTATCACGAAGATTCGTACGTCCAGATAGCAGCATAATTAAGCGATCTAAACCAATTGCAATTCCTCCATGTGGTGGAGTTCCATATTCAAACGCTTCTAACAAGAAACCAAATTGAGCATAAGCCTCTTCCTTAGTAAATCCTAATAAGCTAAACATTTTTTCTTGAATTTCTTTTTCAAATATACGTAGAGAACCACCGCCTAGCTCATAACCATTTAACACAATGTCATAAGCTTGTGCTTTCACTGCTTCAGGATTCGTATCAAGTAATTCTAAATCCGCTCTTTGAGGCATTGTGAATGGATGATGTGCTGCATAAAAACGGCCTTCTTCTTCGTCATATTCAAATAATGGCCAATCTGTCACCCATAAGAAATTGAATTTACTTTGATCAATTAAATCTAGCTCTTTTGCTAATTTTAAACGCAGTGCTCCTAATGCATCGGCAACGACATTCTTTTTATCAGCGACGAATAAAAGCAGGTCTCCTGCTTCAATATTTAACGCTTGCTCAAAGCCTTTTTGCTCTGTCTCGGAAATAAACTTAGAAATAGGCCCTTTTAAGCCGTCTTCTTCAGCTTTTAACCAAGCAAGACCTTTTGCTCCATACACTTTTACGAACTCTGTCAATGCATCAATATCTTTACGAGAATAGTTTCCACTAGCATTCTTTACATTTATTGCTTTTACTTGACCACCTGTTTCAACTGCTGAAGCAAATACTTTAAAGCTAGAGTCTTTCACTATTTCAGAAAGGTCAACTAATTCCATCTCAAAACGAGTATCTGGTTTATCTGAACCATATCTACTCATTGCTTCATCATAAGGCATTCTTGGAAATGGGAGTGTAACATCAATATTCTTAACTTCTTTCATGATTTTTGCCATCATTGCTTCCATCATACTCATAATATCTTCCTGACTCATAAAGCTTGTTTCCAAATCAAGCTGTGTGAATTCTGGCTGACGATCTGCACGTAAATCTTCATCACGGAAACAGCGAGCAATCTGATAGTATCTCTCTACTCCACCGACCATTAATAATTGCTTGAAAATTTGCGGTGACTGAGGCAATGCATAGAATTCACCTGGATGAACTCGGCTAGGTACTAAATAATCTCTTGCCCCTTCTGGCGTACTTTTTGTTAAGATTGGTGTTTCAATATCCAAAAACCCCTCACTATCAAGAAAATCTCTCATCACTTTTGTGACTTGATGACGCATTTTTAAGGTTTCAAACATAACAGGTCTTCTAACATCTAAATAGCGATATTTTAAACGTACATCTTCTGTAACATCTGTTTGATCAGAAATAACGAATGGAGGAGTTTTTGCTTCATTAATGATTTTAATTTCATCCGCAATTATTTCAATTTTTCCTGTTTTAAGGTTTTCATTAACTGTACCTTCTTGGCGTGCAACTATTTTTCCTTTTATATCTAGTACAAATTCATTTCTAACCTTATCAGCAATTTCGATTGCCTCTTTATTTATCTCTGGATTAAATACTACCTGAACGATACCTGTACGGTCACGTAAATCAATGAAAATCAGCCCGCCTAGATCTCGTCTTTTTTGCACCCAGCCTTTTAAAACAATACTCTCACCAATCGATTTTTCTGTTACTTCACCACAAAAATATGTTCTTCCAAACATGAAGTATCCTCCCTATAATCAACATTTGTTTATTCACATTTTTATATTCCTAACGACTCATTCATATGTTTTATTTTCTTTATTTCCATATTGAAAACAAAGAAAATAGCCCTACCCTTCATCCCCCTTGCTCAGAATGCACTAAAATCCTTTAGGGCACTTACAAGCTCGGTTAGCGGAATTTCTTTTTGTTCTCCTGTTTCTAACAGCTTTAAGTTAATTTTGTTATTTTGCAATTCATTTTCTCCTAAAACAGCGACATATTTAGCGTGAAGACGATCAGCTGCTTTAAATTGGGCCTTTACTTTGCGATCAAGATAATCCCTTTCAGCAGAGAAACCAGCCTGTCTAAGCTCATTTACTAATCCTACCGTGTAATCCTTCGCTTCTTCTCCTAACGAAACTAAATAGCAATCCACTTTCTTTTCAATAGGTAATTCGATTTTTTCTGCTTCAAGGGCAGAAAGTAATCGTTCTAAACTCATAGCAAAGCCGATTCCAGGAGCTTCAGGACCGCCTAATTCTTCTGTTAAGCCATTGTATCTGCCTCCACCACATAATGTAGTAATAGCCCCAAACCCTTCTGCTTCACTCATTATTTCAAAAGCTGTGTGGTTATAGTAATCCAAACCTCTAACTAGATTGGAATCAACAACAAAGGGAATATTTAAAGCCGTTAAATATTTTTGTACCTTTGTAAAGTATGTTTTTGACTCTTCATTTAAGTACTCTAGGATAGATGGTGCAGACTTCATTAATGGATGATCATGATCCTTTTTGCAATCTAGGATTCTCATTGGGTTTTTCTCTAGTCTTGTTTGGCAATCATGACAAAATTCCCCGATGCTCGGTTGAAAATGTGCAATTAGCGCTTCTCGGTGAGCTTGTCTACTTTCTTTATCACCTAAACTGTTAACAACTACTTTTAACTTTGATAATCCCATTGTTTGATAAACGGAATATGCAAGTGCAATTACTTCCGCATCAATAGCAGGATCTTTACTCCCAATTGCTTCCACACCAAACTGAACAAACTGACGAAAACGTCCAGCTTGTGGTCTCTCATAGCGGAACATTTGCCCTAAATAAAAGAGCTTAATTGGCTGAGATGCATATCCATGCATTTTATTCTCCACAAATGAACGAACAACCGCCGCTGTTCCTTCTGGTCTTAATGTTAAGCTTCTTTTTCCTCGATCCTCAAAAGTATACATTTCCTTTGTAACAATATCCGTTGTGTCTCCAACACTTCGTAAAAATAATTCTGTATGTTCAAATATAGGAGTGCGAATTTCGCTATATTGATATCGATCACAAAGTTGTTTAATTTTCCCTTCAATATATTGCCACTTTTCTACGGTCCCTGGCAAAATATCTTGGGTTCCTCTTGGAATATTAATATGCATTTTATGTATCCTCCCTGCTATTAGAAAAACGCTGATATCCGCGCTTAATTCGTAATATTTTCAAATAAAAAAATCTCGTCCCTTGCATCCATCTGAATACAAGGGACGAGATTTTTCCCGTGGTACCACCCTAATTGAAGATTTTTTCTTAAATCTCCCACTTTGCAGTTAACGCCTGCGCACGTTTCTACCTACTAATGAAGAATATTTTCAGAAGAAAGCCTCCCTGAGTGTTCTTTCTCTAAGTCATCATGTAGAAATGCTTGCAGCCTTCATGACATTTCCTCTCTGTTCATGTGTCTCTTAGATACTCTTCTCGATCAATGGCTTTACTAGATTATTTATTATTATTTAATTAATAATAAATAGGAAAGATTGTATTGTCAATAGGATATGAAAATGATTTCCCGCTCTATTATAATTTTCCTAGCTGTTTCTTTAGTTTTTTTACTTCGCCTAATGAAAGACCGAATTCAGAAGCTAGCTCAACCGCATTTGAATTTCCTTCTCTTTGAATAAAATCGTGAAAATCGACACCTAGTAATTTTGAATCAATTTCACTAGTTGATGAACTTTTTTCACCAAATCTCATGCATTTCACCCTTTTTTCTGTTATTTTTTTATAGTATTACCATGAGTGGCTAAAAAATTTCATCAAAAAAATAGTTTCTTGTCTAAATTTGATTAAAAAAAATAAGAGTAGCATAAAGGAATATACCTTCAAAAAGAAGAATCTTATTCTATGTGAAATTATACTAGTCAGCTTTAGACAATTACGGAAGGAGTGCAGCTTGTTTGAAGAATATAAGATGGATGCTATTACTTTTAGTCAGCATCTTCTTCATTCCTACACAGTATCAACATGTATCAGCAGAAAATCAATCAACTGTTCAAGCTAATACGGTCGTAAACGTTAGAGAAAATCCTGGGCTTGATCAAAATGTTATTGGGAAAATGGAGATAGGAAAAGCATATCCTTTAATAAAGGAAGAAAAGGATTGGATTGAAATTCAATATACCTCTTCTTCTACTGGATGGGTAGCCGCTTATTTAGTAACCAAAAATGGAAAAAGTACAACTGACGGCCAAATGGAAAAAGAAGAAGAAGCAATTACTTCCCATTCAAACAAAGCCACAATTACAGAGAATGGCCTTCGCCTAAGAAAAGGACCAGGTACAAATTATGAAGTAATTACCACTTTAGGTAAAGGAATTGAAGTTACCGTCCTTTCCGTAAATTACGATTGGTACCAAATCAGAACAGCTTTAGGAACTGGATGGGTTCACAATGATTATCTTCTGTTTGAAGATTCTTCTAATCATACAGAAGCAGGAGTACAAAAAAAGTCTAAACAGGAAATAGCTACTGTTGCAGAAGATCAGATTAATCTTCGCAGCAATCCATCTACTAGTGCAAAAATCATCGGGAAAATCAGCATTGGCACTGTAATTACTATAATAGAAGAAGAATCTAATTGGGCAAAAATTCAATACTCTGGTAATATCGGCTGGGTTCATAAAGATCTGTTAAAGAGTAGTGATATAGAAAGTAGAAAAGGAAAAACAATCGATAAGAAAGTTAAACTGCTCTATGATAGAACAAATATTAGAAGCGATGCAACCGTCAATTCAAAAATCTTACTTGTCGCAGATAACGGCGAAACCTTTCAAGCAGTAGAAATAATTGATGATTGGTATAAAATTAAACTTGCAGACGGCGAATTTGGATATATTGCGGAATGGCTGGTTGAAGATTCGGCATCAAATGATCTCCAAATTACTAATGCTACAGCTACAAAGGATTTAAAGGGAAAAACAATCGTTATAGATCCTGGGCACGGTGGAAAGGATAGTGGCACAATAGGCATTATCGGTACACTTGAAAAGACATTAAATCTTCGTACCGCAAAGTTACTTGCTAATAAACTCGAAGCCTCTGGTGCAAAGGTAATCCTAACTAGAAAAAACGATCTATTTATCCCGTTACAAACAAGGGTCGATATAAGCCATTTCTATCATGCAGATGCTTTTATAAGCCTTCATTATGATAGCATAAGTGATCGTTCCGTAAATGGTGTTACAAGCTATTACTACACATCTAATCAGAAAAAATTAGCAACCAGCTTACATAAAAGTATCATTGAAGCAACCGATCGAAAGGACAGAGGTGTTAAACAAAATTCATATGTCGTCCTTAAGCAAAATAGACAACCTGCCTCTCTTTTAGAGTTGGGATATCTAAGTAGTCCCGCTGAAGAACAAACGTTACTTTCTAACAAGTATCAAGAGACCATTACAACAGCTATCCATAATGGCTTAGAGAATTATTTTAGCTATTAAAGCCTGTTTAGTGAATAGTCATAAAAAAAATAAAAAGCCAAACAATCATCCGAGCTTTCGTGATTGTTTGGCTTTTTTCTATCTAGATTACTTATGGTTCTAACCTTTTTTAGTTGTATAGGAATCAATCATTTAATTATTTACTATCTAATATTAATGTTACCGGTCCATCGTTTATTAGCTGAACATCCATCATCGCACCAAAAATACCTGTTTCAACAGTTAGGCCATGGCTACGTAAAAGCGTATTGAATTGATCATATAACACCTTTGCCTGCTCTGGCTTTGCGGCATCCATAAAGTTAGGTCTTCTTCCTTTACGCGTATCTCCATATAGGGTAAACTGGGAAATCGATAAAACGGCTCCCTCCCTATCTAAAATACTATGATTCATTTTCCCATTCTCGTCTTCAAAAACGCGAAGATGGATAATTTTATCTGCAAGGTATTTAGCCTCTTCCAATGTATCGCTATGTGTAATACCTACAAGAAGAACGAACCCTTTCTCAATAGCGCCAACTATCTCTCCGTCTACTTCCACTTTTGCTTCTTTTGATCTTTGTAATACTACACGCACACTAAAGACTCCTTAGTTCATTATTCTTCGTACAGAATAGACATCTGGAATTTGTTTAATTCGATCGACAACTTTTTGAAGATGATTGACATTTAGAATCATAATACTCATGTTAATCGTCGCAACTTTATTACGGTCAGACTTACCAGATACGGCTGATATATTAGTTTTCGATTCATTAACGGCCTGGAGAACCTCATTTAATAAACCTCTTCTGTCATAGCCACTTATTTCAATTTCAACATTATATTCTTTGCGGTTATTTAAATTCGTTTCCCATTCCACAGGAATTAGTCGAGCCTTTGCATCTTCAGTGTCAATATTGGTACAGTCTGCCCGATGAACGGAAACTCCTCTTCCTTTTGTGATAAAACCAACTATCTCATCACCTGGCACTGGATTACAGCAGCGAGATAAACGAATTAATAAGTTATCAATCCCTGTTACTCGAACACCAGAAGCACTCTTTTTATTATTGGAAAAAGACTTTAATTCAGCAACTGCATTTGAGATAGTTGAAATCTGTTCTGCATCTCTTTTCTTCCGCCATTTTTCCGTTAACCTATTGGCAACTTGTAGTGCTGTAATTCCGTTGTAGCCTACAGCAGCATACATATCTTCTTCTGTCATAAAATTAAATTTTTCAATTACTGCCTTCACATTCTCCGGTGTAAGAATTTCTTTTAAATCAAATTCCATATTACGAATTTCTTTTTCAACTAATTCTTTCCCTTTTTCGACATTTTCTTCCCTACGTTGTTTCTTGAAAAATTGTCTAATTTTATTTTTCGCTTGGGATGTTTGCGCTATTTTTAACCAATCTTGACTTGGTCCATACGAATGTTTACTCGTATGGATTTCAACAATATCACCTGTTTTTAACTTGTAATCAAGAGTGACCATCTTGCCATTCACTTTTGCTCCAATCGTTTTATTTCCGATTTCTGAATGGATACGATAAGCAAAATCAATTGGTACAGAGCCAGAAGGTAACTCAAACACATCTCCCTTTGGTGTAAAAACAAACACCATATCTGAAAATAAATCAATTTTCAGACTTTCCATAAACTCTTCTGCATTTACGATATCATCTTGGAATTCTAATATTTCTCTAAACCAAGTTAATTTTTCTTCCAATGAGGATCCTTCATTTACGGATTTTCCCTCTTTGTAGGCCCAATGAGCTGCAATCCCGTATTCAGCAATTCGATGCATGTCCTGTGTACGAATTTGCACTTCTAAAGGATCACCCTTAGGACCGATAACAGTTGTATGGAGAGACTGATACATATTAGCCTTGGGCATCGCTATATAGTCTTTAAAGCGGCCAGGCATTGGTTTCCATCGCGTGTGTATAATCCCTAGTATGGCATAGCAATCTTTAATACTGTTGACAACAATCCTTACTGCTAATAAGTCATATATTTCATTAAACTGTTTATTCTGTAAAACCATTTTGCGATAAATGCTGTATATATGTTTTGGTCTTCCCGAAATATCTGCTTGAATCTTTACTTCTGCCGTACCTTCACGAATTTCAGTAACTACTTCATCTAGGTATTGTTCTCGTTCTGCTCTTTTCTTTTTCATTAAATTTACGATACGATAATATTGCTGTGGATTCATATAGCGTAATGCAGTATCTTCTAGTTCCCATTTAATTGTAGAGATTCCTAGACGATGAGCAAGTGGGGCAAAAATCTCCAATGTTTCATTTGAAATACGACGCTGCTTTTCTGCAGGTAAATGCTTCAATGTTCTCATATTATGAAGTCTGTCTGCTAATTTAATTAGGATAACACGAATGTCCTGCGCCATCGCTACAAACATTTTGCGATGATTTTCTGCTTGCTGTTCTTCATGTGATTTATATTTAATTTTACCGAGCTTCGTTACACCGTCAACGAGCATGGCCACTTCACTGTTAAATACTTTACTTATATCTTGTAAAGTAATTTCCGTATCTTCAACAACGTCATGGAGAAAACCTGCTGCTACTGTTGCTGGATCCATTTCTAAATCAGCCAAAATTCCTGCTACTTGGATTGGATGAATAATATATGGTTCCCCAGATTTCCTATATTGTTCACGATGAGCTTCTCTTGCATAGTCATAAGCTTTTTCAATAAAAGCTACGTGCTCTTCGTTTAAATATCCTCTAGTCTTATCGATGACTTGTTCGGCGGTTAACACTTGATCGTTCGCCATGTAATCACCTTTCATATTACAATTATATTATTTAAATTTAGCATATTTTAGACATTCTTTCTATCCTACTACTTTTATGCAAGATTACAAAAAAGAATAAAATTTATTTTAGAATGATTATTACTATTATCGAAAAAAAAAGGGAGATTGTAAAGGGATTGGAAGTAATTTTTATATGGAAAGAAAGAAAAATGTCGAATGAAGGCGATTTCTGCCTAAACATAGCAATTTTTTCTTTCTTTTTCTTTTCGATTATGAAAAAGAGCGCTTGATCAGCGCTCTTTTTTTCATGTATACGGATTAATATTCCATTAATGTTAAAATATCATATCCATCTAAATTTTTACGTCCTTCAAGATAAGACAATTCAATTAAAAATGCAATACCAGCGACAACCCCACCTAGTTCTTCAACTAATTTAATTGTCGCCTCAATTGTACCGCCTGTCGCTAATAAATCATCTGTAATTAAAACACGTTGGCCCGGTTTAATCGCATCTTTATGGATTGTTAATACGTCTTTTCCATATTCCAAGCCATATTCTACTTTAATCGTTTCTCTCGGTAATTTGCCTTCTTTACGAACTGGAGCAAAGCCAACTCCAAGCGAATAAGCAACAGGACAGCCAATGATAAAGCCTCTTGCTTCTGGTCCCACAACAAGATCAATTTCTTTTTCTTTTGCATACGTTACAATTTGATCTGTTGCATATCTATATGCATCACCATTATCCATTAATGTTGTTATATCCTTGAATCTGATCCCTTCTTTTGGCCAATCTTCAACGATCGTAACATATTGTTTTAAATCCATTCTTTTACTTCCTCCTCATTATTGACGGATTTCTTTAGAATAAGATCAAACCAATTTTTAAGTTGTTCATAAGATGAATAAATTAATTCATTTTCCAGCTCAAATTGCGCTTGTTTTTGTTGAAAAGAGATAGATTCTGTTAAATCTCTTTTTGGAACATTCTTATTCAGTGAAATAAATCCATCCTTCATTGTAACAAAATTTAATTCAAAAAACACCTTTGACATAAAATCTACCGTTTCTTTACTCCAACCTTTTCTTCTAGCGAGCTCTCCGCCGAATTTTTGCAGGTGAAAATTCCCCTGTTTTGCTAAAAAAGCATAGAACCATTTAAAATGATCACGAGTTGGCATGGTACTAAAAAAGTCACTTTGTTGTTTATAAAAAACAGCATAGATTCTTTCAGGAGCATTGTTAGATAACAATGTTTTTAGCATATCCAAACTAGGGGGATAATCTGCCAGTACCATAGTATTATTCATCGATTCTAGGAATGCTGCTTGCTCTATTGATTCAATCACCTGATAAGAGACTTGTTCATCCATATCCTTAGGAACAGAATCTTGATGAAAAAAAATCCACTGTGCATTTTTAGGCACTACTTCGTATAATTGATTCACTTTTCTTAAACTTCGATAGTCAAACAGCTGCCAATGAGGAACCTCCATATCTTGAATAAAGATTTGTGGTTTTTTACGATTATTCCATTCGTTTATCGAAAGCTCCCCTAATACAGACACTTTTGCACTTGGAGAGATATGATCACATAAGTCACCAATTCCAAATCCTATTCCATCTAATTCAAACTCATTATCTTTTAATACAATCTTTAAATGGTTTTGATTGGAACCTATTTTCCGCATATTGTCGATTTCTAGATCACAGAAGGTTAATTTAGGCTTGGGATTATCGACTCCAAATGGGGCGAGCATTTGCATTTCCTCTATTGATTTAATAGATATATCACTTATTGAAAAGCTGCCATCCACCTTTGTTAATGGAATGAGATTTTCTTCTGTTAATTGTTCAAAGGCTAATCTATTTAAACTATCTCTAAGAACATCTACATCTTCTATTTTCAAAGACATTCCTGCAGCCATTGGATGCCCACCAAAATGAGGCAGAATATCTCTACACGTCGATAAATTTTTATATAAATCAAATCCCTCAATACTGCGAGCAGATCCTTTTGCTATTCCCGTTTCCTTGTCATAACTTAATACAATCGTTGGTCGATAGTACTTTTCTACCAATCGAGAAGCAACGATCCCCACAACGCCAGGGTTCCAGCCCTCTTTCCCTACAATTAGAACACGATTTTCATTTAATGGATAGAGCTCGTCCACTTGTTCCATCGCTTCCACTGTTATCTGATTTACAATCGCTTGTCTTTCTTTATTTGTTTCTTCCATTTCTAATGCTAGTTCTTTTGCAATCTCTGGATCATCTGTTAATAATAAGTCAACAGCCGGATCCGCATCTCCTAATCTGCCAATAGCATTAATACGTGGTGCAAGCATAAATCCGATTGTTTCTTCATTAATCGTATTTTTGTCGATATTCATTTGACGATATAATGCATTTAAACCGATATTATCTGTTTCTTGCAGTGCCCTGATGCCTTTTTTCGCAAGAAGGCGATTTTCTCCTGTTAAGGAGACAAGATCAGCGATTGTTCCAATTGCCGCAAATGGCAATAAATGATGGGGAACTTTTCCATAAAGAGCGTGAGATAGCTTGAAAGAAACGCCTACCCCTGCTAACTCACGGAACGGATACTCGCTACCTTCTATCTTGGGGTGAATGATCGCAAGTGCCTCTGGCAATATTGGTCCTGGCTCATGGTGATCGGTAATGATTAAGTCTATTTCCAATTCTTTTGCCACTTCCGCTTCATGAACAGCAGCAATACCCGTATCGACTGTAATAATCAATTGAACACCAATGCTTTTAGCATAGCGAAAAGCCCTCTCATTAGGGCCATATCCTTCGGTAAATCGGTTTGGAATATAAAATTGCACATTGGCTCCAAGACCCTCTAACGTTTTCATCATAACGGTCGTGCTAGTTACTCCATCGGCATCATAATCTCCAAAAATAAGAATTAATTCTTTGTTAGTAATTGCCTTTTGTATTCGATCTACAGCTATATCCATTCCTAAAAGCAGGAAAGGATCATGAAAATCATTATTATCATCAAATAAAAAAGCTTTTGCTTCCTCTGATGTATGATAACCTCTTTTCATTAAAAGAGAGGCTACAATTGGTGCTAGTTTTAGCTCTTCTGCTAATAGTGAAATAGTTTCTTGATTAGAAGTTTCTTCTTGTATCCATCTTTTTTTGGAACGTAACATTCAATCACCTCAATCTAACTATTATACAAGTTAAAAGAAGTCGTTTCAATGCAGGAAGAATGGAAAAACGAATAGTCATTTTTTTCATAATAACTTTAAATATAAAAAAATTATTTAAGAAATCATTTCCGATGAAAAAATAGACAAAAAAAGATGTCTGAAAAGAAATTAATCGAAGTAAACACTCCCCAACGAATTTCTTCTTGCAGACATCCCTTTTTATTTTAGATCTGTTAGAACCTTTTCCTTCTCTTTTTTATCATCCGTTTTTTGTTCTAATGCCTTTTTTTCTTTTTCCAATGTTTTAATTTTACGTTGCAATGAATAAATACGAATAATTCCAGCAGAGCCAATAATTAATCCACCAAGAAGAACAGAAATTAATATGACTAAAATAAGCGGCCAGTCCCCTTCGCCAAATAAGTAATTAACAGAAACCGGTTCGACATTAATAACAGCAAAGACCGCAACAATTAAAGCAAAAATAATTCCCAAAAGCATATTCCATTGAAATTTCATTTACTTCCCTCCCTTTGTATTTTTGGTTCTATTATTTCCTATTTTCCATCTTTCCACTATCATAAACAAGTATTTTTTTAGCGAACATACAAAAACCTGCTCCTTCTGCTTTAGGAGACAGGTTTTTGAAGTGTTTCTTATACTTGTGGTTCGTCTGAAATTGGGCGTTTTTCTTTATACGTAATTAAGACACCTTTTCTCTTTAACTCTCTCTTCTTCCAAACATACCAAAGCTGGGATGCAATAAAGATAGAAGAATAGGCACCGCCGATTAAACCAATTAATAACGCTAAAGAGAAGTTTGTGATGGCACTGCTTCCGAATATTAATAAAGCCACTACACAAATCACAACCGTTATTACAGTATTTATCGAACGAGCGAATGTCTGTCGAATACTTCTATTGATAATATCTTTAATTTCTTGTGGTGTTTTGATACGCTTTTTCTTCGCTAAATTTTCTCTTATACGATCAAAGGTAACAATCGTATCGTTAATCGAGTAACCGACAATTGTCAACACGGCTGCGATAAAAGTAATATCTACTTCTAGTCGTGTGAGACTGAAGATCACGATAATAAAGAAGGCATCATGCAGTAATGCTATTACAGCTGCAAGACCCATATATACTTCAAAGCGAATTGCCACATAAATAATGATTCCGATAGAGGCAAAAATTATCGCTTTAAAGGCATTTTTAGCTAATTCTTTCCCAATTGTTGGTGATACACTGCTGACGTTTGGATCATGCCCATACGTCTTATTAAACTCTGATTTTATCGTATTAATTTTAGTTTGACTTAAATCACCTTTAATACGAATAGCAGCAGTCTCTTGCTTATCACCTGAAATGATGATATCGTCTGCTTTTACATTCAGCTTATCTAAGTGATCTTCAATTTCAGCAGTTGTTAATGCTTTATCTGCCATAACTTCTATACGAGATCCACTTGCAAAATCAATTCCAAGATTAAGCTTGAATATAAACATAATCACAATCCCTGCCACAATTAAAACACTAGAAATTGTAAAAAATATATTCTTATATTTTACAAAATCAAGACGATCAAATTTGGTTGGCAATGTTAAAGTATCGTAATTTTCGCTAATATGCTTAATGTCTTTACGATTGACTCCAAACCACGTAATTTTTTTATCAAACAATTTACTTTTCACTAGTAAACCGAGTAATAATCTAGAACCATAAACAGCAGTAATAAAACTTACTAATATACTAACAATTAAGAGTGTAGCAAACCCTTTTACTGAACTTGTCCCATAAATAAATAAAACAATCGAAGCTATAATGGTAGTTAAGTTTGCATCAAGAATGGTTCCAATGGAGTTTTTATTTCCTGCATGAAATGCAGCTCGCAGCGACTTTCCTACCCTCAGTTCATCCTTGATTCGTTCATAGGTAATAATATTTGCATCTACAGCCATTCCAACACCGAGAATAAGTGCCGCAATTCCTGGAAGCGTTAATACCCCTTGCATTAAATCAAGAACCAACAGATTTAGATAAACATAGATGGACAATGTAATGATAGCAACTAATCCAGGCAGACGGTAATAGAGAAGCATAAATAAAAATACTAGGCCTACACCAATTATGCCCGCATATACTGTATCTTTTAACGCTTGATCTCCAAACTGTGCACCAACACTTGTTGAATATTCTTCCGTTAATTTAACCGGCAACGCCCCAGCATTTAATAATTCAGCTAATCTGGTCGCCTCATCTACGGTAAAATTACCAGTTATAGATACAGTATCCGAATTAATCACTTCACTTACCATCGGTGCGGATAAGTATTTTGGTTCTTCTTTGGCTGCTTCCGCGTTATAAGAATCTCCTTCTTCAAAGTCTAACCAGATGACTAAAGGACTACCTAAAACTGATTGCGTTACTTCTTTAAACTTATTTGCATCTTTTAGTTTTAAAGAAACACTAGGCTTTCCATACTGGTCAAATTCTTGACTTGCTCCTCCCTGCACTAAATCAGAGCCATCTAGCAATTTCTTATCGTGGATATCTCTGAATGTTAGGTTAGCTTCTGTTGAAAGCATTTCTCTTGCTTCATTTTGATCTGTTATACCAGCAAGTTGAACTCTTATTCGGTCTTTTCCCTCTATTTGAATAACAGGCTCGCTTACTCCTAAAACATTTATCCTTTTATCTAGAGCTTGAGCTGTACTTTTTAAAGCCGCTTCATCAATTTTTGCTTTGCCCTTTTCCAGCGGTTCTACTTTATAAAGAACTTCAAATCCACCTTGAAGGTCTAATCCAAGCTTAATATTGTCTAAAATTTTATTTGTTGTTCCTCCCATTAATCCTGCCGCCAAGACAATGATTAACAAAAAAGCAACAATTCTACTGCGTTTAACCATTATGTATTAATCCTCCTCATGAAATACAAAGCAGAAACTTCCCCAACTAATACTAGCCATATTCATTGTTATTTATCAAAAATGATGTCCTCTTTTAATATGAACCTTATAATTAGGTGTTATTCTATTTTTGCGGTTCACTTCTTTCCAGTAAATTAAACTAGCGATTTCTTCTGTTACTTAGAATAAACTCATTATGGAACAGTTTATCATGACTGTCAATTTGTATAGAAAAATATACTAGTAAAGTTATTCTAATTGTCACATAAAGTTAACGACTTGGCTTTTAATACCACCATCCCAGACCATCATCAATTAAAAAACTACCAGAAGAAGTTTTGATTAATAAAACTCCATTATTTCAATAATTCTTTTTTCTCTTCTTCTGATAAGACAGAGAAAAGATCTGCCGTTTTATATGCCTCGATAGTGGCAAAGTTCATATAATCTGCCACCTTAACATTCAGTATATCTTGTACTAGCTCCGAAATTCTAATTTCTTGAGCGGGCTTTCTCCATTTTTTATTCGTTAAAAATACCCATAGCTCGTCTTCCTTAATAGTCTCATAGCCTAGTAAGTGAAACTCTTCTATCTTGCTATTTAATACAGGCTTAACTTGTGAACGATATTGGTCATATATGTGTGTTGATGTTGACGACATTCCTATTCACTCCATTACAGTCATTTTATGTTTCCTTTTAAACATGAGCTATCTGCTTTTACTTCTATACCTCCATAATGCTAAGCAAACCAATTTACATAGAAAAAATATGATTCCATTTTCATCCTAACAATAAAATATCGTCTCTTCCTTACAACAAACGTACTTTTATAAAAAACCTTGTCATGCTTTGTCCACTCTGTTGCATATAGATAATTGTATAGTATTATTCGCTATTTGAGAAGGCAGGGAATAGAATGTCTAAGTTTTTAAAGGGAACAATGATTTTACTTATAGCAGGATTTATTACTAGAGTCCTCGGATTTATAAATCGAATTGTTATTGCACGATTTATCGGAGATGATGGGGTTGGACTCTACATGATGGTTTATCCGACAATGATATTAGTTGTGACCATCACTCAGCTTGGACTGCCTGTAGCTATCTCTAAGAATGTTGCCGAAGCAGAAGCTGCAGGGAATTTACGAAAAGTCAAGAGCATCTTAATCATTTCATTAAGTACAACATTAGGTCTAACAGTAATCTTCACTCCAGCTTTATTTCTTTTAGCACCTTATCTTTCCCAAACACTATTTACAGATGAAAGAACTCTTTTGCCACTTCTTGCGATTACACCAATTATCCCAATAATCGCTGTTTCATCTGTTTTAAGAGGGTATTTTCAAGGTAGACAAAATATGAAGCCAGCTGCAATTTCTCAAGTGATTGAACAAATCGTTCGGATTGCGTTAATTGCGACTTTAACAAAAGCTTTTCTACCTCTTGGAGTCGAATATGCTGCTGCAGGGGCAATGTTAGCTTCTGTTCTTGGAGAACTTGCGTCTTTATTCTATTTACTGGCATCATTTAAATGGAAAAAGAAATTTCACTTACGGAAAAAATTCTTCCAATATGTACATAATGGAAAAAATACTTTCCAAGAATTAATGACAATAGCTTTACCAACAACGGGGAGTCGTATGATTGGTAGCATTGCCTGGTTTATTGAACCTATTGTTGTAGCCCATAGTTTATCATTAGCTGGTCTTTCTGCTATCAATGCAACAAAACAATATGGAGTATTAACTGGATTCGCACTCCCACTCTTAATGCTGCCATCCTTCTTCACTCAATCATTATCAACATCTCTTGTGCCTGCTATTAGTGAAGCAAAGGCTAATAATCAACTAAAGCTAATCGAACATTTATTACAGCAAGCACTTAAATTCACCTTTATGACAGGTGGACTTGCCATTGTAGTGCTGTATGTTTTGGCTGAGCCTTTAATGACCATTATGTACGGAAGCACAAGAGGCACTTCCTTTATTCAGCTTATGGCACCGTTCTTTATTCTTAATTATTACCAAGGCCCACTCCAGGCTACTTTGCAAGCCTTAAATTTTGCTAGAGCAGCAATGATTAACAGCTTTATCGGCGCAGCCGTTAAAACAGCGTTAATTTTTATTCTTGCAAGTCGACCAGAGTTTGGAATTTTCGGCGTAGCTATTGCTCTAATTGTTGGATTTGTTTTAGTAACGATCCTTCATTTTGCTACAATATTAAAAACAATCAGTTTCTCGATTATTGTGAAAGATTATGTAAAAATGCTGCTTGTTATCATGCTAACTGCCTATCTTGGCTCTCTTTTAGTCAAATCAATAACATTCCCTTCCATTCTGATACAAATCATTAGTATTACTAGTTTAATCTGTATCTTTTATATCGTATTGCTTTTCCTTTTCCGTTTAATGAACAAAAGAGATTTAGCAAAAATCCCTTGGATTGGTCCATTTTTTTCTTAAAACTACTTAAACTGTAGCAACCAATGAGCATTCCGCTTCTCACTGGTTGCTTTTTTACTGAAAGATTTCATTGTTGTTCTTTCTTTAATGATCAATCAAATCAATATAAAATTCACCTTCTTGATAACTGCAAAAGGAGATATTTTTTATATTAACATATCCTCTATCTTTCAATTGCTGTCTTAACCATAGATTAGTTTTTCCTATTCTATCTAGGTTGCTCTCTTGAATAATTCCATCCATAATTAATGGGATGGTAATAGATGACTTATTTTCTTCCTTTTCAAATACAGAAAGTTTACCTGATGTTTCTAGTATGGCAAACTCTACATCTGCAATATTTCGGATATTTTTTTCTCTCAGCTGAATTAATAAGTCATCATAATTATAGCGCTGACTTCTCATGGCTTTTTCGTCAATCTTGCCATTTTTAATAATCAATGTTGGTTCTCCCTCAATAAAATCACGCATTTTTTTGCTTTTTAAGGAAAAGAACGCAAGAAGCACTTGGATGGCTAGAAGGATAAACATTGGAAATAGTGTTGGTAAAATCGGATCCTTATAATCTTCTATAGCAACAACAGCAATTTCTGCGATCATAATGAATACAACAAGATCTAGTATGCTTAATTCCCCTATTTCCCTTTTTCCCATCATTCGAAAAATAAGAACGATTAAGAAATAGATTAAAATCGTTCTAAACAAAATGATCAAATACTGGTCCATATTATCTCCTCCGATCAAATATGTTCTCTTTTAATCTGCTCTATAAGATAAAAATAATACGGGAAAGCAGCATTATAACGATGAGAGAAAAATGTATTTTTAAATATTTTTTAATTCTATTTTCTTCCTTCCTGAATATGCTTGTACTAGAGAACTTTTATAGAAAACTTTAGATGTTTTGGAAAGGAGAGGTTTACAATAGAAGAGAGTAAACATGTTGGCAGTTCCATTTTATACGGTCTAATTGCCATTTTCATTATGTTAATAGCAAGTAGTTTGTTCTTTTCCCTTTTATTAAGATTTACATCTATTCAAGAATCATCCCTGCAACATATTATTACAGCCGTATCCTTTATAACTTTATTTGCAGGTGGTTTTATTTCTGGCGGGAAAGGAAAAGAAAGAGGTTGGTTTCTTGGGGGACTTACTGGGTTCATCTATTCCATCATCATTTTTTTATTTTCCTTTTTAGGCTCAGACCAACTATTTACGATAGAACAAACCATTTATCATGTATGTTATACCCTTATTTGTATGATGGGAGGGATATTAGGGGTAAATCTTTCCAAAAATAACTAACCAAAAATACTTCAAATAAAATATAAAAGTGCAGTCTTATTTTTTAAGACTGCACTTTTTTTACTTATTGTTCTGTTTTTTCTAATGTTGGACTAGCTACTGCAGCAGAGGATTCTACGACTTCACGAATTGCATTACGATCAAATGTCAGGCGTGAACCATCTTTTGCTTTTAACACAACCGTTCCTTCATCAATTGCATCGATTGTAGCATGCATGCCGCCAATCGTGACAATCTTGTCCCCTTTTTTTAAGCTACTCTGCATATCACGCACAGCTCTTTGACGCTTTTGCTGTGGACGGATAAGCAAGAAATAGAATAGTACAAACATTAAAATAAACGGTAGTAAACCAGCTAAATTTCCCATCTATATTTCCCCTCCTTTCAAATTCTCTATTAAAAGTTTTTAGCGTTCGGCTTATTAAATCCATAACGTTCGAAAAACTCTTCTTTAAAATCTCCTAAACGGTCGTTTCTGATTGCGTCTCGGACATTCTCCATTAAGTTTAACAGAAAATATAGATTATGGTAAGATGTAAGCCTTATTCCGAATGTTTCGTCACATCGAATAAGGTGACGAATATATGCCCGGCTATAATTTTTACAAGTATAGCAATCACAATCTGGATCCAAAGGTCCAAAATCTCTAGCATATTTAGCGTTTTTCACAACAAGACGGCCTTCACTTGTCATCACCGTACCATTTCTTGCTATTCTAGTTGGTAACACACAATCAAACATATCAATCCCACGAATCGCACCATCGATTAATGAATCTGGTGAACCTACTCCCATTAAATAACGCGGTTTATTATCCGGCATTAATGGTGTTGTAAATTCGAGGACACGATTCATCACATCCTTAGGTTCTCCAACTGATAATCCACCGACTGCATAGCCAGGTAAATCTAAAGAAACTAAGTCTCTTGCACTTTGTTTGCGAAGTTCTTCGTATTCTCCACCCTGAATAATACCAAATAAACCTTGATCCTCTGGACGATTATGTGCCTTTAGGCAGCGTTCTGCCCAACGAGAAGTACGTTCCACTGATTTCTTCATATAATCATATTCTGCTGGGTATGGCGGACACTCGTCAAATGCCATCATAATATCTGACCCTAATGCATTTTGGATTTCCATTGCTTTTTCTGGAGAAAGGAATAATTTATCCCCATTTAAGTGGTTACGAAAATGTACACCTTCTTCCTCAATTTTGCGGAAATCACTTAAACTAAAAACTTGAAATCCGCCAGAGTCCGTTAATATCGCTTTATCCCAATTCATGAATTTATGAAGCCCGCCCGCTTCTTTTACAATGTCATGACCTGGTCTTAGCCATAAATGATACGTATTACTTAAAATGATATTTGCTCCCATCGTTTTTAAATCTTCTGGAGCCATTGTTTTTACTGTTGCTAACGTTCCAACTGGCATAAAAGCCGGCGTTTCAAAAGATCCATGAGGTGTATGCACAATCCCCAATCTGGCGCCTGTTTGCTTACAAGTTTTTATGAATTCATAACGTATTGCTGTCAAATTATTTTCTCCTTCATATAAAGTGAATCTTCCTCGAGATTCATAATTCACTTCCATTTTTAATGAAAAATATCTATTAACAAAAAAGCAATAGAATCAACTATATTATTCTAATGAATATTACTACGAAACTCAAGCAATTGATAAACCCTATCATGCGGATCTATTACTATTGTATAAACATTGCATCGCCAAAACTAAAGAAACGATATCTTTCTTTGACTGCTGTTTCATAAGCATGAAGTACATTCTCTCTTCCTGCCAGTGCACTTACTAGCATAATTAACGTCGATTTAGGCAAATGGAAATTCGTAATCATGCCATCAATTCCTTTAAATTCATATCCAGGGTAAATAAAGATACTTGTCCAGCCACTGCTTTCTACAAATTCACCATTATTCGCAGCAGCAATTGTTTCAAGTGTTCTAGTTGAGGTTGTTCCTACAGAAATTATTCGTCCGCCCTGACCTCTTACTTTATTTAATAAAGCAGCTGTTTCCTTGTTAAGCTGATAAAACTCAGCATGCATTTCATGCTTATCTACATCTTCGACGTTTACAGGCCGGAAAGTGCCTAGACCGACATGCAGAGTAATAAAGGCAATATGTACACCTTTCTTTTTCAGCGCATCTAACAATTCTGTCGTAAAATGGAGCCCTGCTGTTGGAGCTGCTGCAGATCCCCTTTCCTTCGCGTAAACAGTTTGATAACGATCCTGATCGTCTAGTTTTTCTTTAATATAAGGAGGCAGCGGCATCTCGCCGAGTTGATCCAAGATTTCATAAAAAATGCCCTCATATTGAAAATCAAGAATACGACCACCGTGTTCCAACTCTTTTACACAAACCGCTTTTAGTGTTCCATCTCCAAAGGAAATTACGGTACCTTCTTTAACTCTTTTTGCCGGCTTAACAAGTGTTTCCCACATGTCATCTTTTTGCTGCTTCAGCAATAATACTTCAATATGTGCTCCAGTATCTTCTTTCTCGCCATGTAATCTTGCTGGCAATACCCTTGTATCATTTAATACTAAACAATCTCCAGGATTAATATACTCGTATATATCTTTAAATTTGCGATGTTCTAAATCGCCAGTTTCTTTATTAACGATCATGAGTCTGCTGCTTGTACGATCCTCTAATGGAGTTTGCGCAATTAATTCTTCTGGTAAATGAAAATCAAATAAATCTACTTTCATGTCTATCCACCTATTCTCTTTTATACAATCATTTTTTAGCGAAATTTCCCAATAAAATAAAAAACTAAAGATAAAATAATACTAATCACAATACAAGTTGTAATCGGAAAATAAAAAGTTGAATGCTCTTTTTTTATCAAAATGTCACCTGGAAGTTTTCCAATCGGGACTAACTGCATTACTAATCCAATAAGAAATACAATCACACCAATAGTCATTATATACTTAGGAATGTCATTCATTGTTTTCGTCCTTCATTTCGCATATTCTTTTTTATTATTTAGATGTTTCCTCAATCCAATTTTATATTTAAATGTTCATAAACAAGATGGGTGACACTTCTTCCTCTAGGAGTTCGCTGCAAGAAACCAATCTGCAGCAAATATGGTTCATAGACATCTTCAATCGTATGTGCTTCTTCTCCAATTGTAGCAGCAATGGTTTCTAATCCTACAGGTCCACCTTTAAATTTATAAATCATTCCTAGTAATAATTTATGGTCAATATGATCTAACCCTAAACGGTCTACTTGCAAAAGTTCAAGGGAATGATCTGCCAATTCTTTCGTTATCATTCCATCACCCTTTACTTGTGCAAAATCCCGCACTCTTCGTAAAAGGCGATTCGCAATTCGAGGTGTTCCTCTTGAACGTCTAGCAATTTCCCATGCGGCAAGGTCCTCTATTCCAATTTGAAGTACATCTGCTGTTCGGGAAACAATATCTTTGAGTTGATCTACCTCATAATATTCCAATCTAGATAGAACCCCAAAACGATCTCTTAACGGTGCAGAAACGGAACCAGCTCTGGTTGTCGCACCCACAAGCGTGAATGGAGGTAAATCTAGCCGGACTGACCGAGCGCTAGGACCTTTGCCTATTACAATGTCTAAACAGTAATCTTCCATTGCAGGATATAAGACTTCTTCAATAGCTCGCGGCAAGCGATGTATTTCATCAATAAACAACACATCACCTGGTTCTAAGGCAGTTAAAATTGCTGCTAAATCACCTGGTCTTTCGATTGCTGGACCAGCAGTTGTTCGAATATTAACTCCCATTTCATTAGCAATAATCGTAGCAAGTGTGGTTTTCCCTAATCCAGGTGGGCCATATAACAATACGTGATCGAGAGCTTCTTCTCTATATTTAGCCGCTTCAATAAACACTTTTAAATTTTCTTTTACTTTATCTTGCCCAATATATTCCTGTAATTGAATGGGTCGAAGACTTTTTTCAAATGATAAATCTTGATTATCTGCTTCACTTGAAATAATTCGATCATCCATAGCATTCACTCCTTTCTTCTAGATAGTCGTTTATCCAAAATTAATTCGTTGAACCACACTTATCTTTTTAAAAGAAGCTTTAATGCCAGTTTGATATAACCATCTGTTGTTAACTGTTCCTTCTTTAAATGTGGGATAATTTTTTTGACTTCTTTCTCCGAATATCCAAGTGCAGTTAAAGCAAGCATCGCTTCATCCATTGCTGAATCACTTTCTGCTTTCGCTACATGCTTATCTACTGTAAATAGATCCGGAGAGAAATCTGGCATAAACTCTGCTAATTTTCCTTTCAAATCCAAAATCATTTGTCTTGCTGTTTTCTTGCCAACACCAGGGAACTTCACAAGGAATACTTCATCTTCCGCTTCAATGGCGGATATTACTTGGCTCGGTTCTCCAGATGCAAGTATAGCCAATGCTCCCTTAGGACCAATTCCTGAAACGTTAAGGAGCTTTGTAAATAAAGCTTTTTCATCTTGCGAACGAAAACCGTATAAGCTAATATTATCTTCTCTAACATAATGGTATGTATATACAGTAATCTTACTACCTGAAAAAGCAGAAAACGAAAATGGATTAGGTGTTTTAATCTGATAACCAATCTCATTATTCTCCACTACGATGTATTCTGGTCCAACAAATTCTACATTCCCTTTTATATATTCGTACAAATTAATTTCTCTCCCTTATAAAGAAAACTTCCATAAATAGGGCTCCGTGCCCCTTGAGTGTGGGATAAATCCTAGCCCTTATTTTATCATACTATTTTGTAGAACTGCTATTATAGATGTTTTTCATAATATTCTTACAAAAAAACAAAAAAAGTGAGCAGATTCGACACATTTCATTGTGCTTCCTCTGTTCACTGCCAATTCCTTAATTAGTAGTTTCAATTGTTGTTAAGTTTTTAAAGGTTTCTAGTACTTTAACATAGCGATCTCTTGATTTAATCGGAATCCCTTTTTGTAAATCTTCATGTTGTTTCGATTCCAGTTTCTTCAGATCAATCTGGAAAAAGGACTGAATAATGTTCTCTTCAGCAGGTTTTCCATTATAAATGGTTAATATCCCTTCTTCATTAATACCAAAATAACCATTTGTTTTCAACAATGGTGATATATCATCAACTTCTTGTTTAAAAACAAGCTCCCTGCTTGTCATATCTACCAGCTGCCATTTATCATACTTTGACCAGAAATCTTCCATCGACCATACTGTCTCTTCTATTGTTTCTTCACTCATTTCTCCGTCTAAATAAATCCTTTGCAATACGACTTCCAACTTTTTAGGATTCTCATTTTGAGAGACACCGCTTCCAGTCTTTCCATATACTTGTCCATTAGATAAAAAGACAGTAAGAATACTGACAAGAAGAACAGTTGAAAATAAAAGGAATCTGGTTTTCATTATAACCACCTCTTCACATTACTCACAACAGTAGCTTTATTTCCAAGGAAATAGGGTACTGTCAATCTAAAGCTTGGTTTTAAAACAACCTTACTCTCTATTATTCTCACCATAAAAAATAATTTCATTCCTAATTTATAGCAATCTTATTCCGGAGGATTCTCTCATAACGTATTGTAGTACCTCACTCCAGTTTGCATATTCTTTTCCTATTGAAGAATCCTATTCAATAGTTCATTTTTCTTTTTTGGTGCCTATTTTTATATTATCTATCGCTAAACGAATCCCCTTTAAAAACGGCACTTGTGCCTGCCATCCTAGATGGACTTGTGCCTTCTTTATTGAAATTCTACTTTTCTCTCCTTCTTTCAAACCCTTGTGAGGGAGAGAATCCTCTTTTATCGACGACTGAATAATAGAGACAACTTCTTTCATCGAGTATTTTTCCATTGGACAAATATTAAAAATTTCATTCCCGCCTTTATTTAAACTAGAAACAAAGGCTCTAACAGCATCACTAATATATAGGAAATGCTTCTTATGTTCTCCATCTTTAAAACAATTAGACGGGCGATTTTCTAGCACATTTTTGATTGTTGTTTCCACTATATTGTCATTCTGATTATGGAAGGAATATTCTCCATAAAGAATAGGAAATCTTAAAATCGTATAAGAAAGACCATATAATGTATGATAATTTTGTATGTATTTTTCCACTATCTTCTTCGATAATCCTTCAAATAGTACTGGTTGTAAAGTCATATCCTCTGTGATCACTCCTTCCAAGTCCCCATAAACTGCTATGGTAGATGGAAAGATAATTTTTTCTACTTTAGCTTCCACACATGCTTCCAGTACTTCAATCGTACGGCCAATATTCTTCTCTGACTGTTCAAAGGAGTCTTTCATTTTGTTTGATATAATTGGCTCATTCGATAAGTCAATTACACAATCGATTTGATACTTTGCCATTAAACCTGCTAATTCCATCGTGTTTAAGAAAGTGTGTACTTGATGCTGAACTAGAGAGGTAAGGATACTATTATCATTTGCTTGATCAGCTACTATATGATAAATTTGCTTGTTTGAAAGTTCTTGCATTAGAGCATATCTAATTTTATTCTCTTGTCCACCTACGATTAGCACTCTCACCATATATCCCTCCGCCATTTTCGGCTTTTAACTAATTCTCTGATAGTTCTTTATAACGAATGTTTTTTTCATTATAAAGTATACATCTTTTCTTTTATAATTACAACAACTAATTCATTATATAGAACACCTTCTTTTCCTTCTTTCTTTTTTCTGTTAGTATTCATTCTTTTCTTCTTTTATAATTTGGGTGAATCTTGTCTACTTTTTTTAATATGTTCCTTATAAAGAACAAATGTATAAAAACTAACTCCAAGTGGTTTATTCCACTCAAAGTTAGTTTTTATTTTATCTGTTATCTCTTGCAGGATTTAAATCCTGAAAAATATTTTCAATATTATTGTTAATCGTTTGTCGCGGCTGACCATTTCGAATCGAACGATTTATATCTTCTATACTGTTAAATACTCCTCTATCTGTGACGACTGAAATATCTCTTCCATTTAGTAAATCATTTAGTTTGTCTTTTACCTGCGCTTTTGTTTTGGCTATATTCTTTGTGTTTTCAACTTCCAATGCAACTAAAACGTTCTCTCTATAAACAAGCGTCCGTGCATTTTTAACATTATCCATTTTAGTAACCCGATCGGATATTTTTTCAGCTAATTCCGTGTCATAGGATACTCTTTCATCCCGATCATTTGTATTTACGTTATCATGATCATTGTTGCGATTATTTATATTTCTAACGTTTGTTCCGTTTCTATTGTTTACATTTCGAACATTCGATCCATTTCTATTGCCTTCATCCCCAAAAGTATGGTCCATCATTTCTGTAATTGGTCCATCGTTATCTGTATTGCCGACGCCATTGTTTCCTTCATGCTGTTCATTTGAATAGTATCCAATCGGCCTAGTATTATTAAGGCGATTTCGATCAGCAGTCTCATCCTCATTTACACCACAACCTGTCAATCCAAAAGACAGTGTCAACAGAACTGGAGCAACTAGTTTAACTTTACGCATAGTAGAATTCTCCCCTTCATGTAAATCTCGAGCAATATCCTTGCTCTCTTTTATCTTCTACTGTTTGGAAAGAAACATACTGTAAAGTCTAGCCAGTCTTTTTCATGTCTTATGTTCCTACGAGTTGTTGAAGTTTTTGATAAAACTTCTTCCTCCTTTTATATTGATTAGTTGTTAGTAATTGTACTTGATCTAACAAGAAGTCATTATTTACATCTTTATTTCTGATTATTCTATTCCATTCCCTCAAAATATCTGTCGGATATATTAAAGCTGTTAAAAACCATTTATCTTTAAAAAGATCGGCATATACTTGCATTTTTTGTAAATCTTGTAAAGACCATCCTATATCAGGGAGAATGCGATTAGCAAATTGTAAATAGTCAGCAATTCGTGGACCAATACTTATTAAATCAAAATCAATTAAGTATAATTCATTATTCTTAACTCGTAAGAAATTATGATGAGCAACATCCCCATGTATGATTACGTTTGGGGTTGTGTCCAAGTAGTCCATTTGTTTTTTTATTAAACCAAATGAATAATCAGCCCATTCCATTATTTCCTCCGCTATGTCTTTTTTTATATATTGCTCAATAATTAGTAAATTCCCTCGAAATTCTTCTAGCCTTTGTTCAAATTTCTTTATTAAATGAAAAGTTGGCAAGATATACTTATATATTTCTACCAGTCGCTCTGTAACCGAATAATAATGTTCCAATAATTGAAGTGCTTCCCTTCTATTCCGCTTACTATGATAGGAAAAAGTATCTCTATGAGGGGGAAGATATTCAATCAGCCCATACACTTTATTATCGATAATGATTGGCTCATCATCGAAATCATAAAATTGATATGTCTGTGTAAAACCTTCTTGTTTAAGTGCTCTTGTAAAAGCAACTTGAACCTTGAGTTTTTGATAACTATTGTACCCTTTTAAAATTATCCAATATTGCTTCGTTTTTATTAGATATACATCATTTCTAATCCTGTTTAATTCGATAATTTGGATTGGTATTTTTTTTTCTAATAAAGAAAGGAGACGATAAAAAAAAGTATCGTCCCCTCTATGATAAAAATCATAGATCACTGCTTTCATCCTCTTGGTATCTTGGCATTCCAAATGGAGTACCTTGATTCATGCCATATGGATTCATAAATGGCGGCTGCCCAATAGTAGGATTATAAGGCGGTGTGAATACTGGAGCATTCCCTCCCGGTCCATATACAGGTGATGTCACGTCTGTAGAAACTGGCTGCGCCATACTACTACCTTCATATGATGGCGCTTCTTGATCTGCACCATAATTTTCCGTTGTATATGAGATTGGCGTATTTCCAACAGCATCTTGAGGATACGGAGATTGATTTATAGATGGTTGATATCCTATCGGATGTCCTCCCATTTCCATTCCTGAAGTGAATCCTCCCGCCATCGGATAGCCTCCTAATTCTAAGCCAAATCCTTGTGGCACTCCTCTCATATCCATTCCTGGATTAAATCCTCCACCCATTGGGTGTCCTCCCATTTCTGGGCCAAACCCTTGCGGCATTCCTCCCATTCCTGGATTAAAACCTCCACCCATTGGATGTCCTCCCATTTCTGGACCAAACCCTTGTGGCATTCCTCCCATTCCTGGATTAAACCCTCCACTCATAGGATGTCCTCCCATTTCTGGGCCAAATCCTTGTGGCATTCCTCCCATTCCTGGATTAAATCCTCCACCCATTGGATGTCCTCCCATTTCTGGGCCAAATCCTTGTGGCATTCCTCCCATTCCTGGGTCGAATCCTCCACCCATTGGATGTCCTCCCATTTGTGGGTCGAATCCTTGTGGCATTCCTCCCATTCCTGGGTCGAATCCTCCACCCATTGGATGTCCTCCCATTTGTGGGTCGAATCCTTGTGGCATTCCTCCTTTTCCTGGATTAAATCCTCCACCCATTAGATATCCTCCCATTTCTGGGCCAAATCCTTGTGGCATTCCTCCCATTCCTGGGTCGAATCCTCCACCCATTGGATGTCCTCCCATTTGTGGGTCGAATCCTTGTGGCATTCCTCCCATTCCTGGGTCGAATCCTCCACCCATTGGATGTCCTCCCATTTGTGGGTCGAATCCTTGTGGCATTCCTCCTTTTCCAGAAGTGGCTCCTTTCATCATTCCATCTACTTGAAAATTGCTTGCTGTAGGGAATGATGGACCACAACCACAATCCTCTTTAACAGGAAGAGTAATAGTCGGATGAACCGCTGTGTGCGTAGGTGCATTTGGTTTATGCGCAACATTTGGTTTTTGAGCTGCACCAGCTACATGGGAAGTAGGTTCATTCTCTATAGGCATCTGACTAAACTGAGCCCATGGTTTTTGACTATTTTCCTGTGGTATCTGATTAACATGGGAAGGCGCCTGATTTATAAAAGCAGAATAGGACGAGGAAGACTCTTCCCAATGGTGTTTTTCTGTAAATTCTACTCCAGGAAATGTTGGATAAACTTGGGATGCAACTTGTTCAACCGGAACTCCTTCAGGAGGGCAAACCCCTGGAGGAAAACCGCTACCTGGCATCATTGGCGATACTTCATAACAATAAGGCTGATAAGGGACAATGGGTGGACATACATCTTTTTGAACTGGTTCTTGATTTGGCAAAACAGGTGCAAGTTGTGTTGGTTCAGGCTTTGTTGGTGCTGGTTTGGCTGGCATTGGTTTTACTGGTGCTGGTTTGGCTGGTGCCGGTTTTACTGGTGCTGGTTTTACTGGTGCCGGTTTTACTGGTGTCGGTTTTACCGGTGCCGGTTTTTCTTTCATTTCCACATCAATATCCACATCAACATTAGTCATATTCATGGAATAATAATTCGTTATATCAATTTCGGGAATGATTGGAGCAGGCATTTTTGGTGTAAATGGTTTCTCTTTTGGTATCTCTTTTTTGGGCATTTCCTTTTTTGGCGCTTCTTTTTTTGGTGTTTCTTTTACTGGCATTTCTTTTTTCGGTGCTTCTTTCACAATTGGTTCCATCGTAATCGGCATTTCTTTTTTTGATCCCATTTGAGGAGCTTCTTTCTTTATACTCCCTCCTAAAGTAGGGACTTTAATTTTCATGCCAGGCATAATCATATCAGTATTAGTCAATTGGGAATTTAACGACTTTAACTCTTCGAAATTCACCCCATATTTTTTGGCAATTTCCCAAAGAGTATCCCCTTTCTGAACAATATGGATCTTCACTATAGATTCCCTCCTATGCATATGTCCATATAGTCTATGTTCACACTGCAAAATGGTTATCATTCTATTCAAAAATCTATGCGTTTTTTTTCAAAATATGTGTTCTGGTCGTACAAAGATTGCCCAGATCTTTGTCCTTCTTTTCGCCATTAATTTATAAAAATAAATTGGTTTATTCATTTAGATATTCTTTTGGTAAAATAGAAAGAAAGAAAAATAAATACTGAGTTCTCCCTTTCAAGTGAAACAGGCTAACTGCCACTATTTTTAAAGTAAATGCCAAATAAATTTGTGTTGTTACCTTTACCGGAGATAACAGAAAAAGCAGATAAAGAAAAGGAAGCTTTCTAATCAGAGTAACTGCAACAAAAGGAGAGATTGGATGACTGAATCAAAAAAAATGCTTGGTGAAGAAAGAAGGGCTTATATTCTTACTTTACTAAAAGAGAAAAATCGACCTTATACCGGCAGTGAACTTTCAAAATTGACAAATGTTAGTAGACAAATAATTGTTGGAGATATTACACTGCTAAAGGCGAAAAATGAACCAATTTTGGCAACTAGTCAAGGCTATTTATATTTACAAGAATCAAAACCGATGCTCTACGAAAGAATTATTGCGTGTAATCATCCACCAGAAAAAACGGAGGAAGAGTTAAATATCCTTGTTGATAATGGAGTAACTGTTAAGGATGTCACAATTGAACATCCAGTATACGGCGATTTGACGGCTTCCATCCTCGTCTCTAATCGAAAAGAAGTGAAACAATTTATGAAGAAAATTAAGCATACAAATGCTGCTTATTTATCTGAATTAACGGCAGGTATTCATCTGCATACCATTACCGCACCATCCCTTGATACATTACTAGAGGCAGAAGAAGCTTTACGAAAAGCAGATTTTTTAATGGAAGAAGAAGCTTAACGTAAATGACAAAAAATCACTAAGACTTTAATCGTCATTAGTGATTTTTTGTCATTCTTCGTATAGTGGTTCTATCTATTCCGTCATGTAATAAGGATAACTCCCCAGTATCTTTACTTCACAGCCTATTGCCTCTAATTCTGCAATAGCACCTGGTATTAATACATCATCCATTTTTCTATCTAAGTCAATAAGAAAGAAATAATTCCCTAATCCAGTTTTTGTTGGCCTTGATTCAATTTTCACTAAGTTTAGTTTTCTCCATGCAAAGGCAGACAATACTTGATGGAGAGCACCAGAACGATCGGCAGGCAAAGTGACCATAAGACTTGTTTTATGACCAACCAGTTGACTTGTTGTTGCTGAATAATGTACAGGATTTTTCGATAAAATGAGAAAACGAGTATGATTATTCATTGAATCATGAATATTATGTTTTACAATCTTCAGACCATATTCTTCAGCTGTTAGCAAATTGCCAATAGCAGCCCCGTTGATATGCGGATTTTCTTTAACAAACTGTGCTGCTGCTGCTGTTGACGTCATATACTCACAAGCAATCCCGTTTAATTCTGTATGTAGAAACTTATGGCATTGAGCAATTGCATGGGAATGACTATAGACTACTTCAATTTCTCTCCATGTGTCTTCCCGGAATGGATGAACCATTATATGTTGTTTTATCGGAACCGTCACTTCCCCATGAATAGGTAAAAATACTTCATGTATTAAATAATCTAATGTAATGTTGACCGATCCTTCTAATGTGTTCTCAACCGGAACTAAAGCAACATCCACTTTATCTTCCATCACAGCATCGAGGCAATTGGGAATGGTTAGAAAAGGAATGGATTCCACCCCAGGAAATTGCTGATTTACCGCCATATTTGTAAATGTTGCTTTTGGACCTAAGTAGCCTACTTTCACTTCTTTCTCCTCCAAAAAAAATTATTTATTCTGAATTTAATCTTTATAAAAAGAAGATTGACTGAAAAAGTCATCTTCCTAATAAACAACAGGGTCTCCTTATAAATAAATGACTTTTTATGCGCCCGTACTCAAAACGTCCACTTTCTCCACAAATTCAAGCATACGCAATCGCTCTAACAACATATCAATGGATATTTCCATTTCTGCGGTATTTAACGACAGTGTTACATTGGCTCTTCCTTGCAGCGGAATCGTTTGATGGATTGTCAGTACATTGCATCCAGCAGAAGCAACAACACTTAGCAATTTAGACAAGGTACCCGATCGGTCTTCAATATAAAAGAATAACGTAATCAATCTTTCTTTCACTATTGTGTGGAAAGGAAAGATTGTATCACGATATTTATAAAACGCACTTCGGCTTAGGTCTACCTTTTTTACTGCCTCATGGACAGATTCTGCTTTTCCTCTTTCTAAGAGCTCTTTAGCATCTAGGGTTTTGCGCATTGCCTCTGATAGTACATCTTCTCTTACAATAAAAAATTTATGATCTATTTTACTTTGTTTCATCTGCTCACCCCTATAAGGTATAACGGATACTTAATATGTATGATAGAAATAACTCTGGTTTATAAGAACTAGACATTTCGATTTAGTCATTCTATTCCGTATGAGAAACTGCCCTCTCGTATTATTTATTTTTACGAGAGGGAAGATCTTTCATCTTTTTTAAACCATGTTTTCTTAGTCAATGAATTCAAATTCATATTCCATTAACTTTACAGTATCTCCATCTTTAGCGCCACGCTGACGTAATGCTTCATCGATGCCCATGCCGCGCATTTGACGAGAGAATCTGCGAACAGACTCATCACGAGAGAAATCTGTCATCTTAAATAGCTTTTCAATACCTTCACCTGAAAGAACAAAGCTACCATCAGGATCTCTTGTAATATAGAATTGACGCTCATCTACTTCATGTTTATAAACAACGCGGTGAATACCTGCTTCCTCTTCTACTTCCTCTAATGGGAACTCAGGAGTATTCTCTAATTTATCCGCAATTGCAAAAAGAAGTTCACGCAGACCTGATCTAGTTAAAGCGGACACTGGAAAAATTGGATAGTCTTCCTCTAATTTTTCTTTAAATACTTTAAGGTTTTCTTCTGCATCTGGCATGTCCATTTTATTAGCAACAATAATTTGTGGTCTTTCTAATAAGCGCATATTGTATTCCTGAAGCTCGTTATTAATCGTAACATAGTCCTCATATGGGTCTCTGCCTTCAATAGCAGCCATATCAATCACATGGACAATAACTCTTGTACGTTCAATGTGACGAAGAAACTGATGACCTAATCCGATACCCGAATGAGCTCCTTCAATTAACCCCGGCAAATCCGCCATAACAAAACTTCTATTATCTTCTGTTTCCACCATTCCTAAATTAGGAGCGATTGTTGTAAAATGATAGTCAGCTATTTTTGGTTTGGCAGCAGATACAACAGACAGCAATGTAGATTTACCAACACTTGGGAATCCAACTAAACCAACATCTGCTAATACCTTTAACTCCAGAGTAACATCTCTTTCCTGACCTGGTTCCCCATTTTCCGATAATTCTGGGGCAGGGTTAGATGGACTTGCAAAACGAGAATTTCCTCTTCCTCCACGACCGCCACGTGCAATTACTGCTTGTTGGCCATGTTCAGTTAAATCCGCAATAACTTCTTTTGTATTCGCATCTGCAACGATTGTACCAGGCGGAACCTTGACAATCATATCTTTGGCATTGCGACCATGCTGATTTTTTGACATTCCATGCTCTCCGCGAGGTGCTTTGAAATGACGTTGATATCGGAAATCCATTAAAGTACGCAGACCTTCTTCTACTTGGAATATTACATCTGCACCTTTTCCACCATCGCCACCAGCTGGGCCACCTTTTGGAACAAACTTTTCTCGGCGAAAGGCTACCATACCATTTCCGCCATCTCCGCCCTTCACATAAATCTTAACCTGATCCACAAACATAAATTTATTTCCTCCTATTAAGAAAAACATAAGCAGCTTACTTGTCTAATAGTGAACAAGGACTAATCCTTATGAAAGGAGGGTTGCTCTCCTCACTAGAAGGACTAATTATTTTATTCCTACAAACATTTGCAGCTATTTTTTCTAAAAATCACAATTTTCTTTTATGCTATTGCAAACAAGTCCTTCTTATTATTTACCTGTTTGCTCTCTATCCATCCAAACTTCAAATAGGAGTTCTTCTTTTCTCATTTCAATATTTTCCAATTTCAAATGAGAAAAAGGTTGATGAAGAAATTGAAACATAGATTCACTATCTAGCAGCTCTCCGTTAAAATCAACATACAAACGAAATCCTTCTACCATGGAATGAATGGAGATGTATAAATGATTATCTGCAAAGGGTTTGCTATATTGATTTAACGTCTGGAAAAATAAGGTTGTCCATTTGGCAAGTATTTCATCTTCTGTCCCTTGACATTTTTCTTCGGCCAACACTTCATATTCCAATCGAAAATAATAATTTTCCCAGTTTGCGATTAATAATTTTGTAGCAAATTGTGGAATATCTAGATTTGATAACTTAGCTTCTTGTTTTGTCTCTGTAATAATATCATTAATAATTTCTTTCACTCGATCCGGTTTATTTAAATCCAAATTCCCTTTTATCAATTGAATTTTATTTAGCCAATCATGACGAACATGTCTTAAAAACTCTATCGTATTCCAGTCTTTATTCATTCTTGTACTCCTACAAAGGTTATTAAGTCTTAGAAGACTGCTTGAAGTAAGTATAACAAAAAATGAACCATCTATGAACAAAAACGATAACTCCATCATGTTAGCCATTCAATTATATCCACTTGAACTTTAGGTTTTTACTACTGGAAAATATGAATTAAAAAATACCCGTTTTCTAAAAGTTCTATCCAATTTATGCACCAAGTTATTTTGGATTGATTCGATCAAGAAATGTTGAAAGCGAAGTATATGAAGACTGTGGTAACAACAAACTATATACATAAGAGGCAACCTTCTTGATTGCATACAAAAAAGCAATTGATTTCTCTCTATTTTTCAACACTTAGACAAAAAGCCCCTCCTGCTTTTTGTCTAAGTGTTGAAATCATCCTTCACCTATCTGATCACAACATATATTCTTAATCAAAAAAATCTATCCCTTAACAAACAGATAGGCTGACCCTAAACGAGCCAGCCTATCTGAACATTATCTTATGCTTCTTGTGCTACTGGGTATACGCTAACTTGTTTGCGATCACGACCAAGACGCTCAAATTTAACGATTCCGTCAACTTTTGCGAATAGTGTATCATCGCCACCACGACCAACGTTTACTCCTGGATAGATTTTTGTACCGCGTTGACGGTAAAGAATGCTTCCACCAGTTACTAATTGACCATCTGCACGTTTAGCTCCTAAACGTTTAGAAATGGAGTCACGTCCGTTTTTAGTAGAACCTACCCCTTTTTTAGATGCAAAAAACTGAAGATCTAATCTTAACATTTCGTTCCACCTCCTATTTAATTATAAGTGATAGTTACGTATTTTCCATAGTCTCGTTCAATTGTTTCTAAAGAAACAATCATTCCCTCTAATAGAAGTTGAATTTTATCTCTTGTCTCTGCCGGAATATTTCCAGGAATCGTACAAGAAATAAAACCTCCATCCTTTCCTTGCTTTATAATGGGTGTAATACCAGTAAGAGAAATAACGGCATTAATGCTTCCAAAAGAAACAGCTGATACTCCTGCACACACGATATCATCCCCACTATTCGCAAAAAGAGCATGACCACTTATCGTAAAGGAATGAATGAGACCATCATTCGATTTGTTAATCGTAATTTCGATCATACAAATTCAACCTTATGCGTTGATCTTTTCGATAACGACTTTAGTGTAAGGTTGACGATGACCTTGCTTTTTATGATAATTTTTCTTCGCTTTATATTTGAAAACGATGATTTTCTTTTGACGGCCTTGTTTTTCAACTTTAGCTGTAACAGTAGCTCCTTCAACAACTGGACTTCCTACTTTTACATTTTCTCCGCCAACGAAAAGAACTTTATCAAAAGTAACAGTGTCACCAGCTTCACCGTTTAATTTCTCGATGTAGATAGCTTGACCTTCTTCAACTTTGATTTGTTTTCCGCCTGTTTCAATAATTGCGTACATTAAACTGCACCTCCTTAATAGACTAAGACTCGCCAATGACAGGCGTTTTGCGAAGCAAAAGCTTAATTACCTGCTATGTGCGGTTGTAGAGCACGGGTGCTACAAACAACATTAAAATACTAACATGTTTAAAAGATACTGTCAATCATATTATCTATTATTAGCATTATGGTGAATCATTTAACCATTCGAATAAAATAATCCGGCTTTGGAAATTCAGCTATTTCCATTTTAATCATAAAGCCTAATACTTCCTCTAATCGTTTTTTATGTTTATTTCCTACTCCCGTAAATAGAGTATGGACATCTTGTGATACGATAACTTCCACAAGTTCGATATCCATATGGCGATATTCCCATAACTCTCTTTCTAATTGAAAGGCCATACTACTTGCGCTATTCACTAAGCCTGTGCCTTCGCAAATCACACACTTACTTTGCAGTGTTTCGGATAAGGATTTCATCGTTTTCTTTCGGGTGAGCTGCAATATTCCTAGTGTAGTAAATCCAATTACTTTCGATTGTCTATTATCTGATTGCAATTCCTTCTCCAGGATATCCAGCACTTTCTTTTCTTCCTCGCTCTTCATATCAATAAAATCAATTAATATAATGCCAGAAAGGTCTCTTAATTTAATTTGCCTTGCAGCTTCCTTTGCAGCAAGTATATTTGTTTGAAAGACCGTTTGCTCTAACTGATGTTTCCCTTCATATTTACCTGTATTTACGTCAATAATAGTCGCCGCCTCAGCCTGATCGACTATCAAATAGCTGCCATTTGTTAGCCAAACAACTCTTTTCAAAGCTTTATCTATTTCCCTTTCGACATGGTAATAAGAAAATAAATTTTCATTTCCTTGATGAAACGAAACAGTTAAATGGGGGTACATCGCTTGCCATTTTTTCTGCTCTTCAAGACTATCCACAATAACTTCTCCCTCTTTCATTTGTTTAAAGAGAACATTCAACTGTTTAGTAAATTCATCATTTTCATAGACAAGCATTATTTTCTTTTGGCTAGCTTTTTGTTCCAATCTCTTATATTCCTGCCGTAATGCTTCGAGCTCTTCCTTTACTGTTTCTTCCGAACAATTAGCTGCAGATGTGCGAAAGATTAAGCCTTCTTTGTCTGTTTTTATACGACTCCCTATGCTTCTTAACTCTTTTTGCGCAGTATGAGAATGAATTTTTTTGGATACCGCTACATATCGCCCATAAGGCATATACACTAAATGCTCTCCGTTAATCTCAATTATCCCCGTTATTTTAGCACCTTTTGGCCCAGCAGCATCTTTTATTACTTGAACTAATACTCGTTCTCCTTGTTTTATATAAGATGAGACACTTTTCTTTTTTTTCTCCTCTAAAGTTCCATCACTCCGCACAAATGAAGCCATTTTCTCTCTCGGCAAATAGGCTCCTTTGCCTTCCCCAATTTCTACAAATGCAGCGTTCATTCCTGGGATCACCTTTGTCACTTGTCCTAAATAAATATTTCCAACAGTTGTTTTATATTGCGGCTGCTGGACATATATTTTTTCTACTTTCCCATCTTTTAGATAAGCAAATCTATTTTCTCTTGTTTTTATATTAATGATTACTTGATTCAACATCATACATCCTCTTTTTCTGGTTATCCTTTTATTGTAGCTTAGATGAAATGTTTTAGTAAACTTAAGGACCTATTTATTGGACAAATTTCAAGTAAACTCTAACTAAAGAGATCTCATCAGTAATCACCGTTTTAACTATGTATATCTTATAAGACGCATAGTATTTCTTTTATTTTTGCCGTTACGTTCTTTTCTTTAAAATAAACATGTAATAGCTCATTCTCATCCAAAATCGTGTTTTCTTTCCGCTTGGACCTTACAATAATCGGATGTTTGCATCCTCGATGAAATCGCTCTAACACATCCAATAAGGAATCGTCTTCTTGGACTTCTAGAGGAAGTAACTTTCTTAATTCAGTCGATTTCCCATAATATCGTTCCAGTAAAAATCGCATAAACAGAAACCTTCTTTGTTTCCATTCAAAATAAATAGAAAAAACTAAAAAACTAATAATAATCCATGCATTTACATTCTTCGGCATCATAATAAGAACCATTAACAGAAAGATTAAGGTTCCAACAATGGAAAAATAAAGCGTATATTTATGAGATTTGGGAAAGGAATTTTTCAAGGAAAATAAAAGAAACATCAATTTGCCACCGTCCAATGGCCAAATTGGTAGCAAATTAAAGAAAAGGATCATGAAATTATATTGAATAAAGGTATGATACAAGGATTCTGTGAAAATCCCCCACTGCCATAAAAGAAACCCTAATCCAACCAGCCAAATATGCTGTATAGGTCCAGATATTATAACGATTGCCTCTTCTCGCAAAGGACGATTTCCGTGTTCATCCATTTCCGCCACTCCGCCAAATGGTAATAAAGATATTTTCTTTATTCTCCACGAAAAAAATGCGGCAGCAAACGCATGACCTAATTCATGAATAAAAATAATCATAAACAATAAGCATAATTCATAAAAATGGGCAGTCATTACCCCGATAGCAATGACAACCCATAATAGTGGATGAATATGAAGGTACTTAAAAACGCTAAGAAACCTATTCAATTTCAATCACCTGTAAAGGATCGATAAAATCATCATTTTGCTTAATCGCAAAAAAGAATAAACCTAATGTTTCATCTCCTTCATATCTTGAAGCGTTTCCAACTTTTGTTCCTTTTTTAATATTTTCATATAACTTTACATCCACTTCTTCTAAGTTGCCATACCATGATTCACTCTGATCACTATGCTTAATAACGACAGTTTTTCCAAAGCCTTCTTTCTCGCCAATAAAGGTAATTTGTCCTTCATTAAAGGATTGTACCGTTGTATCTACTCCGGTTTCTATCGCAATTCTTTGCCCGTTTTTCTGAAATTCTTCTAATACCTTACCAGAAGCAGATAAAGCATATTGTTGCAATTGTTCTGTATCTTGTTCTTTTCCTTTTTGTTCCGGTAAAAAAGCTAATGGTTTACCGAATTTCTCTTCATACCAATCTGTAACAACCATAAAATTAAATTCTGTCGACATTGCTTGTCTAATCGCATTTTCGACTTTTGCTATTTTTGTGGATGGATGGTCTACTATGATGGCAACAGCAAGAAAAAGAATAGCTGCTCCTAAAATTTTCAACATAAATAAATCTTTTCGAAATAAAGGGTGAATTTTAGGAGGGTAATTTTCCTCTTTTGATGAAAACGTATAATCGAAGTTGTCCTCTTCATCAGACCAAAGCACTCGGTTATCAATATTTTTTTCTATTCTCGCCCGTTCTTTTCTTCTTCTCTCGATTTTTTTTCTAACCTCATCATTTCTTGACCCCATATACTCCTCTCCCCTAACATACTTGTCCTCTTTACCCTATATTTATGTTAGGGAGCTATAAGTTATGCCACTAATAAAAGAATGGTAGAGATATAAAAAAACTGTAAAGAAATAAATTGATTACGCATGAATCAATTTACTCTTTACAGGGCCAGCTATTACGATTATCTCCTATCAGCAGATAGAAGTTTCGTTCATATTTTAAAACAGTTTCGCAACCGACTTATTTATACAAGTTTATAAATTTACAATCGTTGTATTTATCTAGCACCAAAGAATGTCTTAATTTTTGCAAACACGCCTTTTGATTCTTCTTCTAACTGCTGCAAAGGAACCGTTTCGCCTAAAATTCTTCTTGCAATATTTCGGTAAGCAATCGCAGATTTACTATTGGGGTTTAAAGCAATCGGCTCCCCGTTGTTAGAAGCTCTTATAACCGCATCATCATCTGCTACAATTCCCAATAAATCAATGGATAGATGGCTAGTTACTTCATCAATATCTAACATATCGCCATTTTTCACCATATGATTTCTAATTCTATTGATAACAAGCATAGGAGGTTCCATCTGCTCTTCTTTTTCCAATAACCCAATTACTCTATCTGCATCTCTAACAGAAGATATTTCAGGAGTCGTAACAACAATGGCTTTATCCGCTCCAGCCACTGCATTTTGATATCCCTGTTCAATTCCTGCAGGACAATCAATGATGATATAATCATAATCTTGCTTTAAGCGAAGAACCAATTCTCTCATTTGATTTGGTCGTACAGCCGTTTTATCACTCGTTTGCGCAGCAGGTAATAAATATAATAGATCATCAAATCGTTTATCTTTCACAAGCGCTTGATGAATTTTACATCTTTCCTCCACCACATCTACTAAATCATAAATGATACGATTTTCTAATCCCATCACGACATCAAGATTTCGCAAGCCAATATCTGTATCTATTAAACAAACTTTTTTCCCTTGTAACGCAAGTGCTGTTCCAATGTTTGCAGAAGTGGTCGTTTTTCCAACTCCACCTTTTCCTGATGTTATAACAATTGCCTCTCCCATCTTAATATCCTCCTTCCAATTTCAGCAAATTAGGTCTTAAATGTGGTAATACTTGTAATCTATCAATCTTAATGACACTGTCATTCACATATGCACATTCCATTTCTCTTGTTTTTTCAGATGAGGTATTTCCAAGCTCTCTCTCAATAAAACGACTAATTCGAATTTGTGTCGGTTTCATAACGGACGCAGCAATGACCGCGTCATCCTTCCCATTATATCCAGCATGAGCTATTCCTTTTAACTGTCCCATAATATAGATGTTGCCGCCGGCGATTACTTTTCCACCTGGATTCACATCACCTATTAATAATAAATCACCGGGGACCTCTAAAACTTGACCAGAGCGCACAATACTGGTTATCGATTTCAATTCATTTTGTTTTAGCCAGTTCTCCGCTTCTTTCTTTGTCACTAAATTACTATTAATCGCTTGAACAGTTAAATTTTGTTTTTCCTGAATGAGATGAATAATGGTTTCTTTTTGTTCATCTGTTACATATCTATTTCCAAGCTCTACTGTCACTTTTATGTCTCGATTTTCATTATGTAGACTGGAGCTCTCATTCAATTTATACTGTAATTCCTTTAGTAGATCCTCGTAAGAACAATTATCATATAGATGCAAACTCAGCCCATTTTTTGTTCCTTTAATTGTTACTAGTTGCCTTTTTTTCATTTCAAGTTGTTCACCTCTGTAAGAAAAGCGTAAGCGTCTCTTTATCCTGCTTGGACATAAAGACATAATACATCTATTTCATCCACCATACTAATAGTCTATCGTTCCTTAGATATAAGACGCAAATGCTCGGATATCGTTATACTTATAAATCTCACTTTGCATAAAAAAGCGCAAACATCCTTATCAAATAAAGAAGAGCTATCGATTCTAAACAAGTATCATGCTGTCTATTAGATGATACAAGTCTCCTAATCGATCCAACAATTTAATTTGATAGATGGTTGGCACTTTAACTTAAAGCATTTACTGCTTTGCATAAATGCTGTTTCCACATGCAAAAATAATGTTTTACTTCTCCGTTCACTTTTTAAATAAGTGTCTTTCACCAACACTATGATATAACATTAAAGACTTTAGACCTTTATTTCTAATTCCTTTTTATATCATTCGACAAACGCTTTTAAAATTCCTTTTCGAGCTAAATATATTTCTTCTCAAAAAGAACAAAAGACAAATAGTCACTAATCAAATAAATTTCAGATTGTTGACAACTTAATGTCCAACCTGAAATTTATTATCATGCATTCTAACTATATCATTCTTTTAACTCTGCTGCATACTTCTCAAATAATCGTTTATAAGGATAAGCGACAATGATGATAAAAATAAGATTTAATCCTAAAGACGGTAGAAGTCGTAAATGTAGGAAACTCGCAAAATCAATCGTTGTCAAATTTATCACTTTTATCATTTGATACACAATCATTTCCAGTGCCGAAACAGCGAGTAAATTCATCACAGATACAACAACAATATTACTATGAAAAATTTTCATCAATTTATTAAAAATATAAATGATAAAAGGAAAAGTAAAAAAGTAGATACCTAAAATTTCTGTATAAACAATATCAAAAAGTAGTCCAAAAACAAAGCCATATATGACACCAACATTTCTATTTCCATAAACAGAAAAGAAAAGGATAGTAATGAGCAAAAAGTACGGGACAAAAATCCAGTTTTTCCCAAAAGGATCTGTAGGGAGCAACTCAAGAAATACACTCTCCAAAATAAACATAAAGGAAATTAAACAGCCAATTAAAACTTTTCTCATTGTTCTTCCTCTTTAGGAGATAACGCTGCCCTGTCTACCACCATTACATGCTCAATATCATAGAAGTCCGCTGCCGGCTTAATGTATACTTTCTTCTGCAGTCCATTTTCATCTGGCTCTACTTTATCTACTGTACCAATAGCTAATCCCTTCGGAAAGACTCCACCCATACCTGAGGTTGTAACAAGCTGACCTTTTTTCACTTTCAACCCATTAGGAACTTCTTCCCAAGTCATAATTAATTGCTTTGTTTCTTTATCATAATCAGCAATAATCCCAAAAACTTCGGATTTTTCTTTCTTCTTTTTACCATCATCTTTTGACTGAATAAAAGCAGAAATTCGATTAGCTGGATCTTCAGAACTAAGCAGCTGCACAGTCGCAGTATTAGGTGCTACTGACTTTATTTTTCCTATTAACCCAGCAGAAGTTATAACCGCCATATTTTTCTCTACGCCGTCATTATCTCCCCGATTAATGGTAACTAGTTCTGTCCATTGAGAAGGATTTCTCCGAATTACCGTTGCTTTCATAAGTGTGTAGTCACTTAATGACTCTTTTTCTTCCAATGTTTCCTGTAATGCCTGTACATCTTTTTTGAGACCTTGAACCTGATATTTAAGCTGAGCATTTTCCTCTAGCTTTGCCTTTAATTCTTTATTCTCTTTATATGTATCTTGCAAGGATTGGACATTATCAACAAAACCCACCACATAATGGGCAGGTCTAGATACAAGGGTTTGAACCCAGCCGGTAGTATCCTTTACGAATTGTTCCGGCCAGGTTAATTTGTTTCGATTACTCAATGAAAACCCTATTAATGCCACGAGAATAATGATGCTAACAAGCAATATAATCAAGCGTTTATTCATAAAAAACTGTGGCATGCTTCTACACCTCTACTAAAATTATCGTGAATCTTTTGCTTTATTTTTGAATAAATGAATATGGTCTAAAGCTTTACCAGTTCCGATAGCTACACAATCCAATGGATCTTCTGCTATCACAACAGGCATTTTTGTTTCTTCACTGATAACTTTATCAAGATTACGAAGCAATGCTCCACCACCTGTTAGAACTATACCACGATCCATAATATCTGCAGCTAATTCTGGAGGCGTTTTTTCTAACGTTACTTTGACTGCATCAACAATTGCAGCAACTGTATCTTTTAACGCTTTCGAAATTTCATCTGCAGTAATTTTAATTGTTTTTGGAAGACCTGTTAATAAGTCTCTTCCGCGAATATCCATGTTTTCAATTTGATCTGGGTTTCCAGCACTGCCAATTTCCACTTTAATGCTTTCAGAAGTTCTTTCCCCAATCATCAAATTATACGTTTTACGAATATAGTTAACGATTGCGTCATCCATTTCATCACCAGCAATGCGAATGGATTGACTAGTAACAATACCACCAAGGGAAATAATAGCTACCTCTGTTGTACCACCACCGATATCAACAACCATACTACCAGTTGGCTCCCACACTGGAAGATTAGCACCAATAGCAGCAGCAAAAGGCTCTTCAATCGTATAGGCATCTCTTGCACCAGCTTGACGTGTTGCATCAATTACAGCTCTTTCTTCTACAGCTGTAATGCCTGATGGTACACAAACCATTACATACGGTTTGCCAGAAAAATAGCCCTTATTCTTTGTTGCTTGTTTAATGTAATATTTCATCATCGTTGCTGTTGTTTCATAATCTGCAATTACACCATCCTTCATAGGACGTAGTGCAACAACATTTCCTGGTGTTCTACCAATCATATTCTTTGCATCGTTACCAACCGCTACAATGCTCTTTGTATCGGTTTGTAGTGCAACAACTGACGGTTCTCTTAGTACAATTCCTTTACCTTTTACATAAACTAGCGTATTTGCTGTTCCTAAATCAATTCCAAGATCTCTTGTTCCAAAACCTAACATAAATGTATCTCCCTTTCTGAAACTAATGCAATATTATAAAGTAGGTAGATGTTCTCCTCTTTGTAATTTCCTTTAAATGTTACTTATCTATATTTTGTCATGTTTAGACATAAATAGCCAAAAAATCATAAATTATATTATAGCTTATATCTACAAAAAAGAACAGTATCATACATACCCTTTTTCTTTTAAGCTGATAAATTTATTTTCCCCAATTATGATATGATCTAGCAGATCAATACCAATTATTTTTCCACATTCCACTAATCTTTTTGTCACTTCAATATCCTCTCTGCTTGGGGATGGATCGCCTGATGGATGATTGTGAAGACAAATGATAGAAGCTGCAGATCTTCTAAATGCTTCTTTATATACTTCTCTAGGGTGGACGATACTAGCATTTAAACTACCAATAAAAATGACTTGCTTATGCATGACTTGATTCTTAGTGTTTAAATATAGACAGACGAAATGCTCCTGAGTTAGAAATCTCATTTCATTCATCATATATTTGGCAGCATCCTCTGGTGATCGAATACAATATCGATCGGTAAATTCTAAATTGGAAACACGTCTCCCTAATTCAATTGCTGCCATCAATTGAATCGCTTTTGCCGTTCCAATTCCTTTCATTTCTTTTAACTCATCAAGACTTGCATCCTTCAATAAGCGAAGTCCATCAAAATGGACTAAAAGTTTGTTCGCTAATGTTAATACAGATTCATTTTTGGAACCTGTTTGAATCAAGATAGCAAGCAGTTCATGATTTGCTAAACTTTTTGGTCCCTGTTTCATAAAACGTTCTCTTGGTCGTTCATCATTTGGAAAATCTCTTATTAATAGTGAATCCATTCTTTCTTAGTTCCTCCCTATCATTTGATTTTGGGAAGAAAAGAATAAGGGACCTTTGAATTATTTAGGCATATTGAAGCCTTTCGCTTTCAATTCGCGTACCGTTCGAGAAATCGGAAGACCGACTACGGTGAAATAATCTCCTTTAATTTCTTTCACGAGCGTTCTGCCTACTCCTTGAATTCCATACGCACCTGCTTTATCAAATGGTTCCCCGGTGTCTAAATAATCGTGTATTTCTTCATCTGTTAATTCCCAAAATAACACGTCTGTTTTTTCATAAAATGTGGAACATATTCCATTTGCCATAATGGCGACACCAGTGTAGACAGAATGCGTTTTGCCAGAAAGTTCTCTTAACATACGAAACGCTTCCCCATGCGAAGCAGGCTTGCCTAATATCGCACCATTAAGATATACTATCGTATCAGCACCTAGTATATATGGATACTGTTCATCAGCATAAATTGCTTCAACTTTTCGTCTCGCTAATTCCATGACAATTTCATTAGGAGAAAGAGAAGGATCGAAACTTTCATCTACATTACTACTGGATATTACAAATGGTATTTGGAGTTCTTCAAGGAGCTCTTTTCGTCGAGGAGAAGAAGAGGCCAATATGAGGGTTTGCTTTAACATGATTACACCTACCTACTATTTCAAATTGTGAGATACAGATTAATCCTATCAAAGAATTCGCCGATATACAATTTTGAAACGAAAAATTTTATATAATAGTAAATAAAATGTAATATGACGAAATTTGTAGAAATATTTATACAATTAATACAAAAGATATTTTTGCCTATTTAGTTGTATTGCGGCAGATAATCTATACTCTAGTCAATCGTTCGAAGCTGTATAGATGGGGTACCATTCCCCATCAACTTTCCTTTGAAACAAAGAAAAGGAGCCACCGTTTAATAAACAGTGCGCTCCCCTAATCCATTATAATGAGACATATACAGCTAAATAGTCTAGCAATTTCTGGTGAACTTCCGCTATTTCGTTCTCGCTGCTCTTTTCCTTTAATTTTATGGTAAGCTCACCACCTTCTAAAAGATAGGCTGCCATTTTTTTTACTTTTTCATTAGTAAACTTGGCTGTTTTTTTCTCGTCGACTAGAGAGAGTGCCTTCTCTAGCTTATTTTTATCCTCCGTTGCAATAGATTGATCAAATTGAACACTTGTTACCATTTGCAGAATGGCAGAATAGATAGCGGACGATCCTTCAATAATCTCCTTCTCTTCTTTCGAGACATTTTTCACTTCATTGCCACTAAACACCATCTCTTTTGCGTAAGTATCTTTTACTTGTTTCTGCCATGCTTTCGCATTCTCCAAATTACTCACAACACCAACAAGAAGAAACTGCTGCTTATCTATCGGAAGAATTTGACTCTTCTTCCCTGCATCTGTTAGCTTCTGCTGCTCGCTTTTCGCACGCTCTACATTAGAGAAAACTCCCTTTTGAAGGACATATGTAGTAATATCCGGTTTGGTAGCACTTTCTGTTGTCGATACAGCTTGTCCACTTTTAGGTTTATCGGAAGAATCATTGGCCAAAGCTGCTATTTTTCCATTTGTAGTGTTGCTTTGATCATTGCTTACCATGTTTAATAAAATAAATCCAAAGCTAGTGCCTAAGATGACAGCAAAAAATACAGCAAAGAAAATAGAAGCAATTACTTCCTTTGGCAACCGCTTTTTCTTTCCCTCTTTCTCTTTTTTGCCTTTTTTGAATGGTTGCTTGTCCTTTTTATTTACAGACGATTGAAAGCTAAATATACTTTTTTCTTTATTTTTTGCTGGAATTTCCTCTGATGCGGGCAAAATCCAATCAAAGCTTTCCTCAAATTCAGCTTCTTGTCCAGCCGCAGACTCTTCTTTAAAAATATCCTGTTCTTTTCCTTCGCTATTTTGATCCTTATAAAAAACAGAAGGTTCACTCCGCTCCACCATGTCGTCATTGTCCTTATTTTGGAATGGACGGTCATTTCCGTTGATCTTAATCGTTATCGTTTTGCGATTCTCCGGTTTTTCATTCACTCGTCCTACCCCCATTTCCATTTATTTCGTTAATCCTATCATACAAGCAAAAAAAAATAACAAGACTTTTGTCGTCTTGTTATAGAATGATTTCGTCAAATTCAGTTGTTGTTAGACACAATCTGACTTGGAGAAAGATCGTTATATTGTATAGCTTGGTCTACTCCCTCTTCTTCTGTACAAAGCTTCCGATTTTCCCCTTTTAAACAAACAGCAATCGCTATGTTATTTTGAATGGTTACATAGCTTTTATCTGATGGAACTAACTCTCGATCTGTATCTGGATCATGAAACGTGCCCATATACCCACTTTCAACAAGTTCAAAGTAAGTGATTCTTTCCTTTGCATCTGCTCCACTAGTTGTCGCTTCCTTAATATAAAAATCAGTAGCTTCCTTCATATTCCATGCGTTTGCAATAAAAGCTCGATCGCGCATATCTCCTATTACTTTTAAGACAGAGGGAATCGCTATTGCAGCTATTATTCCAAGTATGACAATCACAGCAAGCAATTCCATCAAGGTTAATCCCTTATTATTTAGTCTAGTTTTTAGCATCGCTAGACCCACCTTCTTTTTTCAGTTCCTCTATTGATCTTTACTATTTTCTAATGTTCCAGTATCAAAAGGATTCTTTCGTTCAGATACCTTTGGTGGATCCAATTGCGGAAGATCCTCCATTAAATCAGTTAATGTCGGATAATAATATACAGACACTGTTAATTCAAAATCTATTTGTTGATCACTTTCTTCAACGGCGATGATTTCTTTAGGTCCAGTAATATTTAAAGAATCAACGGTCATAATACGCTGAGAGGATTGGATTTTTTCTAAGAATTTTTCTAGTTCAAAATAAGTAGCTGCCTCTCCTATCATATTGATTGTTGTTTGATGGATACCACTTGGGAGGATGATTTCTTCTGTATTTTTCTTTTCATCTGTTTCCCTATTTTCTTGCTTGTTGGCATCATCGATTGCTTCATCTGCTGTAGAAACTTCTCCATCTGTAACATTTTCATCAACGTCAGATCCATTCACACTTATTTCTAGTATATTCGAATCAGAAATAATTTCTGCTTTTTCTATTTCAAGAAGCGCCTGTTCTAATAAGCGTTTAACCGGTACCTTTTTCTGCAACTCGATAGTATTCGTACTTGTTTCTGAACCAGTCGATTTTAGTTTGGATTCCAAAATATCCGCTTGCTGCTCTGTCATTTGCAGCTCCGTTTTTTTCATAGCTAGTTCATTATTTAAAGGCATTAAATAGAAATAATAACTATATATCGCTCCTAATGCGAGGAAAATAATGCTAAATGCAAACCATATCATTGGCTTATGATCGCTTAATTTCATGGGGAATCCTCCCCTTTTTCATTTTTGTCTTTTTGCTTTTCCATTTCATCTCGCAGCTTTGCTTTATTTAGGACAAATTCGTAGCTTGCAAAATAGCGAGGTTCCACTTCTGATTGTTTTAAAATATCAATGGCTTGATTTACTTGTTCGCTAATTTTATTTTCAAGTACATCGGTTGATTTTCCTTCCGTCAAAAGCGCCTCGTCTATCCAGCTAATTTCAAGCAAAGAATTTAAATAATAGGCAGCATCACTTTTTGTATCAAACTGGACAATCATGTTTGTCTTATGGTCATCAGATACCTTTAGTTCCTGAATAAAACCTCTTTCCGGCAAGTTCTTTGTTAATTCCTGCAGAAAAAGAACATAATCCATTGATTGATTATTCGCCCAACTGATTGCTGATTCAAGGCTTTGGACAGACTGTGAACTTTTGTACCTCTCTAACTTCTGATTGTAAGTATCAACCAGATTAGTCGTCATTTTTAACGAGTTTTCTGTTGCCGTTAATTCAGCTTTTTTAGTCATATACTGCCAGATAAATAAGCCTATTAATAAAAAAGTAATCAAGAAAGCTAGGATAATCCAAAGCAATTGCGACTTTCTCTTTGGTTCTTTTTTAGGAAGGAGGTTAATTTCTACTAACATTTTTACACCTCTTTTAATCCTAAACCAATGTTTAAAAGGAAACTCGATGGTATAGGCTTATTAGAAACTGATTGGTTCACTTTTAATTCAAAAACAGGAATTTCAAAACGATTCACCATATTTTCAATAATGGCAGAAAGCCACGGATGATCACCTGTTACTACTAATTTTGTTACTAGTTTGTCACCCTTATTTAAAGTATAGCGATAGAAGCTCATCACTTTTTCTAATTCATTATAAACATCTTCAAGACCATTCCAAACTTCAGTATGATCGCCAGTAAATGTCAGCTTTTCTTGCAGTAGTAACTCATCTGTCGTAACGGTCCAGTGGTCTTCCTCCATCTCTTGTAATAAATGTCTCATCAATAAAGGATAATGTTCTTCAAAAATACTTGCGTTCACTGTTTTAATATCGATTTCAACTAACATGATAATGTCATTGTCTTCGACTTTTTCAGAGCGATAGAAATAGCGATATAGTGCTAACGCAGATATATCAGCAGATTGTGGCGATAATTTCGCCTCTTCTAATAAATCCGCATACTGGGCGACACTTTCTTCTGGTGAAGCAAATAAAATAATTTGCTGCTTATTTTTTTCTTTTGCTTTCAATAGATAATAATCAAATACAGGATCCTCGAATGGCAAATGAATCGATGTTCCAAGTTCCATATACAAGTACCCTTTAATTTCATCTTCGCTTACATCTTCCGGAATAGGGAGCTTTCGAATGACAATGGAGGAGTCAGGAACTAGAAAACGAACTTGTTTTTTTGATAGTTTCCATTCATCCACACATTCTTCTAAAATCCATAAAAAATTCTCGACATCTTGAATCACTCCATCATGAATTAATCCAGGCGGCAAATAGCGTTCTCCAAAATTTTGCACTACAGCATCTTGGGAATTCTTCATTTCCACAAATCGTATTACATGATCTTTTATGGTTAAGTTAACTACTTTATTTTTTCCAAAATTAAAATTTAATGCCATATTGAAAACTCCTTATTGTTACTAGATGGAGGAAGAAAAATTACTCCCCAAAAAGGGTATCAGCCTTTTAAAGAAAAATACTTAGATACCATTGGATAATCTGATTACCAAAATAATAGGTTATAAGAGTTCCTAAGGCTATGTACGGACCGAAAGGAATTGGTTGTTTCTTTTTTGATTTACCAATAGCCATTCCGATAATACCGCCAATTGTCCCTAGAAAGGTCGAAAGAAAAAGGGAGACAAGGACTAGCTTAGTCCCTAAAACAAAGCCAATTACCGCAAAAAGCTTTATATCTCCTCCCCCCATTCCTCCTTTTGATACAATCGCAATAACTAGAAGAAGCGTAAAACCAACCGCTGCCCCCAGCAAAGAACTCCACCAGGGATGCAAAAGAATAAAGAATCGTTCGATCATAAAAACAATCGAAAAAAACAACAGCACTTTATCTGGGATAATCATGTATTTTAAATCAGAAACAGTAATAATGATAAATAAGGAAATAAGTGTCCAGGAAACAAACAGCTCAGAACTCCAGCCAAGCAGAAGCGGACTAACGACAAAGAGAATACCTGTCAAAAGCTCAAATATAGGATAGAAGGGGGAAATCGATGCTTTACAGCATTTTGATTTCCCCCTTAATAATACATAGCTTAAAACTGGTACAAGTTCCATCGCTGATAACGTGCGTCCACAGCTTGAACAATGAGATCTCGGCCTAACAATCGATACATTTAATGGCACCCTTAAACCTACTACGTTATAGAATGAGCCAAGGGTTATGCCGTATAGGAAGATTAGTAGGTAGATCATGTTATAAACTCCTATCTTTTAGAAAAATACATCAACTACCTGTGGTGCTAGGTATTGTTTTTTGCCCTTTTTTTGATTTATTAATTTGGTCAATTGTAGCATTGGTAAATGTGATATTTATTTTTCCTGCCTCAACATTAGTAGCGTTCAAACCAAATGTTGTACCGCCTTCTCCTACAGTAACAGTATACTCACCAAATTCTTTTAAATTTACACCACTAACATAACTTGAAAGCTCCTCATCACTAATGGTACCACCTTTTGCCATATCATTACCCGCAACATAGTTTTTAGCTGCATTAAGAATTGTAATCGCATCAGCCTTAACTGCATCTTCTTTTGATTTTTGAATAATCCCTGAAATACTAGGAATCGCAATCGCTGCAATAATTCCCAAAATAACAATAACTGCTAATAACTCGATAAGTGTTAATCCTTTTTCATTTTTAATACGTTGCTTAATTAATTGACGCATATATCTTTCTCCTTAAAATTGGTATTTTTTGTTTTAAATCTATTACTATTATACTAGATTGTTAATTTTAATTATATCTTTTTTTTACTAGAATCCTCTAGAAATTATTGGACATGATTAAAAATCTCAAACATTGGTATTAGGATAGATGACACAATTGTTCCAACAATGCTTGCAAGAAAAACAATCATAATAGGCTCAATCAAGGACTTTAGTCGATCTGTTGCTGTATCGACTTCTTTTTCATAGAAGTCAGCTACCTTTGCAAGCATGTCATCTAATGATCCTGTTTCTTCCCCTATTGCTATCATCTGCGTCACAAGTGGCGGAAACACCCAATGGGCTTTCATTGGCACAGTTAATGACTGACCTTGTTCAAGCGCACCTCTTGATTGAACAAGGACTTTTGCCATTACTTCATTTTCAATAACTCTTTCGACAATCGAAATGGCCTGTAAGATGGGAACAGAGCTTGAAAATAGCGAACTAAGTGTGCGGGTCATTCTCGCAATCGCTGCTTTCTGCAGAATTTTTCCAAAAATCGGCACTCTTAATAGAAAATAATCGAGATAATACTTCGATGCTTTATTATTTCGTATAACCATGATGGCAATAATAAATGCGATCAGCAACAAAAATACTAGCCACCAAAATTTTTGCATAAAGCTGCTTGCCGATAGAACAAATTGTGTAATGGCAGGTAACTCACTATCAAAATCAGCAAACATATCCACAAACGTTGGTACAACACTCACCAATAAAAATATAACAACTATAAAAGCAATAACGGCAATCGCAATCGGATATGTTAAGGCTGAAATAATTTTTTGTTTTGTGTAATGCTGTTTTTCAAAATGATTGGCTAATCTTTCTAAAGTCTCATCCATACTCCCTGTAGCTTCTCCTGCGCGAATCATATTTACAAACATACTGGAGAAAACCTTTCTATGTTTCGCTGCTGCTGTGGATAAAGGATTCCCATCTTTTAAATCTTGTTCTACCACTAATAAAGCCTTCCGCAATGCCTTACTTTCTGTCTGCTCAGCAAGTATCGCAGTTGCATCCACTACTGATATACCTGCTTTTATCAGGGTAGCGAACTGGCGCAAATAAATGACAAAGTCTTGGAGCTTTACAGGACTGCCAAATGTAATTTCCTTTGTTAAAAGAGTTTCAGGAACTTCATTTATTTCTGTTATCTTAATCCCTTTTTCTTTTAACTGCACGATCGCTTCTCTTTTGGATGAAGCTGTTACTATCCCTTTTTTTGTTCCTTTTCGATCTCTTCCCGTATATTTATAGCGAGCCATATTTATTGCTCCTTTTCTTGTAGATAAGGAAGTGCAGCTTCTCTTAATACAGCACCAGCGTGAACTAATTCTTTTACATTGCTTTCCAATGTATGCATTCCAGCTGCTTTTGAGGTTTGCATAATATTTAAAATCTGATGAATTTTTTCATTACGAATCAAATTGGCTACAGCTGAATTGTTCACAAGAATCTCTGTTGCTGAAACCCTTCCCGATTTATCTGGGGTTGGGAATAGGCGTTGAGCTACAATGCTTACTAAAACAGAAGCCAACTGGATTCGAATTTGATCCTGCTGCGTGGGTGGAAAAACGTCAATAATTCGGTTAATGGTTGCTGGAGCACTCGATGTATGGAGTGTTCCCAGTACCAAATGCCCCGTTTCCGCTGCTGTAATGGCTGTTTGAATTGTTTCTAAATCACGCATTTCTCCAACAAGAATCACATCTGGATCTTGGCGCAAAGATGCTCGTAAGCCATTGGCAAAATTATTGGTATCAAACCCAACTTCTCGTTGGTCAATAATACACTTGCCATGCTTATGCAAATACTCAATCGGATCCTCTAACGTGATAATATGCTTGCGCATAGTTTCGTTCATATAGGCAATCATCGCCGCTAATGTCGTTGATTTGCCACTGCCTGTCGGTCCTGTAATTAAAATAAGCCCCTGAGGCCTTTCAGCAATTTTCTTTATAATAGCAGGAAGCTTTAAATCATCTAGACTAGGGATCGATGTTGGTACAACTCGAATAGCTAAAGCAATGCATGCTCTTTGCTTATACACATTAACCCTAAATCTAGACACTCCTTTTAAACTGTATGAGAAATCAAGTTCACCACGATCTTGGAAGACTTCCCATAACTTCTCTGGAACCATTGTTCTTGCCATTATTTCTGTATCATTTGGTTCTAGATTATTTTTGCCATACCGCTTTAAATCTCCATTTATTCTCATAACAGGAGGAACACCAACTGTAAGATGAATATCTGATGCTTTTAATTCAAAGCCTACTCTCAATAAGTAATCAATACTATGGTTCAATAATGTCCCTCCTAATCAGGGATAGCTACTCTTAATACTTCTTCTGTAGTAGTAATTCCTTGCTTCACCTTTAATAATCCATCATCAATTAGGAAGATGGTTTTTGCTTTCATTGCAAGATCTCGTAATCTCGAAAAAGATTCGCCATTCATAATGACTTTTCTCATTTCCTCATTGATAACTAGCACTTCATGAATAGCTACTCTTCCTTTATAACCTGTCATATTACAAGAAGCACAACCTTTTCCTCTAACAACTTTTTCGATTGTTAGACCCCGTTTTGCGAAGATTTCTTTTTCTCTTACTGTTGCACTATGAACTTGTCCACAGTCTCTGCATACTTTACGAACAAGCCTCTGTGCTACAATTCCTGTTACAGATGAAGCCACTAAAAATGGCTCTACCCCCATGTCTAACAGTCTTGTAACAGAGCCTAGTGAATCATTTGTATGCAAGGTGCTTAAAACAAGGTGACCAGTTAAAGAAGCACGCACGGCTATCTCTGCTGTTTCTTTATCTCGTATCTCACCGACCATGATTACATTAGGATCCTGACGTAATATTGCCCGTAACCCTTTTGCAAATGTCATCCCTACATTCGTATTTACTTGAATTTGGTTAATTCCTTCTAATTGATACTCAACCGGATCCTCTACTGTAATAATATTGACTTCTTCACTGTTTAAACGGTTTAGCGCTGCATAGAGTGTGGAGGATTTACCAGATCCTGTAGGACCTGTAATAAGTATAATCCCGGTTGGTTTCTCAATAAGTTTTGTAAATCTAGCTAAATTCACTTTATTAAAACCTAGTTTATCTAAATCATTTAGTGTACTTCCAAGATCCAAAATTCGCATAACTACCTTTTCTCCAAAAATAGTTGGAAGTGTAGATACACGGAGATCAATGGGATGAAAGTCCAAATTGAACTTCATTCTTCCATCTTGCGGGATGCGGTGCTCTGTAATATCCAAGTTTGCCATTATCTTCAACCGTGCTATCAATACACTTTGCATATGTTTTGGCAAAACTCTTTCTATACGCAATACACCATCAATCCGATAACGGATTACCACTTTCGTTTCTTGAGGGTCCACATGTATATCACTTGCCTTTAGGGTCGCAGCATTCGATAATATCTGATTGACTAAGCGGACAATCGGCGTATCTTGTTGTTCAACCATGCTGTCGCTCACATCTTCGCCAACTGCGCCATTATCAGATAGCAACTCTTCAAACCCTTCGTCCATATCATAATATTTATTGATTGCACGCAAAATATCATCTTTTGTCGCAATAGCTGTCTCGATTTGAAAACCAGTAGATAAGCGCAAATCATCTATGGTATAAAAATCCATTGGATCAGCCATTGCCACATATAACTTTTCGCCTTCTTTTTTTAGCGGAATAATTAACTGTCTTTTCGCTGTTTCCTTTGAAACGATCGTAAATAGCTTAGGATCAAAGGGATAGCGATACAAACTAACATGAGGAATACCTAATTGAAATTCTAATACCTCGATCAATTGTTGTTCTGTAATATAACCCTTTTGAAGCAGACTATCTCCAAGCCTTTGATCTGGATGCTTATCTTTAAGTGCTTGCTGCAATTGATCTTCTGTCAACAAGCCAGCCTCCACCAACAAATCTCCTAAACGCTTTCGTATTTGTTTCATTGCTTTAGCTCCTGATTTCTATACTTATTATTTTTCTATTTCTGCTTGTGGAGTCTCTTCCTTATTCTCTTTCAAATCCTGATTGTTTGATTCTGTCTGTGAAGGATTCACTGTCGTTTGATTGTTACTATCCTTCTCTTCCTCTTTGATGTTTTCTTCAGAATCTGAAGGATCATTTAAATCGGTTGAATCTTCGACATTATCTGTATCAATCACTGTTTCCTGTTCTTTTATTAATCCAGAAGCAACTACTTTATTGATTGGAGGATAAAAGTCTTCACTCATTAAATCTTTTTTCACTTCGACTCCATCTTCATTTTTGGCTAAACGATAGACTTTAATTAAAAGTCCATCTGTTCCTTCTGTGATGGTTCTATATTCATTAAACTCTAATAAAGAATCAAATTGGATGACCGTTTTTGGCTTAAATGCTTCCTGATTGGAGAGAACAACATCATATTTAAATAAAAACGGAACCCCGACTACCGAAGCATATAATTTATTGCCAGACATTTTGAATTGAAGCTGATAAGCAGCAGCATTAGGATTATAAAACCGGTAATCCATTTTTTTAGATTGATTGATTTTCGCTTCATATCCTAATGGAGCATAGTTAGGCAATTGATTACTTATAAACCGCTCAGTAATAGTAAAATTAGTTGCTAAGACTAGCTGATGAAAAGCTGTCGCAACCATACTTAAGGTGGTATCTGAATAGGAATCTGTCTGTTTTCCCATTATATCTAGCAACGAGACCGTCGCTTCTTGCCCCACTTCAATACTTGGAAATTGCTTTACCCATTTTGCAACATTTTTTTTGTTTTCCTGAACGTCTAATGTAGTATCTACTAAGATTACTTCTTCTTCCTTTTGGCTGACTAAATAATCTTGGAGCGCAAGTTCGTGATTTCCTTTGTCTAACTGGGAAGCTATCGCTATTAAAGAATCACTCCATTTATTGACGTAAAAAACATCTTCTTCTACGAGATAGGGAGATATTGAATAAAGTAATCCGATTAAATCATCTTGATTTAACGATACAATCAATGCATTGTCTGTGCCCTGATGGATCTTTTCTAAGCTTTCTTGGAATTGGAATGTAAATAAATCAGTAGCAAAGTCAATTGTTTTTTCTTTATAATTTAATTTAATGGAGACTGCCTGAATCCATTCTTCTTGAGAATCCTTCAATGCTTTTAAAGCTTCTTCTAAAGACATTCCAGAGATATCTATTCCACCCACAGTTGTACCCTCTTCATACCCTTGCTTGGTCGAAAAAATCCTTTCATATGCCTTTACACCAAAATGCGAAAAACTAAAAATAAATGCAGTTGTAATGGCTATAGCTATAAATAGCTTTACAGCTTGAACGTTTTTCATGAAGTAATGACTCCTTTTGTTATGCATTCACACTCATGGATAAATCAATTACTACACTCGGTCCCGCGTTTTGCGCTTTCTCAATATCCTCTAGTGCTAATATCGAACCCTTTGCAACAATCAATTCACCATCTGCTGCATAAATATCTTTTGTTACTTGTTTATTTAGCAATAATTCTCTTTGTTTTTCTTTTAACCCATTAAGACCAGCTTCATTTTCTCGCTCCACTTCTTCTAACGCTTGGATTAAGTGGTCATTTGAAGATACAGCTTCTTCTTGAACAAAATTAGGTGTAGCTACTTCTTCTTTCACAATAATGATATCTTTTCCATAGGTGATAACAGCTTCGGATGAAATGACTGATTCTTGTTCCTCCAAAACAAGTCCAATGATTTCACCTGTCTCTTCATTCATTTGATACTCTGTCACTTTACCTACAAGATCTCCTTTTCTCGTAATAACATTTGTATCAATAATCGCGATTTTTTTGCTTGCCAGCTCACTAGCAATAGGAATCTGTGTTAAATCAATGATAGAGTTTGCACTTTCGATCGTTACAGCATATTCCCCTACACCAATCACCTTTTTAAAAGGGATTGCTTGAATACTCTCTTGCCATTCTTCTTGCTCTAATGTTAAAAAATCCACAAAACCTTTTTCTGGATTGATGATTAAAGACTGCACATTTCCTTCTTGTTGTCCGTTAGAAATGCTGATAATCGGTAAACCTTTAAACTGTGTGCTAATTTTCATAATCTATCTCCCCTATACTATCTATTCTTCAGATACTTTTCTTCCATAAATTTGATTTGTTCCAATACAATCGGTTGTTCCATAAATTTTTCCCTAAGTGAATATATTAAACTTTCTAATTTATCCTTTTCGTTATTTTGAACATATGCATCGATTAACAAAGCAGAATAAGCAAAATATTCATTTAAAGGAATAGGCTTCTTCAAACACAGAGTTAATACAGTCTCAAATTCTTCCATATCCATGGAATTCTTCAACATTACTAATTGTGTTAAAGTATTGTTAATTATCTTATGAGCTAATCCACTTACCACATTTTCGTGTTTGTCGTCATCTGATCCGATTTGATTTTCTTGGCTTTGATTCTGGGATACTTCTGCTTGTTCACCCAACATTTCAATCGCAGAAAACTCTTGCGATTCCTCTATATGTTCACTTATAGCAGTCATTTCTTCTGATAGGATTGTTTTTTCCTCTTCCGTTAAATCATTGTCTTCTATATTATTCCAGATCTGTTCCTGTTCCATCTTTTCCACTGACACTGCAACTTCAGCGTCCTCGTTAATAGAAAAAGAGATTTCCTCTATTTGATCCTCTTCGGCAATTTCCTCATTTGCTTCATTTGCAGTGGAAAGATCGTTTTCTTCCAGCATTTTTTCAATTTCAGCTAGATAGTTTGTCTCCGCTGGTTCTTTATCTATTTCTTTATCGATAACTTCTTCCTCTATGGAAAGTGAAAATTCTTCATCCAGTTCAACAACTTCTAACTGTTCCATCACATCAAGGTTTATGTCTATGCTCTCGACTGTTTCCTCCTGAATGATATCCTCTTCATTTGTTAAAATACCTTCTCGGTTTACCTCTGGGACATAGGTAATGATATCCCCTTCTTGTTTTACGTCACTCTGGGTAGTTTTTATAGGCTTTATTTCTCGTGGTTCTTGTCTCTTCTCTATAACAGATTCTTCTACTTCTTCTGGCATGACAAAAAGTACTGTTGACCAATTTTTCAACAAAAGATAGCTTGCACTAATAAGGAACAACAGCATGATTAAAATACTTTGCCAGAAAGAAAAGAGCTCCCTTGAAAGTAATCCGATAGCAGAAATACAAAACGCTAATCCGATAATAGTAAACTTCCCTTGATTCGAAAGTCCTAAAGGCAAGATATACAGAATAGGCACAACAAAAATCAAGGACAAAAGCGCCAAAATATATACACTCATTCAAACACCTCCTCTTTTCGAATCATTTCTCTAATCATACGACATTTTTTGTAAATTATCTAAAACTTTTGTATTATTTTTTTGGTATTTCCCATCCTATAATAGCTATTTAGTATTGTATAATAAGATTAGTATTTTTGAAAGTAGGTAAAAAATATGAAAATTTCAAAGCTGATATCTAGTTCCAAAGGATTGACGTTAATAGAGGTCTTATTGTCTCTTACTATCCTTAGTATAATCATTTTAGGTATAATGAACTTTTTTACTCAGGCTTATTCCTATACAAATCTTAATCAGAAAAAAACTGCTGGTATAAATGTTGCTAGAAATGCTTTGACATACATGGAACAAACTACCCAAGAAGACTCCTTTATCAGCATAAAAAATAGAATAGACCATAATAAGGAAGCAACAGGTGAGCTGTTCATCTGCAATAATGAGTATAAAGTAATCTGGAACAAAGATAATCAAGCTTCCTGTACACCTATTAAAATTAATAATATTGATTATCATGTAACCATTAAGCCTGTTTTAGATAAAAATTACAGCAATTTTTTCATTCCTTTAACGGTAACTGTTACATGGAATGTAAACAAAAAAGAGTACAATACTTCCATGGAGGGAGCCATCAAAAGTGAGGATCTTCGATGAAAAAGGGATAACACTATATGAACTATTGGCAACAATCACTATTCTTGCGATCGTTTTGCCGGTCATCTATGGTGTCTTTCAGTCTGGGTTATCTTTATATAATAAAATTCAGATAGAAGGACAAATCCGCGACGATGCAGATTATGCCATTTCTATGATGATGAACTCGTTTAACAGTATCCCTTATGACTATGTGACGATAGAAGGTGATTCGAAAATCAGCTTCTATGATACAGAAAAGACTGTATTTGAAAAGAATACTAAAGAGAATTCTTCTTTTTATACTTATGAGAAAGAAAAAATAACATCAGAGAATGCAAAAGTAAGAAGTATTGAATTTGTTGATCAGCAGCTTAAAAGCGAAACGATTACTGCTGTTTCGATCAATAATCAAATTCTAGAGGGGAGCGGGGATTTTACTGGTTCTAAAATAAGGTTGTCCTGTAGTAAAACGGCCCAAGAAGATAAAAATCGTTGCCTTCATGGGTTAATCTATATCACTTTTGTCATTGATCAAGCACGATTAAATCGACCTTTAACTTTAGAAAGTCAATTTGGCTTTTAAGGAGAATACCATTTATGTTCAATTGGAATCAAAAAGGGAACGCCCTAATTACCGTATTATTAATTTCATTAGTTTTCACCACAATAGGTCTTGCAATTGTAGCATCTAGTATAAGCAGTACAAAAAGGGTAGAGACGAGAGAATCAGATATCAGTATTACGTACGAGAGCAAAAAAGTACTCGAAGAAATAACGTACGAAATGGCTAATGCCTTACAATCCTTACCGTTAGATTATAAGCAGATCGATAACCAATATATCGTGAGTGATTCTTTTGATACACAGCTTGCATCCAATGTTATTATGCCAACATTAAATAAAATTTTAGCAAATCAACCGTATAATGAAGCGATTAGTTGTCTTAGTGTAGTGGATTTAAGCGCTGCTACTAAAGTAGAGATTCCCTCTCATAAAGCGTGCTCTAAAAATACTTACGATTCGGATAGCACTTATTCGATTGATCGAGGATTGGATTTCACCAGAGTGCTAGAAATTATTCTTGTAACCAATAACCCTAACGAAACAGAAGGAGCTATCACGAGAACTTTAAAGAAGCGAGTAATTTTATCTCCCCTTCCTAGCTTTTTGAAGTATGCGCTAGGATCTTATTCTGAACAGGATGATGAAGGACTATTTATTAACGGATCACCTAATGTTAATGGCAATATTTATGCAAATCAGCTTCAAATTAATGATCATGCGAAATACCAGCTAAAAAATGGGAGTAGACAAGAAAAATCATCTCTTCCCCCTTCTATTACCGGTAATATTTATAGTAGTTCTGCAAACTTATTACCAGTGCTGAAAGACAAGAATTTCTATAAAGGAGAAGTACCTTCTTTAAATCATGATAGTCAATTTATTAATATTGATTACAACCGTACTTTTATCCAACGAATGGATACTATGTTAAGAACAGATGATAATTTGAATAGTATAGCTATTGGAGATATAAGTGAAACAGCTAATTTTCCAAGTCTTCTTCAGCACAAAGTGGCTAGTATGGTGAACGATCAACCAAACAGTGCTGCCTTGATTGAAAATGTCCCAGAACAAGAAGCACCTTCTTCTGTATTAGGAGATTCTCTCAAACGACTCTCCAATAGTTTTCAGATTAAGAGTGACAATCATCCATTAGATTTCAAGAACAAAGTAAGCATCAATGGAGATACCGTTATTAACAGCAGCAATTATCCTATTACGTTCGACAAAGATTTGGTTGTTAACGGTGATTTATATTTAGTAAGCAACAACCAATTAAAGTTAGCGGATAATATTTATGTTTCGGGTGATTTACATCTAATCAATTTTGATGGTGAAATGGATTTACAAGGAAATCTATTTGTTGCAGGTGATTTAAATATCGAGTCTGCTGCTGACAATAAAAGTAATCCTCATAACGGTATCAGCATCAACGGAGATATTCTTACAGGGAAGTCTATCCATATCCGTCCTTTAAATACAACCATTTCTTTAAATAGCAATATGATCAGTCTAGATTCATTTACTATAAACGGAGATGAAAAAGGAGAAGAGTCTGGAGAAAATGATATAGTCAAAATTAACTCTGTTGTTTACACATTAAATGAAAGCTTCGTTTCCAACATTAATATTCTTGGCTTGCCATATATTGATAACAGAACAGGTGCCAATCAAGTGGGACAACTGATTTTATTAGCCAAGGAAAAACTGACGATTACAAGGATGAATGAATTTAATCATTTTCATCCAATGAAAGAAACTGGTTTTCCTTATCTTCCAGAGGAGGAGACAATCATCCAACCTTTAAAAGCTTTCTTTTACACGGAAAAAAACGCAGAATTATATGGTGTTGGTTCCCTGTTCTATATTAAAGGTGGCGTTTTTGCAAGAGATTCTCTCGAAATAAATGCAATTCGCGCCAACAGAGAGTTCTCTTCCATTTCTGATATCCCAAATTCAAGGGAAGGAATGCTTTCTCGATTTATCGTTGATTATGACCAAGATGTTTTATTAAGAGGAATAGATGCACTTCCTATAGTGGATCGACTACAAATAATACCGGATGACTTTGTGATTGAATAATTAGTAGTCAGTCTGATAGTGATAATCACAAACCACCTTTCCTAAATATCACAAAAAGCCCGAACAATTACACGAGAGACTATTTACCTCCCTGTAATTATTCGGGCTTAATTTGTGGGATACTTGTGTTCCAGTCTTTGTTCCGCTAGGGTACAAACAATTTACCAGCGTCCATCTCTGTCTTCTCCACTGCCATTATTTCCTTCCTTTTCTTTTACTACTTTGAAAAGGGTAGAATCTTTAGGTTGGGTACCATCTTTTTGCTTTTCTGCAATGGCGGTTATTTCTGCATAACCAACATCCGCTGCTTTCAAATAATATTGACCATCCTGCTTAATTACTTCCACGGTATCAGGAGCATTTGACAGAACTTGCTCAATCTCTTTATCTGTTGCATTAGCAGGGTTAAAGATTAAGAGATCATCTACTGCTATAAGCTTGTCATTTGTTTCAGCACTACGTTCGATTGTATAAACTGGCTTCGTAAATGAAATATCCTCTAGTTTTACATAGGGTTCTATAACATGTACTGGAACCCTTTGTACAAGATTGGATCCATCTGTCGTCTTCACAATTAATTCTGTCATTCCTGCTGCATTTCCTATTAAGGTATTTTGTCCAGGAATTAAGCTAGAGATAGATGGATTAGCGACAGCTATATCCAAAGTCTTATTCGTAGCATGATTCGGCTCGACTTTTATCGTAAAGCTCTTTGTACCATCAACGTTCATTTCTATCGGATTAGGCTCAATTGTTATGGAAGTTATCGGCCATGCTATTTTAATCGTTTTTATTATCTCTGTATTATTCGCAAACCCACCAGCTGCTTTGATCGATAGCGTATTTTCCCCTGATGTCTCGATGCTGATATTATCCTCTGGCTTGAATGTTTTCCAGCCAGTACTCTCAGAACCGTTATCGATTTTATAAGCATAAGTCACATTTTGTCCTGGTACTTTCTGGGTTAATACAGTATCAATAAACTCTGTTGAAGTGGAACCACTCTTATAGCGTTTTTTAGTATCCTGTCCAATTAATTCAAAGTCAGGTAAAAAGTGCAAATATGCTTTACTGTTATCTGAATAGGTAATTTCAATGGTTTGGTTTTCAGATTCTTGCGCAAATACCATTTCTTTTACAGGCTTATTAGCAAGATTATAATCATTTGGGTATTCGGTATTAGCTACTTTCTTATTTGTTTCTTGTTCCCTTTTTTCGATTATCCCTGCTGCATCTCCAGTATATTTAATCATTGTAAACTCTTTTAATTGTACTTTCATATTCATCGTTTGTGCAGACGGAGATATAGTTGTGGCATTTATAGGCTGGAAACGAGAATCCTTAAAATATAAGTCTGCTCTTGGCATACTTATATTATTTACAGCATAATTGATCTTATATTCAACTGTTCTATTAATTGTCGAAGGAGTAAAGCTTCCAGTCGAGTAATGAATCTCATTCGGTAAAGTAATAATGGCATATCGACTGCCATCCTTTGTCACTTCTTTCACACTATCTGTGGTGACGATGGATACACTATCTGGCAAAGGTTGTTCGATAACTAAGTTAGATAGCGTGCCACTTACTGTATTATTCACAAGACCAATCGGATTCAGCGTGTATTTGACATTAAAATGATTCGTTTTATCTGATGAATTGCTTGTCTTAATTAAATCATTTAGTTCATTTACTTCTTTTTCTAACATCATGGTCGAAGAAAAACTAGCTGGTGCATCCTCTTTTACTTGGATTGTTGCACTTGTTTTCTTAGTTTGATTATTTCCGTCTAAATCTTTATATTGCAAAGTTATATCATCAAATACATACGTTCCCGTTTCACTAAAAGTCAACGGCAAAGCCATATCAATAGATCCTGATGGCTCTTGATTGACAGGGAAAAGAATGTCTTTCTTAATAATGATATCCCCCACGCTATCTGTTGTTACATTTGCATTATCACTTAATTTGACCTTGTTACCAAACTTCGCAATATTTATTTTTATCGTAGCTGAAATAGTAGGTGTATTTACTTTTTCCGAAATCGTCTCAAATATTTTTGCAATAGATTGTTCAGATGCTTGTTGGGCTGTTACGCCTGTTGTTTCGGACAATTTATTCAAATAACTCATATCTACATCCTTGTTTGTTCCAAAACCAATGGAATAGAGTTTATAGTTATTGGCGGCAAGATTATTTACCTCTGTTTCGATATGAGATTTTATTGCTTTTTCCACATAACTTAAACTTGTTGAAACGATAGTTCCATTGGATCTAACAGCTCTAGCAGTGTTATTTGTATAAATAGTATACGTAACTGTATCCTTAACCTGCTTATTTGAACATGATTGCCAGAAATAATAATTTGTGCAAACTTTATCTGTAAATGTTTCCTCCATCATAGAAGAAGTTGGTTCGCCATCTGTTAAAAATACAATATATTTATTAGCATTATTATTGCCGCTTGCCAGCATAGATCCCGCTGTTTGAAAGGACTGAGTATAATTTGTTCCCCCAGTTGCAACAAGGCGATTCGCTACATTATTAATAGTCTTTAAATTATTTCTGACATTATCAGCTGAATTATAAGCATAAATAGGAAAATAAACCATTTTTTCTTTTTCTACATCCGTTGAAAAGGGAATAAATGCAAATCTATCATATACATTTGGATCTTCACTAAAGTAATTAACAGCCTGTGTAATTGCATTTTTTGCACTTTGAAATTTGTATGGATTATAACCAAGCTCGTCCATCGATCCTGATTTATCGAATACAAATGCTAAATCAATAGGAGAACGATTGCTGCTGGTCACTTTCCCTTCCGGTGTCAAGCGAACATCTAAATTTCCTTGTGCTACACCACCGCTTGGTTTTACAATAATATTTTGGGATGGGGTAACAGAAAAGCTAACAGATGGAGTAGTGGTAGATGCATTAGTCTGTACAGGTAAAATGAATACTAATATCAATAACACGGTGAAAAATTTACTAGCTAATTTCGTTCTCCTCATTAAATTGCACCTCTATTTATAACTCTTTTACTAGTTTTATTTTATAAACGCAATATTACCATCATTATATCAAGTACTTTTGAACTAGTATAGCCTTTTTATAAGGGGGATCAATAATCGCTTTACGATAAAATCTCAAAAAAAAATGAACTTCTCCCAAGAAGTTCAAAGAGCTTTTAATTATTGACTATTCACCCAACTATCAAACAGTTAGGTAAATATACTTTTCTGGTTATTCGACCCTTTTTGCAAGAAGCATTTTATTTCACATAACCCGCGACACGATTACGTCCTGCTCGTTTAGCACCCACATATAATGCACGATCCGCATGGCGAATCAATGCTAACGGCTCATCCGCATCTACTGGCGCATAAGCTAATCCAAGGGAAGCAGTAATATTTACATTTTTCACTTGGTGACGATCATCGATATTTTGTTTAATGACAAATGGACTAGAGGCAATCCTCTTGCGGATAAACTCCGCTAAATCAAATGCTTCTTTCTTCTCTATATTGCTTAAGAGGATGACAAATTCTTCTCCACCATACCTAGCAACCAATCCGTGGTCACCAATAAGATTTTGAATTCTTTTGGCGAAACCTATTAAAATCTCATTTCCAGCTTGATGACCATATTGATCATTAATCGCTTTAAAATGGTCAATGTCCAACATAATGAGCACTAGATTGTCCAAATTCTTTTCATTCAATTCAGTGAACTGCTCACTTAAGATTTTATCAAAATAGCGGTAGTTATATAGCTTCGTTAGAGCACATCTTTCACTATTTTCCTTTGTTGTTTCAAAATATTTAGCGTTTTCTAGCGCAATGGCAAATTGGCTGCATAAAAGGTCCAAAACCATTAACTTGATGTTTGCAAATGCCTTCTTCTGTCTGCTTCCCAGCAATAAAACACCAATTACTTTATTATTTTTAATTAGCGGCATACAAAGTATACTTTGAACTCCATCCGGCATATACCCCTTGTTTACCTTCTGCCAATCCTGTTTAGAATGGTATACTTCTGCTTTTTTCGACGCCAACACTTTCCCACATATCCCCTCATTTTCTTTCATTATTTCAGGTAATAGCGGTAATTTCTCTTGCTGCTCCACACGTGATATCATTTCTAATTCTTCATTCGTATTAACTTGATGAATAAACACGAAATCAACTTTAAATAATTCATATAGCTTTTCGATAAAGAAATCGATTGTTTCATTTACATACAAATTTTGAGAAAGTTGATGGCCAATCTCGGCTGTTTTTCGTAAATAATCATTTGCCGTTTGACTAGAATGATATAGCTTTAATATAAGCGATAACGATATAAATGGAACACCGATTAAGATTAAGGCAGCTAGACCAATATATTCATACATGAGATATAAAACAATACCTACCGGATATGTGATAATCGTTGTGATTATTTCCCAAATTAAGTCTTTCGTGACAAACCGTTGCTTTCGCTTATAGATAAAGCGAACAATAAAAAAGATACCCAAAGTATTGAGTAAGAGATAGGAAATAAGATATACAGTAATTAAATAAAATGATTTAAAATTTAAGGCAATATCAAATCCATGTCCCCCTCCGAAACTATAGTAAATAATCCCACTAAAAAAGGAAACAAGGAAAAACATAATCGAATTCATAGGTAAGCGGAATAACGACTTCCTATCTAATTTAGCCTGATAGAGCACCGCTAATAATGAGATTTGTACAAGAATAATTTCCGTAACTAATCCAAAAATTAAGAAAACAGATAAAGTTGCCCATTGCAGAAAAAACACAGGGGTGCCATTTATAATCATCGGCATACTAGCGACAATTGTCATAAATAGTAAAAAAGCAACTAACTCCCAACCCTTATCATAAATTTGCGGAGGGTACAAGGTATAAGAAAACCACAAACCCAAAGGTAGAAGGAGTGTCCAAACTGTCCATATTATTTTTTTGTAGCTTGGATTAATCATCCACTCTCTCCCCCTACCTTTCATCTGTCGGTTAAGTTTATATTTTTATATAACTTTTAATTTATATAGAAACAAAAAAATCGCATCAAATTCTTAAAATTCCCACATTTTAAACCTAATAAATATATACTACCTTTTTCTTTTCTAATAATCTATATTTTTTTGTGCGATATAGTTATTTCAGATAGTTTCTCCAAAATTCCTTTACTTCTGAAATAAAGTACAAAGATCCCGTTATAAGGAACAGGTCATCTACTCTAATCTTTTCCAGTTGCGTGAGAATTGCTTTCTGCCAGTCGCTATTCTGCTCCTTCGATGGATGGTTACTTTCTTCATATAATGTCTTGCTGCTTGCAGCCCTTGGATAGTCAAATGTAACAAAAGTAATTGAAGTTGCCACTTGATCCAATTTAGCAATCATTTTGTCCGTTTTTTTATCAGAAAGTGCTGCAAAGATAATATGTTTTTTCTTATCTTTATAGCGATTAACTAATACATCTACCAGTGCATCGATTCCTTCTTCATTATGCGCCCCATCTACTACGACAAAAGGATTTCCTGACAGAATTTCCAATCGACCAGGCCATTTGGATTGGTATAATCCCTTTCGAATACTATCTTCATTTATGGATTCAAATGTATCCTGCAATAGATGGGCACCCATTACAGCTAGTGATGCATTTTCCACTTGGTGCTTACCAAACATGGTAATCTGTAAATCTTCCCATTTAAAAAACATTGACTTTAATTCAAATGATTCACTAGAAGGTGTTGAATGGTATTTATCAATCATAAAGTCCTTATCTAATAGATAGATAGGCGCTTTCCTTTCCATTGCCTGATTTACGATTACTTTTTGAGCACCCTTTTGTTTCACTGCTGCAATAATCGGCGTTTCTGTTTTAATAATGCCAGCTTTTTCAAAGGCGATTTTTTCATAGGTGTCTCCTAAAATCGCTGTATGATCTAATCCTATACTTGTAATAATAGAAAGCAAAGGGGAGATGATATTAGTTGAATCAAAACGACCACCTAATCCTACCTCATAAATGACAATATCCATTTTATTGATATAAGCAAAATAGTAGAAAGACATCGCTGTAATAATTTCAAATTCAGTTGGTCCACCAATCTCCATCTGGTCCATTTCTTCGACAATTGGTAATAGTTTATTTGCTAATGCAAAAATTTCTTCGTCGCTAATTGGTATTCCGTTTACGCTAATTCTCTCATTAAATTGTTCGATGTATGGAGAAGTAAAGGTTCCAACTGTTAATCCTGCTTGTTGCAAAATATTTCTTAAATAAGTAACAGTAGATCCCTTTCCATTTGTTCCACCTATATGAACTGTCTTTATCTGTTTTTCCGGATGATTTAGCTTTTCCATCATCATTTCCATTCTTGTTAACCCAGGCTTTATTCCAAAACGCAAACGAGAATGAATCCAATTTAATGCTTCCTCATAATTATGAAACATTGCTACACCCTCTTATAAGATTAATGATTGCCAGTATTTTCTCTAATTAACTTTGGCTAGTATTATGAAAAGTAAAAGCTTCATCCATAGAAGAAGGGTGCCTCAAAGGTTTGATAGCGGAGACACCCTTCGTTCTACTATGAAATTAACCTTTTAGTTCATTAATACGTGCTTCAACTGCGGCACGTTTTTCTAAATAATCTTTTTCTTTTGCTTTTTCCTCGTTAATTACTTTTTCTGGTGCTTTTTTTACAAAGCCTTCATTGCTTAATTTCTTTTGAACACGTTCTACTTCTTTATTCCATTTCTCTAACTCTTTATTTAATCGAGCTATTTCTTCTTCCATATTAATTAAACCTTCTAAAGGAAGAATGATTTCAGCACCTGTTACTACAGCCGTCATAGCTTTATCCGGTACAGCTATATCTGTATCAATACTTAATGTTTCCGGGTTGCAGAAACGCTCAATAAAAGATTTATTTTCAAGAAGGGTAGCTTTCACTTCTTCATCTTTAGCTTTTAATAAAATGCTGATTTTCTTACTCATTGGTGTATTGACTTCTGCACGGCTATTACGAATAGAGCGAATGATTTCTACTAATAGCTTCATATCATTTGCAGCCTTATCATCTGTAAATGCCGGATTTACTTCTGGCCAGTCTGCAACAGTAATCGATTCGCCAGCATGCGGAAGGTTTTGCCAGATTTCTTCTGTGATAAATGGCATAAATGGATGTAATAAACGCATTGTATTATCAAGCACATACGCTAAAATAGAGCGTGTTGTTAGTTTTGCTGCTTCATCATCACCGTATAATGGAAGCTTTGCCATCTCAATATACCAGTCACAGAAATCATCCCAGATAAAATTATAAAGGACTCTTCCTACTTCTCCAAATTCATAGCGGTCAGATAGACGTGTCACAGTTTCAATAGTTTCATTCAATCTCGTTAGGATCCACTTATCCGCAACTGATTTTTCACCTGATAAATCAATCTCATCATACGTTAAACCATCCATGTTCATTAACGCAAAACGGGAAGCATTCCAAATTTTATTCGCAAAGTTCCAAGTAGACTCTACTTTTTCAATACTGAAACGTAAATCTTGACCAGGTGAACTTCCTGTTGATAAGAAATAACGTAAGGAGTCTGCACCATACTTAGCAATTACATCCATAGGATCGACACCATTTCCTAGAGACTTACTCATTTTGCGACCTTGTTCATCCCGAACAAGTCCGTGAATTAATACATCTTTAAATGGTCTTTCCCCAGTAAACTCAATACCTTGGAAAATCATGCGAGATACCCAGAAGAAAATAATATCATATCCAGTTACTAAAGCAGCAGTAGGATAATAGCGCTTATAATCTTCTGCCTCTGTATTTGGCCAGTTTAATGTAGAGAATGGCCATAATGCTGAACTGAACCATGTATCTAATACGTCTGTATCCTGTGTCCAATTTTCTATATCTGCTGGTGCTTCATGGTTTACATAAATTTCACCTGTTTCTTTATGATACCAAGCAGGAATACGATGCCCCCACCAAAGCTGACGAGAAATACACCAATCGCGAATATTTTCCATCCAGCGCATATACGTGTTTTCAAAGCGATTTGGAACAAAGTTAACTTTTTCAGCATCTTTATCTTGCAGGGCGATTGCTTTATCAGCCAATGGCTGCATTTTAACGAACCATTGCGTAGATAGATACGGCTCTACTACTGCACCACTTCGCTCAGAATGACCAACAGAATGCATATGCTCTTCAATTTTGAACAAAACTCCCATTTTCTGTAAATCTTTGACAATTTGCTTACGACATTCGAAACGGTCCATTCCTTCATATTTGCCAGCACGCTCATTCATCGTACCGTCTTCGTTCATTACCAAGATTCTTTCTAAATTATGACGGTTTCCAACTTCAAAATCATTAGGATCATGGGCTGGAGTCATTTTAACAGCGCCTGATCCAAAGTCCATTTCCACATAATCATCCGCAACAATCGGAATTTCTCTGCCTACGATCGGAAGAACTACTTTTTTACCAATTAAATGCTGGTATCTTTCATCTTTCGGATGAACAGCAACACCTGAATCGCCTAACATTGTTTCTGGACGAGTTGTTGCTATTTCAATATATCCAGATCCATCTGCTAAAGGATATTTCATATGATAAAAGGCACCTTGTACATCCTTATAGATAACCTCAATATCAGAGAGTGCAGTTTTGGTAGCTGGGTCCCAGTTGATAATATATTCTCCGCGGTAGATAAGCCCTTTCTTATATAAAGAAACGAACACTTCACGAACTGCTTTGGATAGCCCTTCATCTAATGTGAATCTTTCACGAGAATAATCTAATCCTAGACCTAATTTAGACCATTGGGCACGAATATGACTTGCATATTCCTCTTTCCATTTCCATGTTTCTTCTACAAATTTTTCACGACCAAGATCATATCTGCTTATATTTTGGGCGCGCAGCTTTTCTTCTACCTTTGCCTGGGTAGCAATACCGGCATGGTCCATTCCAGGTAACCATAATACATCATAACCTTGCATTCTTTTCATTCTTGTTAAAATATCTTGTAATGTTGTATCCCATGCATGCCCTAAATGCAGTTTACCTGTTACATTTGGAGGCGGGATTACGATTGTATAAGGCTTTTTTCCTTCATCTGGCTTTGCCTCAAAAAATTTGCCTTCTAACCACCAATCATAGCGACCCTTTTCAATACTTGCTGGATCATACTTTGTCGGCATGGAGATTTCTTTCATTTCCATCCTAATTTCCTCCTAATCGTGTTCCTTTGTACTTTTTAAAGCAAATAAAAAACTCCACTCGTCTTAAAAGGACGAATGGAGTTTGTTCGCGGTACCACCTTTTTTCCAATACAAAATAGGTATTGGCTCTTTAAAAGATGATATCGGATACTGTCCGTCTTTTACTAATAAGCACACCGTTCGCAAAAGAAGCTCGAGGGCTACCTTCCAATGGGTTGAATAGAAATCTCGCAGCTGTTGATTTCCTCTCTTTGAAACAACTTTCATTGTACTACTCCCTGTCATTGCTTTAATAATTTATTTTATATATGCTATACTACCGAAAATAACTTAATCTCGTCAATAAGGATTGCCTAAATTTTTTAATTTTATTCATTTCCTTTTTTGTTTGTCTTTACTTTATGTACATGTGAAAAAATGGTGACAATTATTACACCCAATAATAATAGACCCAAGTTTTTTAATCCTGGGTCTCTGCTTGTTCCGCAGCATCCTGCTGTGCTTTTTTTTGTCTTTCTATCTCATCCACTCGCATAACAACATATTCAGTATTTTTTAAAAGCCAATATTGTTTAAGCAGCTTTTGAACATATTTTCGTTCATTAATGTCTTTCTTATTTGCTTTCATATATTTCTCACAAACTCGAATAATGGGGCCTGGATGAGCTAAATAACTTAAAAACAATAGCATTTCATCGTATTTTAACGGATTATGCTTAAAGTACGTATATAGCCACTCAATACATTCATCGTTCTGCTTCGGTCCCGTTTTTAATGAGCGTGCGAGAAATGGAAGTAAATCATGACTGGCCGTTCCATACTTAGCTTTTTCAAAATTAGTAAAGTAGCCATATCCTCTATCATCATAAAGAAAATGCTCTGGTGACAGTTTCCCATGAATAATGGAGACTCTTGCCTTTTCATCTTCTTTCGTTTCCTCATACCATTCTTTTAGCTTTGTTTCCGAATAGATCAACGCCTGCCGAATATCATGGTAATACAGACAGAACATTAATTCAAATGGTGACATATACTCTTTATTTTCGCATAGCTCAATAAAGCCATTTAAAAACTCTTGTTCTTTTTCAATATCTAACTGTGTATTTTCAAAATGCTCCTGTCGATCTTCCTTCTCAATTTTCACTTCCTTCGAAGATAAAATATGAAGGCGTGCAAGCTCGCGAAACATTTGCTGATGCTTCCTGGAATAATTCTCTCTTTCCTCATTTGGTAACCAGGGCATTAAGTAGAACAGCTTATTATCATAAAAAATAGCGTATCTACCATCTACAGCTGGATAGATCGGAACAATCCGATTATAGCCTTTTTGATATAGCATTCGAATATGACGGGTGAAATCAGCACCGTGATGAGGATCCATTCGTTTCAAAGCAAAAGTTCCTTTATTACTGTAAATCTTCGCTACTTTTCCGAACTCCTCTACAAAATTCGGTTCGACTGCATATGGCTTCAAAATCGGTGTATACTTCTTTAATATGTTTTGTTCATTCATATCCGCCCACACTTTCTCATAAAGTGAAACTGCCATCTTCTCCGTTTCTATCGATGGTTAGTTGACGATTCGGGCATTTACCATATATTCGATTAACAATCGACTCTGTTTTGTTTTCCTTCCAATTCCTTTCACTCTCTTACCGTTTAAACTTCAAGAGTAAAAGACGGGTGAAAAGTCAAGAAAAACAGTCAAGCAGGATTTTCTCCTGCCTGCTGTTTGTGCCCTATTTCTCTACAAAATTCCCAGGAATATATAGAACTTGCCCCTCATATATATCTTGATTTGCTTCCATGCGATTTTCTTTTAACAATGCATGGATATTTACATTGTATCGGTCACTTAATTTTTCTAATGTATCGCCTTGCTGTACAATACAAACTTTCACTTTTGTATGCTTCTCTTCTTCTTTTCTAGCAAAAAATTCTGTAAAAGTAAGAGACTTTGTCTTATTAAAAAGGCCTTTCTTCTTTTTAGGCTCCTCATTAGGAGAAGAAGATGATTCTTCTAGTTCTTCTTCTTCCATAACAACCTCTTCTTGCTTTGCTTCAGAGGAGGACTCGTGATCCGGTTTCTGGAAAACTTCTTCTGCAGTAAATACTTTTTCTTCACTACGTAATATGGAAACTTTCATCTCTGGTTCTGCAGGAGCAGCCTCCTCCTCTTTTCTAACTTCCTCAGAAAAATAAGGGATCTTTGTATGTTCGTTTGTGCTCCATTCATCATCCTCTTCTGGAGTCTTTCTAACCTCTAGTTCGAAGGAAGAATATAAGTCATCCTCTGTTTCCTTCTCTTCACGTAATTCCTCTAGTAAGGGACTAACATTTTGAAATGGACTAACGGCAATTTCAACAGGTTCTTCTATGGAATCAGTTAAAACCTCCTCTTCTTCCTTCGAATGATCCCGTATTAGTTCCACTACTTCTTCCTCTTCTTGCGTATGCCGTGCTACTTCCAATTCTTCTTCCCTTTCCTCTTCCGCTATATCCTCCTCCACTTCTTCTGAAGCCAAGCCAGAAATAGTTAAATCAGCCGTTAAATTTAAGCAGCTTCTTTCGGGAAAAACATAATCAAAAGTATCAATCTCGATTTCCACATCATCAAGACTTGTCACTCTTTCAAGAGGAATCGTAATATCGACAGGGAAATGGTGTAAAAATTCACATACCCCTTCCTCTCTCTCCATAACAGAATGCACTAATTTAGGAGCTTTAAAAACCTCCTCCTCTTCTTGTTCCCCTTCATTGTAGCGCTTGTATTCACCACTAAGCTCTAAAGAGCCTTGAATGATAATATACTGATCGTTCTCTTGGATTGTTATATTGGGATCAAGTGAAATGGAAAGCAGATCTGCTACTTCCTGTCCTTTTTGAAACCAGACGGACTCTTCCAACGAAAACCGTAAAATAGACGAATTTTCTTGAGACAAAGCGACTCCTCCTCTCATTCCTTTCACGTGTATATCACTATTGTCTTTAAAAACTTATGATTATCTGTAACACTTTATGAATATTTCTTTTATTTGTTTAGCTAAGAAAGAATCGAACTTTAACAAAAATCTAATTTTTCTGAATTTATACACCAAATTGTTAAAACTATTTATAATTCTAGCCGTTTTTTCCTATTAGGGTCCGATATAATAAAAGAAGATTTTGTAAGTTAACAAAATTACTTAAATTGGAAACGCAGAAATTCTGCATTTTATGAAAGAGGAGGTTTTATGATGGCTTTTTCTGTGTTAATGTATCACGAAATAAGAAAAGAGGAAGATTTTCAAGCAGCAGAACAACATCCCATTGATGTCAAACAAGCATATAAGGATTTCTTGCCCTCTCCCCTTTTCATTACACTAGAAAAATTTGAACAACAAATGGAGTATTTGTTTCACAATGGTTTCCACACTTTATCTTTAGAGGAAGTAAAGGCATATTATGAAAGAGGCAATCCCTTACCGGAAAAATCAATATTACTTACTTTTGATGACTGCTTTCAATCCATCAAAGAATATGCATACCCGATTCTCAAAAAATATCAATTTCACGCAACAGCATTTGTGGTAACAGGATGGCTGCATGATAATAAACGTATATTTGTAAAAGATAAATCTGTATGTTTATCTGCAAGGGACCTAGAGGAAATGAAAGACGTATTTGAATATGCCAACCATACACATCATATGCATATACGTACAAGTGAGTCAGAAAGTCTATTAATGACATCTCGTAAAGAAACCTTTGCCAAAGATCTAGATGAATGCAACAATCATATTCTAATCAACCATAAAAATGTATTTGCCTATCCATTTGGCCTATTTAACGAATCCAATGTACTCACTTTAAAAGAAAAAGAATTTAAACTTGCATTCACTTGTGAAAATGGTCACAATGATATGCAGACTAATCCTCTTTTACTAAAAAGAAATGCCATTCCTTATTTAATAGACTTAGAGGCATTTAAAAAAATTATAACTATTTAGGAGAAAAATGATGAAAAAAATATGGACCCTATCCTTCATACTCGTTTTCGTTTTAGTTGCTGCTGCTTGTGGAAAGACAACAGCAACTAAAACAAATGATCAAAAAAGTAACACGACTGAAAAACCATCCGGGGAAGAACTAACGATCGGCATTTTGCCCGCAGAATCAGCAATACCGATTATTTTGGCAAAAGAAAATGGCTACTTTGATAAAGAAGGACTAAAGGTTTCCATCAAATCCTTCTCTGCTCCTACTGATCGAAATGTTGCCATCCAAGCGAATGAAGTAGACGGGACAATCGCAGATGTCATGACAGCAGCAGCTTTTATGGAGAATGGCATAAAGATGAAGATTACTTCTGATATAAGTGAAGATTTTAAAATTCTCTCCTCTCCAAACTCAGGAGTGACAGAGATGAAAGAGTTAGATGGTAAAAATGTTTCACTTGTACCGAATTTTATCTTGGAATATATTATGGATGATTTTGCAGCGAAAGAAGACTTCACTTATAATATCGTGGAAATCCCTTCTTTTTCTGGCCGTGCGGAAGCACTTATGGCAGATAAAGTGGATGGAGTAGTTTTTACAGAACCACAGGCTAGCATGCTAGTCAGCCAAGGAGCTCACCTTTTAGGAAGCTCAACAGATGCAGGGATTAAAGGAGGAACCATTTTATTTTCAGATGAACTAATATCCTCTAAACCAGCAGATATCAAAGCTTTTTATAAAGCTTATAATAAAGCTATTGACTATATGAACAATACAAAAGCTAAGGAATATGCTGATATATTAACTAAATACCAATTTCCTGATGCTATGAGCAATTATTTATCAACAAAAGAAAGCTTTCCTTATGCCAGTGTAGTGCCAAAAAATTCCTTTGATTCGATTGTTCAATGGACAAAAGAGAAAGGGCAAATTAAAGAAAGCTATACCTATGAAGATTTAACAGACTTTACTTTATTGCCAAATTAAAAAGTATACTTTTTAGGAAAAACAGAATACAAGTAGACTGATTTAATTTGTTTACGAATACTATTCATAGTAGATTCTCCTTGCTGCGTATTGATTGCAGTTGATATATGCAGCATAGAGGATCTTCTTTATGACTAATCCCACAGGAATGCTCCTATGGGGCTGCGCGAAGTACATGCTGATGTGCTCCCCCCAGCCTACTTTCTTAAGTTAAATGGAACAAATTAACGCCTTCCCTCTAAACTATATGTATCTCTCTTTACTTATAATTCCAAGGTGTCATTTTTAATTCTAGTTTATCTAATAAAATAAATAGCAATAAACCAATACATCCTAAGGCTACAATTCCTGCGAACATTTCTTCATAATTCATTTTTGTCCAGGCGCTGATAATATAGTAGCCAATTCCATATGTCGTTGCATAGTTTTCGGCAAAAAATAAGGTTGCTAAACTAATCCCTATGCTGATTCTTATCCCCGTAAATATCGCAGGTAGTATGCTTGGAAAAATTAAATAAATGAATTGCTGAAAAATAGCTGCCCGATAGCCGTTCATCACTTTGAAATAGCTTGCCGGTATTTGTAAGACACCATCTCTGACAGACAAAATGATTTGAAAAATAATAATCCAAATAATTAACATGATTTTAGACTCGTTTCCTAAACCATACAAAATCATAAATATCGGTAAAAATGCTACTTTGGGAATTGGATATATATAATATAAAAAAGGGGATAGCCATGTATTAACTCTCTTATTTTTCCCTAAAATAATTCCCATGGGAATACCTATTACCAAAGAAATAAATAATGCAATGAAAATTCTTAACAAACTGGCTCCTGAATGAAGAAGCAATATATATTTGTCGTGCCACATATAGGTAACTGTTAAAAGCGGAGATGGGATGGTGTGAGACTGGAGGAGAAAATAGACAATATACCAAAATAAACCGACACTTATAAAACCTAAGAATAGTTGATTCACGATGATTTTTTTTATAATGTTCTTCATACCTCTACCACCGCTAATCTTTTTCGGACTTCAATACAAGCCTTATAGAAGGACAAATTTTCTTTTGCTCTCTCTACTCCAAATAAGGGATTTTCGATCATCTCGATATCACCATTATCTTGTAGCAATAAAATATACTCCCCAAGAAGGACTGCCTCTTCAATATTATGTGTAACAAACAATAACGTGGTCTGCCGTTTTTCCACCTGCTCAGCAATTAACTGTTGAATTTGTTCTTTTGTCATTTCATCTAATGTAGATGTTGGTTCATCCATTAGCAACAAATCAGGTTTATTAATAAGTGTTCTTGCTAAAGCTACCCTTTGCTGCTGCCCTCCACTTAACTCCGTTGGATATTTATTCTCCATCCCACTTAATCCCACTTCTCTTATTAATGCTGTTACACTTTCCTTTATTTCCTGTTTTGCTTTTCTTTTATCTAACTTTAAAGGCATTGAAATAGAATCAAAAACTTTTAACCAAGGAAAAAGGCCTAAATCTTGAAACATAAAGCCAATATCCTTTTGTGGATGCTGGATTTTCTTCCCATCCATTAATACTTCTCCCTCCGTTGGGCTTAAGAAACCAGCGAGAAGATGGAGAAGTGTACTTTTCCCCACTCCAGACTTACCAATTAAAGCATATGATTTGCCCTTTTCTAAATCCAAATTGATTTTATGTAAGATAGTAGTATGATCATACGTAAAACTAACGTCCTGCATCTTTATAAATGAATCCATAAAAATCCCTTCTTGTCCTATTAATAGTTGCATCATAACATACTATTTCCCTTCATAAAGTGGCAAAAAATCGACAGTTCTAGGTAATTTGAATACATAGAAAGATGGGATCAAGTAAAACAGCCTAAAATCCCGATAAATTGCCATGGGGATTTTAGGCTGTTTTATTTTTCTATAACGAATAAGTTACTTTACAGTTTTATTTAAGCCTTCAACGTAGAAAAAGCTTGTTCAGCAGCACGAATCGTGTGCTCAATATCCTCATCCGTTAATGCTGTAGATAAAAACATCCCTTCAAATTGAGAAGGAGGAAGAAATACGCCTTGTTCTAACATACTATTATAAAAGGCTGCAAAGTAATCTAGATTAGATGTTTTTGCACTTTCATAATCTTTTACATCTTCATTAGTAAAGAAGAAACCAATCATAGAGCCAGCGCGATTTACTGTGAACGGAATCTCATATTTTGCAGCTGCTTCTTTTAAGCCTTCTTCTAAACGGTCCGCTTTTCGGATAAACTCTTTATACGTATCTTTTGTTAATTGCGATATTGTTTCAAAACCTGCTGTCATTGCAAGTGGATTACCAGATAAGGTACCAGCTTGGTATATTGGTCCGCTTGGCGCAATTTGGTTCATAATTTCTGCTTTTCCACCATATGCACCAACAGGTAATCCTCCACCAATTACTTTTCCGAGACAAGTTATATCAGGTGTAATGCCAAAATAGCCTTGCGCGCATCCGTAGTCCACACGAAATCCTGTCATGACTTCATCAAAAATAAGTAAAGCACCATATTCTGTTGTCACATCACGCAAACCTTGCAGGAACCCTGGCTTCGGAGGAACAACTCCCATATTTCCCGCAACCGGCTCCGCAATAATAGCTGCAATGTCTTCGCCATACATAGAAAAGGCGTATTTTACGCTCTCTAAATCATTATAAGCAACCGTAATCGTATTTGCTGCAACGCTTTCAGGCACTCCAGGACTATCTGGTAAACCAAGTGTCGCTACCCCAGATCCTGCTTTAATAAGCAAGGAATCGCCATGACCATGATAACAACCTTCAAACTTCAGAATTTTATTTCTCCCCGTATAGCCTCGAGCTAAACGGATTGCACTCATTGTAGCCTCTGTGCCAGAAGAAACCATCCGAACGATTTCGATACTAGGCACTCGTTCTTTTACAAGGGCAGCAAGTTCGTTTTCAATTAACGTTGGTGCTCCAAAACTAGTTCCTTTTTCAGCAACTTTTTTAATACCCTCGACTACTCGATCATCAGCATGTCCTAAAATAAGCGGCCCCCATGATAAAACATAGTCAATATATTCATTGCCATCAATATCGTAGATTTTAGAGCCTTTCCCTGCCTCCATAAACACTGGGTTTCTTTTAACAGATTTAAAGGCACGGACAGGGCTATTTACCCCTCCTGGCATTAATTCTACTGCTTCTTTATATGCAGCTTCTGATTTTTGATAGGAACGCATTTATCTTTCCTCCTTTATTGTTCTTTTAACATACGTGCAACATCTTTAGCAAAATACGTAATAATTAAATCTGCTCCAGCACGTTTCATACTAATCATTGTTTCCATTATAATTCTATCTTCCTCAATCCAGCCATTTTGTGCCGCAGCTTTTACCATGCTGTATTCTCCACTTACATTATAGGTAACAATCGGCAGATTCCATTCATTTTTCATATCACGAACAATATCTAAATAAGGAAGACCTGGCTTAACAATAAGAAAATCTGCTCCTTCTGCTACATCACTTTCAGCTTCTCTAAATGCTTCCAGACGATTAGCGGGATCCATTTGATAGGCTTTGCGATCTCCAAATTGTGGAGTACTATCAGCAGCTTCACGGAATGGACCATAAAAGGCAGAAGCGTATTTTACAGCATAACTCATAATTGGTATATCAATGAATCCAGCTTCATCTAACCCTTTTCTAATCGCAGCTACAAAGCCATCCATCATATTAGAAGGGGCAATAATATCCGCTCCAGCTTCTGCTTGGCTTACTGCAGCCTTCACAAGTAATTCTAATGATTCATCATTAAGCACTCTTCCAGCTTCAATTACTCCACAATGTCCGTGGCTAGTATATTCACATAAGCATGTATCTGCAACGACAATCATTTCCGGATAGTTAGCTTTAATGTATTTGATACCTTCCTGAACAATACCATGATCATGAAATGCTTGCGTTCCACATTCGTCTTTTTCCTTTGGAATACCGAATAATAACACAGATTTGATTCCAAGCTCTTGAACCTCATCCATCTCTTCCTTCAATCGATCAATGGAAAACTGATAAATACCAGGCATAGAGGAAATTTCAGTTTTACTATTTTCTTCTTCTGTAATAAAAATCGGATAAATTAAATCATCCAGATGTACATATGTTTCTTTCACTAATGCTCTCATATTGGCAGATTGTCTTAATCTGCGATGACGTTTAAATTCAACCATGTTCTTACCCCCAACTTAATTTGTTAAATACTGCACTAAATGTTCCAGAATACTATCTGTTGTATATGGTTTTGCTGTGATTGTTACATGCATTCCATAGCTGTGCAAGGTTTCTGTTGTGATTGGTCCAATACTAATCACGATACACCTTTCCACCCTATCAATCAATTGATGTTTTTGGATGATTTGCATAAAATGATGGGCGGTGGAGGAGCTGGTAAACAGTAATACCTCTATATCATTTTCCTTTACTTCATTAACAAGCAATTCTTCACTTTCTAGCGGGAAATACGTTTCATACAATATAGCTTCATCTACTTGTAAACAGGCTTTCTTTAATTGCTCTGCTAGAAATTCTCTTGATCTGTTTCCTTTTATAATTAGAATTCTCTGTTGTTTTTCCAAAATGGCTGCAAACTCTTTGGCAAACTGTTCAGCAACAAAATCTGTCGGCATAAAATCAGCTTGATACCCATATCCCGCAATAGCAGCTGTTGTCTTTTCGCCAATAACAGCAATTGGAGCTACAAGGGTTAATTCTAATCTGTTCATTTCTTTAAAAAAAGCATCTACTCCATTACGGCTCGTAAAGACAAGCCAATCATATGCTTTATTTTTTAAAGAAGCAATTACTCCATCTGGAAGTTGTTTTTCTCGAAACGCGATTAAAGGCACTTCAACCGGAATACCGCCTAGATCAATAATCTGCTTTGATAACACACTCGCTTGTTTTTTTGATCGAGGGACGAGAATTTTTTTTCCAAGAAGCAGATTAACCATCGATAACATTCTCCTCTTTCAACCGATCAATTAAGGCCTTCGCACCTTTGTCTGTTAAAATGGCTGCTGCTTGCTCCCCTACTTCTACTGGGTTTTTTCCCGATACTTCTTCCTTGTATATCTGTTTGCCATCAGGTGAAATAACTAATGCTGTTAATGACACTTCATCTTTTTCTACTTGTGCAAACCCTGCAATCGGAACTTGGCAGCCGCCTTCCATACGCTGTAAAAAGGCTCTTTCTGCATAAACAGTACGCGTCGTATCTTGGTTGGACAGCTTGCTTAAAAGTTCCAATACCTCTTTATCATCTTCGCGGCATTCAATAGCAAGGGCACCTTGGCCAACTGCCGGTAAGCATACTTCAGGCTCTAGAAACTCTGTCACTACATCGCTTGTCCATCCCATTCTCGCTAACCCAGCAGCAGCTAATATGATGGCATCATATTCTTCTGTTTCTAGCTTATTTAGACGGGTGTCTATATTTCCGCGAATCCATTTGATTTCAAGATCAGGACGAACTGCAAGTAATTGAGCACCTCTTCGCAAGCTGCTTGTCCCAATGACTGCCCCTTCTCTTAAATCTTTTAAAGGAATATGATTTTTACTAATCAAAGCATCTCGATAATCCTCACGCTCAGGAATACAGCCAATGGTTAATCCTTTTGGAAGCTCAGCCGGCATATCTTTCATACTGTGAACAGCAATATCAATTTCCTTATCCAGCATACTTTGCTCGATTTCTTTTACAAATAGCCCCTTTCCTCCAACCTTGGATAAAGTGACATCGAGCACAACATCTCCCTTGGTAACCACTTCTTTCACTTCAAATTCAAAAGAAGAATCTAATTTCTTCAGCTGATTAATTACCCAATTTGTCTGAGTAATAGCAAGCTTACTTTTCCTCGAACCAACAATTATTTTACGCATAAAAAGTACCTCCAACATATTTCCGTTATGTAGTCTTCCTTTTAATAATGAAAGGTGGAAAAATTACCTACTAACAAGAAATTAATTAACATAATTAAAAAACTAGCAATATTTAAGAGGGCAATATTTTTCCCCCTCATTTTTCGAGAAACTCGTAAGTACAAAAAGCTGCTATATACGAGTAACACAATAAAGGAGCTGATAATTTTCGGATCATACCAGAGAAAATCAGGTTTTTGAATAATGGCCCATTGCACCCCAAGAATTAAGCCAATTAATAATAATGGTACACCAAACACGCTTAATAAGTAAGATATATGTTCTAGTTTGGCTAAATCGGCGATCCGCATTACCCTCCTTCCCCATTTTTTCTGTTTCAATAAATCATATTGTATACAATAAAGGACAGAAAGAATAAAAGAGATCGTAAACATTCCATAGGCTAAAAGGGCCGCTGTCACATGAATGAACAGTAACTCAGAAACAACCTGTTCCACATGAATTCTGGCAGAATCTCGTGCAGGAGCAAAAGTATGTATTGCCATAACAATAAATCCGACTACATTTGTAAAAAATACAATAAAATCAATTTCCAGCCACTTATTTATTACCAAAGAAAAGGTTACCAATACCCAAGAATAAAAGTATAATCCTTCCATAATTGTGAGAATCGGAAACCTATTCATCTCCACTATATAGATAATTAAGAAAGATGATTGTAATATCCAGACAAATAAAAGTAACCAGAAAGCGACTCGATTTGCTCTCTGGTTATTATGCATAAAATCAAAAAAATATAATAGCACAGATAACGCATAAAGAATAATCGTGAATTCATGGAGTCTAGTCATAAATATATCCTGCATCAGCGCTTCCCCTTTGAACATAAAAGATCATAATACCAAGTTTTTCAACTTAATATAACTCTTATTTCTATAACCCCATCTATATTTTAACCTAAGAAAAGGAAAGTGAAACTACGACCCGAAAAGTTTATTATCGGATGACAAAGAAAGAAATCAAGAGCTCATTCACATTAGGCAGTAATTAAAACATTATCTCAATCATACTTGAATAGACGGCTGTGCAATTGGAGAAAATGCTTCTTTCTCTTCTTTCTTTCCTATATCGCTCGCTTCTTTCGGTGCATCGGCTTCTAAATTGAAGATTTTCATAAAAAGCTGCATTGATTGATCTGCATTCGGTTGAGCCGCTAATTCCTTCGCTTGAAGAATTGGATCTTTTAACATTTGATTCACAATACTCTTCGTATGCTTATTTAAAATCTTTCTTTCTCTTTCAGTAAGGTTAGGAAGTTTTCGATCTAGACTTTTCATTGTTTCACTTTGAATAGCAAGTGCCTTTTCGCGAAGAGCAGAAATGACTGGCACCACACCTAATAAGTGAAGCCATTGATTAAACTCGATAATTTCTGCCTCTATCATGATCATAATCTTTTCTGCTACTTTTTGTCGTTCTTGCAGATTCGCTTCTACAATTCCTTCTAAATCGTCAATATCATAAAGAAATACGCTATCTAATTCCGCGATTTCAGGATCTAAATCTCTTGGCACAGCAATATCAACCATGAATAGTGGATTCCCTTTACGAATTTTCTCCACGCCCTTCATCATTGCCTTTGTAATGACAAATGCATTAGACCCTGTTGAACTAATCACAATATCTGCATCTATTAAAGCACATTGTAGTTCATTCATCGGTTTGGCTTGACCTTCGAAACGATGTGCAAGTACTTCTGCTTTCTCAAATGTGCGATTTATCACAGTTACGTTTTTTGCTCCATTGCTATACAGATTCTGAATAGCAAGCTCGCCCATCTTTCCTGCACCTAATATAAGGACATTCTTATTTAGCAAGGTACCAAATATTTTTTTCGCCAATTCTACCGCAGCATAACTTACAGATACAGCGTTCGCACCGATATCTGTTTCTGTATGTGCTTTTTTCGCAAAGGTAATAGCTTGCTTAAATAATTGATTAAACACCGATCCAGTCGATTTAATGGATTGCGCTGTTAAGAAGCTAGTTCGTATCTGCCCTAAAATCTGTGTTTCTCCAACCACCATGGAATTTAAGCCACATGTCACTTGGAATAAGTGGTTTAATGCACCATCTTGTTCATACACAAATAAATAAGGAACAAACTCTTCTTGTTCCAATTGAAACCACTCTGCTAAAAATTGTTTAATATAATAGCGACCAGTATGAAGCTGATCTACTACTGCATATATTTCCGTACGATTACATGTTGAAATAATCACATTTTCTAAAATGCTTTTTTTATGTTGTAATTGATTCATAGCTTCCCCTATTTGCTCTGAATCAAATGTTAAACGTTCACGAATTTCTACTGGGGCCGTTTTAAAATTTAGTCCGACAGCTACTATATGCATTTCTTTGTGACACCCCCAAAGTAAGTTATACCTAATTATTCCTATTGAATTTTTTTAAACCTTTTATATAAACGGATTAAATTATAATAATTATTAACATGTAGTTATTATAACAAAATCATTTCAAAAATGGGTAACAATTTGCCTATTAATTGTGAACAAATTGTGAATTCATATGGTAAGATATAGTATTGATAATAGAAAAAGAATTATACTTACGTTATTTACTATAATAGTTTGTACTTCTTTTGCAAAATTATCGTTATTTTATTCGTTTTTTTGTACAATATTGCACTTTACTCATTGTACAGTAACAAAAATCTTCTATGTATTCAAGCTTAGTTTTTTGGAAGTGGAGGAAATAATGAAAACACAAAAATGGTTCTCTGGTATCGTATTAATCGGTTTTGGATTTTATTTTATCTTAAAGGAATTTGATATTACTATTCTACCCAATCTGTACACTTGGCCAACCCTATTAATTATCATTGGGATTGCTTTTCTTTTTCAAGGTTATGGAGGAAAGGATTATGGCGTTATTTTGCCAGGTGTGATTTTAACTGGCTTTGGTTTACACTTTCACTTAGTAAATAAACTTGCTATTTGGCCTGATCATACGGGCACTTTTATTCTAATTATCGCTCTTGGCTTTATTCTTCAAAATCAAAAAACAGGGCAAAGCTTATTAAACGGTCTTCTTTTTCTTTTGTTAGCTGTTCTTTTGCTTTTCTATCAAGAAATTCTTGGTTCGCTAACATTCTTAAAAATAAGTCCTCATACGTTAAATAATTTAATACCTATTTTATTCATTATCTTGGGGGGATATTATTTAGTTTCGAAAAAGAGGAAATAATGATGTTCGTACATAATACATGAGAATAACTCACAAGCATGATTCCTGTTCGCTTTCCGCGGGTTGGACGTCTTTTTAGGCTTGCTATTCAGGATATTATTTCATTTATAAACAAATAAAAAAGCGACTCACTTTTCAACCTAGCTAGCTGATGTGAGTCGCTTTTTTTATTTATTAGCTAAATGCTCTAGTAATGACCAAACTTTATCTTTTCCTTCTCCAGTTTCAGATGAGAATAGGATAAGGTAATCATCTGCACTTAGTCCTAATGTTTCTTTTGTAACTTTTAAATGTTTTTGCCATTGAGATTTGGATATTTTATCGGCTTTTGTCGCAATAACCACACATGGAATCCCATAATGCTTTAAAAAGTCGTACATTAAAATATCATCAGCAGTTGGCGGATGGCGAAGATCCGTAATTAAAACTACTGCTTTTAATTGTTCTCTAGAGGTGAAATACGTTTCCAGCATTTTCCCCCATGCTTCTCTTTCCTTTTTCGAAACCTTTGCATATCCATAACCAGGTACATCTACAAAGTGCATGATTTCATTAATTAAGTAAAAATTTAATGTTTGTGTTTTCCCTGGCTTCGAGGAAATGCGAGCTAATGCTTTTCGCCCAAGCATGCGATTAATGAAGGAAGATTTACCAACATTCGATCTACCCGCTAAAGCAAACTCTGGCAGATTTCCTTCAGGATATTGGTTTGGTTTTACGGCACTAATTACTATTTCTGCTTGATTTACTTTCAAAGATTTACACTTCCGTTCAACGCGTGTTTTAATACTTCATCTACATGTGAAACAAGGATAAAGTCTAGTTCTTCTCTTACACTTTCAGGAACATCATCGATATCCTTCGCATTATCTTTCGGGATAATAATTGTCTTTAACCCAGCACGGTGAGCACCAAGAGATTTTTCCTTTAATCCTCCAATTGGAAGAACACGACCTCTCAATGTTACTTCTCCCGTCATTCCAACCTCTTTCTTGATTGGCTTTCCAGAAAGAGCAGAAACAAGTGCGGTTACCATGGTGATTCCTGCTGATGGGCCATCCTTTGGTACAGCACCTTCTGGAACATGAATATGAATATCATATTTCTCATGGAAATTCGCATCAATGCCCAGCTCTTCCGATTTAGAACGTATATAGCTGAATGCCGCTTGGGCAGATTCCTTCATTACATCCCCTAATTTTCCCGTTAAGACTAATTTACCTTTTCCAGGCGCCAAGGATACTTCAATTTGCAAAGTATCACCGCCAACTGTAGTATAGGCAAGACCAGTTGCTACGCCAACTTGATCCTCTTCCTCTGCTTGACCATAATGAAAAATTGGCTTACCAAGGAAATCCTCTACATTTTTAGCTGTGATAACGACTTTTTTCTTCTCAGCTGTTACAATCATTCTTGCTGTTTTGCGGCAAATTGTAGCTAATTGTCTTTCTAAAGTACGAACTCCAGCTTCTCTAGTATAGAGACGAACAATTTTTTGGAGTCCGTCTTCTCTAATTTGGAGCTGCGCTTTCGATAATCCATGCTCTTTAATTTGTTTAGGCAATAGATGATCTTTCGCAATATGAATTTTCTCGATTTCTGTATATCCAGCTATCGAGATAATTTCCATTCTATCACGTAATGGACCAGGAATGGTAGCTAAATTATTAGCTGTTGCGATAAACATAACTTTCGATAAATCATAAGTTTCTTCAATATAATGATCACTGAAGTTGTGGTTTTGTTCTGGATCAAGTACTTCTAGCATGGCTGATGAAGGATCGCCTCGGAAATCATTAGACATTTTATCAATCTCATCTAATAAAAATACCGGATTAATGGTTTCTGCCTTTTTCATTCCTTGAATGATTCTTCCTGGCATCGCCCCAACGTAAGTTCGTCTATGACCTCTAATTTCTGATTCATCACGCACACCACCTAAAGAGATGCGGACAAAGTTACGGTTTAAGGAGCGAGCTATAGAACGAGCAAGACTGGTTTTCCCCACTCCAGGAGGTCCAGCAAGACAAAGAATAGGGCCTTTCAAAGAATTTGTCAGCTTTTGTACAGCTAAATACTCCAATACCCTTTCTTTTACCTTTTCTAGTCCATGGTGATCATCATTAAGGATTTTTTCTGCCTTAATAAGATCCAAATCATCTTCTGTTGCATTGGTCCATGGTAATGCCAAGAGCCAGTCAATATAATTGCGGATGACAGAACTTTCTGCAGAGGTAGAAGGAATTTTTTCATAGCGATCTAATTCCTTTAATGCTGTTACCTTTACATGGTCTGGCATGCCCGCCTCTTCAATTTTTTCAAGCAGTGTACTTACTTCGCCAGTTTTGCCATCCTTGTCACCTAATTCTTTTTGAATGGCTTTCATTTGTTCGCGTAAATAATATTCCTTTTGTGTTCTTTCCATTGATTTCTTTACGCGCTGACCTATTTTCTTCTCGAGGTTTAACACCTCTTTTTCATTTTGAATAATGTCGATAACATAATTCATTCTCTGCTTATTATTTAAAGTTTCTAAAATTTGCTGTTTTTCTTTTAATTTAATTGGTAGATGGGAAGCAATAATATCGGCCATTCTGCCCGGCTCTTCCATATCGGAAACAGCTGCATATGTTTCATGCGATATTTTTTTAGAAATTTTTATGTATTGCTCAAAATATTGAAGCATTGTTCTCATTAATGCCTCATCTTCTACGTCTTTGGTAGTTTCTTCTTCAAACAAACGTAGTCTTGCAGCAAAATAACCATCTTCCTCCATCAATTCTTCTAATTCTGCTCTTTGTACCCCTTCAACAAGAACTCTAATTGTTCCATTTGGCAGCTTTAACATTTGCTTCACTTTTGTTAAAGTTCCCATTTTATATAGATCCTCTTCTTCAGGTTCATCTATATCCATATCTTTTTGCATTGTAAGAAAAATTAAATGGTCTTCTACCATTGCTTTTTCGAGAGCTTGCACTGACTTATCACGACCAACATCTAAATGAAGCACCATCGTTGGATAAACCAGTAAACCCCGAAGCGGCAGGAGGGGGACTATTGTTTTTTTATTTTCCTCCATCACGTTGCACCTCCAGCTTTAAAAATCTCTTTCCTTATATCGCCTATTTCTAATCATTATTTACCACATAGGCTCCCTTTGCATTCTAATGCTTTGTACAATTCTATCTTATTTATGAAAATGTGTCTATTAACTAGGGTTATTAGACAAGCCGTAAAAATAGAACTACTTTTCGCCTTCGTTTTTTTGCTAATCCTTATTAAAATAGCTCATTAAAGAAAGCAGAAAGCAGAAAGATAAAAAGAAAAGATTGCAATTAAAAACAAGCCTTCCTTATTTAAAATGGCTTATTTAGACGATTTCCATTCAAGAAAAAAGACTGTTTATGCTTACACATATATATTCAATTATATAATAATAATTGGATTTAAGAAAATATAGCCTTATTTTAAAAGGATATTTCTGCACGAAAAACTATAAAGCTTGTTTAGGCTATTTTCCCACAAAAAAAACGCCGACTAACTCTCTCTATACAGAATTAGCCGACAGTGACAATGCTTAATTTAATTAGCATTTTAGCTTAAAATTATATACTCTCTTTCTTTGTTAATGCAATGGTGGAAGCTGGGATTGCTTCTTCTTTCCACTCTTCTTTAAGGAGCGCATTTTCCAGCACTTCATTTAATGTCTTCACAGGAATAATGGTGATATCCTTTATTTCCTCTAATATTGCTTGCATATTTTCCTGTGGGATAATAACTTTTTGAACACCCGCAGCTTTAGCAGCTTTCACCTTTGCGACAACTCCCCCGATAGGCTTCACTTTTCCGTGAATACTGATCTCACCGGTCATCGCTACTTGCCGATCAACAGGCTGCTTGTAGATCGCTGAGTAAATCCCTGTAGCCATTGAAATGCCTGCAGAAGGCCCATCAATTGGAATACCGCCTGGAAAGTTTACATGAATATCAAATTGATCTGCAGGAACATCCATAGAACGTAATACAGTAATGACATTTTCAATGGATCCCTTCGCCATACTTTTCCGTCTAATGGATTTTCCTTGTCCGCCAATACTCTCCTCCTCGACAATCCCAGTAATATTTATGCTTCCTTTTCCATCTTTTGCTGGAATTACTGTTACTTCAATTTCCAGCAAAGCCCCGATATTGGCACCATATACTGCTAATCCATTAACAGCTCCAATAACAGAATGGTTATTAATTTTCCTTTCCATTCTTGGAGAAAGTTGACTAGAATGAATCACCCATTCTACTTCATCATCCTTTATAAAATCGCGATCCTCTCCAATTGCTAGTCCAGCAGAAATCTGGACCATATTAACAGCCTCTCTTCCATTTCTTGCATACTCAGAGAGTGTATCAAGGGCTTTCTCACTTATTCTCATCTTCACCTTATCAGCAGCCTTTTTGCCAATTTGAATCACTTCTTCTTTCGTTAATTCTCGAAAAAACACTTCCATACATCTCGAGCGAATGGCTGGAGGTATCTCGTTTGGCGTTCTTGTCGTCGCCCCGATTAAACGAAAATCAGCCGGTAGTCCATTTTTAAAAATATCATGTATATGGGAAGGAATTTGCGTATTCTCCTCATTGTAATAAGCACTTTCTAAAAAAACCTTCCTGTCCTCTAATACTTTTAGAAGCTTATTCATTTGCGTAGAATGCAATTCTCCGATTTCATCGATAAATAGAACGCCGCCATGTGCATTTGTAACAGCACCTTGTTTTGGCTGTGGGATTCCAGCTTGCCCCATTGCTCCAGCCCCTTGATAAATCGGGTCATGTACAGAACCGATTAATGGATCCGCTATCCCTCTTTCATCAAATCTAGCTGTTGTAGCATCTAATTCTACAAACACAGAGTTTGGCTTAAAGGGTGACTTTTGATTTTTCTTTGCTTCCTCTAATACAAGCCTAGCTGCAGCTGTTTTTCCAACCCCTGGTGGTCCATAAATAATGACATGCTGGGGATTTGGTCCACAGAGAGCGGCTCTTAAAGCTTTGATCCCATCCTCTTGTCCCACAATATCTGAGAAGCTTGTTGGACGTACTTTTTCAGAAAGAGGTTCCGTTAATGAAATGGCGCGCATCTTTCTTAATTGATCCATTTCTTTTTTTGATTCCCGGTCAATCGAAACTTTTTGGCTTCTCTGGCTCTTTAATAAATTCCAGAAATATAGTCCGATAATAATTCCAAAGAATAGTTGTACAAATAAAGCAATCTCCGCCCAACTCATAAAAAATTACCTCCTGAAATCTTGTTGTTTTAAAACTTCGCACATGTATTAGCTCAAGTTTCCTTCAATGGTTAGCGATATGTATCTATCCCTACAGCTCAGATGGAAAGGAAAATTTTTTGATTGAATATCAGCATCAAATTCCGCAGTCACATCAGGCTATAAATAGATTCTTCCATAAAGACTATATACAAATTGTGCCTTGTCTTTAAAAATAGTATCTCCTTCCCTTTGTTGGAATAAACAAGATTTCAAGGAAAAAATATATAGGAATGATATATAATTGATGATTAAAATCGAAGTATGGGCTTGTAGCAATTGTTACATCCTTCTACTTTCGCCCGCAAAAAAAGAATCAATGATAGATATCATTGATTCTTCTCGTAACTGTTGTTAAGCTGAAGTTTTTGTTTCTTTATCCACCACTGTTCCATCTTCTAGAACAAGCTTAGGTGAAGCATTATCCGTTACTGTTTCTTTCGTAATGACACATTTAACAATGTCTTCTCTTGAAGGCAGGTCAAACATAACATCTAACATAATGCCTTCGATAATAGAACGTAATCCGCGTGCACCTGTTTTTCTTTCAATTGCTTTTTTAGCAATTTCTTTCAGTGCTTCTTCTTCAAATTCTAATTCGACATCATCTAATTCCATCATTTTCTTAAATTGTTTTACTAATGCATTTTTGGGCTTTGTTAATATTTCCATTAATGCTTCTTCGTCTAATTGACCAAGACTGGCAATAACTGGAAGACGACCAATAAATTCAGGTATTAAGCCAAAACGTAATAAATCTTCTGGAAGTACTTTAGATAATAAATCTTTATCTTCTATTTCAGCTTGTTTACCGTCAGAACCAAATCCAATTACTTTTTGACCTAGTCGTCTTTTAATAATTGGTTCGATACCATCAAATGCTCCACCACAAATAAAGAGAATATTCGTTGTGTCAATTTGAATAAATTCTTGATGAGGGTGCTTTCTGCCACCTTGAGGCGGAACACTTGCAACGGTACCCTCTAGAATTTTTAATAATGCTTGCTGAACCCCTTCACCGGAAACGTCACGTGTAATAGAAGGATTTTCAGATTTACGTGCTACTTTATCAATTTCGTCTATATAAATAATACCTTTTTCTGCTTTTTCTACATCATAATCTGCAGACTGGATTAATTTCAAAAGAATATTCTCAACATCTTCCCCTACATATCCAGCTTCTGTTAGACTAGTTGCATCTGCAATAGCAAATGGTACATTTAATATTCTTGCCAATGTTTGGGCAAGAAGTGTTTTACCACTACCAGTTGGTCCGATTAACGCAATATTACTTTTTGATAATTCTACATCATCAATTTTACTATTTGAGTTAATACGTTTGTAATGATTATACACTGCAACAGAAAGAGCCTTTTTCGCTTGGTCCTGTCCAATTACATATTCGTTAAGGATATCGCGAATTTCTGCTGGCTTTGGTACATCTTTAAATTCTACTTCTTCTTCTGTCCCTAATTCTTCTTCTACGATTTCTGTACATAATTCTATACATTCGTCACAAATGTATACACCAGGTCCAGCAACTAATTTACGAACTTGATCTTGTGTCTTTCCGCAGAATGAACATTTTAGCTGGCCTTTTTCGTCATTAAATTTAAACATGCCTTCACCCCTTAAAACTTCTTTTGTATATTTTTACCGTTACGGATTATTATTTGTTCAGAAACAAATTTTACTTTTTTCAACAGTTATGTATTGAATTGTATCACATGATAGTAATGTACAGGAAATAATACAACTCGGATTTGCAGTTCTCTATCATCCAATAACGGTAAAATGGATATACTTCTTTAATCATAACCAGATTTTGCTTCTTTAAATCTGGAAAATTATCTCTTATTTGATTGTATACTCCTGTACGGTTAGAGTAACTTATTTTATAGTTACCCATATTATATGTTATTTAACACTAATATAAAACTAAGGCACGAAATAGTCGCGCCTTAGTTTTTTTTACTTACTTCTATTATGCAACAGTTTTACTGTTTTCTACAAGGAAATCGATTGCTTTTCTCATTTTTATGTCCATTTGTAAGTTTTCAACTCCGCCTAATGCTTGTTTAATAGCATCTACTGGCATATTGTACATTTGAGACATATTTTCGAGTTCAGCATTCACTTCTTCTTCTGTTACTTCGATGTTTTCTGCAGCAACGATAGCTTCAAGTGTTAAGTTTGAACGAACACGTTTTTCAGCGTCTTCTTTCATTTGATCTTTAAGTGCTGCTTCATCTTGTCCTGAGAATTGGAAGTATAGCTCAAGATTCATACCTTGCATTTGTAAACGTTGTTCAAATTCGCTCATCATGCGGTCGATTTCTGTATCAATCATTGCTGATGGAATATCCATTTTCGCATTTTCAGAAGCTTTTTCTACAACTGTATCACGAACTGTGTGCTCTGCTTGATGCTTTTTATCATTTTCTAAACGAGTTTTAATTTTTTCTTTTAATTCAGCTAATGTTTCCGCTTCTTCATCAACATCTTTAGCAAATTCATCATCTAATTCAGGAAGTTCTTTCCCTTTGATTTCATGAACTGTTACTTTAAATGTCGCAGGCTTACCAGCTAAATCTTCAGCATGGTATTCTTCTGGGAATGTAACTTCAACTTCAGTTGATTCGCCAGTAGCAACTCCCACTAATTTTTCTTCAAACCCAGGAATAAATTGTCCTGAACCAAGTTCTAATGAGAAGTTCTCAGCAGTTCCACCTTCAAAAGCAACTCCATCTTGGAATCCTTCGAAGTCGATAACAACTGTATCTCCTAATTCAGCAGTTCCTTCTTCTTTTACTACTAATTCAGCTTGTTTTTCTTGCAATGCTTTAATTTCCGCTTCAACTTCTTCATCTGTAACTGTTGTTTCTACAGCAGGTACTTCTAACCCTTTGTATTCACCTAATGTTACTTCAGGTTTCACTGTAACAGTTGCTTTGAAAATTAAAGATTTTCCTTTTTCGATTTGTTCTACATCGATTTCAGGACGATCAACTGGCTCGATTCCAGTTTCATCAATTGCATTTGCATAAGCTTCTGGTAAAAGAATATCAATTGCATCTTGGTATAAAGACTCAACACCAAAACGTTGTTCAAACATTCCACGTGGAATTCTACCTTTACGGAAACCTGGAATATTTACTTGCTTAACTACTTTTTTAAATGCTAAATCTAAACCTTCGTTTAGTTTTTCTGCATCTAATTCAATTGTAAGAACACCGCGGTTCCCTTCTAAAACTTCCCATTTAGCTGACATACTATAAATTCCCTCCAACAATCTATTCTACTTTTTCATTACTTCTACTAATGTATAGATTAACTTCTTTATTCTTGTTTGGCTACTATTTCTATCGAAACAGAAAGAACCTCCTAATAGGAAAAAAGTTATCTAGTAAGAAATATACATCTTCGCATTTTCTAAATGCAACCATTACATTATATCATAGGTTCTAGTTGTTTCAACATCCTTGCCTAAATATTAGGATAAGAAATTTGCTCCAGCTGATAAATAAACGTTTTTGCTTGTTCAAATTCAGTCTCATCTACTTCGTATAATACAAATATTTCTTCCTCATCCTCTTGGCCAAAATATTGATTTACAACTGCATGATAAGCCGCAGCCCATGTTTCATCCTTGTATTCTGCTAGCGCAAATGGGTACAGCAAAAACATTTGTCGATCTATTAACATTTTAATATTTTCAAATAAAATAGGGTTATTACTTTCCACATAATCAATGAGAATAGTAATAATTTTCTTATATTGCTCCTGTTCTTTCATATCCTTTAATGCTGTTGGTTGTATGACAATCTTTCGATCAAACTTCTCAATTTCTACTTCTTTTTCATATTCTTGCTCTCTTAAAATATTGATTAGCATCGTTTTTAAAAAAGGATTTTTCTCCACATCAAGAAGATACTGCTTTACTTCTTCTATATATGCGCGAATATTTTTGCTAGACATTTTAGCTATTAGCAACATTTCTTCCTGAGGATCCTCTAAGTTCATTAAACTCTCGGTTGTCTCTTCAGATTCCTCTTCTCGATAATCATCCGCTTGCGATATGGAAGCGGACTCAGCCATTTTTCTGCTAAATAAAAGCATTTTAGAGAAATGTTCTATTTTATTTGCTGGTATTTGGTGTTCTTCTAGCAAACCTTCAATCGTAGTAACTATTTCTTCATATTCATGTAGCTGGACTAGAATCATAATATACAATTCAAGTACATGGATGTAGTCTCCATCATCTTGTTTCAGTGTTTCCTTCGCTAGATGCTTTGCCTGTTCCAACAATCCTAATTCATAGTAAGCGAGAATGAGTCCAATGTTTATGTCACGATGAAATGGATTTCGTTCTTTTGCTTCTTCTAAAAATGAAATAGCCTCTTTGTATTGCTTTTCTTGAATAGCATCTAATCCTTTTTGCAATAATCGTTTATCTAAATCGGGAAAAAAAACAACGTTATCCTTTTTTTCCTGCTCCCGTTTCTTCATCCTTTTAACCGCCTATACATATTCTTTTTGTTGCTAGTGTAGCTTTTTTTCTCTAGGATGCAACCTACCTCTTCCATAATGTGGTTGCTGCTAATATTTTTAATCTACAAATACAAACAACAGCAAAAGGAAAGACCCTTAGAAGATAATGATGTGATCTCCTAAGGGTCCCTTCATTAGATTATTTTGAAACGGCTCTATTTTCATATTCTGCTATTTTATCACTGTATTGAAGGGTGATTTCAATTTCATCCCAGCCGTTAATCAACATTTTTTTCCAATATGGATGGATAGAAAACGATGTTGAAAACCCTTGGTCGTCCTCTACTCTCTCTTTTTCAAGATCTATATGAAGAAAATAGGGTTGGCTTTGGGCAGCTTTTAAAAGATATTCTACTTCATCTGTCTGCAATTGAATTGGAAGCATCCCATTTTTCAAACAGTTTTGATAAAAGATATCTGCAAAAGAAGGAGCAATGACAACGGAAAAGCCAAAATCCTGCAAAGCCCACGGTGCATGCTCTCTTGAAGATCCACATCCGAAGTTTTTATTCGCAATTAAAATAGAGGCTCCTTGATTTTCAGGTTGATTCAGTTCAAATTCAGGATTCGGTTCGCCATTTTTCAAATAGCGCCAATCAAAAAACGCAAATCTACCAAATCCTGTCTTTTCGATACGTTTCAAAAATTGCTTAGGGATAATTTGATCTGTATCCACATTTACTCGATCCATTGCTACTGCTTTTTCATAAAGCTTCTTAAAGCCACTCATTAGAGACTCCTCCTTTACACTGTTGCTTGTAATTCTGTATTCACTTTGCGAATATCAACAAATCGTCCATTTAACGCTGCTACTGCTGCCATTGCAGGACTGACTAAATGGGTTCTTGCACCTGCTCCTTGTCTTCCCTCAAAATTACGATTAGAAGTGGAAGCACAGTGCTCACCGCTTGGAACTACGTCGTTATTCATGCTTAAGCACATACTGCATCCTGCATCTCGCCACTCGAACCCTGCTTCAACAAACAGTTTATCTAGGCCTTCTGCTTCTGCCTGTTTTTTAACTTGCTGGGAACCTGGAACAACTAATGCTCTTACTCCAGGAAAAACTTTTTGTCCTTTAATCACTGATGCTGCTTGTCTTAAATCTTCTATTCTTGAATTCGTACAAGAACCAATAAACACATGCTGGATCGCGATATCGGTAATCGCCATTCCTTCTTTTAGCCCCATATATTGAAGAGCACTATGTAAAGCGCGACGATCCGTTTCCTCTTGATAAGAATCTGCTGTTGGAATCTTTTCATCTACTTTAGCCGTCATAGATGGATTGGTTCCCCAGCTTACCATTGGCGCAATATCATTGCCATCAATCGTGATAACTTTATCGTAAATAGCATCCTTATCTGAAGCTAAATTACGCCATTCTTGTACTGCTTCATCCCAATTTTCTGGCGCGTGTTTTCTGCCTTTTAAATAGGCAAAAGTCGTTTCATCTGGACAAATTAAGCCTGCACGCGCTCCGCCCTCAATGGACATATTACATATGGTCATTCTTTCTTCCATCGATAGATTGCGAATCACTTCCCCTGTATATTCAATAACGTGGCCAGTTCCAAAGTTGACTCCATGTTTAGAAAGCACATAAAGAATGACATCTTTCGCATTCACACCAAAGGCTAGCTTTCCATTGACCTCAACTTTTAATGTTTTAGGTCTTGTTTGCCATAACGTTTGCGTAGCAAGTACATGTTCTACCTCACTTGTGCCTATTCCAAATGCTAGTGCCCCAAACGCACCATGGGTTGATGTATGACTATCCCCACAAACGATTGTTTTACCAGGCTGAGTTAATCCAAGTTCTGGACCAATCACATGAACAATCCCCTGCTCCGGACTTTGCAGACCAGCTAATGGGATATCAAATTCTACACAGTTTTTTTCTAATGTGGTCATCTGATTTAAGGCAATTTCGTCGTCTATCTTAAAGCGGTTAATCGTTGGCACATTATGATCCATTGTGGCAAAAGTTCGGTCTGGCCTTCTCACTTTGCGATTTTTCATTCTTAATCCGGAAAATGCTTGCGGTGAGGTTACTTCATGGACAAGATGCAAATCAATATATAATAAATCCGGCTTTCCCTCTTCTCTATGTACTACATGTTTTTCCCAAATTTTATCGATAATGGATTTTCCCATTACTTTACCCTCCAATCCATATTTTTTCCCTGTTGTTGATTAAAGGGCTGTCAAAGTATTCTTTTGACGAGCCCTTTAACATTTCATTTCTCTCTATTATTAGTCCCTTATCCAATCACTGCCACTTTTGATGAACTGTGTTTATTTATATGCCCTTTGTGCAATTTTTACATTAATTTGAGCTGTTCTTAGGTGATTTTCTATTTTTTCAACTAACTTGCATTGCTTATCAGCCAAATTCTTGATTTTTCAGCCAAACCACGCTATTTATCAGCCAAACTTCTGTTTTTTCAGCCAAACCACGCTACTTATCAGCCAAACTTCTGTTTTTTCAGCCAAACCACGCTATTTATCAGCCAAACTCATTATCCCACAGCAGAGCAACCTTGTTATAATACTTGTGTCACTTTTGCAAGCTGATGAATTTCTTTCTCAACTGCTTCCACCATCGCAGTCGTCGAAACAATTTTACAGTTTGGTGAAAGAATATCTCTTGTTCTATAACCTTGATTTAGAACATTATTTACCGCCTCTTCTATAATCGAAGCTTCTTTCTCCATTTGAAAAGATAATCGCAGCATCATACTTACAGATAAAATCGTTGCAAGGGGATTAGCGATATTTTCTCCAGCGATATCTGGTGCAGATCCGTGGATCGGTTCATAAAGATATGGTCCATTTGCTGACATGCTGCTTGATGCCAACATTCCTAATGATCCTGTTAGCACGGATGCTTCATCGCTTAAGATATCACCAAACATATTTTCTGTGACAATCACATCAAATTGTTTTGGATTTCGAACAAGCTGCATTGCTGCATTATCTACAAGCATATGTTCAAGCATAACATCTGGATATTTTTCCGCTATTTTACTTGCGATTTCTCGCCATACTCTACTAGTCTCTAAAACATTGGCTTTATCAACAGAAGTAACTTTTTTTGATCGCGTTCTAGCAATTTCAAATGCTTTCTCAATAACTCGCTCGATTTCTTCATTTTTGTATAATAGTGTATCTACAGCACCAGGTTTCCCATCGATAATCGTTCGTTCGCTTGGCTTTCCAAAATAGATGCCGCCTGTCAATTCACGGACAACAACCAAATCTACTCCTTCAATAATATCTGCTTTAAGGGGAGATGCTTCCGCCAAGCTTTCATAACAGGTTGTTGGACGAATGTTCGCAAATAAGTTCAATTCTTTTCTTATTTTTAATAGTCCTTGCTCTGGACGTTTTTCAACAGGAAGCGCATCCCATTTCGGTCCACCTACTGCCCCTAAAAGAATTGCATCACTATTTTTACAAATGGTAATCGTCTCATTAGGTAATGGTGTTCCTGTTTTATCTGTCGCACATCCACCAATATCTGCGTATGTAACTTCAAACTGGTGACTAAATAATGTCTCTATTAACTGCAAAATCTTCATAGCGCCTGCTACTATTTCAGGTCCAATTCCATCACCTGGCAATACGGCGATTCTTTTTTTCATTTCTACTCGCTCCCTATATCAAAGCTTGATGTTTTAGACCTCAATCCCTACACTTTTTCAAGAAATTGTTCTTTGGCAAGAATCCCTCTATTAATCGCATTTATATAGGCCTTTGCAGAGGCTATTAATACATCTTGGTCTAAACCTCTTCCTGTACTTTCTTTTTCGTCATATTGAACTCTGACAAATACTTGAGCTAATGCATCTCTGCCAGCTCCCAGTGACTGAATTCGATAATCTTCCAACTTCACCTGGCCAGATATAGACATTTCCAATGTGTTATATAATGCTTCAACACTTCCAGAACCAGTGCCATGTTGAATAATCAGTTCATTTTTCGGACCGAAAAGTTTCACTGTTGCATCTGCTTCATTATCATTTTTATGTTGAACCTTTACGTCCACTAACTCATAATACTTCTCTTCTTTAGCTAGCTTCTTCTCTAAAACAATGGCAATAATGTCTTCATCAGAAATTTCTTTTTTATGATCTGCTAAATCCTTAAAGGCCATAAAAAGATCTTTCACATCCTCATCATTCACTCGCAGCCCTAGTTCGTTCAGCTTTGTTTTAAACGCATGGCTGCCTGAATGCTTCCCGAGAACCATATTATTGTTGTTTACATAGCCTACAAGCTCTGGAGAAATAATTTCATAAGTCGTTTTCTCCTTAAGAACACCATCCTGATGAATACCAGATTCATGAGCAAAAGCATTGCGACCAACAATCGCTTTATTTCCAGGAACTAGCATGCCCGTTAATTCACTTACAAGACTGCTTGTTCTACTAATTTCTTTTAAATTAATTCTTGTTTTTTCTTGATAATGATCATTTCTAATATGAAGCGCTACCACTATTTCTTCCATAGAAGCATTGCCAGCACGCTCTCCGATACCATTAATCGTACATTCTACTTGTGTTGCCCCATTTTCGATAGCAGCTAATGAGTTTGCTGTCGCCATCCCTAAATCATCATGACAATGTGTAGAGAGAGAAACTTTGTCAATAGATGGAACATTATTTTTTAAATATTGAAAAACTTCTCCATATTCGTTAGGCGTTATATAGCCTACTGTGTCTGGTATATTAATAATTCGTGCTCCCGCTTGAATAACTTCTTCTATTATCTCTGCTAAAAATGGCAATTCTGTCCGACATGCATCCTCTGCACTCCATTGAATAACTGGGAATCTTTCAGCTGCATACTTTACAGCTGAAACAGCTCTTTCGATCACTTGCTCTTTCGAAAGTTTTAGCTTATATTCCCGATGGATAGGACTTGTTGCTAAAAATACATGAATTCTTGGTTCTGCTCCATCCTTTAATGCTTCCCAAGCTGCATCAATATCAGATGTTACCGCTCTTGCTAGGCCGGTAACAGAGCTATTTTTTATTGTACGTGCAATTTGTTGAACAGATTGAAAATCACCTTTAGAGGCAGCAGGAAAGCCTGCCTCTATAATGTCTACATTCAATTTTTCTAACTGCTCAGCAATAACCAACTTCTCAGCCAAATTTAAGTTTACGCCAGGAGATTGCTCTCCATCTCTCAATGTCGTATCAAATATCTTAATTTTTGCCACTACCCACCACTTCTTTCTTTCGCGAGCTTTTAACAAATGGCATCATTGCCCGCAATTCTTTCCCAACCTTCTCGATTAGATGCTCGCTCTCTCTATCATTAATTGCGTTGAATACTGGTCTATTCGCTTGATTTTCAAGAATCCATCCTTTTGCAAATTTACCTTCTTGAATATCTGTAAGGACAGCTTTCATTTCTTTTTTCACCTCATCTGTAACAATACGTGGTCCTGTTACAAAATCGCCCCATTGTGCGGTATCAGAAATAGAATATCTCATTCCTGCCATTCCATCTTCATACATCAAGTCAACAATTAATTTCAGCTCATGTAAACATTCAAAATATGCTAATTCTGGTTGATATCCAGCTTCTACTAATGTTTCAAAGCCTGCTTTTACTAGTGCTGTAAGCCCTCCACATAGAACCGCTTGTTCACCAAAAAGATCTGTTTCTGTTTCTTCTTTAAACGTTGTCTCCAGCGCTCCTGCACGTAATGCTCCAATCGCTTTTGCGTAAGCAAGTGCCAGTTCTCTCGCCTCACCAGTTACATCTTGATAGATTGCAAATAATGCTGGGACTCCTGCTTCTTGTTCATATGTTCTTCTTACTAGGTGACCTGGACCTTTAGGAGCAACTAATAGTACATCACTCTCACTAGGTGGAACAATTTGATTAAAATGAATATTAAATCCATGGGCAAACATTAACGCTTGATTTGTTAAGTTAGGTTTAATTTCTTCATTATATACTTTTGTTTGTAGTTCATCTGGAAGCAAAATCATCACAATATCAGCCTTAGCTGTTGCTTCTCCAACTGGAAATACGTCAAATCCGTCTTCCACTGCTTTATTCCATGAATTCCCTTTTCTTAACCCGATGATTACTGAAACACCACTATCCTTCATATTTAAAGCATGTGCGTGGCCTTGTGATCCATAACCAATCACTGCAACTGTTTTCCCGTTAAAATATCCTAAATTTGCGTCTCCGTTATAATACATTTTTGCCATAATTAATCTCCCTTTCGTCTGTAAAAATTAGATTTATTTAATATTAGAATTAAACGATAGAATAGTTACTTTTATGATTTGCTATTTTTTGAGAGCCACGAGGGAATGCGGTTGTGCCTGTTCTAGCCAACTCTTTAATCCCATATGGTCTAAGCAGTTCAATAAAAGCTTCAATTTTTGATGATTCACCAGTAATTTGAATAACGAGGCTTTCTTTACTTACATCGATTACCGAACCTCTAAATGGCTCAATAACTGAGTATAATTCATGCCTTGTCTGCGGTGTTGCAAGTACTTTAATTAAAGCCAGCTCTCTTTGGACAATTGCTTGATCGGTGATATCCACCACTTTCAAAATATCAATCTGCTTATTTAGCTGTTTTGTGATTTGTTCAATGATGCCATCACTCTCAACATGCACCACACAAGTAATCCTTGAAATTCCTTCATGCTCCGTATGCCCTACCGATATACTTTCAATGTTGTAGTTTCGTTTTGAAAAAAGATTAGTAATTCGGTTTAACACACCAGATTTATTCATAACAGTTAGGCTAATTATTTTCTTCATGGCTTCATCCCTACCATTTCGTGTAATCCTTTCCCTGGTGCAATCATTGGATAGACATTTTCATCTGGATCAATACGGAAATCCAATAATACAGGTTCTCTTATCGCTAACACTTCATCCAGAATATTAGCAGCTTCATCAACTGATGAGATTTGATATCCCTTTATTCCATATGCTTCTGCTAAAGCAACGAAGGACGGTTGATAAGATTCTTTACTATGTGAAAAACGAGATTCATAGAATATTTCTTGCCACTGTCTTACCATTCCCAACGCCCGATTATTAAAGATAATAATCTTGATTGGCAAATTTAATTCTCTTATTAAAGCAAGCTCTTGACTGCACATTTGGAAGCCGCCATCCCCGCTGATTGCAAGCACTGTTGCTTTTGGATCTGCTAATTGCGCTCCAATACTGGATGGAAGACCAAATCCCATTGTTCCTAATCCTCCAGATGTTACCCAGCGATTGGATTCTTTAAAATGATAGTATTGCGCTGCCCACATCTGATGCTGTCCAACATCTGTTGTAACAATCGCTTCCCCTTTTGTTTTTTCAAAGAGCATCTCCAAAACTTGCTGCGGTTTTAGAAGATTGGATTCTTTGTAATAATACGGATACTCATTTTTCCAATTTTCAATCTTTTCTAACCATGCGTTATGGTTTGATTGCAAGCCTTTTTGTTTTATTAGCATAGTTAATGCTTCTTTCGCATCTGCAACTATTGGAATCTTCGTTGGGACAATTTTGCCGATTTCTGCTGGATCAATATCTATATGGGCTTTAATAGCATTTGGTGCAAAATGAACTAGATTTCCTGTTAACCGATCATCAAATCTTGCTCCGACATTGATTAATAAATCCGCCTCATATAAGGCCATATTAGCAGCATAGCACCCATGCATTCCTCCCATCCCAACAAACAACTTATTATCAGCTGGAAAACCACCTAATCCAAGAAGCGTGTGTACAACTGGAATTTGTTGTTGTTCTGCGTATTCCAGTAATTCTGCACTCGCTTTTGCAAAATTGACACCAGCACCTGCCAAAATTACTGGTTTTTTTGCAGCACTTACAGCTTCTGTTAATTTTCGAATCTGCAAGTAATTCGGCTGTGTCTTCGGCTGATAACCAGGAAGCTCAATATCCTGTTCAGCAGGAACGTCTGAAATGGTTGCAGCAATATCCTTTGGAATATCAATTAATACAGGACCAGGTCTTCCACTTGTCGCTATATAAAACGCTTCTTTAATGATTCTTGGAATATCTTCAAGGTTACGAACCTGACAATTATATTTTGTTATTGGGGTAGTGATCCCTAAAATGTCCGCTTCTTGAAAAGCATCTGTACCAATCACCCCTGTTGCTACTTGGCCTGTAAAGACAACTAGCGGTAATGAATCCATCATCGCATCGGCAAGCCCTGTTACAATATTTGTTGCACCTGGACCTGATGTTGCAATGACTACTCCTGGTTTTCCAGAAATTCTCGCATACCCTTCTGCTGCATGAATGCCGCCTTGCTCATGTCTAGGTAAAACATGAAATATTTTCGAATCGTAAATCTTATCATAAATTGGTAAAACAGCCCCTCCAGGGTATCCGAAAATAAATTCTACATTTTCTTTCTCCAAAGCCTGCAATAAGAGATCAGCACCAGTTAACGGTTTCACTTGGGCCTTTGTATTTTCAAAGGCAGTCTCCTGTAACATTTGTATAACCTCCCTAAAATACTTTCCTTTTACTTCTTTACATAAATACTACCAAGAAAGGCTTTTCTAACAAAAAAGCCTTCCCACCTCCAATGGTTACTAATGGCTTTTAGTAAACAAAGGGGTGAAAAGGCATTTCCTTTCCACGGTACCACCCTCATTCATACACTAATGGATAAGCGTATGCACTTTATGAACGGTTCGTTCTCTTTTGATAACGAGTGGAAACACTCGGTTAGCTCTAATAGGGAGACCTTTCAAGCTAACACTCTGAGGTGAGTTCATTAACTATTGGTTCACCGATTTACACCAACCACCGGCTCTCTGTGGAATCCAAATAGAAAACTACTTATCCTCTTCATCGAATTACTATATTTACTATGTTAAACAAAGTCAGTTTGTCATGTTGTCTTTTGCCTGTTTTTACAAGTTGAACATCTTGTGTTTTTCATTTATTGAGGTTATCTTACGCTGAATTTAAACAGGAGTCAACACCATTTTTGAGAATTATTTGATTATTTAAACAACAACCCACTAATCAGGAAACGCTTACATTATTGGTCTATAAAGAATGCCTGTACTTTTTAATCGTTCAAAAAATTTTTTAAAATTCTTTTTTTACTGAAAATACATCACTTTCTTACATTTCCATTTTCCTATGGTGCTCATTATAATAAAATAATTCTTTCTTTTAAAGAAAAGTGTTAAATAATCTAACACGTTTTTTTATTGCGCAACATACTCCCTAAAACAAGAAATGCAACCGCACTTAAAGAAAGCGATTGCATTAGAGAGTTAAATTAAGATACGGCACATATATCTTGAATCCACGATAAACGGATTTGATACGTATTTTCTTTGTCATCTTTTAAATCAATTGTTTGATCGTTGAGATTTAACTTCTGAACCTGTCCTTTAATTGTTTCTAATAATCCATTCTTATAATAATTAATAACTATAAGCCTACTTCTTCCTAATTCCTTGAGAATCATGGTGCATATCTCCTTCTATATTTTTTATATTAATGTTCATCTATTCACATTGTTTCATTTCTAGTTTATTTAACTTAAATCTATTATACATAATAATAGTAAGCGTTTTCAAGTATTTTACGTGATTTTCTGAACATTATTTTTCTTACTTCCATTATTACCTATTTTGTTTCTCTTTATTCCTTTCCAGGTAATTTTCTCCCCCTTTTTCCTTGCCAATTCCTATTGCATCTGTAGATTGGGAAAGTTCAGTGCGAATAAATCGTTATATAGAAAAGGGGTATCCCTTTCTAACTCTTACATCGTTTGTAAAAAAAGATAACCAAACAAGAGCTTATAATAGGATTTCACAAAGGTTATTCCTTCATCATTATTCTAATATAAGATAGACAAAATTTTCTTTCTATTTGAAAAACAAAACTTCCTAACAGCTAATAAAGGACTCTTTTTCTAAAAAAATCTCTGTTTATTCTTTTCATAAGGGGGAATATATACTATATGCAAGAACTAATTGTTTAAAGGAGGAATAGGTATATGACAAAAAGTGTTGTAGGTATATATGATTCTCCTGAAGCTACAGTAAATGCTATTGAGGAACTTCTCTCTAAAGGATATTCACCAAATCATATTTCCGTTATTACAAGAAGCGAACAAACTGCATTAATCGAGCAAGAGACAAATGTAGATACTGCAAGTGGAATTGATGAAGTAGAACCAACATCTTTTTTAGATCGGTTAAAGACTTTCTTTTCCGATACTGATACAGAGCCATATGAAAAAGAGTTACAAGAAGGGAAATACATTGTTCTTCTCGATAATGACACAGAGTCAGAAGAAGAGAAGCTAAATAAATTAAACTTCGATAATAATGAAGTAGATGTTATACCATCTCAAACGATGAATACAACAGTGGAACGCAAAAAAATATAGCCAGAAAAAGAGGGGGAACGCCCCCTCTTTTTTTTGATATGTCCCAACCTTTAATTAGGTAAAATTTCTTCTTTTCTCACATAAAAACCCCTCCAGTTACATTAAACTGGAGGGGCATTTAAAAGCATAGCTTAAAATGCTTGCATAATAAAAAAGGATTCTGAATCGATGGCCGAAGCTGCGACAGAATCCTTTATTGTTACGTCCCAGGAGAGATTCGAACTCCCGACCGACGGCTTAGAAGGCCGTTGCTCTATCCAGCTGAGCTACTGGGACATGTTTTAAATTGCAATCAATTATTTCAGCGATAACTACCTCAACTAGTATATCATATACAAGTTCATTAGAATAGTATCTCTAAGCAAATCTTCTCATTAATTATTCGTCAATAACGCATTTACAAAAAGCCCTGAAACAACCAATTAACTATTTACAAAAATACGTCCCAGGAGAGATTCGAACTCCCGACCGACGGCTTAGAAGGCCGTTGCTCTATCCAGCTGAGCTACTGGGACATGCTATGTATTTATTCAGTCCTTATGAGGACAATAGTTATTATATGATTATAGCAACATAAAGTCAATAGTTTAGTGAACCTTTTTTTCCTAATGAGGAATTTTTTTCTTCCTCATTAGGAAAAAGCCGACTAAAAAGGAAATTCACTTGTTAATTCTGGTAGTAATCCACTATGAAAATCATAAACTTCTGTCACAAATCGATCCATTTCAATCGTTAAAATAACATACGTTTGTTCTTTTCTTCCTCTAGGCAGTCTTAAACTACCGGGATTAATGAAAAGAACATCATCAACTACTTCCATCCCCAAGAAATGAGAATGGCCGAAACAGGCAATATTTGCCCCCACTTCCTTTGCCTTATACAGCAAGTTATTAAGGGAGGATTTGACGCCATATAGATGTCCATGTGTTAAAAAAATCTTTTTATCTGCAATTTCTTGAGTGGTCTCTGTTGGAAATTTGTCTTCATAATCACAGTTACCTTGAACAGTAATATACCCCTTCATCACTTCCTCACTTGCTGATAGCTCAGAATCCCCACAATGCAGAAATAACTCGACATCTTCTTCATGTCTTTTTTTTAAAGCACCTAACTCGGATACCAATCCATGACTGTCACTTACAATCAAAATTTTCATCCAGTTCTATTTCCCTTCTTTAAAAACAGTCGGAAGCTGTTCTTTTAGTTTTTTCAATGCGTTTGCACGATGACTAATTTTATTTTTCTTTTCAGGCGGCAATTCCGCCATTGCCTTTTCTTCTGCTTCTACATAAAAGATTGGATCATAGCCAAATCCATATTCTCCTCTTCTTTCCTCCAGAATAACCCCTTCACAAGTTCCAGTAAATGTTAAGGAGTCTTCATTTGGAATCGCAACTGCTAATGTACAACAAAAACGAGCAGTTCGTTTTTCTAATGGTACACCCTCTAATTCATACAAAACCTTGTCCATATTATCTTGATCATTCTTTTGTTCTCCTGCGTAACGTGCGGAATATACTCCTGGTCTCCCATTTAATGCATCAATAACAAGACCAGAATCATCGGAAATAACGACACGATTTAACAGCTTAGAAATCGTTTCTGCTTTAAGGAGAGCATTTTCTTCAAATGTTGTTCCTGTCTCTTCTACATCTTGGACATCTGGAAAATCTAATAGTGTTTTTACTTCATAGCCAAGTGGTGAAAACATTTGTACAAATTCTTTTGCTTTGCCTGTATTCTTAGTTGCAATAATAATTTCTTTCATTGTAAAACTCCTTTAGTCTCTATTTGTTATTTCTTATGTTGAACTATGTAAATTAATGTACTTTCTTATAGTTTACTACGCTTAAAATCATCCGTCTAATATCAGTATATACCCTTTCTTTCTTATTTCCAAAGGCAGTTTTGTGAAGTTTATGCGATGATATCCATTCGCTCACCTACAGAAAGCAAACCATTATTCCTAGAATCACTTATCACTAAATAAAAATAAAGTTATTATTTCATTTGAACGAAACAATTTCACCCTAAGAACGTATTTATTATAACAAGCCAATTTATACCACTAATCAAAGAAAAGAGGTAAAACATGTCTTTACACTATCAGGAGTATGGTGATAAAAGTGCTCCACTGATGCTATTTATACATGGTGGTGGAGTAAGTGATTGGATGTGGGATAAGCAAATTCAATACTTCACTCATTATCACTGTGTTGTTCCCCTCTTACCTGAACATGGATTGAATAATGATAAAGTTAAATTTACTATAAAAGGGAGTGCACAAGCATTAATTAAATTAGTGGAAGATAAAGCTAGAGGAAAGAAAGTAATCTTAATTGGATTTTCTTTAGGTTCTCAAGTCATTGTGGAAATGATCAGTATGAAACCAGATATAATGAATTTTGCCATAATCAATAGCGCTTCAGTTAGACCGATTTTATGGGCAAAGAAAGTAATAAAACCTACTATTGCATTAACCTACCCATTAATTCAAAATAAGACCTTTTCCAAACTGCAAGCCAGAACACTATATATCAGCAATGACTATTTTGAAAAATATTATGAAGAAAGTTGTCAAATAAGTTCTGATACCCTTGTTCGAGTATTGGTAGAAAATATGTCCTATCAACTCCCTAAAAACTTTGCAGAGGCCACTGGAAAAATATTGGTTACGGTTGGTGAAAAAGAAAAAGCCATGATGAAAAAATCTGCAAAAGATATTGTAGCGGCAAATTCGAATGGAATCGGCGTGATTATCCCTAATATTGGCCATGGAGTATCTTTCGCTATGCCTGATTTTTTTAATCATATGGTCGAAACGTGGATTCAAAAAGGTGTTTTACTAAATGAATGTAAAGTGATAAGTTAATATTTATTATTTGCTAAGGAAAGTTTTTGTCTCCCAAAAAATAACGCTCATACGAAGAAGGGGACAAGAATATAACTATTCTCGTCCCCTTTATCCATTATTAGAAGCTACCAGTATTCACATTTTCTGGGCGTGTCACTGGTTTAGTTAAACTTTTTCCTTCTGCGTTCACTAAATCTGCTTCTCCATTCACAGTAACAGCAACACTTTCAATGCCTTCTTGCTCTGTTAAGGATAATACTAATGAATTTAATACTTCATCAGCCAGTACCTTTTCTTCTCCATTTAAGCCACTCGAATATATATTCTCGTTAAAGTTTAACGTAACCTTGCCATCTTCTACAATTGGATCATCCAACAGCTTTACGTCATTAGGTAATAAGCTTGTCAGAGCTGCTCCTCCGCCCATACCAGGTCCTTCTATTAGCTCTCCTACTGCAGCAGCGACATTATTTTCTTCGCCATTACTAATACGCTTCGTTACTGGCACATAATAATAGGAGTCCAACTCTCCACCAATATAATAAACAGTCAATGGTCTTGTGTTTGTAATGTCTGTGACATCATCTGTATTAATGTTGATGCCATCCGCTCTTGTTAATGCCCCTTGAATTGGCGTTTTATTTACAGGCATCTCTGTCAGCTCATGACCATTTAACGAAAGCTTCACACTATCGATGGAATCAAATTGTGTCAATGTCCATGTAATGGACTGCAAGATTTTCTCTTCATCTTTAGCCTCGTATTCTTTGAATTCCTTGGAAAAATCTACAGTAGCCACTTTATCTTTATCTACATTAATACTTATTTTTGTATCTTGAGGAATTACTGCTTGAAAATCATTTGGTAGCAATTCAGAAACTTTCCCACCCTTAACTAAATATTCCAAGCTTTCTTTTGCAATCGAATTCGTTTTTGGCAGATTTAATGTTTGAGGAACGACATACCCATTTTTATCCATTAAGTATAATTCAACTGGCATTGCATCCTCTTTCGCCACTTCACCAGTTGTTTCCTTATCCGCATCCTTTTTAACTGCATCCTCTTTATACGAAGTAGTTTGCGGTGGATCGACTTTTTCTTTATCTCCTAACAAGCTACAACCAGAGATCAACACAGATGATATGATAACCGCTGAAACAATGGTCAATTTGTTATTCTTAGACATCTTCATCACTCCTAAGACAGTTTGTACTAATATATATACGAGCCTATATTTTTTTTAGACCGTCTTTAGGATATTTTTTTCAAAAAAAGACTGTCTCCCTATTTCCATTGCAAAATGTTTAGATGGGAAATCGTCTAAACATGATGTAATAGAACAGAAGACAGTCTTCTTTATTATGTTAATTTAACTGTTTCAACAGCATGTATTTCTTGATTCAGCCAATTGGAAGCGATGCGGGCAAACATCTCTTTTGATCCAGTTGTATAAAAATAATGTTCTACTTGATTCTCTCCAGAAGCAAGTTCATCATGATGGTTGAGAATAGTACTAACTTCGCGGGCAGTTTCTGCTCCAGAACTAATTACCTTTACCTTTTTTCCCATCTCTTCCTGTATAACTTTTGCTAACAAAGGATAATGGGTACAACCAAGAATTAGAGTATCTATCTCTTTATTCTTTAATGGCCATAGCGTTTCTTTCACAATTTTCCTTGCGACTGGTCCATCATATTCGCCGCTCTCCACTAAAGGGACAAATTTTGGACATGCTAAACTAATTGTTCTCACTCGATTATTAATCTTCTTTAATGCTGTTTCATATGCCCGACTTCGAACAGTACCTAATGTTCCAATCATACCTATATAATTATTTTTCGTTACCTTAATTGCTGTCCGTGCACCTGGAACGATTACGCCAATCACCGGAATAGACAGCTGTTCGCGTATCTCCTCTAGTGCGACTGCAGTAGCTGTATTACAGGCAATCACAAGCATCTTTATGTTTTTCTTCAACAGGAACCTAGTCATTTCCCAAGTAAATTTCTTCACTTCTTCTCCCGTTCTTGGGCCATATGGACATCTTGCCGTATCCCCTAAGTAAACGATATTTTCAAAAGGAAGCTGGCGCATTATCTCCTTTGCAACTGTTAATCCACCAACCCCAGAATCTATAACCCCTATTGCTCTTTCCAAAAAACCGCCTCATTTTTCTCGCATTACTTGATGTAACCGCATAAAATTTTTCTTTAATTCTTCAATATCTTCCGTTGAGTACTCATTTAATACCTCTTGAAGATAACCTTGACGCTTCTTGATAACTTCGTCAATTAATCTTTTTCCTTCTTCTAGCATATGAATACGAACCACACGTCGATCATTGGGATCCTTCACTCTTTGAACTAACTGATTTTTTTCCATCCGATCAACCAAATCTGTCGTAGTACTAAACGCAAGGAACATTTTATTAGATAATTCCCCAATCGTCATATCCCCTTCTTCAAATAGCCATTGTAAGGCAACAAATTGAGGAGGAGTCATCGTATAATTACTTAAAATCTCTCTTCCCTTTTGTTTGATAATACCAGATATGTAGCGCATATCTTTTTCGATTGTAGCTATATTCTTTAAGTATTCCTTTACATCTTTTTCTTCAGTCATCATGATTACAACTCCCATATATAAATATACAAATATAATGAATATCCGACAATTTTCTATAAATCAGTACCTCTAATTATAATCTACAATTCTCCCCTCGTAAATGTATAAGGTGAAAAGTTAATGTCCATGTAAAAATTGCCGAATAAAGCCATGATTCCACTACTTATTCACATTAAAAAGAAGATGACCCATATAAGCGGTAAAGGAGTGGAATTTCCTGCCCGCTTATACAAGATCATCTTCTTTATTATAGTTCTAGTTCTCCCATTCTAAGGAGTTCTACAACAGCCTGTGAACGCCCCTTCACGCCCAGCTTCTGCATAGCATTAGAAATATGATTTCGAACTGTTTTCTCGCTTATGAATAAATCACTCGCGATTTCCTTAGTCGTTTTATCTTGGACTAACAGCTCAAATACTTCTCTTTCTCTTTTGGTTAATAATGGCTTGTGAGTAAATTCATTCTCCTTCAAGTAGTGTAACCCTCCTTGCCTTTGCCAGCTATGAACTTTGGGATGGGTATAGTTATAGTCTGAATATATTATGTAAGATGACACCTTGGAGTGACTGGATTTAAGCAAATTAGGAAAGGTTTTTTCGGTTTTTCATGATTAGTACTCCATTCCCAACATTTGACGATAATTTTACGTACTTATGAACTTTCAACACACGAATTTTCATTATAAAATAGTCAAAATGTAGTACGTGCAATTATCATCCCTTTTTCCAAGCTTTCTAAAAAAATCGTGTTATAATTTAAACAATGAACCTTAGTTCGTAGTAAATTTCTGTTATCAAAGAAAGTTTTGGTGATATTGATGGACTTAAACATTGAATTATTGGCAAATTTACATATAGAAATTCTTCAGGATATGTATTTTGATTATGAAGAGAATAGTACTACATATATTGATATGGTAACGATTATGGGGAGTCTATTTTATTTTGAGCAACAAACGAAAAAGGCGCGAAAAAATAATCGCTTAATTGTGCCTGTTTTTAATTTAAGCCTCTGGGAAAAAAATAAAGCTATCTTAACAGAGCTAATAGATTGGATAATGGATGAACCTGTTTATCTGACTTTCCAGCAAAATGAAGCAGAGCTTTTTGCTCCATCTTTTTACCTTCCTAATCATCAGGAAGTAACCTTATTTTTGGATGATATAGCATCACTTGTGGGTGTTGCGAAAAATAATTGCATAGATCCGCCCATCACTTCTGACTACATTCGACTAAAAAACATGGACAATGAACAGAGCAAACAAGAAAAACTAGCTACATTTTTACGAAGTAGTGTTTCAGATGCTGGAGAGATTATTCATTTAGGCTCGGCAATTTGCAAGAAGATCAGAAGAAATCGATCAGCCGCTAGCATATGCTTGCTTGTATCGATTGCAGCAGCAAAAACATATTTTAACGGGAAAGGTACTGTATATGTCTATCAAAATAGCAAAATTAATAAGGATGTTTCTATCGATGGAGATGTACTGCTTAAAGCTACTCATCCAAAAACATTTAATCTAATAAATGCTCTTTATTCCAGCTTGGAGCTTGATTTGACTATCCAGACGCCTATCTTATATAGACCCTTCCATCGTGTCATCAATGAGATTCCTAAAGAATATAAGCTGCAAATAAAAAACACGGCAGAGTGTCTCCGAATACGAGGAGATGGGTATATATCAGCGAAAGTTCCATGCGGAATTTGTCTGCCATGCTTGCAAAGAAAAATGGTCTTATCGGCCAGTAATAATGAATTATATGATACCTTATACGAGTATGATTACGGGCAAAAGACTGCTGATATAAAAAATGAAGAAGATAAACGTATCTTAACAGAGAATCTGCAAGCCCTCGAACATGCTATTGAATATCTAAAGACAAATGTAAGTAGACTAGCTAGCGAGGAACAAACAATAGCAGAGGAATTCATTTTCACTTATCATCAATTTATGGAAAAATATTAGCACAAGAAAGACCACCTTAACTGGTGGTCTTTTGTTTAATGGTCACTTCCAAAGAACTCTTTAAATGCCTGGAACGTTGTTTCTCGGTTTAAGGCTGCAATTGATGTAGTTAGTGGAATGCCTTTTGGACAGGACTGCACACAGTTTTGAGAATTACCACAGTTAGCCAGTCCGCCGTCTCCCATTATCTCTTGCAGTCTTTCCTCCTTATTCATCTCTCCTGTTGGATGTGAATTAAAGAGACGGACTTGAGAAAGAGGTGCTGGTCCAATGAAATTAGATTTACTATTTACATTTGGGCAAGCTTCTAAGCAGACTCCACATGTCATACATTTCGATAACTCATATGCCCACTGGCGTTTTTTCTCTGGCATTCTTGGTCCAGGCCCTAAATCATATGTGCCATCAATTGGTATCCACGCTTTGACTTTCTTTAAACTGTCAAACATGCGGCTTCGATCGACTTGCAGGTCGCGCACCACAGGGAAGGTTCTCATTGGCTCTAGACGAATCGGCTGTTCTAATTGATCAATGAGTGCTGTACAGGATTGGCGTGGTTTTCCATTGATGACCATAGAACAGGCTCCGCAAACTTCTTCCAAACAGTTCATATCCCAAGCAACTGGAGAGGTCTTTTTCCCGTCGCTTGTAACTGGATTTCTGCGAATCTCCATTAATGCAGAAATGATGTTCATATTAGGACGATAAGGTAAACTAAATTCTTCTACATAAGATGGTGAATTAGGGTCATCTTGCCTTTCAATTTGTAATGTTACAGTTTTTTGCTCCCCCATTTTATTTCACTCCCTCTTTTTGCTTTGAATAATCTCTTTTTCTTGGTTTGATTAAGGAGGTATCGACTTCTTGATAATGGAAATCTGGTGCCTCATTTGCGCCAACAAATTTAGCCATTGTTGTTTTTAGGAAATCTTCATCATTTCTTTCTGGAAATTCTGGTTTATAATGTGCCCCACGGCTTTCATTTCGGTTGTATGCACCGAGAGTAATCACACGTGCTAGCTGAAGCATATTTTCTAATTGACGCGTAAATACGCCTCCTTGGTTAGACCATTTTGCTGTATCATTGATATTAATTTTTTTATAACGCTCTAACAGTTCTTGTATCTTATCATCTGTTGCCAGCAGCTTATCGTTGTAACGAACCACTGTAACATTATCTGTCATCCATTCCCCTAATTCCTTATGAAGCACATAGGCATTTTCTGTTCCATCCATTTTCAAAATGCCCTGCCATTTAGCTTCTTCTGCTTTAATAGCGGAATCATAGATGGATGATGATAAATCTTCTGCACTTTTGCTTAATCCGCTTATATATTTAACCGCATTCGGACCTACTACCATGCCGCCATAAATAGCTGAAAGCAAGCTGTTGGCACCTAAGCGGTTTGCTCCATGCTGTGAATAATCACATTCACCAGCGGCAAATAAGCCTGGAATATTCGTCATTTGATCGTAATCTACCCATAATCCACCCATGGAGTAATGAACAGCAGGGAAAATTTTCATCGGAAGTTTACGAGGATCTTCACCAGTGAATTTTTCGTAAATCTCGATAATACCACCCAGTTTAATATCAAGCTCTTTTGGATTTTTATGAGATAGATCTAAATACACCATGTTTTCTCCATTGATGCCGAGCTTTTGATCGACACATACATGAAAAATCTCGCGTGTAGCAATATCCCTTGGTACAAGGTTTCCATAAGCTGGATACTTCTCTTCCAAGAAATACCATGGTTTACCATCTTTATATGTCCAGATACGACCGCCTTCTCCACGAGCTGATTCACTCATTAAACGTAATTTATCATCACCAGGAATTGCAGTTGGATGGATTTGAATAAATTCACCATTTGCATAATAAGCTCCTTGCTGATAAACAACAGATGCTGCTGAGCCAGTATTTATAATAGAGTTTGTGGATTTCCCAAAGATAATTCCCGGGCCGCCAGTTGCCATAATAACAGCGTCTGCAGGGAAGGATTTAATCTCCATTGTTTTTAAATCCTGTGCCTTAATTCCTCTGCATACTCCTTCGTCATCTGTGATAATACCAAGGAATTCCCAGCCTTCATACTTCACAACAAGTCCGTCGACTTCGTATCTTCTTACTTGCTCATCCAATGCGTATAGAAGCTGTTGTCCTGTTGTTGCACCTGCAAAAGCCGTTCTGTGATACTGTGTTCCTCCAAAGCGGCGGAAGTCCAGTAATCCTTCTGGTGTACGGTTAAACATAACTCCCATTCTGTCCATCAAGTGGATAATGCCAGGAGCTGCCTCAGCCATTGCTTTAACCGGTGGTTGGTTCGCTAAGAAGTCACCGCCATAAACCGTATCATCAAAATGTTCCCATGGAGAATCTCCTTCTCCTTTTGTATTTACCGCTCCATTAATCCCGCCTTGGGCACAAACAGAATGAGATCTTTTTACAGGCACAAGGGAAAATAATTCTAAAGGAGTCCCTGTCTCTGCTACTTTGATTGCTGCCATTAATCCTGCTAAACCACCGCCAACGATGATCACTTTCCCTTTCTTCATAACAACCGTTCACTCCTTCATCTATTGCTCTACTAATCTAGTATTTATTAAACAAACGCCAATATTGCTCGTACACCTACAATTGATAATGCAACAAATATTCCTAGCGTTACATATGTATTAATTCGTTGAGACTTAGGCGAAACAGTAATTCCCCAGCTTACACAGAATGACCATAAGCCATTAGAGAAGTGGAAAATCGTGGAGATAACACCCACTAAATAAAATGCAAGCATCCCTGGGTTTGCTAAATTTTCACTCATCATGTCATAATTTACTTCTTGGCCTAATTGAGCTGCTACTCTTGTTTCCCAAACATGCCATACGATAAAAATTAACGTAAAGATCCCTGTCACCCTTTGAATATAGAACATCCAATTTCGAAAAAAACTATAATTTTTTGTATTATTTTTGGCTGTAAACGCAATATAAATTCCATAAATCGCATGATACAAAATCGGTAAAAATATTACAAAAATTTCGAGAAAATACCGAAAAGGTAAATGCTCCATAAAGCCAGCTGCCTTATTAAAAGCTTCTGGACCTCTAGTTGCAAAGTGATTGACAACTAAATGTTGGATTAAAAATACACCTACTGGAATCACTCCTAATAACGAGTGAAGCCTTCTGAATAAAAACTCTCGATTTGCTGCCATAAAATTCCCCCCTAATTGATGACATACTCCCATTGCCCATAAAGCGATAACATAACCAAAAATTCTTACAATTTAGTGACAATTTAATTGTACTCTTAAAAAAAAATGCGGTCAAGAAAACGGATACATTAAATAAATTTTCTTTCGCTTTTTTTCTATCTATATGTCCCAAAAAAGGAAAAATTTCCTCCTTTCTCTTCTGTGCATAAATTTAACAAACAAATCAAATAATAGAATCAATGTAAAGAACTTGAACAAATATTGATTTTATCGTTATGGAAGCAAGATTTTTTCCTTTAAAAGGAAAAAAATTATTAAGACATTATTTAAAAAATTGCTTATTGTTTAAATAGATTTTTCACGTTTTTTAGTCACCCTAATTCAAAAATCGTTCCCTTTTCTTATGATTTTTTTCCGTTTTTACAGTATACTATTTAGACAATATATTTTATTCTATTTTATTTGGTTTCCGTACTTTTTACATAAACCGATGTATGGAAATATTGCAAATGCCAAAAATGATAACTTTTAGGAAGAGACTATCTTGTAATTATGTAAATATAATAGAATCATAGAAAGAGGAGAGCATATTGAGTGATTTAACATCCTTAGAAGAAAAAACACAGGTGGAGTCAGATCCCCTTACTGTTCCCGCGTATGGATATGAATTAATTCGAGAGATACTTATCCCCGAATTATTAGGTCGGGACACGCCTGATCTGTTATATTGGGCCGGTAAACGTATTGCCCGATTATTTCCTTTAAATACTGTAGAAGAAGCGTATGCTTTTTTTCAAAAGGTCGGATGGGGAAATTTAGAAGTTGTTAAACAAACAAAAAATGAAATTATCTATCAATTATCCAGCGAGCTGATTGAAAAAAGATTAAAGGAAAAAGGGAAATGCACCTTTCAATTAGAAGCAGGTTATTTAGCTCAACAATACGAACAGACAAAAAAAGTTATTGCAGAAGCCTTTGAAGACCCAAAAAGAAAAGAAAAAAAAGTAACCATAACGGTTCGCTGGGATAGTAAAGATCCTGTAGAAGGATAAAAAGAACTCCAAAAGAAAGAAGAATTTTAATAGTCTTCCTTCCTTTGGAGTCTTTTTTGCTTCTACTAATCATTTCTTATGCATGCACAGGTAGTTTACTTAATTCAAATGCATCGTGAAGAATTTCTACTGCTTTTACCATCTTCTCTTTCTCAATTACCGTTGATACTTTAATTTCGGATGTGCTAACCATTTTAATAATAATTTTTTCTTGTGATAATACTTTAAACATATCTGCTGCAACTCCCGGATTAGAAATCATTCCAGAACCGACTATCGATACTTTTGCCAATCCTTGTTCAGAAGTTACTTTATCGTATCCTAATTCCGCCTTATTTTCTTCTAGCACATTCAATGTTTCTTCTAAGTCACTATCTTTTATCGAAAAAGACAAATTTGTCAGCTGGTCATTTGTTAAGCTTTGAATAATAATATCGACATTTATATGATGGGACGCAAGGGTGGTAAAAATAGTAGAGAGACTTGTTAAGGGATTTCTTAATCCAAATACCGTCACACTCGTAATATTGTCCTCAAATGCCACTCCGCGTACAACTAAATTTTGTTCCATGGAAACTTCCTCCTCGATGATTGTTCCTTCTTCTTGTTCCATACTTGAGCGAACCACTAATGGTACTTGATAGTTTTTTGCATATTCTACTGCTCTTGGATGCAGGACTCCTGCCCCTAAATTAGCTAATTCCAGCATTTCATCATAAGAAATAGCTAATAGTTTTCGTGCGCTTTGCACAAAACGTGGGTCGGTTGTAAATACGCCTGTTACATCTGTGTAAATATCACATTTATCCGCTTTTAAAGCTGCTGCAATCGCAACCGCCGTTGTATCAGATCCACCACGTCCAAGTGTTGTTATATCTCCCGTGTCAGTTACTCCTTGAAATCCAGCTACTACTACTACTCTTCCTTGTTGTATCTGTTCTTGTACTTTTTCTGTTTGTATATTTACTATTCGCGCATTCCCATGAACATTCTCTGTTTCTATTCCTGCTTGCCAACCAGTATAGGAAATGGCATCTACTCCTTTCGCCTGTAAAGCCATAGATAGTAAGCTGATGGTAATTTGCTCTCCTGTGGATAGTAAGACATCCATTTCTCGTTTAGATGGCTTTGGATTTATTTCACTTGCAAGCGTTACAAGCGAATCGGTTGTTTTCCCCATAGCGGATACGACGACGACTACATCATTGCCACGATTTCTTTCTTCGATTACTCTTTCTGCTACATGAAGAATTCTTTCTGCACTGCCTACGGAAGTACCACCAAATTTTTGTACAACTAATCCCACTTCATTCCCTACCTTCTTGTAATCTTAGAGGTTTCTTTTTATTTCTCATTGCTTTTTTTTATGTACTTTTCTTTTCCTCTTTCGCAATCTTAATTAGTAAAAGACAAATAAAAAAAGCAATGAGAATATCTCATTGCCGTGCAGCTAAATACATTATAAATATGCACAAACAGTGAGATAGCTCTCCAAAACAGTTTCTTGTTTTGACAGTCTTACATTTATTCAATGCAAAACCAGCAAAGAAAGTCATGAGAACTTTCCTTACTTCGGCGATCTATCCCTTTCATAATTCTTCCCTGAAGCTCATTCTTCTCCGAATTATTACTCTTGAAGCTCGCACCTCTACCTTCACTTATTAAGTTATAAGTTGCCATCATTATAGCACAGTGGATTCATTCCGACAATTAATTTTTTATTCCTTTAATTTAGCAAGTAATTGTTCAGCCACATTTGCGGGAATACCTGCTTTCACAAATTCTTCGATCGTAGCTTCTTTCATTTTCTTCACAGATCCAAAGGTTTTTAAAAGTAATTTTCTGCGCTTTTCTCCAATCCCAGGAATGTCATCCAATAAAGACTGAAAAGCATTCTTCCCTCTTAATTGACGATGGAACGTAATGGCAAAGCGGTGAACTTCATCTTGGATTCTTTGTAATAAATAGAATTCCTGACTATTTCGCTCAAGCGGGATAATCTCCAATGGATTTCCGAATAGCAGTTGAGAAGTGCGGTGCTTATCATCCTTTACTAAACCAGCAACTGGAATATCTAAGCTTAATTCATCGAGTAGAACCTCTCTAACTGCTTCAAGATGCCCTTTTCCACCATCAATTAATAGTAAATCTGGAAGCGGCAGCCCTTCTTTTAAAACACGCTGGTATCTTCTTCGAACTACTTCCCGCATGGATTCATAATCATCTGGTCCTTTTACCGATTTGATCTTATACTTGCGGTATTCTCGTTTCGCTGGTTTTCCATCGATAAAGACAATCATCGCTGAAACTGGATTCGTCCCTTGAATATTACTGTTATCAAATGCTTCAATCCGCAGTGGTGTGTAAATCCCCATTTGTCTGCCTAGGTTTTCCACTGCTTTTATCGTACGCTCCTCATCACGTTCGATTAATGCAAACTTTTCTGTTAAAGCGTTCTTCGCATTTTTATTAGCTAATAATACAAGTTCCTTTTTTTGCCCTCTCTGCGGCTTTATCACTTTTACATTTAATAATTCTTCGACAATATCTCCTTGGATCTCGTCTGGAAGATAAATTTCCTTTGGTTTAAAATGATTGGCTTTCTCATAAAACTGCCCTAGATATGTTAGCATTTCCTCTTCAGGCTCTTGATAAATAGGAAACGTACTAACATCGCGTTCAATTAACTTTCCTTGACGAACAAAAAATACTTGAACACACATCCAGCCTTTATCATAGGAATAGCCAAAAATATCTCTGTCTACTAAATCCGTCATCATCATTTTTTGCTTTTCCATTGTTGCTTCGATATGAGCGATTTGGTCACGGTATTCCTTAGCGCGTTCAAAGTCTAATTCTTCTGATGCTGCCATCATTTTTTCAGATAGTTCTTTTTTAATATCTTTATATCCACCATTTAAGAACTTGATGATATCATCTGTCATCTTCTTATATTCTTGTTCGGTAACCTCATTTACACAAGGAGCTAAACATTGTCCTAAATGATAATATAAACAAACTCTATCTGGCAGCACATTGCACTTACGTAAAGGATAAATGCGATCAAGCAGTTTTTTTGTTTCATTTGCTGCTTGGACGTTTGGATATGGGCCAAAGTACTTGCCCTTGTCTTTCTTTACATTTCGAGTTGTAATCAGCCTTGGATGCCTTTCAGCCGTCAATTTAATAAATGGATAGCTTTTATCATCCTTCAGCATAATATTATATTTTGGATCATGCTTCTTAATTAAATTTATTTCTAATATTAATGCTTCAATATTGGAAGAGGTTATGATGTATTCAAAATCTTCAATTTCATTGACTAGTCTTAATGTCTTGCCATCATGAGAGCCTGTAAAGTAGGAACGAACTCGATTTTTTAATACCTTTGCTTTTCCTACATAAATAATGGTACCTTGTCGGTCCTTCATCAAATAACATCCAGGCTGATCAGGTAAGATCATTAATTTATTTTTAATGATGTCGTTCACAATTTTCCCTCCCAGCTCACAAACCTTATAAACGAACATATATACTATCTTCTCTAATTATAGAGAATTTCATCGATTCATCAAGGAAAAAGTATGGAATGGGAATATTTTAGGGAAAACGGTTTATTGTTATATGAAAAATAAGGAGAAAAGAGGGGGAATGATTTTATTGCGATGTTTTGTTATAACGGCTTTTATCGAATTATGATTATATTTTCCATTTCTACCAGCAAGTTTATTTTTTCTCCATAAAAAAACCTGCAGACACTAGTGGTGTCTACAGGTCTTTTTCTTTCAAAAATGAAAGAGTTTCATTAAACATGTTTAGCTAATAGTTCAGAAAGAGCTTCTTTTGGTTGGAATCCAACTACTTTATCTACTACTTCACCGTCTTTAAGAACAAGTAAAGTTGGGATGCTCATTACGCCAAATTTAGATGCTGATCCTTGGTTTTCATCTACATCTACTTTAACGATTTTTACACTATCTCCCATTTCGCCATCAAGTTCTTCAAGAACTGGAGCGATCATTTTACAAGGTCCGCACCATGGTGCCCAGAAATCTACTAATACTACACCTGAACCTGTTTCTTCTTGGAATGTTTGATCTGTTGCATGTGTAATGGCCATTTATAATTTGCCTCCTTATTTGATAAACTAACAATATCGAAAGTATACCATGGTTTCTTAGATGATACTAATAATATGTTTCAAATATCATTTTCCCCTACTATCAGCTAATACATTCACCCATAATTAGATCATTCCCATTCTTTTAATAAAGAAGGTATTATTTCAAAAATATCTCCTACAATCCCATAATCAGCTACTTCAAAAATGGGAGCATTTGGATCTTTATTAATAGCGATAATGGTTTTAGCAGATGTTACGCCAACAAGATGTTGAATAGCCCCTGATATTCCGCAGGCGATATATATATCTGGAGCCACGGTTTTTCCTGTCTGACCAAGCTGAATAGAAGCATCACATACTCCTAATTCTACTGCACCTCTGGAAACACCAACTGTTCCGCCAAGAGTGTCAGCTAATTTCTTCACTAGTGCAAATCCCTCTTCGTTTTGAATGCCTCTTCCAGCGCCAACAATAATTTTTGCATCTACTAAGCCAGCTGCCTTTTCTCTTTTTTGTTCGAGTCCAATTAAAGTAGCTACTGGCTTATCGATATTTACTTTCAAAGAACGAACATTCGGTTTTGTTTTCTCTTTCTTTGGGAGAGTCATCCATTTTTTGGGCTTTATTGTCATAAGAAAAGAAGAATCTTCAACTTCTGTCCGTTCCGTTAATTTTCCAGAATAAGCAGACCGAGTTATAGACAGTTTATTATCATGAAAGACAAAACTCTCTATATTTGAAAATAAGGATAGATTCCATTTCTCACTTAAATACGGGAAGATGGATCTGCCGATATCATTATGTCCACATAAAAGAATAGAGGGTTCAAGTTGTTCCCAAACAGATAAGAGGGCTTTTATATATGATTCATTCGAAAATCTAGCTAACAAAGGATGTTCCACGATAATGATTTGATCGACATCCGTTTCATCCCATTCAGATGCGTTCTTTCTCATATCCTCTCCCATTAGCAAGAGAATCGTTTCTGCCTCCGTTTGTAATTCCTTTGCTGCTGAAATACATTCAAGGGTAATGGAGGCAAGTTTTCCTTCTTGATGTTCTCCCAACACAACGATTTTTCCCTTCATATTAACTCCTCCATTACTATGACTTTAATAATTTGGATAATGAAGCAACTTGATCTTTTATTTCCCCTTGCAACATTATTTGTTTACGATTTAATTGTGGATACGAATAGTGGTTGAGCGTTTTTTTTGCTCGACTGTCCTTTAACTGGATGATTCGAAAAGGCTTCTTTTTTGCTTTCATGATTCCAGCAAGTGATGGCAATCTTGGAACATGTAAACTTTGTGGAATGGTAGCTAAAAAAGGAAACGGAACTCGATATGTTTCGATGTCTCCATCTGCATTTCTTATAATTCTTGCATGTTTTTCCTCTTGTTCGATTCGAATTGCTTTCACAAAGTAGGGAATATCTAATAAAGCAGCAACCCTAGGACCTACTTGACTTGTTGCTCCATCTGTAGAAAAATCTCCTGCTAATAGAACATCGTAGTCTATATTCTGCAAATATTCCTGTATCTTTTTAGCTATATGAGCTGGATGATCTTCATTAGGATTAGATTCTATTAAAACAGCTTGATCTGCTCCCATAGCTAAAGCTGTTCTCAATTGCTTTTCTCCTTCTTTTTTACTTACCATCAGCACCGTTATACGCCCACCATATTTTTCTTTTAATTGAAGGGCTTCTTCTAAACTTATCGCATCTGGCGGATTGATGATAAACTCTTTTTCTTCTACCAATGGTTGTTCTGCTTCAAGTACGAGGGAAGCTTCAGGAGAAACGGTTCTCGATAATAAAACCACAATCTGCAATGCTTTATTACTCATTTTCTTCTTCACTTTCTTTCTTCAATTGTCTTCTTAATACTTTTCCTACTGCCGTTTTCGGAAGTTCTTCTCTAAATTCATAAATACGAGGTACTTTAAAAGATGCCAATTTCCTACGCATAAACTGATTCAGTTCTTCTTCTGTAACCGTCATTCCTTCGCGCAATACAATAAATGCTTTCACTGTCTCTCCCCTATAAGAATCCTTCACTCCCACAACTGATGCTTCCATAACAGCTGGGTGCTCATACAAAACTTCTTCAATTTCACGAGGATAGATATTAAAGCCGCCTGCAATGATAATGTCCTTTTTCCGATCGACGATATAAAAATACCCTTTCTCATCCATATATGCGATATCACCAGTTAGTAACCAGCCATCTTTTAAAACCTTATTGGTTTCTTCTTCATTGTTCCAATATCCTTTCATTACTTGCGGCCCCTTAATTGCAAGCTCACCAACTTCTCCCACTGGCAATATTTCACCTGACTCTAATGAAAAAATAGCTGCATCAGTCCCTGGCCAAGGAACACCAATACTTCCTTTTACAATTTCATTGTCCCAAAGAAAATTCACGTGGGTAACAGGAGAAGTTTCCGTTAATCCATAGCCCTCTACTATTTTCCCGCCTGTCTTCTCCTCAAATTTCTCAATAACCTCAACTGGTAATGGAGCAGAACCACTAATCGCTCCTTTAATCGAGGAAAGATCGTATTGGCTTATGTCTGGATGATTCATTAAACCAATGTAGATAGTAGGTGCTCCTGGAAAGACAGTTGGCTTTTGTTTATGGATTGTTTTTAACAAACCACTCGCATCAAATTTCGGAACAAGAATCATTTTATATACTTCCATTACTGATAATACAAGAACTGTCATAAGCCCATACACATGGAATAATGGCATGACGGCAAGCATTTTTTCTTTTCCCTTTTCCATCTTATATAGCCATTGTCTGCACATAGAAGTATTGGCTACTAAATTTTGATGGGTGAGAATAACTCCCTTTGGAAAACCTGTCGTTCCGCCAGTGTATTGTAGAATCGCTATATCTTCTTCAAAATTTATCGGTACTTCCTTTAGTACTGATTCTTTGGACTTTAATGTTTGGATAAATAGATGAGTAGAGTTTGATGATGAAATTGTTGGAGGTTTTCCTTGCTCTTTCGCTTGAATGAATGGATAGACAATATTTTTGGGAAATGGGAGATAATCTTTAATAGATGTAACAATAATTTGTTCAAGATCTGTTTGCTTCATTACTCTTTCCACTCTATTGTAGAGCATATCTAATGTTATAATTACTTTCGCCCCTGAATCTTTCATAATAAATTCTATTTCTCGCTCTTGATAAAGCGGATTTACTGGTACAGCGATAGCTCCCGCCTGCAAGATTGCATAGAAACTAATAACTGTTTGTGGAATATTCGGCAGCATTACTGCAACCCTGTCCCCTTTTTTTACACCTAAGTGCTGTAAATAAGCTGCAAATTGCAATGTTTTCTTATAAAGTGTTTTAAACGTCATTTCTTTTCCCATAAAATGAATAGCTTTATGTTTTGGATACTCATTTGCCGCGTATTTTAATAATTGTGGGAGAGTATCTGCACGATAATAAACATTTTTGGCAATTTGTTCAGGATAAAGTTTTAACCATCTTTTCTCTGTTTCCAACACAATTCCTCCATTTAATTCTATTGTTGTACTAGCTTATTATATGGAGGAACATATTCATTGGATTATGTATAAGCCTACTTTCCCTTTAATTGACACAATTCCGCATAAAAACAGCCTTTTTAATAGTAACTAAAAAAGCCAAACAATCATGCGAATGTGATTTGTTTGGCTTTTTGGCTTTGAATATTTACGTCCAACCTTCCTTTAAAATACTATATTTATTAAGAGATACCTGCACCAATTACAAAAGATAAACCAACAGAAATAATCATAGAAATAAAGCCGACTGCTCGATTATCATTTTTTATTTCATCGTCAATATTAAATTTAGGGGTTAAAAATTCAAAGATGAAATAACCAATTAACAATAGGACAAAACCATATACACCCCAGATAATCATTTTCAGTAAAGAATCATTTTGCATAATTGAATGGCTGAAAATATTCGCTATTCCAAAGATTTTTCCGCCTGTCGCCATCGCAACTGCTAGATTCCCATTTTTTATTTCATCCCAATTATTATATTTTGTTACAAGTTCAAATATAGCTAAAAATACAACAAGGCTTAGAATAACAACACTATAATCGCCGGCCGTTTTTACATATTCATTTTCCCAAAATTGTGCCATAAGGTTTCTCCTCTACCATTATTCTCCAAAAGAATATTTATTTAAATTCGACAACCGTTACGCCGCTGCCGCCTTCTCCTGCTTCGCCAAAACGAATCCTTTTTACTGCGCGATGATTTTTCAAATACTCTTGAACACCTGAACGGAGGGCTCCTGTTCCTTTCCCATGAATAATGGAGACTCGCGGATAGCCAGCAAGCAAGCTATCATCTATATACTTTTCTACTCGAGCAAGAGCATTTTCAAATCTTTCGCCACGTAGGTCTAACTCCAAGCTAACGTGATAGTCTTTTCCTTTTATCGTAGTTAGTGGTTTTGTTTCTACTACCTTAGGCGCTTTGATGAATTCAAGATCTTTTTCTTTGACCTTCATTTTCATAATACCAATTTGGACTTGCCATTCTTTGTCGGAAACTTTTTCTAGTAATTGGCCTTTTTGATTAAAGGTTAGAACCTTCACTTCATCGCCAGGCTGATAAACATGGTTCGTCTTCGATGCAGCTGGTTGTTTTTGTCTTTCTATTTGTGGTGTTGCATCATCTAAACGTTTTCTTGCATCAATTAGTTCATGTTCTTTTACTTCTGCTCGTTTTTCGAGCTGCATTTTTCGTAAATCGCCAATAACCGCTTCGGCTTCTTTTTTAGCATTTTCGATAATTTCTTTCGCTTCTCTTTTTGCTTTTTCTTGCAGTGTTTCTTTCTTCTCGTAATATTCCATTACTTGTTTCTGTAAATCACGATGAAGCATTTCCGCTTGTTTTAATAGATCTTTCGCTTCTTCATGCTCTCTTTCTGCTTGCTTACGACTATTCTCCAGAGAGGCAATCATATTCTCGATTTTATTACTATCCTCGCTTACATGTGACCGAGCTGTATTAATCACATCTTCCTTTAAACCCAAGCGCTTACTAATTTCAAAGGCATTACTTCTTCCCGGGACTCCAATGAGTAATCGATAGGTTGGACTTAATGTTTCAATATCAAATTCCACACTTGCATTTACAACGCCTTCGCGATTATATCCATAAGCCTTTAACTCCGGATAATGAGTAGTTGCAATAACTCTTGCCCCGCGTTTATTTACTTCATCGAGAATTGAAATAGCTAGAGCTGCTCCTTCTTGAGGATCTGTACCAGCTCCTAATTCATCAAATAAAACAAGACTTTTATGATCCACTTTTTCAAGAATACTAACAATATTAACCATATGGGAAGAGAACGTACTTAAAGACTGTTCAATAGACTGTTCATCCCCTATATCTGCGTATACAGATTTAAAAACGCCCATTTCTGAACCGTCTAATACTGGTATTTGCAGGCCTGCCTGTGCCATTAAAGTACATAGACCTACTGTTTTTAAAGTTACTGTTTTACCGCCCGTATTTGGTCCGGTAATAACAATAGATGTATAGGAATCCCCAAGAATAATATCATTCGCTACCACAACCTCTGGCGGTATAAGTGGATGCTTCGCCTTATGAAGAACAATCTTTCCTTCATTATTAATTTTTGGTTTGGATGCTTTTAAGCGGTGAGCATATTTTGCTTTTGCAAACATAAAATCAATTTCTGCTAATACAGTGACAATATGCAATAGCTCTTCTTCATATTGTGCTACAAGTGCAGTTAATTGCGTTAAGATACGATCAATTTCTTGTTGTTCTTTGACCCGAATAGCTTGAAGTTCATTATTTAGTGTCACTACAGACTGTGGTTCAATAAACAGGGTTTGCCCAGAGGCACTTTGGTCATGAACAATCCCCCCATAATTGCCTCGATATTCTTGCTTAACCGGGATAACATACCGATCATTTCTAATTGTAATAATACTGTCAGACAGCATTTTTTGGGCACTTGAGGAACGAATCATACTTTCTAGTTTCTCTCGTACTTTTGATTCATTTCTACGCAGCTGATTTCTTAACGTTCTAAGAGCATCACTTGCACTATCCATCACTGCACCTTGTTCATCAATAGCCATCTTAATTTCTTCTTCTACTTCAGCAAGCACCATGATACTGTCTGTTAAAGTAAACAGTATCGGAATAGGCTCTTCTTCATGAAATTCTTCAATAAATCGTTTCATTTGTCTACTAGCATGAACAGTACTTGCAATCTGATTTAATTCAGATGGGCTAAGCATACCGCCAATAGAAGATCTTTTCACATGGGCGCGGATATCATAGATTCCATCAAGAGGGATGGATCCACGCATGCGATATACCTTAGCAGCTTCATCTGTTTCCTCTTGCCATCTTACAACTTCATTATAATCAGTAGATGGAACTAATTCCTCCACTTTATATCTTCCCAATGAAGAAGATGCATGTTCGATTAATTGATCTTTAATTTTATCAAATTCTAACGTTTTAAATACTCTTTCCTGCATGGAGTAATCTCCTTTGCTATCCCCATTTCGGGTTTAATCATATTTTTTAATGGTTCTTCTGACTTTTTGAGCGTTCTTTTCCGTTGAGCTATCTTTCAACAGAGAGATTGCTTTTCATTTCAACACTTGGACTGAGGCGAAAACAGCTTTTCCTTGCAGAGTTTCAGCCATTGTTTTCCAAGCTAACTACTTACCTATATACTGATCATCCTTTATATAAGAAGGCTAATAATTCTTCTTTGGACATTGCATTCAATACAGTAGATTTTTTTATCCAGCCCTTTTTCGCGGTGGATACTCCGATAGCCATATTATTAAGCTCATGCTTATAATGAGCATCTGTATTAATTACAATCTTTACGCCCGCATCCTGGGCCATTTTGACATGTGCTGCATTTAAATCTAAGCGGTTAGGATTACTATTCAATTCCAAGATAGTATTCGTTTCTTTCGCTAACTGAATAAGCATTTCCATGTCAATATCATAACCATCTCTTTTGCCAATTTTCCTACCAGTCGGGTGTGCAATGATATTAACATACTTGTTTTCCATGGCAGCTTTTAATCTATTCATTATCTTATCTTTCGATTGTGAAAAGGCAGAATGGATGGAGGCAATTACAATATCTAATTCTTTCAATAATTCATCATCATAATCTAGTGTGCCGTCTGGTAATATATCCATCTCAGCACCAGCTAAAATAGTTATATCCTCATATTTTGCATTTAACCTTTTAATTTCTTTGATTTGCTTTCTCACTCTATCTGGTGTTAATCCATTGGCAACCTTTAAATATTGAGAATGGTCTGTAATAGCCATGTATTGATAGCCTAATTTTCGATTTGCTTCTATCATTTCTTCTAATGAATGTGCACCATCACTCGCAGTAGTATGCATATGCAAATCTCCTTTAATATCTTCCAAGGAAATAAGCTCACTATCATCTGAATAATTTTCTACTTCTTTCCCATCTTCTCTTATTTCAGGAGGAATAAAGGGCAGTTCGAAATAATGATAAAACGCTTCTTCTGTCTTAAAGGTTTTTATTTCGCCTGTTTCATTATTTTCCACACCATACTCGCTTATTTTTTCTCCGCGTTCTTTAGCTAGCTGTCTCATTCGCACATTATGTTCTTTTGAACCTGTGAAATGATGTAAGGTTGTTGCAAATTCCTCTGGTTTCACTAACCGAAAGTCAATAGAAACGTCATAATCCAGCCCCAGAATTACACTAACTTTTGTCAATCCTGCTCCAATTACTTCTTTTATGGACGGAAGCTGAATCAACTGCTCTTTCACCTGATTAGGATCTTTTGTGGCAATAATAAAATCCAAATCTTTAATCGTCTCCCTAACTCTTCTTAAACTCCCGGCTCTAGAGTATTGCACAACACCTGCCATCTTAGCTAGGTGTTCCTCAATGGAAACTGCTATCGGAATCATAAATGCAATCGGCAGTCGCTCTGGGCGAGAACCGGCATTTTGAAGGGCTTCCATAATTTTTTCTTCCGTCTTTTTGCCAAAACCTTTTAATGCTTGCACTTCTCCTTTTAAACATGCATTTTTTAAATCCTCTGCATTTTCAACAGATAGCTCTTTATATAATTTTGCAATTTTTTTCCCACCGAGACCTGGCAGCTGCAGCAATGGTATTAACCCTTTTGGAACTTCGTCTTTTAACTCTTGTAAAACAGACGACTTACCTTCTTTTAGATATTCTTCTATAACAGCTGCTGTTCCCTTTCCTATTCCCGGCAGTTCCGTAAGATCGGTTATTTCGGTTAAGTTTAATTCACTTGTTTCAATCGTATTGGCAGCTTTTCGAAAGGCAGATATTTTAAATGGATTTTCTCCTTTCAACTCCATATATATCGCGATTTGCTCTAATAATCGAATAATATCTTTATTTGTAATCATCCTTTATCACCCACATATGTAAAATAACTCATCTTCTCATCCTACCTATCATACCATGAACTGTATAAATTCAATAATCATGCAGCACCTGTTTAACTAAACAAAAAAACTCTCTAGCTACATATAAAGCTAGAAGAGTTTCCTCTTTCTATGAAGCCATATAATCAAACCATAAATCTTTTATTTTCTCTGAAAAATATGGAGTGTTTTCTATCATCCATGCGGCAACCGAGGATTCATTTAATTGAGATTGAATAAAATCAACCGGAATTAAAATAGAAATAAATAATAGAAGGAATAATAGCAAATACGTTTCGACAAATCCTAGGACCGCACCAGCCCATGTATTTAACTGTTTTAAAATAGGAATACTAGCAACAAAATCTATCATACTTCCAATAATTTGCCAAATAATTTTCACTACAAAAAATATCACCACAAAGGAGAACCCTCTGTAAAAGACATCTTCCATATTTGCCGTTTGAATAAAAGATTGCAGCAAACTATTTTCCCCTATATTTGGATATGGAATCCATAGTGTTAATTTTTGCGATAATGGGATGTAATATTTATTAGCAACAATAAACGCAACAATAAATCCTGTTAAGTGTATAATTTGCATAATAAATCCTCTTTTTAGTCCTCTAAGAAGACCAAAAAGCAGCAATATAACCAAAATAATATCTAACATGAACAATGTCAGTCCTTTTCTCTTCTTTTTAATTCTTCCTCTAATTCTTTCACTCGATCTTCTAGCTTTACATAGTCGTTTACTATATTTACTGCGGTAAGTACAGCAAGTTTATTGGTATCAAGTGAGGGATTCAAAACATGAATTTCACGCATTTTTTCATCAACTATGGAGGCAACCAGTCTAACATGGTTAGAAGGTTCTTTCCCTATTATTGTATATTGTGTTCCATATATATCAACATTTGTACGATTTTTAGGGGTATTTGACACGCCCATGCCTCCAATCTAAAGAATCCTAGTTTCTATCATATCATGAACTATTCTTGGTAGGGAAGTCATTCGAATAGATTCTATCTTAAGACTTTTGATATAGAGAAATAATTATGATTAAAAAAACAGACTGGGACAAAACTAGCTTCACATAGTGAGTAGGGGGCTGTCCAAAAAGTAATGAAAGCTGATTTTTGGAACAAAAAAAATCATCCTTTTGAGTAAAATGAAGTTACCAACAACATTAAAAGAAAGGATGATTTTTATGTACAATCAAATGATTACTACTGAAAAATTAACACGTAAATGACATTCCTTCCAGCTATAGAAGTGAATGAGAAAAAACACTAAAAGGCAACCTCCCCCTATTCTTTCTTATCCAGATACAGGTTTTAAAGAGGATGTACTTATTTCCCTTTAGATACACCACTTAATGGACTAGATCTTCTTTGTAAGAAATGGTATAGAGCTCCAATTAAGTTCGAGTCATTTCCAAATTGGCATGGCTGAACTTGAATGTTTAAACACTCTTCTGTTGGCTTCATAATTTTTAGCTTTTCGTTAATCTGTTCAATAAGCCCTTCGCGTTTACTGATTGCTCCGCCGATTAGAATTTTCTCCGGATCAATAATGTATTGTAAATTATAAATTCCTACAGCTAAGCGCTTAATGAATTTTTCTATTTCTTCCTGTACTTCCCAGTCGCCTTCATCAGACATGTTAAATACAATTTGACCGTCCAAAGTTATTGGATCCAAGTTTTTCCGTTTCGCAACTTGCTTAATTAAACCTCCAGTTGCTGCAAGAGAACTCCATGATTCCCCTAGCGGCTGATTCAGATAATCCTCTAAAATCATGTAACCAAATTCGGCTCCGAAAAGATGGCTACCATGACGAATTTTCTTATCTAGAAAAATAGAACCACCAATACCACTCCCAATTACAATACAAATATAATCATCGACATTTTTTGCAGCACCCATCCATCCCTCCGCTAACCCTGCACAATTAGCATCATTTTCAAGCTCAACAAGCAATTTTGTCCGTTCTTGGATGACATCCCTTATATTCGGCCCATGAATATATGGCAGAGCTGAGGTTCCTTTTATAAATCCTGTTTCTACATCTACTGCTCCTGGCATACTTAAGGCGATACCGATTATCTCATTCTTTTCTTGAAAATTCTTCACTACTGTTTCGATTGTATCCACGAAAGAATCGATTCCATCTTTTGGAGTAGGAACAGAAGACTTTTCTACAAAGTTTCCCAATTCATTCATAAGCGAAAATTTTATTGCAGAGCCACCTACATCAAATACTGCATAATAATTCACCAAAAAACCTCCTGACATCCATACAAGTCTTATTATTTATGTAAGAAAGCTCCTAAATCAGCCCAGAGCTCACCTGTAGGCTTTGTTCGTCCCACACGTTTCCCTTACAATAATTTTAGAGTCTGTATACACTGGCTTTAATTTTGATTTTCCTTCTATCAAGTCATTTAGCATAAAAGCAGATAATTTACCGATTTTCTCCTTATCCTGTTTGACCGTGGTCAATTTAGGATCACTATAGCGGGAAGCAGCAATATCATCACATCCTACAATTCGGATGTTTCTAGGTGTATGAAGTCCAGCTTCCTTAATAGCTCTTAGTGCACCTAAAGCCATTAAGTCGGATGCAGCAAAAATAGCTTCTGGATAATCCTTCAACTCTAGTATTCTCTTCATTGCGATATAACCACTCTCTTCATGGTAATCTCCATATTGAATCCACTCTTCCCTGATTTCAAGACCAAACTGATTCATCGCATCCTTGAATCCCTTTAACCTTAAATTAGAAATGACGGATTCACTCATCCCGCCAATATAGCCAATTTTTCTAAGAGAATTCAAATAAAAATGCTCTACTACTTTCCTTGATAAATTTACATTGTCCGTCATGACGTAGCTCGCTTTTGGACCTACTAATTCAATATCAATTCCAATACAAGGAAAACCGCTCTCAGCAAGTTCAAAAGTAGCGTCCTCTACTTCTTCACCTGCAATTATCAAGCAGCCATCCAAATTAAAGTGCTTGCATCTTGCTAAATAACTTCCTTGAAATTGTTCATTAGAAAACATTAAGATATCGTATCCAAGTAATCCAATATTTTTCTTAAAAGTCGAAATAACTTCATTAAAATATGGATGGGTCATGTCTACATTGATTTTACCTGCATAGACAAGACCAATGAGATTTGATTTTTTCGTTGCCAGTGACCGAGCCGAAAAATTTGGTGCGTAGCCCTTTTCATTAATAACTGTCATGACTTTTTTTCTAGTCATCTCACTTATTTCGCCATAATTATTTAATACTTTCGAAACGGTTGATGGTGATACCCCTGCCAATTGTGCAATGTCCTTTATCGTTAAACTCATCGTTTTTTCCCTTCTATTTCCGTCTAAATTCATTCCTAATATTAGATTAATAAAAGTTAGAGAATGAAACAATAGCATGGCAGGAAATAGTCTTTATTTCACAGACCCTTCCGTAATACTTGATATAAATAATCGGTTAAATAATAAGAAAATGACTAATAATGGAACAGTTGCCCAGAACACACCAGATAAAATCATACCGAAATCAATATTATGAGTATTGCCCAACTGTGCTAATGCAACCTGGATGGTATACATTTCTGGATCTCTTAAAACCGTAAACTGCCATAAGAACTCTCCCCAAACAGCAGTAAATACAATAATTCCAAGAGTAGCAAACGCTGGTAAGATAATCGGTAATACAATTCCCCAATAGATACGGAAATTCGAGCACCCATCTAATTTCGCTGCTTCTATTAATTCATCAGGAACTCCCTCGGATATATATTGGCGCATTAGAAATATCCCTAAAGGATTTAAAAAGGATACAATCATAACTCCTTGTAAGGTATCTAGAAGTCCTATTTTAGAAATTAAGAAGTATTGTGGGATTAACCCTAATTGCGGTGGAATAATCATGGTTACCAAAATAGCAATGAAAAAAATGTTTCTTCCTGGGAATCTAAATTTGGCAAAGGCAAAGCCTGCTAATGAACTAATGAGTAGTACTATGATCGTTACAACAAAACAGAGTATAAATGAATTCCACATCCCACCAAAAAAATCAATTTGACTTAATACCTTTTTAAAGTTTTCAACCAGCATATTTCCTGGTGTTAAAGTTGGTGGGATGGAATTGTAGGCAGCACTCGGCCTTGTTGCCATGACAAACATCCAGTAAAATGGAAACAACGAAACGATAGCAGCAATAAATAAAAATAAGTAAACGGATAATCTGCCTATGGAAAACTTTCTCCGGTTTCTTTTGTCATGCTTCCTCATTGATCCACACCTCTCTTTTTCTTTCTAAATCCTTGCGTTAAACTTAAGTTTATGACAGCAAATAATGATATAATGACCAATAGAATGATTGCAGTTGCGGATGCGGTTCCAAATGACTGCAATTTAAATGCATCTCTATACAGGTACATAACAATTGTCATCGCTTCATCCCTTGTGAAAGCACCAGTTCCTAAAAACACAGTTGGTTCAGAGAATAACTGCATGGCACCAACTGTTGAAGTGAATACCGTTAAAATAATAAATGGTTTCATCATTGGGATAGTAATGTAAAAAAGCTGATGAAATTTATTGGCACCATCAATGGTAGCTGCCTCGTATAAATCATTTGGTATACCTTGAATTCCAGCTAGATAGATAATCGTGTTATATCCTACCCATCGCCAGAACACCATAATGGATATCGCAATTTTCGTCCCCCATTCAGAGGCTGCCCATTGGATAGGGTCAAGTCCAAAGAAATGAGTTAATACATAATTGGCTAAAGAAGATTCATGATTACTGAATAACACACTAAAGATAAGGGCTACAGCAACCATGGAAGTTAAATAGGGCATAAAAATTGTTACACGAAAGAAGCTTTTAAATTTAAGAAAAGCCATATTCAACAAATAAGCTAAAATAAGACCGACGACTAACTGTGGAGCTGTTCCCATAATTCCTATAATTATCGTATTATAAACCGATTTCCAAAATAGAGGATCCGTGAGTACAGTCTCAAAATTAGCCAGTCCGTTAAATGTCATCGGGCTTAAGCCATTCCATTTTTGGAAGGCTAGGTAAATACTAAAAAGCATAGGATATAAGCCGATAACGGCAAAAATTATGAAGAAAGGCGCTATATATAAATATCCTGACAGCATATCCTTTTTTTGCTCCGACCTAAATTTTTTCTGTTTTTTATGAATAGGTTGCTTCTTACTGACAGTGTTCACAGTTTCCTTATTACTGCTAGGATTCATTTCCCCACCTCTTTTCATATTCGAGGGAGCATGGTACATATAAACGTCCAAACTTCCCTATCTATCCATCATTATTCATTTTCCTCACAAAAACCAATATATGAAGTATCGCCGGCTTACCACAAACCTTTTTCTCGCTAAAGGCTCATATATGTAAGCCGACCGACTTTTCAAATTATTTAAAGGTTAGTAGATTTTAGTAACTTTGTTTTTTATAGAACAAATGCTAGATTAACGGCTTAATAAATCTTCTGCGCGCTTCACGGCAGCTTTCCATTCTTTTTCTGGGTCTGCTCCTTTATTTTGGACATTCTTAAGCGCATTCAATACTTCGCTATGGATTGAAGCATATTTTTCACCTTTATATCCTATGCCACTAATGTCCTTTGCAGCTTCTGCAAATACTGGAGCTGTTGCTTGGCCACCAAAGAATTCATCTGCATTCGTTTTAAATTCTTCCATATCATATACAGATTGAGCAGATGGGAATAATCCATGGCTTTGGAATGATTTCAATTGATTTTCTGGTGATACAAGCCATTCAATAAAATCATAAGCTTCTTGGGAATGTTTTGTTTCAGATGGTACGGCAATGTATGAACCACCCCAGTTTGCAGCAAACTCAGTTGGTAATGTAGCAACTCTCCATTTCCCAACAGCATCAGGAGCATTTCCTTCCATCCATCCTTTTAACCATCCTGCTCCTAACTCTGCCGCAAATTCGCCTTTGTTAACAGCATTTGCCCACTCTGGAGTCCACATATCATATTTACCTATAATTCCAAGTTCATTTAAGCGAATAGCATAGTCATATGCTTTTTTCACTTCACTGTCTGCTCCTAAATTTAATTTATTATCAGGAGTCAAATAAGCTGTTTTTGCAGAATCTAGATAAGCTCTATATGCCATTTCAATACTATCAACAAATGGCAATTTTGTTTTCTCTTTAACTTGTAATCCAGCTTTTTCAAATGCTTCAGGTGAATTAATCAGATTGGCTACTTCCTGTGGATCAGTTGGAAGTCCTGCTTTTTCAAATACATCAGTTCGGTAGTACAATCCTTTAGGTCCAATATCTGTAGGAAGACCAAATAAGAAATCTCCGTCCTGGTTTTCTCCACTCTTCCATTTCCACTCTAAGTACTGGTCTTTCACATCTTTCGCACCAAGATCATATAGATTTTCAAAACGATCTTGAGCTACTTTAAAACGGTCAAATTGGTCAATCTCTAACATCGTAATATCAGGTGCACCGCTACCCGCAGATAATGCTGTAAAAAGCGCATCATGATGATCAGCTGTTTCAGATGCCTTTACTTTAATTTTAATATTTGGGTTTTCTTTCTCGTATTCTTTTGCTAAATCCTCATAACCAGTCGAACCAAATGTCCAAAAATCCAACGTGATTTTTTCATCTTTACCACTTGTTTTACTTGATGTATCATTCCCACTACAAGCTGCTAAAGACAGTGCAAGCAATGACGATAAACCTATGGCAGCAAACTTTTTCATTCTTTTCAAAATCATAACCCCCCAAAATTATTTAATATTTTAATAGTCTTTCTTAAATATGAGATTTCTATAAAGAAATGAACACCCCCAAAAATGATAGATTTCAATTTAACGAAATCGGTTTCGAAAGCACTTACAGAAATCGCTTACAAAACATATAATAATATCATTACTTCAAAAAATCAATATAAAAATAACCAATTTATTGAATTTTTTTAAAAAATCATATAATTTTAATTTATTTATTCACTATTATCGCCATAAATAGTGAATAAATAAGAATTGCCATTCGAAACCGTTTTCGTAATTATATGCTTCTCTCCCGATTCGCCCCATGGAAAGAAAAAATGAATTCAGGCTGTTGTGTTCACCACATACCAGCTTCAATAAAAAAATCCCAGAATTGAACTCTGGGATTTTTTTTATCCGACTCAGCCTCTTAGCGAAGCACCAGCTTTTTCTTCTACTGCAGCAAGTACTTTGTCATGGGTCTTGCTAATCATTTCATCTGTTAATGTTTGTTCTGGATCAAAATATGTTAAAGAGAATGCAATCGATTTTTTGCCTGCTTCCATTTTTTCGCCCTCATATAAATCAAACACTTGGACATCTTTCAATAACTTTCCGCCAGCTTCAATAATAACTTCTTGAAGCGTACCAGCTAACACGTCTTTCTCAACAACAAGCGCTATATCTCTTGTTACATACGGGAAACGAGGGATGGACGTATAATGTAATGCTTCTACTTCTACAGCAAATAACTTACTTAAGTCTAGTTCGAAACAATATGTTTCTTTTAAATCTAAATCATTTTGCATTTGCGGATGCACTTGACCGACAAATCCAATGATCTCCCCATTAAGAACGATTTCAGCCGTTCTTTCTGGATGCATACCATCCAAATTCGCTCTAGCAAATGTAATTTGCTCCATAACACCTAACTTTTGGAATAATCCTTCCAATACACCTTTTACAACAAAGAAATCAACAGTTTTCTTTTCTCCTTGCCATGGGTGCATACTCCAAATGCCTGTAACTGCACCAGCTAGATGTTCTTTTTCCTCAGGAAGCTCCTGCTCTCCATTCGCTAAGAACACAACCCCTGTTTCATAAACAGCTATGTTTTCATTTTGTCTTGCTGCATTATATTTAAGCACCTCTAGCAGCTGTGGCACGATGCTTTGACGTAATAATGCACGTTCTTCACTCATTGGCATTGCAAGGTTGATTGGGTTTCTTTTCTCTAAAGCAAAGCTATGCACTTTCGCTTCATTTGTTAATGAATAGGTAATTGCTTGATATAACCCAGCCGATTCTAAATATCTTCGTGCCATACGACGTTTTTTCTGATAAGCAGTTAAAGAACCTGGTGTAGCAGCACCTATCGGCAATGTTTTCGGCAAGTTATCATAGCCATAAAGACGAGCAACTTCTTCGATTAAATCTGCCTCGATAACAATATCATTTCTTCTTGTTGGCACAGTTACGATGAATGTATCACCTTCCATTTGTGTCGCAAATTGAAGACTATTAAAAATAGCCGTTACTGCATTCGTCTCTAATGTCGTTCCTAATGTTTGATTGATTTTTTCGAGCGTAATCGAAACTACTTTTGGCTCGGCAGTTAGTGTATCAACTGCGACTTCCCCTTCAAGCACTTCTCCGCCAGCATATAATTGTAATAATTGACAAGCTCTATCTGCAGCTTCACGTACTCGATTTGGATCAATTCCTTTTTCATATCTTGCGCTCGCTTCACTTCTTAAACCAATTACTTTAGAGGATCTGCGAATTACTTTACTGTCAAAATAAGCCGATTCTAATAAAACAGTAGTAGTGCCAGCTTGAACTTCAGAATTCGCACCACCCATTACACCAGCAACAGCTATTCCTTCTTTTCCATTCGTAATAAGTAGATTATCTTCTGATAATGTTCTGTCTGTTTCATCAAGTGTTGTAATCTTTTCACCACTTTGTGCTCTTCTTACGAGAATTTCTTTTGAGCCAATTTTATCATAATCAAAAGCATGCAGCGGTTGACCATATTCTAGTAAAATAAAGTTCGTAATGTCGACCACATTGTTATGTGGGCGAATTCCTGCAGCCATTAATTTTCCTTGCATCCATAATGGAGATGGAGCGATTTTAATATTCTTAATCACTCTTGCTGTATATAATGGTACATCTGCATTCTCTTCTACTGAAACTTTAATATAATCAGATGCTTTTTCGTTAATAGTTGGATATTCTGTATTAGGTAGTTTTACTTCTTTTTCTAAAATGGCAGCTACTTCATACGCTACACCAAGCATGCTTAAGCAATCAGCACGGTTTGGAGTTAACCCCAGTTCTAGTACAGCATCATTTCGTTGTAAATATTCTAATGCGTTTTTTCCGACCTCTACATCACTTGGAAAAACAAAAATTCCTTGCGCATAGTCTTTTGCGACAATTTTTCCTTCGATACCAAGCTCTTGCAGGGAACAAATCATCCCGTTTGATTCTTCCCCCCGTAGCTTCGCTTTTTTAATTTTGAAGTTACCTGGAAGAACTGCACCAACCTTTGCTACAGCTACTTTTTGGCCTTTATCTACATTGGGAGCGCCACAGATAATTTGGATTGGGTCTCCCTCGCCAACATCGACTAAACATTTATTTAATTTGTCTGCATTCGGATGTTGTTCACGCTCGACAACATAACCGATTACTACATTTTTAATTCCTTCATCAAGAACCTCGACGCCTTCTACCTCGATACCACTCTTTGTAATTTTTTCTGCTAGTTCATCAGGACTTATGCCATTTAAATCTACATATTCATTTAACCAATTATAGGATACTAACATTTTTTCTCCTCCACCCTTAATATTCCGGTACTGAAAATTGTTTTAAGAAACGTACATCATTTGTATAGAAATGACGAATATCATCAATTCCATATTTCAACATCGCAATTCGCTCTGGACCCATTCCAAAGGCAAACCCAGAATATTTCTTAGAGTCAAAACCGGACATTTCCAATACATTTGGATGAACCATTCCAGCTCCTAGAATTTCAATCCAGCCTGTTTTTTTACAGACACTGCAGCCTGCACCTTTACAAATAAAACAAGAAATATCCACTTCAACAGAAGGCTCTGTGAATGGGAAAAAGCTTGGGCGTAAACGGATTTCTCTATCTTCCCCAAACATTTTCTTCGCAAAAACTTCAAGCGTACCAATTAAATCACTCATACGAATGTTTTCATCAACCACAAGTCCTTCAATCTGCATAAATTGATGGGAGTGTGTCGCGTCATCATTATCACGACGATATACTTTACCCGGACAAATAATCTTCACTGGACCTTTCCCTTTATGTTTCTCTAATGTTCTTGCTTGCATTGGTGATGTTTGCGTTCGAAGCAATGTTTCTTCTGTAATATAAAATGAATCTTGCATATCTCTTGCTGGGTGATCCTTAGGCAGATTCAATGCTTCGAAATTATAGTAATCATTTTCCACTTCGGGGCCTTCTTCAACGGTATAGCCCATTCCAATAAATAAATCTTCAATTTCTTCTACGACTCTTGTTAGAGGATGATGATTACCTGTAGAAACAGGACGACCAGGTAGAGTTATATCAATTGTTTCAGAAGCAATTTTTTCTTGGACGAGCGCTTCTTCTAACGCCTTTTGTTTAGCCTCAATGCGGCTTGTAATTTCGTCACGAATAACGTTTACTAACGCCCCCATCTTTGGTCTTTCTTCAGCAGATAGTTTGCCCATTCCTTTTAATACTTCTGTAATTGGGCCTTTTTTCCCTAAGTATGCGATACGAATTTCATTTAGTTCTTTCATATCAATACTGCTTTCAATGCGTGTTAGTGCTTCAGCTTGCAATTCTTTTAATTTATCTTCCATTACATTTCCTCCTTATATATGGTTTGTTCTCGCATGAAAATTGGCATAAAAAAAACCCCATCCCCAAAAAGGGACGAGGTTATTGTCGCGGTACCACCCTAATTAACTTGTATGTATAAAAAAAACAAGTTCACTTCATTTGGATAACGGTAGTCTATACCGGTACATCTTTACATCTTTCTAAACAAGAAAAATGGTCCCGATGCCGACTCAGGAGGTGAACTTCATTCATGTTTTTAATAAAAATGCTTACAGTCTGCGGCATTTTCTCCCTTAATTAAAAATCATCAATTACTTTTCTCCATCAATGTCTTTTCATGTAATTTGATTTTAATTATAATATATATCTAATTAGTTTTCAAATGCCTTTTTTGCCTTTGCCAGCCTACCAACACATTATTTAAAATAATACATTAAAATACCAGCTGCGACTGCAACATTTAAAGATTCACTTTTCCCGTAAATTGGTATATATAGGTTGGTATCAGTCTTACTTAATACTTCTTTCCTTACACCATTACCTTCATTCCCAACAATTAAACAAAATGTGGCTGTTTTTTCTACCTCCCGATAATCCCTTCCATTTTCAAGGGCAGTGCCATAAATGGGAATATTTCTTTCTTTTAATTCATCCATAAACGATGCTAAATTTGCTTTTATAATTGGCAAGTGAAAATGGCTTCCTTGGCCTGATCGAACTACCTTTGGATTGTATATATCTACCGTTCCTTCTCCGATAATAACCGCATCGATTCCTGCTGCATCAGCTGTTCGGATAATCGTTCCCAAATTCCCCGGATCTTGAACTTGATCAATCGCAATAAAAGTTTGCGCTGTAGGGAGAATTTCTGGATGGCTTTGCTGCTTACATAAGGCCAGAATGCCTTGGGGTGTTTCTGTATCTGAAAGCTCCTTAATAATCTCTTTTGTAACGATCGTTATCGGAGTATCTCCATAATCCCAAGCAGGTACATCGATATCCTCTGAAACGATTAAATCAATAATAGAATCTGCTTTGAATGCTTCTTCCACAAGGTGAAAGCCTTCCACCAAAAACGTTCCCGTTTTATCTCTTTCCTTTTTTGTTAATCGTTTTTTCCATTCTTTAATTTGTGGATTTTTAACCGAAAGTATGTGTTTCACTTGCTATTCTCCTTCACAATCACCAATTGATCTCTATTGCCTCTATTATAGCGTAAATAAAATACATAATAAACGCCATTAGTGAAATGATAAAAATAGATATGTTTTACAAAAACTCTATACCATATCATTCAATAAGTGATTGGATGTGGATAGGTAACAATGGGAAAGAAGGTGCTTATTATGAATTTAAATTTACGAAATGCAATAATCCATAATGTTTCTGGCAATTCTCAAGATGAATTAAAAGATACAATCGTGGATGCTATCCAAAACGGAGAAGAAAAAATGCTGCCTGGTTTAGGCGTTTTATTCGAAGTAATTTGGAAAAATTCTTCTGAAGAAGATAAAGTAGAAATGCTGCAGACATTAGAAAATGGACTAAAGTAAAACAACTATTCCAACCATAAACCCGAACGATTAGAGGGAAATGCCAATATAATTGGATTTTCTCATAATTATTCGGGTTTTTATTCAGTCTGCTCCATTTTCTCCTAGTAATTTTAGTTTGCTTAAAAACTAAATAATCTTTAAAAACGGAGTAAAATGGAGCGGAGGACACCTGACTCCTGCGGGATGCAAAACCTAAGACTCCACAGGCTTTTGGAGTGTCCCCAAAAATTAGACACATTATTTTAACCTTTGTTCTGAGCTCGATATACTATTGGACTCCGACCATTTAGTTTTGTTTTAATTCATTTAACGCTTGTAATTTATGTGAAGTTTCTTTCGTCTCCGCATAAACTTCTTTATAAATATTATATACTTGTTCGTATTTTTTCACATTTTCTGGAATAGGGTGAAATTCTTCTTTATATTGAACAAACTTTTCCACACACTCATTCATCGTTGCAAACCACCCTAACCCAACTGCAGCAACCATCGCCGCACCTAAACCTGGCCCTTGTTCCACTGTTAAATTAACAACTGGCGTATTAAAAATATCTGCTTGAATTTGTAGCCACTTGCTGTTTTTTGCTCCTCCGCCTACGGAAACAATGCGTGTAAACTGCTTATTCGCATTTTCCTCCATCAAAATCTTACTATCATTCAATGAAAAAGTAATACCTTCTACAACAGCGCGTGCAAAGTTATCTATTGTATGTCTAGCGTCCATTCCAATAAAACTGCCTCTTATTTGACTATCTGTATAGGGTGTTCTTTCTCCCATTATATAAGGAGTAAACACTAATCCATCTGAACCGATTGGAATATTTTCAATATTTGAAAGTAACTCATCATAACTTTTCTCTGAAGCAAACGTATTTTTAAACCAATTTAAACTATATCCTGCAGATAATGTTACCCCCATGGAATAAAAACTATCCTTTATTGCATGATTGAAATAATGAACTTTCCCTGCATAATCTTCTTTCCCATCTTGTTCATAGGAAAGAAATACGCCTGATGTTCCGATACTAGCTAATCCCATACCTTCTTTAACAATTCCTGCACCAACTGCTGCACAGGCATTATCTGCTCCTCCAGAAAATACAGCAATATCATTTGTAAAACCATACTTTTTTGCAAGTTCTGCTTTCATTACGCCTATTTTGTCAGAGGACTCAACAAGCTTAGGAAAAATACCTAATGGAAGATCAAATAATTCAGCAATTGATTCACTCCAAACCTTCTTTTCCACATTCAGCATTAATGTTCCAGCAGCATCTGAATACTCCATTTGCTTATTACCAGTTAAATAGAATCCTAAAAAATCTTTAGGCAATAAAAAGTGCTTTGCCTGTTCCCATATAGTCGGTTCATTTTCTTTTACCCAAAGCAGCTTAGGCAAGGTAAACCCTTCTAGTGCTTTGTTCTTCGTGATGCTAATAACTTCTTGTCCTGCCCTATCCATTATTTCCTGACATTGCTTACTTGTTCTTACATCATTCCATAAGATAGCATTCCTGAGGGCTCTTCCATTTGCATCTAATAAAACTAAGCTATGCATCTGTCCAGAAAAACTAATTCCTTCCGTTTTGGATGCTGCTTCTGGAAATGCCTCAATAATTTCTTTTAGTACAATATCTAATGCTTCTATCCACACATTTGGATTCTGTTCACTGTACTTCGGCTGTGGAGTTAAAAGCTCGTACTCGGAGCTCTTTGTGATAAGAACCTTGCCTTCTTTATCCACTAACAATCCCTTTAAGGAACTTGTTCCTAAATCAATCCCTATTACATATGACATTTATAAACGCTCCCTTCTGAAGACCAATGTAAAGGGATGTCTCATTCAGAGAGATTTCGACCTCCACAAGTATTTCTAGTAGATTTTTTCAATTAGCTACTACTAATAAACTTGTGATGCCAACTCCTTCTATTGAGACACCCCTTTATTGGTGTTATATTACTTATTTTTCTATTTGTATTATACTAAATAATCATTCAAACGAGATTTTAAGAATTCCAGATGATTTGGCTCATTTTCAATTTGATCATGTTGTAATGCATATTCAGTTAATGTTTTCAGATTTTCTTTTCCTTCTACAATAGATTTACCAATTCCAGTTGTATAGCTCTTATATCTACGTTCAATTTCTTTATCGAAGAAACCATCTTCTTTTAGTTTTGCAGCTGATTTAAGTCCACGTGCAAAAGTATCCATACCAGCAATATGTGCAAGCACTAAATCTTCCATAGAGAATGAAGAACGGCGAACTTTCGCATCAAAGTTAATACCACCTGGAGCAATTCCTCCATTTTCAAGCACCTGATACATTGCTAGAGTTGTATCATAGATATTAGTTGGGAACTCATCTGTATCCCATCCAAGCATTATATCTCCTTGGTTCGCATCTAGGGATCCAAGTGCATTATAACTTCTCGCAACAGCCATTTCATGTTCAAAAGTATGTCCTGCTAATGTAGCATGGTTTGCTTCTAGATTTAGTTTAAAGTATTTATCAAGATCGTATTTTTGTAAGAATGCCATTGCCGTAGCAGCGTCAAAATCGTATTGGTGTTTGGATGGCTCCATTGGTTTTGGTTCAATTAAAAATTGAACTTCATGGTTTAATTCTTTGGCATAATCAACTGCCATATGGAAGAAACGAGCCATGTTATCTTGTTCTAATTGTAAATCTGTGTTTAATAAAGACTCATAACCTTCACGTCCACCCCAGAATACATAGTTCTTGCCGCCAAGCTTTTTGCTGATTTCTAAGCCTTTTTTCACCTGTGCAGCAGCATATGCAAAAACTTCTGCATTGGATGAAGAAGCAGCACCATGTACAAAGCGAGGGTTTGTAAACATATTAGCTGTATTCCATAGTAATTTAATCCCTGTTTGATCCATCTTTTCTTTAATTAAATCTGTGATTACATCTAAATTATCGAAGAACTCTTGAAGCGTATCACCCTCTGGAGCAATATCCACATCATGAAAACAGAAGTATTCAAAACCCATTTTTTCCATTAATTCAAATCCAGCTTCTACACGATTTTTTGCTGTTTCCATTGGCGTTTCACCAAACCAGTTACGATTATTTATAGCAGCACCAAATGGATCAGAACCATCCTGCGTTAATGTATGCCACCATGCCATACTGAAACGCAAATGTTCTTTCATCGTTTTTCCTAATACAACTTCTTCTGGATTATAGTGACGATATGCATAAATATTCTCCGTCTTTGGTCCTTCATATTTTACTTTTTTAATCATTGGAAAAAATTCCATTCTAATTCCCTCCTATTTGTTATAAAAATCAAGATCATTTAAACTTACTTTTTCTTTTCTCATCCATTTTCTACAAATCTATTAATTTACTTTCTATTTGTTAGTTCAATATACTAACTGAATTTATCATAAATCTAACTTTGCTTTTTGTCAAGCGCTTACAATATTATTTTTGTTATTTTATTAATAAATTTGATAGAAGAATTATAATTAGTATGGTAACCTAACAATACATACATCGTTACTAGGTGATAAACTGTTTGGAGGAAAATAATGGTTACAGACAAATATGTAATTAGAGAACAAAATGCTTCTCTTGTTATGGAGCAAATTGTTCAGCATGCCCCTATCTCGCGGGCAACCCTTTCGGCTAATATTGGGTTAAATAAAGCAACTGTTTCTGATATAACAAAGAAGTTACTTGAAGAGAAATTAATAGAAGAAATCGGCATTGGCGAAAGTAGTCATTCTGGGGGAAGAAAGCCAATTCTTTTACAACTAAATAAGAAAGCTGGTCTTTCGATTGCCATAGAGCTTGGCTATGACTTTATTTCTACAATGGTTACTTATTTAGATGGAGAAGTGGTTTTTTATAATAAAGAAAGGGGTACGTTTATTAAGAAAGAAAATGTTCTTACCCATATTTCTGATATTATTGAAAAATATGCGAAAATAAGTAATCTGACAACCTATGGTATTGTTGGGATTGGGATTGCTATACATGGTATTGTAAATAAAAATAACATTTTATTTACTCCCTATTATGATTTAGACAAAATAGAACTTTATGAAAAGTTAACGAAACTGTATCAGTATCCTATCCATATTGAAAATGAAGCTAATTTAACTGCCATTGGAGAGTCTACTTTTTCAACAGAATTTAATAACTTAATTAGTTTAAGTATCCATAGTGGTATTGGTGCTGGAATTATTATTGATGGGCAATTGTTTACAGGTTTAGACGGAAGAGCTGGTGAAGTTGGTCATTCAATTCTTTATCCTGATGGCAGAACTTGCCCATGTGGAAATAAAGGCTGCTTAGAGCAATATTGTTCCGATAAGGTGCTTCTAGAGCAGTTTAAAGAGTTAAAACAATTATCCAATGTTACACCAGATTTATTAGCTGAGCATTATTATGATAATGATTCAGCTATACAAGAACTCATTCAGCAACATTGTTATAATCTTTCAAAAGGGTTAAACAATATAATGACTTTTTTTGCTCCAAAGATTATATATATGAATAGTTCTGTTATTCGAAGAATCCCTGATATACTTTCAATCATTCATAATAACCTAGAAAGTTCCTTTAATAAAGATATCGCCATTGAAAATTCACGTCTGGGTTCTAAGGCATCTTTATTCGGCGCTACCGCTCTAAACATTCGTAATTTCTTAAATATTTCCCATTTAAAAATTATCAATGTAGAGTAACACGACTTTTTTTGCTTACGTTAAAGGGTGATACAATCTTTTCATACAAGTGGAGTAGATTGTATCATTTCTTTTTATTTCTACCTCTCACCTTCCCAAAATACCATTATTTTTTTATCGTTTTTTGAAACTTTTTTCACAGTTATTTCGTTAATATCATGATGGATATAAGGATGCTATAATCGTTTTATATAATGTTTGGCTATCATTACAAGAAATAGAGCGAATATGCTATACTTGCTATACAAAATATGAAAAAGGTGAAAAATTTTGACAAAAAAGAAGTTTCATTATTGGTTATTACAAGTTCTTATCATTGTTGCGATTGTTTATTTATGCACAAAAATTTCATTTTTATTTAAACCAGTTGCAGTGTTATTTTCTACTCTTTTTGTTCCCATTATCATTACTGGTTTCTTATACTTTTTACTTAATCCAATCGTTAAGTTTTTGCAAAAAAATAAAATTCCAAAGACACTTTCCATTATTATTCTTTATGTTGGTGTTATCGGCATTTTGATTTTGGTTATTGGCAGTATCGTTCCTATGATCAGCAAAGAATTTAGTGAGTTATTTAAAAATATACCTAAATATGCTGATGAAGCAGTGCAATATTTCCAATACTTAAATGATACAAAACAGTACAAATGGATTATGAATCAAGAATATGTAAAAATTGAAGATATAACAGAAAACTTAAAGGCTTATGCTCAAACAATTCCAAGCAATATAACAAATGGAATCGGTAAAATCATCAGCACTATGACTAATATAACCATTACGATTGTCACTGTTCCATTTTTACTTTTCTATTGTTTAAAAGATGGCAGCAAATTTCCAGAGGCTCTCTCTAAATTTTTCCCTGCATCTTATCGTAAAGAAGGATTACATATTATCAAAGATACAAGCGAAACAATTGCTGCCTACATACAAGGACAAGTTATTGTAGCTCTATTTGTAGGAACCTTGGCTTTAATTGGTTATTTAATAATTGGTCTTGATTATGCGCTTGTAATGGCTTTACTTGTGGCTGTAACAAACATGATCCCATATGTTGGACCATTAATCGGTGGTGCTCCTGCTGTTATTATCGCTATTTTCACATCACCAACACAAGCCTTACTAGTTATTATCGTCATTACCATTGCTCAACAAATTGAAGGAAATATTCTATCTCCTTTAATTCTTGGAAAAAGATTGGATACACATCCAGCAACCATTATTATTCTGCTATTAGTAGCAGGAAATTTAGCAGGTATTTTAGGAATGATTCTTGCAGTACCAACTTACGCTGCTGTTAAAACGATTGTAATCAATATTAACCGCCTGCTCAAAGCAAGGAAGGCAGCGATATTGAATACTAAGATACCTCCACTAGAATAAATATCATATAGCTATTAGGGATAAGATATAGGACTTGTCGATAAAGCTTCTTAAAAAAGGGAATTTGATTAAAAATCAAATTCCCTTTTAATTATGCAAATGTTAATGAATTTACTGTTTCACGATCTAATTTTTTTATTACTTCGACGATTAACTTAACAGCATTTTCATAATCATCACGATGCAGCATTGCAGCATGTGAATGAATATAGCGAGTTGCAATCGTGATAGATAAAGCCGGCACTCCATTATGTGTTAAATGAATGGAGCCTGAGTCTGTACCACCTGCTGGCACACTGTCAAATTGATAAGGAATCTTCAACTCATCAGCAGTATCTGTTACCAGATCACGTAAACCTTTATGAGACACCATGGAAGCATCATATAAAATAATTTGTGGACCTTTGCCCATTTTACTTAATGCTTCTTTTTCTGTTACTCCTGGTGTATCCCCAGCTATACCAACATCTACTCCAAAACCAATGTCCGGCTCAATAAAGTTTGCAGCTGTTTTTGCTCCACGAAGACCGACCTCTTCTTGAACAGTACCAACACCATAGACAATATTAGGATGGTTGCTGTCTTTTAAATTCTTTAATACATCTATCGCAATAGCACAGCCAATACGATTATCCCATGCTTTTGCAAGCAGCATTTTTTCATTATTCATGACCGTAAACTCGAAATATGGAACGACCATATCGCCTGGTTTCACGCCCCACTCCATCGCTTCCTCTTTAGAAGATGCGCCAATATCAATAAAGATATCTTTTAGGTCGATTGGTTTCTTTCTTGCTTCTGGACTTAATACATGAGGTGGTTTGGATCCTGTAATACCAGTGATCTCTCCTTTGCTTGTTACAATTGTTACTCGTTGAGCTAACATTACTTGTGACCACCAACCGCCTACTGTTTGAAAATAGAGAAAACCTTTATCATCAATACGGGTTATCATAAAACCAACTTCATCAAGATGACCTGCAACCATTATTTTCGGTCCATTTGCTTGGCCAACTTTCTTAGCAATTAAGCTTCCTAAATTATCTGTTGTTACCTCGTCTGCATATTCTGCTATGTACTTTTTCATGATCTCTCTTGGTTCTTTTTCATTTCCTGGAATACCTTTTGCATCAGTAAGATCCTTAAGCATTGTTAATGTTTCATCTAATTTCGCCATTATTTCGACTCCCTTAATATAATATATTCTTCATTATTATACTAGAAAATAATTATAGTACAAAATATAAAATACTACTTATAGCTTTATTGAAAAGAGATTTCTCCTTCGTCATATGGGTACAGAATAGAATCCTTGCTTATATTATGTATCAATTCTTTGTTTCTATTTATTTTTATTTCTTTTTTAAAATATTTTTCTAAAAATGAAACCTTTTATGTTCTCTTTCGTATTCTATTAGTTAATCCTGAAAATTTAAGTTACTGGAGGCTCTTTTATGAAATGGCTTTTGTTATTCGTTCTTCTCGCATTTCTTATTTATGGGTTGTTTCGACTCACTTCTTTCTTAACGAATCCGCAGCGAAGATTAACATTCGCGCAAAAGCGTGGAACATTTTATTTGTTTGATAATAAAGACAATATAAGAATGAATCTCTTACTAACATATAAAGGTCATTTGCTTGAGGGGGAAAAATACGCTGCTGCTGAAGAAGTGGATCACATTTTACTCTTTCCTACAAATCCTTATAATACAAAGTTGTCCACTCAAGACAAAGCCTATATAGAGCAGTCGCTTTTGTCTATCTATCCAAAGGCAAGAATCGAATGGACACGGTTTAAAAAATCGTAAATACCGGAAGCTCAGACATACGTAATCAACCAAATAAACCCTCGAACAATGATACTTCCTTACTAAGAAAGCTTCGTATTATTGTTTGGGGGTTTATTCATTTTAAGAAAGAAGATCTTCATTCTCTCTTTTTATTCATGAGCCTCTTTAAAAAATTCTCTCCATTTTATTATCGTAATTTTTTCTCGTAAGATATAAACAAGAATTGCCAAAGCAAACATAATGATAACAACCATCGTCAACGAGAATTGGCTTATGAATTGGCCAAAAATAGTATAGAAAAATGCTAAAGGAATATTGCTTATAAAAGAAGTTTTACTATATTCCTTTAAACTTTTTCTTTTTTCCAACAAGCAGAAATTTAATAAATGATAATGAAACACTGGGATCAATCTTAAAATGGAGATTTGTCCGAGTGTTAAATTACGATATTCACCAAACCATCTTTTTTTAAGATGAGATAGTTTGTTATGTGTTTTTGGCAAGCGGTGAATGACTGCATAGAATAAGAGACAATTAATGGTTAAGCCGATAATAGAATAGATGGTGCCAAGCGTCACTCCAAATAAAATTCCTCCCGCAATACAGACTAGAATAGGAGGAATAAACAAAAATTGCCGAAGTGTATGGAATAAAATAAAAATAATCGGTGCTAATATGCCACTAACTTCTACCATAACAAAGAGGACTGATAACTGCTCTTCCATCTTATCACCTTCTGCTCTATAGAATCATGTTGTTATTACAGTGTATAAGAAAAAAGACGAGAATATGCCTAAACATTTAGTATGTAAAGTACAATCCCAGCATCTAGTAATGTCAAGAGAGGTAAACCATATTTGAAAGAAGCATGCTTTGTTTTATGACGAAACTTTTGCATTCCAATAAATAAACCAAACGCCCCAAATAGAATAGCCGTAATCCATAATGTCCTTTCACTTATCCGATACTGATGCTTAATAGCCCTTTTTTTATCTATTCCCATTAAAAAGTATGCGAATATATTCACTACTGCCAAATAGATTAATACATATGTAATCACATGCTCTTCCCCTTTCGCAAAAAAGTATAGAAAAAAAGAAGGTATAAGCTACCTTCTTTTAAAAACTTATTTTAAGTTTTGTTTTGCAACTGTTGCTAATTCAGCAAATGCTTTTTCATCGCTTACAGCAAGTTCAGCAAGCATTTTGCGGTTTACTTCGATACCAGCTAATTTTAATCCGTGCATTAAACGGCTATAAGAAAGACCATTAATACGAGCAGCTGCGTTGATACGAGTAATCCATAATTTACGGAAATCACGTTTCTTTTGACGACGATCTCTGTATGCATACATTAATGATTTCATTACTTGTTGGTTTGCAACTTTATATAATGTATGTTTTGAACCATAATAACCTTTAGCTAATTTAAGAACTTTTTTACGACGTTTGCGTGTAACTGTACCGCCTTTAACACGTGGCATATTATTTCCCTCCTATATTGAAAAAATTACTTAATGTTGTCTAATAAATGACGAATGCGTTTGAAATCGCCTTTGGATACTAATCCAGCTTTGCGAAGTTTACGTTTTTGCTTAGTAGATTTGTTAGCAAATAAGTGACTAGTATAAGCTTTTGAGCGTTTTAATTTACCAGAGCCTGTCTTTTTGAAACGTTTAGCAGCTCCGCGGTGAGTTTTCATTTTTGGCATTTGGTATTCCTCCTCTTACTTGTCGTTTTTAGGCGCTAAAGTCATGAACATGCTTCGACCGTCCATTTTTGGATGTGATTCCACAGTGGCAACTTCTGCACAAGCTTCTGCAAAACGAACAAGTACACGTTGACCGATTTCCTTATGTGTAATAGCACGTCCCTTAAAACGGATGGATGCTTTTACCTTATCGCCTTTTTCTAGGAACTTAATAGCATTACGAAGCTTTGTATTAAAGTCATGCTCATCTATAGTTGGACTAAGGCGAACCTCTTTAATATTAATGATTTTTTGATTTTTACGTGCTTCTTTTTCTTTCTTTTGCTGTTCAAACTTGTATTTACCGTAGTCCATGATACGAGCTACCGGCGGCTTTGCGTTTGGAGCAACAAGAACCACATCAAGATTAACACGTGTTGCAATTTCAAGAGCTTCAAATTTCGTTTTAATCCCAAGCTGTTCTCCATTTTGGTCAATAAGACGAACTTCTCTAGCACGAATGCCTTCATTTAAAATCATATCTTTGCTAATAGTTAAACACCTCCAAGGTTAATGACGAATACAACGTTCGAGTCAAGAATATTCTATCCTAGGTCACCTTCTCTAGTTTAGATACTAATTGACACTTGACTCCCAAGTTGACATCGTAGGCTTTGTAATCTTTATCATCCAAATAAAAAAGTGTGGATGATGAATTCACCCACACTTACGAAACAAAAGTAATACCTAAAATGTTTTACGTAATACCTGTTAACTACTTGGAATCTGTGTCAATCAGGTGAGAAGCGGGTGCTTCTTCTTTTCCTCAAACTCGTATTCAATTTACCTTAGTAACTATATCACAATTGATATCTATAAGTCAACGAAAGAAATATCACAACGAGAAAAATTTTATCAAAATAATGGATTCAATGCAATACTTTTTATGCATAATTTCAGAAAAGCTCGGAATATAGGTTGAAAATTAGAAAATCCCGTTTGGAATTACAACTCTTTTAATTTGATAATTTCACTTCTTGTGTTAACTTTTCTAAGAAATCTACATAAGAAACTGTTTCTGATTTTTGTTCTCCGTATTTGCGGACATTTACGGCTTTGTCTTCCACTTCATTGTCTCCTACTACTAGCATGTAGGGAATTTTTTTCATTTGTGCTTCACGAATTTTATAGCCGATTTTCTCGTCGCGCTCATCTAACTCTACGCGGAAACCGTGTCTTTGTAAGTTTTCTTGTACTTCTTTTGCATATTCAAAATGAACAGAAGGTGATACTGGAATAACTTGTACTTGTACTGGTGATAACCATGTAGGGAATGCTCCTTTGTATTCTTCAATCAAGAATGCAATAAAACGCTCCATTGTTGACACTACACCTCTGTGGATAACTACTGGACGATGCTGCTTTCCATCTTCTCCAACATATGTTAAGTCAAAGCGTTCAGGTAATAAGAAGTCCAATTGGACAGTAGAAAGTGTTTCATCCTTTCCTAAGGCTGTCTTCACTTGCACATCTAATTTCGGACCGTAGAAAGCTGCTTCTCCTTCTGCTTCAAAGTAATCTAAACCTAGGTCGTCCATTGCTTCTTTCAGCATGCTTTGTGCTTTATTCCACATCGCATCATCATCAAAGTATTTCTCTGTATCTGCAGGATCACGATAAGATAAACGGAACGAGTAATCTGTAATATTAAAGTCTTTATATACTTCTAACACTAAGTTTACCACACGCTTGAATTCATCTTTAATTTGGTCTGGTCTTACAAAAATATGTGCATCATTTAGAGTCATCCCGCGAACACGCTGTAATCCTGATAAAGCACCAGACATTTCGTAACGATGCATTGTGCCAAGTTCTGCGATACGGATTGGTAATTCACGATAGCTGTGAATATCATTTTTGTAAACAACCATATGGTGCGGACAGTTCATCGGACGAAGAACTAGCTGCTCATTATCCATTTCCATCACAGGGAACATATCTTCTTGATAATGATCCCAGTGTCCAGATGTTTTATACAAATCGACACTTCCCATGATTGGTGTATATACATGGTTATAGCCCAATCGCTCTTCTTTATCTACAATATAACGCTCTACAATGCGTCTGATTGTTGCGCCTTTTGGCAGCCATAGCGGCAAGCCTTGTCCCACTTTTTGAGAAGTCATAAATAAATCTAATTCTTTTCCGATTTTGCGATGATCTCTTTCTTTTGCCTCTTCTAAAAAGCGTAAGTGCTCTTCTAACTCATTCTTCTTAAAAAATGCTGTTCCATAAATACGTTGAAGCATTTTATTATCGCTGTTCCCTCTCCAGTATGCACCTGCAATGTTCAGCAATTTAAACTCTTTTAGTTTTCCAGTAGATGGTACATGAACACCGCGACAAAGATCAATAAATTCTCCTTGTTGGTATAATGTTACTGTCTCGTCTTCAGGAATTGCTTCAATTAATTCTAGTTTATATTCATCATCCATTTCTTTAAAAAGCTCAATCGCTTCTGCGCGACTTACTTCTTTACGGATAATTTCCAGGTTTTCGTTAATAATTTTTTTCATTTCTTTTTCAATTGCTGGTAAGTCTTCTGGTGTTAACGATTGGTCTAAATCAATATCATAGTAAAATCCATTTTCGATAACTGGCCCTACACCGAGCTTGACTTTTCCATAAATTCGTTTAATAGCTTGTGCCATTAAGTGTGCTGAGCTATGGCGCAAGATTTCTAAAGCATCTGGGCTATCCGGTGTAATGATTTCAAAAGAAGCATCCTCTAGTATAGGTCTTTTCAAATCATATAAAGAGCCATTAATCTTCCCTGCTAGTGCTTTTTTTCTTAAGCCTGGGCTAATGGAACCTGCAATATCTTCTGTTGTAGTCCCTTCTGGAAACTCCTTTACCGCTCCGTCTGGAAATGTAATCTTAATTAATTCTGACATGAAACTTCCTCCTTTATTTTTGCCATTAAGCTTTCCTTGTACGATAAGAACCGATTAAAACGCAAAAAAACCCGTCCCTATACGAAGGGACGAGTTTTATAGTAAAAACACGTGGTTCCACCCTAATTCCCAAACAATGAAAATGTCTGGCTTTAGTTTAAACAGATAACGGCTGCTGAGACCGCCAGTCATTACTGAGGATAATCCCGTTCCTGACTGAAGTTTAAAGGTGGTAAGCAATCTTATCGTGTTAGGAAGTTCCCAGCATCCTTCCCTCTCTTAAAACCGTACAAGAAAACTATTGTCCTTATCATTACAGGTATAAGTTATAGTTAATTTATGTACGTTATTATATGCTTTTCTAGACATAAAATCAAGGGAATTAAAGGGAAACTTACTTCATTTCTGTCTGTGTGCTTATTCTTAGAAAAAATTGTTCCTTTTCTAAAAGTTGTACTCGTTCTTCAAAAATATTTACAATAGTTCGCACAATAGGTAACTCTCTATCCTCTGTATACAAAAAGATAGTTTTCGGTGCGAGGGCAAGCAATGGTCCTAGAGAATAGGGATCGATATAATGGGTAGAAGAAACAACATTTTTTTGATCATACAGCATCATTAGCTCTTGCTGGGGAATTTCCCGGTATTCTGTATCAAAAAATTGTATTTCTAGATCGATTAACACATGGATATGATTCACTTTTGCAGCCTTTTTGGAAAGGGAATTTCGCAAAGTATGAATAAACACCTGATATTCTTGTTCCATTTTGTACTCATCAATCGATAATTCTATGTATTTTATCAACTTTCCAATAAAAGACTTTAATCGAAAGGTCACAAAGGAATCAAAGGAAAATTCTTTATGTTGTTCTATTATGAAGTTATTCATACACTCTGTCAGACAACTTTTTATGTTTATCTCTTTTGTTAAAGTGGTAAGTCCTTCCCGCTCTTCCTCCACTAAACTATGAAGTATTTCTAATATACTTCGCTGTTCTAGTTCATCCATATAGAAATAACGATTTTTTAATATTTCTCTTGCCCAATCATCTGTTTTTATATGCAAGATAAAAGCAGTTAAGCATTTCTTTATCTCCTTACTGCTTCCATCTGTTTTAACAATAATACACTTATTGTCGTCGTCCATTCTGTCAAACGACTCCGCATATTTTACTTGTTTCTTCAGTATGCGCAAAAACCTCAAAGCATCTTTTTGATCATGAAATTGAATTTCAATCAACCGTATCCCCCCTTTTATAAAGAAGTCCTCGATTTCATATATATGGGGGAGAGGTAGAAATTAGACTATAAAATATGTATGCAGATGAATGGACGTTTATAAAAAATAGTTAAAAAACAAAAAAGACAGACTATCCACTTAGTCTGTCTCACACTGTAGTCAAACACCCATATTTTGGAAATAGAGGTTTGGCTACAGTATATTTATCAATTCCTTCGAATAGGGATGTTACTTTCCATTTCAGGGGTTCGCTTTCCGTGAGGTTCGTACTAATCCCACAGGAGTCTCACCCCCTCCACTCCAAGCAATGTGTGAAAATGCAATTATACTTCTCCCATATCCTTTTATCGACAAACAGAGACAGATTATCGACTTAGTCTATCTTCATCATTAATAAAATTCCATCACAAAAACAATAGGATAGCTCCTAATACGAGAGCATACAAAATAATATATCCACTATACAATTTTTGAAACGAAATGGATCGTTTTTCGCATCGAGTTCTTATATATGCAAGTAATCTTCTATTCTTTGTTATATACGTATAGGTTAAACCAAATACCAATAACGCTAGGATTATTTTATAGATTCCCGGACTATAAAAAGACAGAAAAAAGGGAATTAATAATAACAATATCGTCATCGATACAAAGAAAAGAAACTGGTTATACCGCTTTATTACTAATTTTTCTGCATTTGAAATTTCCGTCAACGCACACTTCTCCTTACTAAAAATTGAAACTTTTTAACTCTATTATGTTCGCTTATTTTTTCCTTTCACGCGAATAGGTGTAGATAAGTAACGAATTCTCTCCATTACTCTCATCGCTTTCATCTTTTCCTCTTCTCCTCTTTGCGAATAAGTAAGATGATGCTCTAAGCCACTAAAGTCAAAATTAGACGTAAATAACGTAGGTAAATTCTCTAACATTCTGAACTGCAAAATCGGTCCAAGCACCTCATCTCGAATCCAACTAGACATTGTTTCTGCTCCGATATCGTCCAGCATTAAAATAGGCTCACGTTTTATACTTTCGATTTTATCATTTAATGTGCTATCAGCAATGGAGCTCTTCATTTCTCTAAATAATTCAGGAACATATACAATCATAGACGAAATTTGCTTTTGAGAAAGTTTATTAGCAATGGCTCCTAAAATATATGATTTGCCAACCCCAAATTCTCCATAAAAATAGATTCCTTTATGTCTTTCACCAGGTTTATAATCCTCTACAAATCGGATAGCAGCTTCCACTGCCTCCATTCTCTCTCCGTCAAGATCAATGGTATTGAAGGAAGCTTCCAGAATATCCTTTGGTACATATAAGCTTTTAATCAACTTCTCTTTTTTCTTCTGATTATCTTCCGTCAACTTACGGGGACAACGGTCATACTGAATCTCAATATTCCCTCTGACTATTACTAGACTAGGATGGTATCCCTGCATCATATTTACACATCCTTGAAGACTAGGGCATTTATTGCAAGCTTTGCTTTGATTGGCATATTCATATAGCTTTATCATGCCAACATCAACTGCATTGGAAGTAAGCTCGTCCTCATGCTCTCGTAGAAAGGCCCTTACATCAGGATGTGCAAGCACTTCCTGTTTCATAGCACGGTATCGTTCCTGAAAATTATTACCCGCACCAAATTTCTTTAAGGTATCGTTAATTCTTTCCACCGTTTACTCCACCACCTGATATTATAATTTTTTTATGCGCTCTTCCAGTTCACGCTTTTTTTGTTCCAAATCTTGATCGTTTGCTTCCTTGGAAGAAGTATTTTCTTCCGTTTTTTTCGTTCCTTCGTTATCCTGATTTTGCCCAAACCATTCGGGGATTTTTTCTGTCCGGATAGCTTTTCGAGTTGACTTCGACTGTGGATTTTTTTTACCTTGAGCCCATTCCATATATTGCTTGTGCTCTTTTTTCGCTAGATCCATTGCCTCTTTTACTGTACGGATATTCTTTCTAACCCATTGGCCAGCAATCTTCTCTATATATCCCTTTGTCAATTTCATATCTGTTTTAAGCATAACATATTGAATCAGCACATTTATTACACCCGGGAGCAGCTTCTGCGAGAACATAATTTCTTCAATTATTTGCAAATCTGTTTTGGAAGGTTCTGCACCTCCTGAAACATCCTTCAACACTTGGCGCGGTGAAGCATGATCTAAATAATAGATTAATTCTTCCTCTTGTGATTTTGGAGCATCGGTTGATGAATAATCCTTTTGCGGCTGTTTCCGATCAACTAACATCGGCAGTAAATCATTATGTTGAAATTGATACCAATCACGAGCAGCTATACGCAGCTCTTCAATATCAATCTCATCCTGTTGATTAATCGCACTAATAACAATATTCTTCATTTGAATTGGATCAATTCCATAAATAAAGGCAAGATTTTGGATCGCTTCCTTCACCTTTTTCGTAAATGCCTTTTTCGATAATAAAGAATCGTGAATTCCCGCATATAACAATTCAAAGTCAAAGTCGCTCTTAGTAATTTGTATTCCCGGTTGTTCTTCTCTCCCCACATAGGTCTGATCAGTAGTCTCTTCTTCCTCTAATTCATGTATTGCTCGAACAGCACCACTATGATCAGACATAAATACCTCTTGGAATGCTTTCGTTATTGGCTGGAAACTAGGATCTGCGATTTTTTCATCAGAAAAGAACTTCTTCAATCTGCTATACTGTGCTTTTCCAATTTTTCTATATAAATAAACATTTAGCATTCCATCAAGAAAATACTGAGCGGGTGATAAAGGCGGCTGTAGTTCATATATAAACGACCGATTGCCATCTTCTTTCTTTAAATATGTTTTTAAAAGACCAATTCCTTCTAACTTTAGTCTTGCTTCATATATATCATTTAAACCACAACTCATAAAATTCATTAAGCTATGATGTGTATTTGTCAGAGACCACAAGCGATTCTCTTCCACTTCTGCCCATAAGGTCATGTATAAAGCTAAACACTTTGTCCCAATTAATGGCTGATATAAGAAGGTGATTGTCTTTCGATCATAATCACTCAACAGTCCATTCACCGCTACTCGATATCTATCGACAGGAAGCAGGTCTTGCCAATGCTGAGACATACTCATCATCCTTCCTTTCTATTTCAATCCTTCCCGCCATAGAGGGAGGAAAGGCAAAAAAGAGCCAAAGAAATCTTTAGCTCCCTTAGTAATCTTTTCCATGTAACTTTTTAATAATCTTTTTTGATTAATTCTTTCAATTCATCAATAAACACATTAATATCTTTAAATTGGCGATATACAGATGCAAAACGTACATACGCTACTTCATCGATCTTCGCCAATCGATCCATTACCATCTCACCGATTGCCTCACTTTTTATTTCGGAAGCAGCATTACTGCGAAGTTCTTTCTCTACTTCTGCTGTTATTTCCTCTAATTGTTTTAAAGCTACCGGTCTCTTCTCACAAGCTCTTATTAAGCCACGCAATATTTTATCCCTGCTAAATTCTTCACGCGTCCCTTCCTTCTTCACTACAATCAAAGGAATTTCTTCTACCTTTTCAAAAGTAGTAAATCGATTCCCACAAGCCTCACATTCTCTTCTTCTTCGAATCGATTTATACTCATCAACTGGTCGTGAATCAAGAACGCGGGTGTTATTATGTTGACAGGTAGGACATCTCATTTCTATTATCAGCTCCGAATTCATTGTTCCATGTATATACTTATCTTCATATTATATAAAATTGCAAGCTTGTACAAGTAATTATCTAAATTTCTCTATCAAAAGATGAAATTCAGCGAGGGGAAACATTCCATTTTTTTAAAATTCTGTTTGCTTGTTGGATTGACTCTTCCATCGATCCATTATTATTAATTACTTCATCAGCAAGAGCAAGTTTCTCCTGTAACGGCATTTGAGCGTTTATTCTTTTGAGCGCTTGCTCATAACTTAAATCATTTCTTTTCATTAATCGCGTAATTTGAGTATCCTGATCCACATATACTAAGATTGTTCGATCAACTGTGTGATTTAGTTTATTTTCAAAGAGCAAGGGAATATCTAAGATCACTACTTTTTCGCCCGATTCCACTGCTTTTTTCTGCTTCTCATCCATCCTTCTTCTAACATCAGGATGCACAATGCTATTAAGCACACGGCGTTCCTCTTCATTTGAAAAAATAATTTCTCCCAGCTTTTGACGATTTAGCGTTCCATCTGAATGTAAAACTCCCTTGCCAAAATGAGACGCTATCTTTAGATATGCTGGTTCTCCTTTTTCTACAGCAAGTCTTGATTCAATGTCCGCATCGATAATCGGAATATTTAGTGATTGATAATAGGAGGAGATTGTTGATTTTCCACTCGCAATTCCTCCCGTTAATCCAACTATTAACGTCATAAAAATACCTACCTTATTGATTTTTAGTATGTAACAAAATCGATAAAAAAGCCTTCTCTTTTTATTAATAGAGAAGATAGATGAATTCTAAAGGCGATTCACCAAGGAGGTTCACCGCCTAAAAGAAACAACCTATTTCATAAATAAATAATTAAAGTTTAAAGATCCCAATAATGATTAGGATAATCCCAGGAATAAAGGAGAATTTATCCATATAACTTTTCTCTGAAAGAAATCTCCCTAGATAAATCCCTAATGAAACAAAGGAAGTACTCATAAAAATCACAGCAAGTGTTAAAAATAATGGAGGAAACCCTAGCATAGAGGCACCAATTCCAGCTCCAAATGCATCCAAAGACAAGGCGAAACCTAACACAACTGCTTCTAGCCCTGTAATTGTTCCTGATTTATCAAAATCGGCTGTTAATGGCTTCTTTAAAATATTGATGACAATCCCTAAAGATTTTATTTCAAAATTAATAATATTCTTTTCTTCTGTTAGTATTTCCTTTTCCTTGCTCGGCTTAAAATATTGGTAAAGAATCCAACCACCTAATAGGATTAAAATAATCCCACCTATACTCTCTGCAAACGAAGGGGAGAATATCCTTGAGATAACATGACCAACTAACATCGCTATCAGAAGTGTTAAACCGGAACAACAGGCGATAATCAGGATAGAATTTAAGGGCATTTTCATTTTTCGAAGTCCGTACGTAAAACCAACACTAAAGCTATCGATGCTAACAGCGATTGCTAACAATAAAAGAGAAAACACCTGGACCATAAAGATAAGCTCCTTCCAAATCAATAGTAATATACTATATGGAAAGAGCCCATCCAATGTTAATTCAGGTTTATTGTTTTATTTTTTTTGGCAATTAGGACAAAAAACGGTTCCTCTTCCCCCGACTATAATTCTTTCTAAAGTATGGCCACATACTTTGCACTCTTGGCCCTTACGACCATATACATATAGTTCAAGCTGAAACATTCCAATTTGTCCTTGGGTGTTTACATAAGAGCGAATCGTGCTACCACCTTTTTCGACCGCTTCAGATAAAGTAGCGATGATTTCTTTATATAATTTTTCTATTTCTTTCACATCTAGGGAATTTGCTGTTCTCTCCGGATGAATGCCACTTCGAAATAAAGATTCATCTACATATATATTTCCTAACCCAACCACAATCTTTTGATCCAACAATGCTGTTTTGATACTGCGATTTGTTTTCGATAAACGCTCTGAAAAATTCGCTATCGTAAAGTCAGCAGCAAAAGGTTCAGGTCCTAATTGCGAAAGAGGCATGGCGTTTGATTCTTCCCCTTTTTTAAATAAATGCATGGTACCGAATTTCCGGACATCTTTATACCGTAGCTCTGAACCATCTTCAAAAAAGAAAATAACATGGGTATGCTTATCAACTGGCTCTTGTGCTTGAAATACTCCATATTTGCCTTCCATTCGCAAATGGGAGACGATGGTAAAATCATTTGTTTCAATTAATATAAATTTCCCACGTCTTTTAACATCTAAAATGGTTTGACCAACCAATGCATCCGAAAATTCTTCCACATTTTCTGGTTTTTTAATCATTTTTGCCCATGATACAACCACTTCTTTTATTACTTTATTTTGCGTCAGCTGTTTCAGCGTTTTTCGTACCGTTTCAACTTCTGGTAATTCTGGCATTTCCATCCCCTCCTTTCATGTAAAAAATTTCTATTATAAGATTCGTGAAAATTTGTTCCTTTAAACTATCGCCTAATTATTTCTATAGAAAAAAGAATAATCTTTTAGAGAACAGTCTTTATTATTTTGCATCATACCAAGTTGGACCGTAAGAATAGTCCACTTTTAAAGGCACGCTTAATTCAACTGCATGTTCCATTACATCTGGCACAATTTCTTTCAGCTTTTCTATTTCGTCTTTAGGAGCTTCAAAAATCAATTCATCGTGAACCTGCAGCAACAATTTTGCTTTCAACCCTTCTACTTCCAAGCGCTTTGCCATATCAATCATCGCTTTTTTGATGATATCAGCTGCACTTCCTTGGATTGGTGTATTCATCGCCGTTCTCTCTGCAAAACCGCGAAGATTAAAGTTTCTGCTTGTGATATCAGCTAAATATCTTCTTCTCTGAAGCAAAGTGGAGACATAGCCTTTTTGCTTTGCATCTGCCACAATTTCTTCCATATAATTTCTTACTCCTGGATAACTTTCTAAGTAACGTTCAATGAATTTCGCCGCTTCTTTTCTTGTAATATGCAGACTTTGAGAAAGTCCATAATCACTAATTCCATATACAATACCAAAGTTAACTGCTTTAGCATGTCTTCGCATATTAGAGGTTACTTCGTCAGCTTCTACATGGAAAACAGACATAGCTGTTTCTGTATGAATATCATGATCTTCTCTAAATGCTTCGATTAATTTCTCATCATTAGCGATATGAGCAAGTACCCGTAACTCTATTTGACTATAATCAGCAGCAAAAATTACCCAATCCTCTTCTGTCGGCACAAACGCTTGTCTTATTTTTCTTCCTTCTTCTAAACGAATCGGGATATTTTGCAAATTAGGATCAATCGAACTTAAGCGACCTGTTTGTGTTAGTACCTGGTTAAATCTTGTATGAATTCTTCCATTATGGACCACTTTTTGTAAGCCTTCTATATAGGTTGATTGCAATTTCCCCAGTTGCCTATATTCTAATATTTCTCTAATTACTTCATGTGAACTAGCAAGTTGCTCTAATACATCAGCAGATGTGGAATAGCCTGTCTTCGTTTTCTTTACAACTGGCAATCCAAGTTTTTCAAATAAAATCACACCAAGTTGTTTTGGAGAATTGATATTAAAGGTTTCACCAGCCAGCTCATAAATTCGCCCTTCAATTTCTTTCAATCTTTCGGAAAGCTCTTGCCCCATTGCTTTTAGGCGAGATACATCCACCTTAACCCCCGTTGATTCCATATCAGCAAGTACCAAGCTTAAAGGCATTTCTAAATCGTAAAATAAGGCTTCTTGATCGTTCTTTTTCAATTCATCTTCCATTGTCTCTTGGATAGCCTTCAATGCGAATGCCTTTCTCACGAGATGGTCTGCTAATATTTCTTGTTCGGGAACCTTTCTTTTTGCTCCTTTTCCATAAAATACTTCATCTGATTGTAAATTAGTAAAATCATATTTTTTAGCAACAGAGGCAACATCCTCAATCGTTGCAGAAGGATCCGCTAAATATGCTGCGATAAGAATATCAAATGTAATTCCTTTTAAATGAATTCCTTGATGACGTAACGATACTTCCGATCTTTTAGCATCATAAACAATCTTTTCTTTCTTCTCATCTTCTGCCCAATTTTTAAAAGCAGACGACTTTAAAGCATGATCAATTGGAAGAAAGTATGCGCCATTATCATTTAAAAGAGAAATCCCTAGAATAGGTGCATAATGATAATTATCTTCTAATACTTCAACATACATAATATTCCTATCAGAAAAAATATCGTCTGTGATATTTTCAACGGTTTTAAACTCGATATCTTCTAAAACAAGTTCTTCTTTTTCTGGTGCATCTCCTAATTTTTCGAGAAGAGAATTAAAGCCAAGCTCTTTGAAAATCTCCTTTAATTTCTCTATTTGCATCCCAGGAAATTCTGTATCTTCTAATGTTATGGTTAAAGGAGCTTCTCTGAAAATAGTAGCAAGTTCTTTACTCATTAATGCTTGGTCCTTAAATTCTTCTAACTTTTCCTTCAGCTTTTTACCACTTACTTTGTCAATAGATTGGACTAAATTTTCTAAGGAATCAAATTCCTTCAGCAATTTGATAGCTGTTTTTTCTCCAACACCGGGGACACCTGGAATATTATCTGAGCTATCACCCATTAGACCTTTCATATCAATAATTCGGTCAGGCGTCAGGCCATATTTTGCTTGGATATGGTCTGGCGTATAGGACTCCATGTCTGTAATTCCTTTTCTAGTGATATAGACAGTTGTCTTATCCGAACTTAATTGGGTTAAATCTTTATCACCAGAAATTACAACTACTTCAAAACCATCTTTTTCTCCTTGAAGAGAAAGTGTTCCGATAATATCATCAGCTTCATAGTTTTCTAATTCGTAATGATGGATACCATAGGATTTCAACAACTCTCTAATATACGGGAATTGCTCCGACAATTCTGGTGGCGTTTTTTGGCGCCCCCCTTATATTCACTAAACGTTTTATGGCGAAAAGTTGTTTTCCCTGCATCAAAGGCAACAAGAGCATGTGTTGGCTTTTCTTCTTCAATAATTTTCATAAGCATCATCGTGAAACCATAAACAGCATTTGTGTGCACACCTTTATCATTGTTTAATAGAGGCAAAGCAAAAAACGCTCGATACGCAATACTATTACCGTCAATTAAGATTAATTTCTTTTTCAAGAAATCCTCCTCCATCCTTTTAATATGGTATATTTTCTCGTATATAAACGGGGATTATTACACGACTTAATATTATTTATTTTACATGACATATTCATAAATGTAAAAAAGCAGAGATTGTGATAAAAGAGGTCTTACCAGACACGTGCTTATTTCACCCTACAAGGAAATAAGCGTGCAGTACACATCTTTTAGCAACAAACTCCGCTATTTTTACAGCATCAAAAAACAATTTAGGTATATCGACACTGGCATGGATAAGAGGATCACAATTCTACCAACAATCATTTACGATTCCTTTCCTACCATACCCACTATTAAAAGGGGAAGCCAAAAGCGGGGTAGCTTTTAGCTTAAGTCCTTAACCAAATGGATAAGGGGGACTTCAAAAATAATTGTACCAACAAAGTGTAAACCCACCATAAACCAAATGTAAAAACAATGTAAAGGAAGTAGAAAAGCGGAGGAGACTGTTCATCGGTGTACAAACTGGAGACTATCGACTGAGATAAAGGATACACGACGAACGATAGAGAGTCGATGTTGACTTATCGTAGGGAGATCGTCGGAAGTTTGCTAACCGATAGACTCCGCAGCTAGACAATGAAAAGCGGAAGGCACCGTTTAGCGCCTTGTAAACTGGAGCGATTCTCTCAAGATAAAGGATACACGACGAACGATAGAGAGTCGATGTTGACTTATCGTAGGGAGATCGTCGGAAGTTTGCTAACCGATAGGCTCCGCAGCTAGACAATGAAAAGCGGAGGAGACTGTTCATCGGTGTACAAACTGGAGACTATCGACTAAGATAAAGGATACACGACGAACGATAGAGAGTCGATGTTGACTTATCGTAAGGAGATCGTCGGAAGTTTGCTAACCGATAGGCTCCGCAGCTAGACAATGAAAAGCGGAGGAGACTGTTCATCGGTGTACAAACTGGAGACTATCGACTGAGATAAAGGATAATCTTCTTTCTTAAAATAAATTAAAAACCCCAAAACATTATACGAATTTTCCAGCATTTTACGTATAGTTGTTTGGGGTTATGTTTAGTTAAAACACTTAAGCTACAGCCTTTTTCCTAAAATGGAAATTCCTTATGCAAAATAACAGTGAAAGTCGTTCCTTCTCCCATCTCACTCTCTACTTGAATTGTTCCTCTATGAAGCTCTACTAAATGCTTCACGATTGCCAGTCCTAATCCAGTGCCTCCAGAATTTCTACTTCGCGCTTTATCCACTCGATAAAAGCGTTCAAATATTCTAGGAATTTCTTCTTGCTCTATTCCAATTCCAGTATCCTGAATTCTTATTTCGATTTTCTTTTTCTTCTCCACGACGTAGACAGTAATTTCTCCATCATTCGGAGTATAGATAACCGCATTCGTTATAAGATTTAAAAAAACTTGCGTTAATCGACTTCTATCACCCTCAATTTGAACAATTTCATTCGCTTGAGGAAACAGTAACTTAATATTTTTCGCTTCCGCTCTACCTTCCAACATTTTTGTCGCTTTATTGAGAATTTCCATCAGATTAAATTCCTCTTTATTAAGGGCAAAATGGTGCTGTTCCAATTTTGAAAGATCCAGAAGGTCTTGAATTAACGTCTGTAATCGGTGACTCTCTTTTAAAATGATTCGTAAAAATTCCTCTAACGTCTCCTTATCTTCCATCGCTCCATCAAGAAGTGTTTCCGAGAAGCCTTTAATAGAAGTAATAGGAGTTTTTAATTCATGAGAGACATTGGCTACAAAGTCTTTACGAATTTGCTCAAGCTTTTTCAATTCTGTTATATCATTAAAAACGAGTAAAATCCCCATCCATCTGTCATTCGTCCCAATAATAGGTACTCCATACACTTGAAAGCTTTTTTTCTCATTTTTAATCTCTAGGGTCATATCTCGGATTACTTTATGTTCAGTCATAAATATTTCTTCCGCTAAATCAGTCACTTGTCTATATGGAATGACTTTGTAGTATTGTTTATAGAGATAATCAGCAGAACGGACAAAGAACATATCCTTATAGGATTTATTGATTAAATTAATATATCCTCGGCTATCTATTAATAATAATCCGCTACCAATACTCTCAATCAATGTTCCTAGACGATCTTCTTGAATTTCTTGTGCTTTTACCATCTCTTGCATATCTTTAGCTACTTTATTTAGCGAAGAACTAAGTACTCCTGTTTCATCTACTCGATCTTCATAGGTTCTCGCATGGTAATTCCCATTCGCTAAATCGACAGCAACCTTGGTAGCTGACTCAATAGGTCTCGTATAACGATAAATTAATTTATAGCCAATTAAATAAATCACTAAAAGCGACAAGAAAAAAGAAGCAAAAATAATCCAATTAATATGCTGATAAGCCTTTTCTATTTCTTCTATTTTTGCACCAATTAATAGATATCCTAATCTCCCCTCTTCACCAGTTAACTGTTGTTGATAAAAGTGAAAGTTAGGATTTCCATTAATAGATACCGCTTTTGCTTTTTCATTTGAAAGCAGCCTTTGCATTCGATTTTCATATTCTGTATCTGTCTGCAGCTCTCCTTCGTTAAAGAGAATCTCTCCAGTTTCATCTATAACAGTAATTTGTATATCTAATGCTTCACTATATTCTTTTAATAGACTATTATTAATGTCTAACCCATCGCCATTTTTCATTATTTGCTTTGCGATTAAAGTACCTTCGCGTTTCAATCGACTGTCAAAAGAGTCCATAAACGTCTTTTTATTATATGATTCAATAAATATTGCTACGAACAAAAACACAATAAATATAGTAAATAAAACACTCGCCATTAATCGAGATTTAAAGCTCTTCATTTACTTTGGTTCCTCTAACTTATAACCCAATCCACGAATCGTTTTAATATATATTGGTTTTTTCGTATTTTCTTCAATTTTTTCACGTAAGTGGCTAATATGTACATCTACAATTCTTGTATCTCCGACGAAGTCATAATTCCAAACAGCGCTTAATAGTTGATCCCTTGTAAGAACTCTTCCCTTATTTTTAACAAGATATAATAATAACTCAAATTCTTTCGGAGTTAACTCTAATAGTTCCCCTTTGAAATATGCTTCATAATAATTAGGAAGCACTCTTAATTCACCTATTTTAATACCATCGTCCTCTTCTTCATCTACTTCATCCGAGGCTGCTGGCACTTGCATTTGAATTCGTCTTAATACAGCTTTAATTCGAGCAATGACTTCCCGGGGGCTAAAAGGTTTAGTCATATAATCATCTGCACCTAGTTCAAGCCCTAAAACTTTGTCAAATTCATCGTCTTTAGCTGTTAACATTAAAATAGGAGTTAACACTTTCTGTTGGCGTAATTCTTTACAAACATCCATCCCATCTTTTTTTGGCAGCATTAAATCTAGTAAGATGACATCCGGATTAGCAGTTAATGCTAGATTCAATCCTTCTTCTCCATCCATGGCAGTTAATACATCATAACCTGCCTGTTGTAAATTATACTTAAGTAGAGTTACGATAGATTGTTCATCATCTACAACTAAAACCTTTTTCTTCATATACAGCCTCCAAATATGTTAATTCCCCTAAAGTCCCCTTATACCTATTTACATTATAATATATTGTCCAATAAAAATGGAAAAAACATTTATATCCTGTTTACAAATAGGAAATAATTCTTATAAATTATTATAGGTGTCTCTGGTTAAGTTTATTGATTAAATGAAATAAAAAAATCGGCTAGCTCTTTTTTATCGAGCTGCCGACTTTTATACTTAATTTAATACTGTCAATACACTTCGAACGGAGTGAACAGATTTATCTAAGGCTGCCTTTTCTTCCTCAGTTAGTTCCAGTTCAATAATTTGTTCGATTCCGTTTCCGCCAAGAATTGTAGGTACACCTAGATAAAGATCGTTATAGCCATATTCTCCTTCTAAATAAGCGATAGTAGGAAGGATACGTCTTTGACTTTTAATTATAGCTTCACACATATCTACCACAGAAGCTGCTGGAGCATAATAAGCACTTCCGTTTCCAAGTAAATTTACAATTTCCGCTCCACCAATTCTTGTTCTTTCAATAATCTCATCCAAGCGATGTTTTGGAATTAGTGCTTCTAATGGAATACCACCTGCATAGGAATAACGTATAAGTGGAACCATATCATCACCATGTCCGCCTAATACAAATCCTGTAATGTCCTTAACGGAAAGATTTAACTCCATTGCCACAAAGCTGCGAAAGCGTGCTGTATCTAAAACCCCGACTGCCCAATTACTCTATTCTTAGGAAAGCCTGATTCTTTATAAACAGTATATGTCATGGCATCAACAGGGTTCGTAAGCACGATAATGACACAATTAGGTGAATATTGCACAATTTCCTTTGTTACCGATTTCATAATAGCTTGATTTGTTTGTACAAGGTCATCTCTACTCATACCTGGCTTTCTTGCCATACCAGCAGTTATTACGACAATATCAGAATCAGCTGTATCTTTATAGTCGGAAGTTCCCGTTATATTTGCATCAAACCCTTGTACAGGACTTGCTTCAAACATATCTAATGCTTTTCCCTTTGTAGAGTTTTCATTTCGCGGAACATCTAATAATACGATATCACCAAGTTCTTTTTGAGCAAGCAAAAAAGCAGTTGTAGCCCCAGTAAAACCTCCACCAATGATGGAAATCTTCTTACGTTTAACCATATTATTTCCCCCTTATTAGACCGAGAATGAATGAAGCCCACCAATAAGCAGTTACAAAGCAGAGTCCCCTTTTACTCTATTTAGTAAATACTTTTCCCAGCTTATCCCATTCTAATCCAATACCGTAAATCTTCTATTTTGGACAAAAAGGAAGAAGAGATGAGACGATCTCTTCTTCAATTTGTTATTAATTCATGTTCTTAATTAATTCATGTTCTTAATTAATTCATCACCGAACTCGGAACATTTCACTTCTGTAGCACCATCCATTAGACGAGCAAAGTCATATGTAACAACTTTGGAAGCAATTGTTTTTTCCACGGATTGAATCACTAATTGTGCAGCTTCAGTCCAGCCTAAATGTTCAAGCAATAGAACACCTGAAAGAATAACAGAAGATGGGTTTACTTTATCTAAACCAGCATATTTAGGAGCCGTTCCGTGTGTAGCTTCAAAAATAGCATGGCCAGTTTCGTAATTTATGTTTGCTCCAGGAGCAATACCGATTCCACCCACTTGTGCTGCTAAAGCATCAGAAATATAATCTCCGTTTAGATTCATTGTCGCAACTACATCAAATTCTTTTGGACGAGTAAGAATTTGTTGTAAGAAAATATCAGCAATAGAATCTTTAATAATGATTTTACCTTCTGCTTCCGCTTGAGATTGAGCTTTATTTGCTGCATCAGAACCTTGTTCTTCTTTAATGCGATCATACTGGGCCCATGTAAATACTTTATCTCCAAATTCTTGTTCTGCTAATTCATAACCCCAGTTCTTAAATGCGCCTTCTGTATATTTCATAATGTTTCCTTTATGTACTAGAGTTACCGATTTACGACCTTCTTTAATCGCATAATTAATCGCAGCTCTTACTAAACGACTTGTTCCTTCTTCTGATATCGGCTTAATTCCAATTCCAGATGTTTCAGGGAATCTAATTTTATTAACTCCCATCTCTTGTTGTAAAAAGTTAATTAATTTTGAAGCAGCCTCTGAACCCTTCTCATATTCAATTCCTGCATAAATATCTTCAGTATTTTCACGGAAGATAACCATATCTGTATCTTGAGGTCTTTTAACAGGAGAAGGAACTCCTTCAAACCATCTCACTGGACGTAAACAAACAAAAAGATCCAATTCTTGGCGCAGGGCAACGTTTAAAGAACGAATACCACCGCCAACTGGTGTAGTTAATGGCCCTTTTATAGCAATTAAATACTCTCTAATTACATCCAATGTTTCAGAAGGTAACCATTCTCCAGTTTCATTAAATGCTTTTTCACCAGCTAGTACTTCTTTCCAAACAATTTTCTTTTCCCCATTGTATGCTTTTTCAACAGCTGCATCTAACACTCTTGATGATGCTGCCCATATATCTGGTCCAATTCCATCTCCCTCAATATAAGGAACAATCGGATTTGCTGGTACATTTAATACTCCATCTACTACTGTAATTTTTTCTCCTTGCATGTTTCTATCCCTCCGTAAAAAATAGTTTCCTTTTCCAATGTAATAACATTCATTGGAAAAAGAATGAAATAAATTTATTATAACAAGCTTTTATAAGCTAATTATATTTACTATTCTGACGAATAAAAAAAAGGAAAACGCCAATACGCAAAGTAAATTAACCCATCATTAAGTATATATTATTCTATTACTCTATGGGAAATTATATCCTTTTTTATCGCTCTTGAACTGGAATATATTCCAAGCGCTCTGGCCCAATATAATCTGCTCTAGGTCGAATCAGGCGATTATTATCATACTGCTCCAGAATGTGAGCCAGCCAGCCAGAAACTCTGCTCACCGCAAAAATCGGGGTGAATAAGTCATGGTCAATACCTAAACTATGATAAACAGAAGCTGAAAAGAAATCTACGTTTGGCACTAAATTTTTCTCTTCTTTTAACAATGTCTCAATCTTTACACTCATATCATATAATTCAGGTTCACCCGTCAATTGTGTTAATTTTCTTGCCATTTCCTTTAGATGTTTGGCACGAGGATCTCCCTTTCGATAAACTCGATGGCCAAATCCCATTATTTTTTCTTTGTTTGCCATCTTTTCTCGAATATATGGCTCGACATTATCAATGCTTCCGATTTCTTTCAGCATTTTCATTACTGCTTCGTTTGCGCCGCCATGCAAAGGTCCTTTTAACGCCCCGATAGCTGAAGTAATACCAGAATATACATCAGACAAAGTAGCTACACACACTCTTGCAGTAAATGTAGACGCATTTAATTCATGATCAGCATGAAGCACAAGTGCTTTATTAAAGGCTTCAATAGCAATCGCTTCTGGTTCTTTTCCGTTAAGCATATAAAGGAAATTAGCAGCAAATCCTAAATCTTTTCTTGGAGAAATTGGATCTAGCCCTTTTCTTAATCTTGAAAAAGCTGTTACGATAGTTGGAATTTTTGCTTGAAGTCTTACAGCTTTTAAATAGTTTGCTTCAGTATCCATAGCATCTGCTTGTTCATCATATGCTCCTAGCAAAGACACAGTTGAACGAAGTACTGCCATTGGATGCACTTTATTTAATGGCATGAGCTTCATTTGTTCAATCAAAGAGACAGGTAATTCAGCATTATCTGCCAATTCTTGTTTTAGCATTGCCAGTTCCGTATCAGTTGGCAACTTTTGATGCCATAATAAAAATACTACTTCTTCAAAACTGGAATGCTCTGCTAACACATCAATATCATAACCCACATAAGCAAGTGAATCATCTATAATGGAACTAATAGAAGATGTTGTAGCAATAATCCCCTCAAGCCCTTTTGTAACAGCCATACATATCTCTCCTTTACACCTTTTCTTTTAGTTAGTACAACCCATTCAAACTCCCAGTATTGTCCCTGTCGTAGTTACCAATATTGTGAAAATCTGTAAAACAAAACGATGGAATTCACCTTAAATAAATGTTTACTATTTTGTTAGATTAACTGAATATGTACCAAAAAATCAATTAATAATATAATCCGGATTTATTTTATAAAAAGATGGGGGAGTTTTTTCAAAAAAAATTAAAGTGAGCATCATCCATTTGAAAATGCTTACATTTTCAAATAAAAAAATAAACTATTTGGTACGTTATAGATGAGATAAAATGTAACTACACATTCATTATAAACAAAAAACTTCAAAATGTCTCATATTTTATACTTAAAAACTGTAGATATAGTAAAAAAATTTTTTTCTGATTCTCCTTTACACTATATTTCTTTCCTTTAAAAATTATACCATAAATTCCTTTATCCTGTCTTATATCTTAAACGGTAAATTAGAGCAAGAGAGCGGATTAGGTTATCCACTCTACTACTTTAATGGCTGCATACGCTATTCCAGCGCCAATTAATGGGCCTACTGCCACCCCATTGAAAACCGATACAGACAAAATGGTTCCTAGAACAAGTGCTGTTGTAATTTCTGGAGAATCGGCTAATAAACTAACTCCTCCTTTTGCGAGCAGAGCAACCATAATTCCAGAAATCAAAGCTATCCATGCATACGGTGATTTAAAGGTAGCGGTAAGATCTTTAAAACCAATATCTCCAGTGGCTATCGGAACAAGAACAGCTATCGTAATAATCGTTACGCCCCAATTAATACCTTTAGATTGAATCAATGAAAATAACTTACTATCTACCCCAATTAATTTCAATACTAATAAGAAAACAACTGCGATAATCAAGGAATTGTTCTTAGCTATAAGAGCAATTGCTAACAGCAAATATAGAAATAAATATGGCTGGCTAAATAAAAACATAACTAACTCTCCTTTTCGAAAGCCATTGACTAAAAAATTCTCTCTTCTATATTTAAATTAATAAGCAGGAATTTCGATTAAAAAAGCATAAGTATAGAAAATATAAATAAAAAAGGAATATATATAATCTATATCTAGTTCCTAATCACTAATGGTCCATTTTCTATTATACTAAAAACGGGAGGATTGACATTGAATTTAACTTATCTTAACCGAACCATTCGGTTTATCATAGTGATAGCAGCTACTATCCTATTATTTGTTAGCTTTTTTTATTTATCCAAAGTAACTTATCCTTTTATTATTGGATTTCTGATTGCTTTTTTAATGAATCCACTCGTTAATTTTTTACAATTTAAATGCAAATTACCAAGGGCTTTTGCTGTTGTTTTAAGTATTTTACTCATTTTATCCATTTTTGCTGGTTTGGTTTCTTTACTAATTGCTGAAATTGTAGCAGGAGCTGCCTATCTTGGAGAAGTCGTTCCCAAACATATAGACATCATTATTCGATACATAGAAGATTTGTTTGCAGCGCAAATTATTCCATTATATAATAAAATTTCTCAAACGTTCAATAATCTCGGTACAGGTCAACAAGATACCATTATGACAAATATAGATAAAGTGGGCGAACAAGTTGGAACGGTAATGGGAGATTTTTTACAATCTTTCTTTCTTAATATCCCTATTTTCCTGTCCTGGTTTCCAAATGCAGCAAGCGTCCTCATTTTTTCTCTCTTAGCCACTTTTTTTATCAGCAAGGACTGGGCGCGATTATCATTAAAATTTGGGAAGTTCTTTCCTTCCAAGTGGTTAAATAGCGGTAAAACAGTATTCTTTGAATTAAAAAAGGCTTTGTTTGGATTTTTAAAAGCCCAATTAACGCTTGTTTCTATTACGACTGTCATTATTTTAATTGGCTTGTTAATTCTTCGAGTGGATTATGCTATTACTATCGCACTGTTAACTGGAATTGTAGATATTATCCCCTATCTTGGTACAGGGTTAATCTTTGTTCCATGGATTATTTACGAAATTATTACAGGGCAGATTGTACTGGCGATTGGCTTGTCCGTGCTATATATCATCGTTTTAGTTCAAAGACAAATCATGGAGCCAAAAATCCTTTCATCCAATATCGGACTTGATCCTTTAGCTACTTTAATTGCTTTGTTTGTTGGGTTTAAGCTTTTTGGTTTCATCGGTCTCATCATTGGTCCAGTTTCACTCGTTATCGTTACTTCCTTACATCGAGCTAAGGTTTTTCATGATATATGGAGGTTTATTAAAGGAGATAGTGAAATACCCAAATAAAAGTTACATAAAAAAAAGCTGGAACATTAGCATTCCAACCAAAATATATACCCGAACAATTATACAGAGAAGCTAATCCAAGTTTCGTATAATTGTTCGGTTTTTTATTCATTAAAAAAGAAGGTTTGTAGTAAGCAGCCGCAGACTGAATATTCTTCACTTCCATAGGACTACATCTAAACCGCTTTGTTTTTCCCCAACTTTTGTAAACTTAGTATGTTATTCATTTAAAAAAGCATTTTTTGTAACAATTGTTTTCAGTATTATGGCTACTTTTAACATCTATTCAAAAGCAGAAGAAGGAGAAACACAGATTTTAGAGCCAAAAACATCTGAAGATAAAATTTTCCAAGAAGTAAAATATACGGTTGAAGGAGAAGATAAACATATATATGGTAATAAGAAGGTTAGTGAAGATGCAGAAGCATACAAAATAATCCTAAATAAAGATGAAGGTACTTATGAAGTGGAGAAAAAGGAGGTAACAGAAAGTAAATCACCTGTCTTTTCAACATTAGCCACTACTAAAGCAGATTTAAAAGTTGTAGGTAAAGCAGCTTTCCATAATTATGATTTCTTAGATAACGATAAATTACGAATGTACGACATGTTGTAAAAATAGTAGCTAAAAATAATGGAACATATGATTATTTTGTAGATTGGGTAAGAAGTGGAGAAAGTTGGATACTTCTTGATTTATATGTAGAAGTTAATTAAATAAATGTTATTCAATGAAAAAAGCTGACAGTTAATGAGTCAGCCTTTTTTTATTAAATAATATAAAAGAACACTTAAAGGAATTAAAGGTAGAAACACTAAGTTTCTGAATATGTTTTCTGCTCCGAAAAAATAATATGAGATTGGTAAAATAGATAATATACTTAATGTTAATAATTTTAATGATTTTTTAACATACCAAAAATAATATTAATTCTATTTTGTACACTTAATTAATAATTCCGCGAACTGTTTTGGTTATCTAACATTGTTTTTACTAAATTATCTTTAAATATTGGGAAACTATTAAATGTTCATTTCAACTTCTTTTAGTTATTGAAATTTTGAAAAAATAATATTTTTCGACATTTTTAAACTTTTTTTTTAATTCTTAAATTGTATAATATTGTCATAAATAAAATATTTTCAATATTACGGAGGAACAGAATTGTCTAATATATTTAAAGTAAAAAATTTCAATTTTTACTTTCTAGGGAATTTATTCTCTGGTATAGGAGATGCAATATTCACAATAACTTTATCTTGGTACATTGTAGATGTCCATCAATCTGGTTACATAATGGGAACAGTATTACTATTAATGGGAATTGCAAGATTTGTCTTTGGTCTTATAGGTGGCGCCATAGTAGATAACATGGGTCCTAGAAGAGTTATGATTTCATCTGATTTATTAAGAGGTATAATTATTGCTGTCTTTTATTCATTCTTTATCTTTTCTACCATACCATTATGGCTAATTATCATAATTTCTATCACTTTTGGGATAGTTGATGCGTTTTATTGGCCAGCAGCAGATGCCATTAAGCCAAGACTAGTAGCTAAAGAATTATACTCAAAAGCAAACAGCAGTTATTATACTATGGTAAGAATTTTAAACATTGTTGGTCCAGCAATTGGTGGATTTTTACTTGGCTTATATTCTTATAGTTTAATATACCTGCTCATTTTCATATCTTTTATACTATCTGCAATCTCAATCAATTTTATCGATTTAAAAGAGGAAAGAATAAAATATATAAATAAAGGTGGGAAAATAGTAAGAAAATTTATTGATGATGTAGTGGAAGGCTTACTCTTTGTCAAAAATGAAAAAATTCTAATCATACTCATTAGTACAATGACATTAGCAAATATAGGGGCTAACGGAATTATGGCCGTATTACCTTTTCAAGTAAAGGTATTAGAATTCGGAGCAAATGGTCTTGGAATGTTACAAATGTCTTTAGCTTTAGGATCAGCTATAGCTGGTGGAATATTTACATTCAAATCAATTAAGACACCATCTTTGAATTATGTTCTCATCGGCTTCCTTGGTCAAGGTGTTTTCTTTGGAATAATTACTTGGTTTAATTCTTTTACTTATATTCTAGTATCCTTATTTATTGTTGGTATTTTTACTGCTCTTGTAGGAGTATTTATTCCTACTATACTTCAAACTATTGTTCCACAACAACTTATGGGACGAGTTAGTAGTGTATTGATGACTTTTTCAATGGCGTCAACACCTATTTCCCACTTTATTTTCGGTTTCTTAACTGATCTTTACAGTCCTTCTATAATGTTTCTTATTGCTGGATTAATAGAAACCGCTGTTGCACTTATTGCCTTATTTTATGTAAAGAAATTGAAATTAAAACAAGTATTAGAAAGGAAAGCTATTTAAAATGAACTTATTAATTGGAGTTACAGGGTCTTCTGGTTTAATTGAGTTACCTCTTTACATTAGAATTTTCAAAGAAAAGTTAAATGCAGACATTAAAATAGTAGCTTCACCAAATGTTAAGAACTTCATATCCTTAGAATTTTTAAATGCATTAGTAGAAAACCAACTATATAGTGATTTTTATCAAAGTAAGAATGGAATTAATGTTCCCCATTCTGACTTGAATGATTGGGCTAATGCTTTCATTATACTACCATGCACAGCTAATACACTTGCCAAAGCAGCTAATGGTACTACAGATGACTTATTATCAATGCTTATTCTTTGTAGTCAGGTACCTGTTATATTCTTCCCTAATATGAATCCCAACATGTGGAGTAAACCTGTTGTCCAGCGTAATGCTAAGTTGCTTATCAATGATGGTCACAAAGTAGCTATACCTAATGGAAACGGATGGATAACAGCAACTGGAGAATCAGTTGAAAATGGACACATGCCTCCCCCTTACGCTGCAGCAGAATATATCAGAAAAATTTATAACATAAACAATACTGAAACTTCAGTTAACAATTAGTTTAATACAATCCTTTACTTGAAAGGGGGTGAAAGATATGGAAGAATTAGGAATTTTGGATTTGTCAATAGGTTTTGACTGCCTAGATACAACCAATGAAGATATGGATCTTCTTATTCGTGGTGCAGTAGCAAATACTAATTGCAACAGTTGCTGATTTAGTATATAACTACTTTACTAACTTGGGATTTTTTTATCTAATGTATCACTTAAAAGGAGGAATATTTTTCCTCCTTTTATCTTTAGAAAGGCGGGATTTTCTTGGAACCATTTGTTAAGATACCAAAGGAAAATAAATTAATTGAAACTAAAGAATGGAAAAGATCTAGGTATACAATACAAGCGTCTGATGAGTTAGACGGCAGTTTATACCTTTCTAATACATATACGGGGTCATTTATCAGCGTTCCAGAGCAACATGTATCTAATGTTAAAAAAATACTTAGTCAAGGTTATAATGGAGACTTAGAAGGTCTGCCTAAATTACTTGCTGAGCGTGGATTTATCGTCAAAGAGGATACAAATGAACTATTTAGAGCCCGTATGTTACACGAAATTGTCGGCAGAAGAGATGACACATTACAATTAATCTTTCTTGTAACTGAGCAGTGTAACTTTAGATGTACATATTGCTATGAAAAGTTTGAAAAAGGTAAGATGACTCAGGAAGTTCGTAATGGTATTAAAGAGTATGTTAGAAGCAAAGCAAGATACTTAAAATATTTAAACATTCACTGGTTCGGAGGAGAACCATTAATAGCTATGGATGTTATTGAAGATTTATCTGAAGCATTTAAACAAATATGTGAGGAGTATGACATCACATATACAGCAAGTGTTACAACAAATGGTTTCAATTTAACACCAAAAAACGTAGAAAAATTAATAAATTACAATGTATCATACTTTCAAGTCACTGTTGACGGTAATCCCGAATATCACAATTGTACTCGACACTTAAAAGGAGGACAACCTACCTTTGACAAGATTTGGAGTAATTTGAAAGCAATGAAAGCAATGGAAGCTAAATTCCTATGTAGAATTAGGGTGAATTTCCTTAAGGAAAACTTGGAAGGAGTACCTGATTTTATTGATGAAATTGTGAAAGAGTTTGATTGTGATGAGAGATATGCTGTTAACTTTTTCCCTGTTGGTCAATGGGGGGGAGAAAATGACGAAGACTTAAATGTTCTTTCGGAAAAAGATGCAACAAATGCTGCACTAAGTTTATGTGACCTAGCTGTAGAAAAAGGTTTAAATAATGTAATGGATAGTATACTTAAACCCGGCGGAAACGTCTGCTATGCTGCAAAGCATAATTCTTTTGTGATTGGTTCAGATGGAATTGTTTATAAATGCACAGTTGCATTATACAACGAAAAAAATCATGTAGGTAGAATTCACCCAGATGGAAAAATGACACTTGATATGGACAAATACGCACTTTGGATAATGAATGATGAAGGTGAAGACCCGGGTTGTCAAAAATGTTTCTTTAGACCATCTTGTCAAGGTGCTGCATGTCCACTAGTTAGAATTGAGACAGGAAAGGCTCCATGTCCACCAGAAAAAAAACAAATTAAAAGAGTTTTAAAAATTGTCGGAAGGGAAAAAAAACGATCATATGTTAATACTTGATAGAGGATTAAAAAACCCAACTCTTATTGAGCGGGGTTTTTGTATATAGAAATTTATATTGTTTACGACACTTAAGCAAAATTATTACCTTCCACAAGTTTTGACCTTCCGTTAAAGTAAGTTAGGTTATCAAATGCATAACTTATCCAACCTACTAACAATCTGTGTCTACTTTTAGTCTAGCATCAGGATTTTATTGCAGTTGTAGAATTTGATAATTAGGTGAGGTGTTGAAATAAAATGAATGACAAAAGAAAAAGACAGTTATTTATTCTATTTCTGGTAATCGTTATATTAACTAACTTATTATATAATGTATTTCCTAATTCTTGGAGATAATAAGTAGTGGTTTTCATTTTATACTTACTTACTCTAATACTATTCTTTGCTGAGAATTTATATAGATTCCTTTCAAACAAGAATATTACTCCCCTTCTATATTTAACATTAAATAGATTATATACAATTCTTAATATTAATTAAAATCATAAATGTTAATTTTATGTAAAATACATTAATGTAAAAATTCTTTAGCAATTTCTTATATATCTTTATATTTAATATAAACTTCAATTACTTTAAGTGTTTTAATAAAAAATAATAGTCTATAATTTTAATATAAACATTAATAATATATATTATTAAAACAAAACCAATATTAATAGACAAATAACAATGATTTTTCTACTATCATAGAGGTATACATTAAATAAAATATAAATAAAATCGATTTAATCACAAGTTATCCACCCCCATATATTTCCTTTTATCAACAAACAAATTAAAAGAAGTGACAACATGGTAGAAAAAAAGATTTTATCTCTTTCTGAAAGAAATTCGTTAACCTTTGTAGAAACAGATTCTTCGATTGTATCTTTTTCGAAAAAACTAATAGATCCATCTCTTATAACTGAATTATCGATGAGTTACTCGTTTTGGAGGATGTGTCTGCCAATGAAGGGATAAAAATGATTTATATATATTACTACATCCAAAAAAGGATATGGATAAACGGAAAAATAGAATGGAAAATACGATTGAGGAATATAGCAGAGATTTATTAATCGTGTACAAACAATTATTAGAAAATGTATCCAGTTTGGGTTGGACATATCTTCACTGCAAAAACTATTTCAATTATTTAAAGTACTTCATCAAATATATATCCAAAAGTTTCAAGATTGGCTATCGATAATGCCGTTAGAGGAGGAGCATAACGTTAAATCGGAAAATAACCATTCTTAAAGGATTATTTTCGTTTTTATATAAAATGAAATATATATAGATTCCGTTACATAGCCCATGTACCGAAACTGACTTCACTGGTTTTTAGACCGGTACCCCCTAAATTTCTGTAATTCATTTCCATTAGCACCTCCGCCAGCTATGATATTTTTGATTGAATGGCCACCATAAAAAAGAAGCAAGAATTTTCTCAAGTAAATTATCCTTTTTCCTCTATATAGATAACCCTATTCTATAGGAATTATATCAATTATATATAAGTTTGTATATTAAATAAACGAACTAACTTTATCAATCCACTCTGTTTGGTTAATAGATAAACTGTAGTATAATTAATCAATTGGAAGAGAAAGACCTTTCTGAAAGTAATTATATTCATATGAATTTCAGAAATAGATAAGAGGGGATTGCGAAAAGGATGCATATTACTTGGAATCAGCAGTTAGTAAAAAAAGAAAATAAATCTCTTTGTTTAAATTTAATTAAGAACAATGCGCCTATTTCTCGGGCGGATATTGCCCAGCAGACAGGATTAACAAAAGGGACTGTTTCCTCCTTAGTATCAGAGCTTATTAATGAACAATTGATCTATGAATCAGGGCATGGTGAATCTAGTGGAGGAAGGCGACCTGTTATGCTTCTATTTAATGAGAAGGCCGGTTATTCCATTGGTATTGACTTAGGCGTTAACTATCTATTAGGAATTTTAACTGATTTGCAGGGGAATATCATATACCGTATAAATGAAAAATATGTTAATTTATCTTATGAAGATACACTACAAATAATAAAAAAGATTATTACTTTGTTAATAGACACTGCTCCTAACTCTGTTTATGGAGTAATTGGCATAGGGATTGGGGCACCAGGGATTACAAATATGGACGGTGACATTCTCTTCGCTCCAAACTTAGATTGGAATAATGTTTCACTAAAAAGCCATCTGGAAGAAGAATTCCATCTTCCTGTATTAGTTGAAAATGAAGCAAATGCCGGGGCCTATGGAGAAAAAAAATTCGGAGTAGGTCAGACCTATCAAAATTTAATCTATGTAAGTGCTGCTATTGGAATCGGCGCTGGAATTATCATTAATGGAGAACTGTATAAAGGAAACCTCGGATATTCTGGAGAAATCGGCCATATGATAATTCAAAAGGATGGATTAGAATGCCGCTGTGGCAATAAAGGCTGCTGGGAACTCTACGCTTCCGAACAATATTTACTCAACAAGGCTGTCGAATTAAAGCTAGGTATAAAAGGTCAGGTTTATTTGAATGATTTGATTGAGCTTGCCGACCAAGGAAATACGCAAGCTATCCATTTATTCAATGAAGTTGGCAATCATCTAGGTGCTGGAATTATTAATATTATTCATATCTTCAATCCAGAGCAAATCATAATCGGCAATCGACTTACCTTAGCTAAAAAATGGATAGAGCCACAAGTGAAAAAAATAATAGACAATTATACTTTGCCCTTTCACCAATCACAACTTGCTATCCATTTTTCTGATATTAATTTTGCTTCCTCTGCATTAGGTGCTGCTGCTTTTTCAACCGAGAATTTTTTAAAATTTATGCTTCATCCAGAATAATAATTTCTCTTTAGATTTAGATAAAGTTTAAATATATTAGGTTTTTACCACTTAAAGCAAACTAAAAACGTATAAACAATTAGCATCATAACGTCTTACGCCAGTTCTAATCAGCGTATTCCAAACCAATCCAACCATATGTAGGGTGAAAAAGTCCATCTGCTGCTAAGGAAGCCTTTGCATTTGTAGCAATTAATCCATTTGATTGAAGGGATTTCTCTACAAATGCCGCTTCATCTATTTTGTACCTTCGATAATCTTTTGAATCTTTATCTGATAAATTATCCAAACGGAATATAAAAAATACATTTAATCCCAACAAGGTGCTGCATGGTGAAATTTTCCGGGAAATATTATTTTTGATAACATGTTCTATCTTTTTTCCTATCTAAAAAATGATAGGTTTACCAAAGTGAATATTTAACTATTTATAGGATAATAGTGAGGATTCACCTCCACCCTAATACTAACGGGACTAAATACTCTATAAATCTACAATTCACTTAAGGATCAGTGGAAGATCTCATTTTGATTGCCCGTCACTAGCTAGAATAACTAATCCTTTCTTATCAGGGAGTATTTTTAAACACCTGAGTACGCCATAAATCCGCCATCAACTGGCACACTAATCCCTGTAACAAAACCACTTGTTTCTTCATTCACTAGCCATAATAATGTCCCCAATAAGTCCTCTGGTTTTCCTAATCTTTTTACTGGTGTATGGGCTAATATTTTCTTCGTCCGCTCTGTATAAGTCCCATCTGAATTTTTTAGCAGTCCTTCATTTTGTTTTGTTAAGAAAAAGCCTGGAGCAATTGCATTAACCCTAATTCCTGTTTCAGCCATATGAACAGCCAACCATTTTGTAAGATTCTCTATACCAGCTTTAGCTGCGCTGTAAGCAGGTACTTTCGTCATTGGACTTGGGGCGCTCATAGAGGATATATTTATAATGGTTCCACTTTTTCCAACCATTTGTTTTGAAAATATTTGAGTAGGAATTAAAGTACCGATTATATTCAAATTAAATACAAAGGAAAATCCCTCCATTGTTAAATCAAAAAAACTAGTAATTCCTTCTTTATCAAGATCTTCTAATCGCAGAATTTCTTCTGAAGTAATACCTTTTGGATGATTTCCTCCAGCCCCATTAATAAGAATGTCACAGTTTCCAAAAGTATCTAAGACTATTTTTTCCGCTTCCTTCACACTGTTTACATCAACAACATCACATGCTATAGCAATAGCCATGCCACCTTCGTTATTAATTTCCTCTGCTACCTTTTGCGCTTTTTCATATGTACGATTCAAAATGGCTACCTTTACTCCTTGTCTGCCTAACTCTTTCGCCATGCAGCCACAAAGTACGCCTCCACCTCCAGTAATAACTGCTACTTTTCCGGATAAATTCTTCATTAAGGGTAACATTTTGTCTTCCTCCTCATTTTTTCTCATAACCTCTAAACTACTTCTCTTTCCATCTATATGTGTCCTTCCAAATTAAAATTTCTTTTAAATGAAATGAAGAGATTATAAACTATTTTTTTATATAGAGTCATTTCTTAGTACTTCTCCTTTCATTTATGAACCTTGCAAAGGTGGTGCATCATATTTTTCACTTATATTGTTAGAAGGAGATTTTTTCAAAAAATTACGATCTATATGTTTAAGCAGCTCTCTAGAATTAAACACCATTATCCATGCAAGCAAACTAGCAATGAAAACAATTAAGAAATCATTAGTGATTACTGTTGCAACAGCAGTAAAAAAGAGAATCAATATATTACCTATTGTTTCTTTCCATTTTATGAATAGATAATACGCAGACAACTTTATTAAATCCCTTATTCGAAAAGTATATTTTGCATTAATTATTAACATATTTATACTAAGCATTGTCCAAATAAGCGTAAGTGCAAGCACAACAATAAAAATGATTTGATTAACTGGTGTTATGGTTATTTGAAGGTATTGTAAGTCGATGAATAAGACAAAGAATACAGCTAAGATTATTATCCACAGAAAAAATGTGCCTTTTAAATTCGATCGATATCCATAGAAAAAGTCAGTTGTTGGTGATAGCTCTTTCGTTCTTACTAATTTCTCCATCGAATAAAGCAGTCCAGATATAGCAGGTCCAGACGGTATTAAGGCAAGAGCATAGATGAGAATATTTGAAAACGATGGTGTTAATGTCATGAAGAAAAAAATAAAGATAAGATTTGTTACGACAAAATAGATATTCGTTAGTAAAACCCAATACACATAATTACAAAATGTATATAAAACTCCTTGCCCAAACTCTCTTTGCTGCTTCATCCTTGTCACCTTCTTTCAGAATATAATAATATTACCAGCAGTGTGTGTTTCTTTTTTCCCCACTGCTGGTTAGCCTCACATAACAGTACAGTTAGGACTAGTTTAGGTTAGTTCTTCTTACCCTTCATCAGGATGGCTAGGAATGAACTTATCCATTTTATTTATTTGTTATTTTTCTTGTATTCTTGATACGTCTGATTTGCTGTATCCACATATTGCTCTAATCCTTGACTTTGTAATTCTTTTACAAAAGCATCAAACTCACTTAAATCACGTGTTCCCAAAATGAATTTTAATGTATTTTGATTCGTATAGTCTTTTAAAGGTGTACTTTGTAATGTTGCTTTTTCTCTGTCTTCAATTGAATATGGAATTAACGGATCAGTTGGAATTGGCGTTTTTACTGCTTTCATATCATTTTGGAACTTAATCTCTTCTTCACTCATCATCGAATGAAGTAAATCGGTTGTTCCTCCATAGGAAAAAACTCCACCAGAGAATCCATAGTCAACCCGTAAATCCTTTGTTCCATTTGGATTTAATCCATTGTAATTAATATCTTCCATTAATTTTCTTACTCCATCTTCCCTCGTGAATGTTGTTCCTTCTACCCCCCATTTAGTGAATTCTTGTCCTTCATCACTGTAATATAACCAGTCAATAAACTGAAGAATTGCTTCAAAGTTTTCACTTTCTTTAATTTTGGAGGTAATCATTACACCATTTTCTAATCTAGACCCTGACATTAATTGACCAGCAGGACCGCCGGGAACCGTGATTTTGGAAATAGAATATTTCCCTTTTCCTAACGTTTTATCCATATCAACTCGATGCAAGTTGATTGTTTGAGAATTTCCATTTATAATAAATGATTTTCCTGTTACAAATTTCTGTACCGCTTGATCATCGCTTTGTGTAAAGCTCTCTTCATCTAACAGCCCTTCTTCTACTAATTTATGGAAGTAAGTGAGCATTTCTTTATAGTTATTGGTTGTTGCTGCATACACAAATTCATCAGCATCTTGATCATAAGATAATCCGTTTCCAAATCCCCAACCTGCTTTCGTTCCAAAACTTGTTGCAGCAATATTTAATGTACTGTTAAATGTAAAACGATCAGAGAAAGGAATAGAATCTGGATAGATTTCTTTTAATTTCTTCATTGCTGTATATAGTTCATCCCAAGTTGTTGGAATAGCAATATTATTTTCTTCAAAAATATCAGTTCTTACAATTAACGTATAATCTGGCCAAACCTCTTCATGTAAACCTGGCAGGACATAGAACTTCCCATCATTTTGTCGTAATGTATCTAATTCTGGACCCATATCCCATTTTTCAATTTTTTCTTTGAAGTGAGGCATTTTATCAATGTAATCGCTTACCGGAAGTGCCGCCCCTGATGCCACGAAGGCAGCTTCCTCTCCTGGATAGGTTTTTGGAATAACGATTGGGGCTTCTCCTGAACTAATTAACAAACTTCTCTTTTGCGTATAATCACTCAATGGTACAATTGTCGGCTTCAAGGTAACATTCGTAATTTCTTTTATCTTATCCCATAATAGCCAGTCTTTTTTATATGGATATGTCGGCTGATCCATATATAAAATAGATAAATCAAATGGCTCTGTTGCTTTAAAGGTGTCACCTGCGCTATATGATTCCATTGCCCCTTTTGTTGCTACTTCTACTTCCTTACTTGCTGAATCATTCTTTGAACAAGCAACAGCAATCATTACGAATACTATTAGACCTAGAAATAACCCAACCTTTTTCCAACTTTCTTTCATGGCATTTCCTCCCCTTATATATATAGGAAAAGCGTAAGTTGTTTCCTTAAAAGGCATATGGAATAATAACCTACGCTGAACTCCCTAACTCCAGCAGGTCCTATTTTGACTATTTAATAGAGCCTAGCATTACTCCAGAAACAAAATATTTCTGTACAAATGGATATACCGTTAATATTGGCAAAATTGTTAAGACCATTGTTACGGATTTAATATTAGCGGAAATTTGAGTTAAGTTATCAGCTGAAGTAGCACCTGCTGACATTCCACCTGTTGTTCCCGCAATCATATTCCGCAAATAAATCGTTACTGGAAATAATTCTTTTTTATCCATATAAATAAAAGCGCTGAACCAAGAGTTCCAATAAGCGACTGCGTAAAATAACACCATAGTGGCCATTACTGCTTTACTTAGCGGCAATACTATTTTTAGTAAAATGCCATATGTGCTTAAACCATCAATAGAGGCTGCCTCTTCTAATTCTTCTGGCATATTTTCAAAAAAGGATTTCATGATCAGCATATTATAAATACTAATTGCACCAGGAATGACAATAGCCCACATTGTATTGCCAAAGCCTAGTGAATTGATTAAAACATAATTGGGAATTAAGCCGCCATTAAAAAACATCGTAAATACAGCAAATACAGTTAAAAATCTTCGTCCTACTAATCTTCTTTTAGAAAGCGCATATGCAAACATTGTTGTTAAAAACATAGAAATGATTGTTCCTACCACTGTGTATACAACCGTATTTTTATAATTAATCCAAAACATGGTGTCAGAAAGTACCTTCTCATATGTGTCTACATTGAATCCTTTTGGTATTAAATTTACCTGTCCAGAATTGATATAGGACTCACTACTAAAGGATTGTGCAACTACATTAATAAATGGATATAACGTACAAAATATAATAATTAAGAGAATACAAACATTAAAGACTTTAAAAACTTTGTACTGTTTCGATTCTTTCATTAAATCTCCCTCCCTACCATAAACTTCTTTCTGTTAGTTTTCTTGATATGCTGTTCGCCGTTAATACAAGCACTAAGCCAATAATAGATTCAAATAATCCAATAGCTGCTGCATAGCTAAAATTATTGGATTCTAAACCAACACGATATAAATAAGTTGAAATAACATCAGAAGTTTCATAGGTTAATGGGTTATAAATTAATAAGATTTTTTCAAAGCCAATTGCAAGAAAGCTGCCAATATTCAAAATTAATAAGGTAACGATAGTTGGCAATATCCCTGGTATCGTAATATGAAGGGTTTGCTTCCATCTGTTCGCACCGTCAATTTTCGCTGCTTCATATAAGGAATCGTCAATCGTTGTTAATGCAGCTAAGTATAAAATGGCCCCCCAACCCATTCCTTGCCATACTTCGGAGGTAACATAAATAGTGCGGAACCATTCTGGACTTTGAATAAAGCTTATTTTTTCTCCGGTGAAAAATTCGACTATTCCATTAATGGAACCGTTTAGCGCTGTTAATTGCAAGATCATTCCAGCAATAATAACAATAGATAAGAAATGCGGTAGATAGGAAGCTGTTTGTACAAACTTCTTAAACTTTTTGGATTTCACTTCATTCAAAAGAAGAGCAAATATAATGGGCATAGGAAAACAAAATAACAAGGTAATTCCGCCCAAAATAAATGTGTTTTTAAATACATTCCAAAAAACTGGGTCATTAATAAACATATTAAAGTAATACAACCCAACCCATTGTTCACCATAAATTTTTCCACCTGGCATATATCTTCTAAAAGCAATAACATTTCCTAACATTGGACCATATTTAAAAATAATTAAATAAATAAGTGGTAAAACTAATAATGAATAAAGCTGCCAATCCTTTCTAATTGCTGTTAATGTTGTTTTAAATTTGCTTCTTTTTGCCTTCATTGTTTTATTTACATGTGAATGAACAACCTCTGTTTCCATAAGTACCCCCCTCTGTTTTTAATACTATCTGTAGCCTTTTGCTATATCGCAGCCGACTATTATAAAGCTTCATCTTTTTAGAGAATGAAGTAAACACATCAAAAATAAAGCGCTTACTTTTTAAAAAAAACAGCAATAGCCTCTTATGAATAACTAATAGATGGCGCAAGCAATATTAATGATGATAATCTCGGTAGTGGAGTGATTAGTGAAATGAGAAAAGTAAACTGGTTGTATGAAGCAGGTTTTGTTAACTTATTTTAGCCATACTAGTATGGTAGATTAACTAAAAATATATTGCTATTTAAATAATCTGAAATAGTGGCTTTTCTTTTATGTAATGTACAGGAATGTGTGGAAAATCATTTGCTAGTATAGTGGTTAAGTATTCCATGCCAGGCTCTTCGCTAACTGCATGCCCAATCAAGATTAATGCTTTCTTTCTTCCTTGTTGAACGGCATCTCTGACATACTCAGGAGACTCCCATTCTGGTCCTTCTCCAGCTATAATTAGGTCTAAATTTTGATTTTGAAATAAAGGGATTACTACTTCGCCTCCTCCGCGATAACCTGCTAACAAGCCAATTCTTTGGCATTCCATGGATAACTCCCCCACCACTCTTACAAACGGGGCATCAAGCTTAACTTTCACGTATGTTGCAATATCAGCGACAGTTTTCTTTGGAGTGACAATAGTTGTTGCAATGGATTGATGCTTTTCAATATAATTCTCCCATTCCAGCTTTTGAATTAATCCCACCATAACGCCATCTGGATTGTAACGATGATAATAATCATGAAAGCGGAAAATATTAATAGCAGCATCTTCTATTAATTGGAGCTTAGTCATGTATACTGGATCTTTCTCATATAATTCTTTCCTATTCTCATGACTATAAAATGGTCCTTCATGACTAATAATCATATTTGCTCCAATCGATATCGCTTTCTCCAACACTTGTTGCGTCACCGTGAATGCGATTACAATTCTCTTCACCTCCGTATCGGCTGACCCTTTTATTAATACATCTGTTGTGGAATCAACCATTTTTGCTGGCTCCATTAACTTATCTATTACTTCTTGAATAGTTGTCATTCTATCTCTCCCATCAAGTTAATCCAATTATACCACGCTCAAGTTTGTTTATTCAATATACAAACTATATTTTTTGCGAATTTTAATATATTTTATAAACAATAAGTCATATACTTCCTCTTATTCAATAATCGCTTTATTCATGTTCTGCTTCTGCAGCCGCTGAAAAAGCAGAATGCTACTTGACATTAGTATACATGCTGCGGAAATTCCACTAAAAAAAGGGAGAAGTCCAGGTATATATAATAATAGAAAAATATCTGCTGCTAACCCAAGCAAAATCAATAATGTAATATGGATATTTAGAATTCCTAGAAAAAAGGAGTATTTAAAGTAATCGATGAATCTTAACTGATAATGTACATAGACAGGAAAGAAGAATAAAAGAGTGATAGCATATAGGCATGTAATAAGTAGTAAAATACTTATGGAAACAATCCGCATAAATCCGTCTAAATGTAAGATTAGATAGTAATCTACATACAAGATAAGACCAGCCACTATAAATATGAACCCAAAAGTATTACTTTTGGTAAATTCGCTTTTATAGACAGATAGATATGTTTTCCAAATAGGAACTTCTGTTTCCTTCCGAAACCATTTACGGACAATGGTAAAAAGTGCAACTGTTGCAGGCATAAAACCAAATAGGAAAAGACCACTTGCAGTGAACATAATCCATAACAAATTAACAGAGGCCAGCTTCATTATCCATTCACAGATGATATATAATTTTCCCATTGGTTTTGTTGTCATACTATCCCCTCTTCTTTCTCTTTCCTTCTAGGCATTGTTTTCATTATTAGCGATGAAAACTTAAATATTTTGTTTCGGAGAACGTTCTGATTCTAAATCTAATCCGCCACCTGCACCTCGAAAGCCTAATGTAAAGCTTGAGAACGCGCCAATCTAAGAATGGTGCATATTAAAAAAAATTTTTGGACATCAGATGAACCCCTCTTTTATTATCCTTTTACAGATCCTGCTGCTAAACCTTCTACAATTTTATTACTTAATAGAATGAACGCGATTAAAATAGGAATAATGCTAATCATTAAGGTTGCTCCAATCGCTCCCCAATCTGTTAAATATTGACCTACAAAGTTATTTACACCAACCGTTAATGTCTTCCATTGATCAGAGCTAATGAACGTATTAACAAATACAAATTCATTCCAGTTATAAATCATATTTATAATAACAACTGTAGCCATAACAGGAGTCGTCATGGGCAATGTAATTTGAAAGAATATACGATGAATCGAACAACCATCCATTACAGCTGCCTCTTCTAATTCTCTTGGCAGTGCCTGATAGAATCCTAATAGAATCATGATAGTTAGCGGCAAATTAAACGCTGTATAGGATAAAAGAATAGAAATAGGATTATCAATCAGCTCCAAGTTATTAAAGAAACTAAATAAAGGGATTAACGTAGAATGTAATGGAATCATAATGCCCACCATGAACAAACCAAGAACAAGTTTGCTTAGCTTCCAGTGCATTCTTGTAATCGCAAAGGTAACAAAACTTGCTAGTATAACCGTCAATACTACTGCTACGACTGTAATCCATACACTATTAAAGAAATATAAGCTGATGTTCCCTTGGGTCCATACTTTTACATAGTTCCCCCATTGTGGGTCTTTCGGAAGAGCAAATGGAGATAAGCCGAAAACTTCTTGATTCGTTTTTAAGGAAAAGAAGAATAACCAAACGAGTGGGTATATTTGAAAAATGGCAATTACTCCAAGCACTAGATACAAAAGACCGTATCCAATCTTGCTTCCTAGAGATCCTTTCGTTTTAGGAGATGTGGATAATTCAGTTTTATTTTGTTTTTTCAGGATTACTTCACTCATGATTACCTCTCTCCTTAATACTGAGCATCTTCTTTTGATGCTGTTAATTTTTGTATAACCCATGTCATAACAAGACAAATGATTAATAAAGCAAAGCCAATGGCACTGCCGTAGCCAAAATCATATGTTTTGAATGCTTCTTTATACATATAAGAGGCCATTACTTCACTTGCTCCATTTGGTCCTCCACCAGTCATTACATAGATTAAATCAAAGTATTTTAAAGAACCTACAATGGCTAAAACAATAGTTACTTTTATTACTGGTGCAATTAATGGAATTTTAATTCTATAAGCAATCTGCAATGGGGTTGCCCCATCTATTTTAGCTGCCTCAATAATTTCATCCGCTACTCCTTTTAAAGCTGCATAATAAATAATGATGTAAAACCCTGCATATTGCCACACAATTGGAATGAAAATGGAGTATAGTACTAAATTGGGATCTGCAAGCCATAAGGGTGTATTTTCTACTCCAAACATGGTTAAAAGCTTGTTTAACATTCCATTTGTTGGATCAAAAATTTTCAACCATAGCTGTGCAATAGCTACAGATGATAATAACATCGGAATTAAATATATTTTGCGAAGTATTCCAGCTCCCTTAATCTTGCTTGCTAATATAAGTGAAATTACTAAATATGCAATAAGACTTATTGCAGAAAAAACGGCTAATAAAACGGAATGATACGTACTAGACCAGAACATTTTATCTTTCATAAGCTGTATATAATTATCTAGTCCAATAAAAGTCTTAGCCCCAATACCGTCCCAATCCATTAAGCCATAATATCCTGTTAATACAATAGGAATATAGATTAAAACTAAAATGAGCAACAGTGCAGGGAGCACATAAAGAGTGATTACCCATTTGTTTGACATTACGTTTTTCATTTTCTACTTTCCCTCCTTATTGATTGGGAGGAGCTTTGTTAAATGATATATAATTATTCACTAGTTATACATGTAACCAATATCATTGTTTAACAGAGCCTTCTCAAAAATCAATAATGTGTATATCTTCCTAATTATCTAAAGTGATTACCTTTTAAATAGTGGAATCCACCTTTTTATCCGATAGATTCCACCTCATTGTTTATTATTCTTCTTCCGCTAAAGCTTGCTCTTGTTTGGCTGTAAATTCTTTTGGTGTTGCCTGACCGCCAAATAGTGATTGGATCATATCTAAGTGCACTTGTGCAACACTAGAACTCATTTGAACATCTGCATATAAAGTTAAATTAGAAGCATTTCCAAGATCATTTAAAATATCGATATACATTTGATCTAGTTCAATATTGGCAGTGTCTACAACTGTCGCTGGAATTACACCTGCATCCTTAACAGAGTTTTTGCCCCATTCTTTTACTAAATATGCGACAAATTCTTTCGCTTCGTCTTTTACCTTTGATTTTTCAGAAACAAATAGTCCAACACCAGGACCACCTACAAAACTGTTTATGTCTCCTTTTCCGCCTACATATGTTGGGAACTTAAAGTATCCTACTTTATCTTTAAATTCTTGTGTAACATCTGGGCTTGTTGTATAGTTTGGCAATTCCCAAGTCGCCATTAAATACATAGCTGCTTGCTCATTCATAAAGTACCCTTTTGCCTCATCATTGGAAAGACCATTAAACCCTTTGACAAATCCGCCCATATCCACTAATTTTTTTACTTCTTCGGCTGCTTGAACAAGTGCTGGATCTTCAAAGCTTCCAGTACGATTAATCGCATTCGTTAACACTTCAGGTCCACCAATTCTATCTGCAAGATACATATACCACATAGAACCAGTCCAACGGTCTTTATTACCTAAAGTAATTGGTGTAACACCGTTATCAGCTAACGTTTTTACAACATTTAAAAACTCATCATATGTTGCAGGAACTTCTAAATTATATTTCTCAAAGATTTCTTTATTGTAATAAACAGGTGTGATATTTAATTCAAGTGGAAGACCATATGTTTTCCCATCCATAGCAAATGCCTCTGTTGTACCTGCAACAAATTGGTCTTTAAAATTACTATCAATTACATCATCTAACGGAGCAAACATTTCCCCTTTAACGAACGGCTGCATATATCCTGCTGCCCATGTCACACCAATATCTGGTAGCTCATTTGAAGCTGATAATACTTTAATTTTATCTTTATATTGCTCGTTTCCAAGAATTTCTGTCTGAATTTTTACATCTGGGTGGTCTTTTTCATACCGTTTAATGATATCGTTTACAATAGTGAACTGTGCTTTTGAACTTCCCTCTGGCCAAAGATGCATGAATTTAATCACTGTTTTATCTCCATTTTTTGAAGCGCTTTCATTGTTAGAAGAGGTGGATGAAGAACATCCTGCTAAAACTAATACCAGCAATAAAGCAACAGATAGACATGCTGACAGTACTTTTCTATGAAACATTTAAACTACCCCCTATACTTTCCTTTTTAATTATTTCTTTGTTACAATCTAAAGTCTATCATTAATGATTTTTCTAAAAAAGGTAACAATGATTAGGAAAAGTTCTACTATTTTTAGAAAGCCCTTTCATTATTTTCGTTATTTATTTTTCGGTAACCGCTTGGTGTTATTCCTTCTAAATCTTTAAATATTTTAATAAAATATTTGGCCGTTTTGTATCCTGACTCTTCTGCAATATCCGCAATGGAAAGTTTTGTGGAGATAAGTAGATTTTTCGCATGCTGAATTCGTCTTCTGGTGATATATTCACTAAACGTTAACCGAATCTCTTCCTTAAACAGTACACTAAAATAACTTGGATTTAAATACACATGAGCGGCTACGTCACGTTGGGTTAATTCCTCATTTAAGTGACTATCAATATATTGTAAGGCTTTCTGAATTGGCTCTCTTACTGATTCTTTTGTTACTCTTGCATCAATCAGCTTATTATCAACTACTTTTGAGATAATATCATTTCTGTCTTTATCTCTATCAATCTTTAGGGCATCTTCGACAGCTTCTATTAATTTTTTTTTACTAATTGGCTTTAATAAATAATTAATAACACCTAAGCGAAGAGCTTCTTGCGCATATTCAAATTCTGAATATGCAGAGATAACAATAACAACAGGGAGGTGTTTTTGGTCTCTGATTGTTTTCAACATTTTTATTCCAGTTATTTTAGGCATGCGAATATCTGTTAGAAGAATATTTATTTTTTGTTTTTGCATAATATCAATGGCCGATTCTGCATTTTCCGAAATTAAAATTTGATATTGACCGCTAGACCAGTTCTCCAGTACTTTTTTGATTCCTTCTCTCGATCTCGGCTCATCATCAACAATCAATATTGTTTTCGCATACATCTTACATACCCCCATCTTTTGGAATTTCAAAAGAAATGAATGTCCCTTTATTCTCTATACTTTCTATCATTAATCCCTTTTGCTGTCTTTCCTGATAATAGAGTGTAAGCCTTTTATATACATTAGAAATAGCCATTCCCTTACCTGTGGCTGAAGAAATTCCTTCCTTTTCCATCGATTCCTTAATCTTCTTTAATTTAGACTCGCTTATGCCAATTCCATCATCTCTAACAATTACCTTTATGTTGTTATCCATCTCTCCTTGTTGCACAATAACGTCAACAGTACATTGTCCTACCTTATTCTCAGCTCCGTGTAAGACAGCATTTTCTACTAATGGTTGTATTAAAAATTTGGGGATTTTCACTTCTTCAAACGCCTTTGGGAGTTGTATTTGCCACTTCAATAGTTCTCCAAATCGCATTTTCATTATTTCCATATAGTCTTCAATGTGGGCAATCTCCTCTTTTATGCGAACCCACTCATCCTCTGTAGATCGCGAAATGGTATAGCGAAATAAATTAGACATGGTAACAACTAGTTCGGCTAATTCTTCTTCGTCATTTTCCTCTAATGACCAATGGAGAGCATCTAATGTATTAAATAGAAAGTGAGGATTAATTTGTGCTTGCAAAGCTCTTAATTCACTACGGTTTCGAGTAATTTCTTTTTGATAAACCATTGTGATTAAATGGTTTGTTTCTTTTACGAGCTGATTGTATGTACTATTTAATTCATTAATTTCATTTACAGAGGGAATCTTTGGTGTCAGTGGCAAAGACCCTTCACTTGCAAATCTCATTGTGTTCGTTAAGCGGATAATCGGGCGAGTAATCATGTTAGAAAGAAAAAAAGAGCATACAAAGAAAATCATTAATCCAATTATGCCAGCAAGAAGAATGCTTGTGCGCACAACCGTTATGCCTTCCGTTAACGTATTATAGGGAGTTAAAATAAGGACAGTCCACCCTGTCATATACGAAGAATTTTTCGTAATCATGTAATCCCTTTCATTTATTGGTACTGTTTTTTTCTTGGTCTGTAAAATGAACTCACTTGATTGCTGATAATTAGTAATAATCGGTTTATTTAATTCATCTAAAAGAATAAAATACTGATCCGTTTTGTCTGTTAATGTTTGATTAGCAAATTGAAAATAATTAGCATAAATACTAAAGAGTAAATATCCTCCATTGGTAAAACTGCGATTAATTAAATTTACTCTCCTTATAGCAAGAAAATAATTGCTGTCATTCGGATCTTCTCCAATCCAAACTAGACTCCCCTTTGCTTGGTCCGCCTTTTCTACCCAATCAGCATGCAAATCTGTCATTATTTTTGCATCATCAAGTGGGAGTATTCGTTCCTGTTCCCTGGTAAATAATTGAAACGAAAAAATTCCATCAGAATTTGCTGTAACTGTATTAACAGTCCCCATTAATTCTTGTTTTTCATAAAAGGTCGCTTTCTTGTGTTCGTATTCCCTTGTTAACAGCTTTTGTACTTTATCATTCGTTGCCGCTAATTTTGAGGCCATATTTAATTGCTCATACAGGGTTTCAATTCTTCCACTTGCTTCCACTGCAACTTGCTGAATTTGTTTTTCTGCATTTTTTTCTAATAAAGTAGATACTTGATTAAATATCAATATACTCACAAATAAAAGTACGACTAGCATTACGGATAAAAATACAAATAAAATTTGATTTCGAAGTGTATTCCATTTCCTTAATAAGCTGAACATAGATTTTTATCGCCTTTCGCCCCATTTGCAACTTATTATACCAAAAATCCTATTTACTTTGTTTATTCATTATACAAATAAACATAATAATTATTCTGCTATCTAAAAAATCTTATCACTTATTTAACAAAAAAAGAGAGTCTGACTATTTTACTATTGTAAGAAAATCAGACTCTCCTTTTATGCTTATTTATATGAGTGAATAATGGTAACTCGATTTCTCTTTTGCAGCTTTCTTTGTATATTTCTTATGAATAAATTTTTTCCAATTCTTCTTGTTGGAGGAAATAGAATAAGGACACCTGCAATATCTGTTAAAAAGCCCGGAAACAGTAATAAAAGCCCACCAATAAGAATACAAAAGCTATCTAATATAGCATCTCCTGGCATGATACCTTGATTTATTTGAACTTGAACATTACGAATCGCCTTTAACCCTTGTTTCTTTAGTAAAATACCGCCTAGAATTCCAGTGCCTATTGCAATAATTAAGGTTTCTGGTATACCAATTATGTTTCCAGCTATCAGAAAAATCACAAGTTCAATTAATGGTAATAACAGCAAGCTGATCATAAAATTTCTCAAATTGTCACCATCCTCCTTTTCATTTCCTTTCTTTTTATTATACCCTTTTTTGATCTGTGCTGATAGTTAGCTGCCTATTGTTTTCCCTGTTAATTAATGTTATAACACGTTGTTGCTTATAGCCTCTCCTTTGGATATTTAAGAACTGCAAAAGAAGAGTATCCATTGCCTAATGATTATTAGGTATGGATACTCTTCCAATTTTTATGCTTTATAGATTATAGTACGCTCGCATGTCCGCTATATACATAGCCGCTACGAGAATCCACTGTAATATCTAAGCCATCCTTTAAGATGCTAGTTGCGTTTTCTACTCCTACAATAACAGGAATTCCAATATTTAATCCTACAACCGCAGCATGACTTGTTAAGCCACCTTCTTCAACGATTAGGGCACTACATTTTTCTAATGCAGGTACCATATCACGATCTGTAGCATTTGTTACAAGAATAGAACCGAAATTAACTTTATCTAGGGCTTCTTTAGCACTAGTAGCAATTACAGCTTTACCAAAGGCTGTTTTGCGGCCAATTCCTTGTCCTTTAGCAAGCACATCGCCAATTACATGGATTTTCATGATGTTTGTTGTACCTGCTTCTCCAACTGGAAGTCCAGCAGTAATCACAACTAAATCACCATGTGTAACAATCGAGCTGTTAACACCTTCTTGAACTGCTACATCTAGCATTTCATCTGTTGATTCTGATTTTTGGCTAAGGCGTGGATATACTCCCCAAACTAGCGCTAATTGTCTTTGAATTTTTGCATCATATGTTACCGCAATAATTGGAGCTTCTGGACGATATTTAGAAATCATTCTTGCAGTATGACCACTACCAGTTGGTGTAATTACTGCTTTAACTTCTAAATTTAACGCAGTATGAGCAACAGATTGTCCGATAGAGTCTGTAATAGAATGCTCTGAATCTTTGCTACGTTTTGAGAGGATTTCTTTATAGTTTAATGCCTCTTCTGCTCTTGCTGCAATATTATTCATAGTTTGTACAGCTTCCACAGGATATAATCCTGCTGCTGTTTCTCCAGAAAGCATAATAGCATCTGTTCCATCAAAAATTGCGTTTGCTACATCACTTGCTTCTGCACGAGTTGGACGTGGATTACGTTGCATAGAATCTAGCATTTGTGTTGCTGTAATAACTGGTTTTCCTAATGTGTTACATTTTTTAATGAGCATTTTTTGAACTAATGGTACTTCTTCAGCAGGAATTTCTACTCCTAAATCACCACGTGCAACCATTAGTCCATCAGAAACCTCAAGGATTTCATCAATATTATCTACACCTTCTTGGTTTTCGATTTTAGGTATGATATGGATATGAGAAGCATTATTATCCTCTAATAATTGCTTGATTTCTAGAACATCAGACGCACGACGAACGAAAGATGCTGCAATGAAGTCAATTCCTTGTTCAATACCAAAAAGGATGTCATTTGCATCTTTTTCCGTGATACCAGGAAGATTTACAGCAACACCAGGTACGTTAACACCTTTTTTATTCTTCAAAGTCCCTGAATTTAATATTTTTGTATGTATTTCTCCAGCAGCTTTGTCTATTTTCGTTACTTCAAGGCCGATTAAACCATCATCTAATAGAATTTTGCTACCTGGCTCCACATCATCAATTAAACCTTCGTAAGTAACAGAGAATTTCTCTGTAGTACCTTCTACTTCTGTCATAGATACGATAATATCATTGCCAGCAACTAATTCAATAGAACCATCTTTCATGTTGTTTGTTCTAATTTCTGGACCTTTTGTATCTAAAAGAATCGCAATATTGTTACCAGTAATTTCAGCTGCTTCACGAATGTTTTTTATTCTTGCTCCATGCTCTTCAAAATCACCATGGGAAAAGTTAAGACGTGAAACATTCATTCCAGCTTCCATTAATTGCGTTAATTTTTCTACGCTTTCACTTGCAGGACCAATAGTACATACAATCTTCGTTTTACGCATTAATAATAACCTCCGATAAATATTAGTAAATAATAATAGCGAACTAAAACAGCATTTTAGGAATTTATGAATTATCTAATCATAAAATGCACTAGAAGATCATAAATTCCTGCTGTTTATTAAATGGATAATTCTTTTGATAAGTGATATAAATTATTATCAATCGTATGTTTACGTGCTAACGCTTCGATGATATCATAATCAACCAATTGATTTTTTTCGATACCAACAGCTCTTCCGCCTTTGCCTTCTACTAGAAGCTCAACTGCATATGCGCCTAGACGACTAGCTAATACACGGTCCTGGGCTGTAGGTGATCCACCACGCTGCATATGTCCTAACACAGACACACGAGTATCGAAATCTGTATTTTCTTCAATCAATTTACCGATTTCAACACCGCTGGCTACTCCTTCAGCTACGACAATAATACTATGTTTTTTACCGCGCTCTTGACCCTTTTTCAATCTGCCTACAATCTCCTCCAGATTAAAGCCTTCTTCTGGAATAAGAATTGTTTCAGCACCACCAGCTAAACCAGCCCATAATGCGATGTCACCAGCATTTCTTCCCATTACCTCAATGATGAATGTTCTCTCGTGAGATGTAGCAGTATCACGGATTTTGTCAATTGCATCAATAACTGTATTTAAAGCAGTATCGAAACCAATTGTGAATTCAGTGCCTGGAATATCATTGTCAATCGTTCCTGGAACTCCAACACAAGGGTATCCTTGTTCTGTAAGCGCCTTCGCGCCCATATAAGATCCATCTCCACCAATGACAACTAGTCCATCGATATTATGTTTCTTTAATTGCTCAATCCCTTTTTGTTGTCCTTCTTTTGTTTTAAACTCTTCACAACGTGCAGAGAAAAGGAAAGTTCCACCACGATGGATTATATCACCAACTGAACCAACTTCTAATTTTCTGAAGTTGCCACTAATTAGCCCAGCATAACCACCAACTACCCCATATACTTCCACACCATGAAATATCGCTTTACGAACTACTGCTCTTATAGCCGCGTTCATTCCTGGTGCGTCACCACCACTTGTTAATACACCAATTCTTTTAACTGTCAATTTCCTCACCTCATAATTTCATTAACAAATAAATTATGTAGCATAACATACATATACTATTATATAACAAATTACTTGTCTGTAACATTTTTCACAAAAATTACATATATAATCTATGTAATGCTAACTTTTGTAAATTAATCAAGAAATTGGCTTTTCTCTATTAATTTATCTTGCATTTATCCAATTATCCATTAAACAATTCTACCATATCATGAAGAATCGTGTATCTCAACTTAATATGAAAAAAAAATAAAAGACGGAATAATCAGCAAAATGCAAACGTTTTATACGACGTTATTTTTGTAGCTATTTCCCGTTATTACAAACTTTAAACATATTAACTAACAGTCAGAAAAGAAACATGATAAAAAATAGCGTTAATAGTTTTAAAATAATATGCATTTAATTACTGCTTCTATAAAATCTTCTGCAAAGTACATTTTTACCTTCTTACCGCATTTTCATACCTAATAAAAACCCCCATACTTATACGAAATATTTTTACTATCTCCGTATAAGTATGGGGGTTTTTGTCACTTGGAATATTTATTCCCAATCTCGTTTAAAAAAGGTTATCAATGATTTAAATAGGCACCCATATTTTTAAACTTAGCATAGCGATGATTCACAAGTTCTTCCTTTGTCATTTCTTTTAACTCTTTTAGAGATGTATATAATACTTCATCAATTTGTTCTGCTTGTTCTTTTATATTATGGTGTGCTCCACCTTTTACTTCCTTAATGATGGAATCAATAATGCTCAACTCTTTTAAATCTGGTGCAGTAATTCTCATTTTTTCAGCTGCTTGTTTAGCCTGCCCAGCATCTTTCCATAAAATAGATGCTGCTCCTTCTGGTGTAATAACCGAGTATGTGGAGTTCTCTAGCATATGAATATGGTTACCAACGCCAAGTGCTAAAGCACCACCACTACCACCCTCTCCAATTACAATACAGACAATTGGGACTTCCATCGATGCCATTTCAAATAAATTTTTGGCAATAGCTTCACTTTGTCCTCTTTCCTCAGCAGCTTTACCAGGATATGCACCTTTTGTGTCAATAAAACAAATAATGGGACGATTGAACTTATCCGCTTGTTTCATTAGGCGCAGGGCTTTTCGATATCCTTCTGGGTGAGGCATTCCAAAATTTCTGCGAATATTTTCCTTCGTGTCCTTTCCTCTTTGATGGCCGACAATCGTTACTGGTAGTCCTTTGTATTTCGCAATTCCACCTACAATTGCCTCGTCATCTCCAAAGCCTCTATCTCCATGTAATTCGATAAAATCGGTAAACAAATGGGGAATATAGTCAAGGGTCGTTGGTCTATTTGGATGTCTAGCAATTTGAACTCGATCCCAAGGTTTCATATTATCATACACATCTTTTTCCAGTTTTTTTAAACGTATTTCTAATTTCTCAATTTCTGTACTTAAATCAACATTCGCATTTTCCGAGAAGTCTTTTAATTCTTGGATTTTATCTTTCAATTCATTAATTGGTTTATCAAAATCTAATCCTACCATTCTAATTCACCACCAGTTTGATGCATTTCAAGCACTAGGCTAAGTTTTTCTTTTAATTCTAATCTAGGTATTACCGCATCTAATTGACCGTGCTTTAGTAAAAACTCTGCCGTTTGGAAGTCCTCCGGAAGCTCTTCTCCTATTGTTTGTTCAATAATACGACGTCCCGCAAAACCAATTAATGCACCTGGTTCCGCAAAATTATAATCGCCAAGTGAGGCAAAGCTTGCAGAAACGCCTCCTGTTGTTGGGTGGGTCATAATGGTAATATATAAACCGCCATTATCGCTAAATCGTTTTAATGCTATACTTGTTTTCGCCATTTGCATAAGACTTAGCACGCCTTCTTGCATTCTTGCTCCACCAGAAGCCGTAAAAATTATAAAGGGTAGCGAAAGCTCGTCAGCCTTTTCAACAGCGAGAGTAATTTTTTCTCCAACTACTGAACCCATACTCCCCATCCGGAAAGAAGAATCCATTACAGCTATTACTACTTTTTTGCCATTTATTTCTCCTGTTCCTGTAACAACAGCTTCATTCATATTTGTTTTTTTTATATCACCGGCAATTTTATCTTCATAACCAGGAAATTGCAAAGGATTTCCGGTTCTCATTTCTGCATTTAGCTCAACAAAAGTTGCTTCATCTAAGATGCAGTTCATTCTTTCATAAGCTTTCATGGGCAGATGATACCCACAATTTAGACAAACCTTATGATTCTTCTGTAATTCACGTGTATACATTATTTTCTTACAATTAGAACATTTTGTCATAATCCCTTCAGGAACTTCATTTTTTGATAATTCTGAAGGTAATGTTGCATATTTTAGTTTTTTTGATTTCGAAAATATTCCCTTAATCAATATGGAAACCTCCCCATAAGTAACAATTTAGATTTGAATCGGATTCCTATCATTTCCAAGCACCAATAATCAGTTGAAATTATTGTAATTACTAAATACACTCCATAATTGCATTTGATTCTTTTGTTTTAATGAATCTAAAAGAAGGAGGTAATCCTCCCTCTTCCATTCTTTCGCAGGAATTGTTAGTGAATGATAATAGTCATTTAAAATAGTCCATAAACGATGGACCAAGAAATTATCAGCTATTTTAATGATTTGAAAGAAAAACTCACTTTCTGATATTTCTCGTTCATTTACCAACTGTTTTAAATGTGCCAATTCATCTTCTGTAATTTTTTCCATGGCAATATATAGAGCATTTAATTGAATATAATTCTTAGTTTCCAAAACGTCTTGTTTTGCTTTATCATTCTGCAATATAAAAGTACTGATCAATTCTACTAATTTATGACCTTGAAAATCACGAAGAAAGGTTCCTTCCCCTTTTCTTGTTTCAATCAGTCCAAGCAGCTCTAATGCCCTCAGAGCTTCTCTAATGGATGATCTGCCTGCGTGTAGGGTATCACTTAATACTCGTTCAGAGGGAAGCTTGTCCCCTGGTTTCAGGCCGTTTTGATTAATCATTTCTCGTAAATGATTCACGATATCCACATATAATTTGGATTCCTTTGAAGATGATTCATTCACCTTATGTCATCACTCACTTCTTTCTTGCCTTTTTTTTGGCAATGTTATTAGAAAATAAATAAAGTATAAGTACAAAAAATCCAATCCAAAAATTTAGGCTAAGTGGTCTGACCAGTCAGCTTATTAAACAATATAACAACTTTTTAAAGTTGTAAAGTTTTATTCAGATAAGAAAACGCGATTAGCACCTAGTAAAGTAGATAATTCAGCGATACATTCCTTACTTGGTGAAATTTTATATTCTTCGTTTAAAACGATGTTTTTTCCTGTTTCCTCATAATGAATAATAACTGGAGTAGTTCCTGGAAATTTCCTCATAACCGCCAATAGCTCTAATCTTTGGTTCATCATATGCTTCTCATTCATCACTTTAATAAACAACTTATGTTCCTTTTTAGAAAGTGACTGGACAATCGTCCTCATCGATTCAACTAATTGAATAACAAATTGTTTATTGCCGTTTCTTTCTTCACATTTCCCTTCCAAATATACGATTTCACCCGAGTTAAGCAGACTTTGATATTTCTTAAAAATAGTTGGAAAAATAACACCCTGCATTTCTCCACTCTGATCACTAAGCTGGATAAATGCCATTGGCTCTCCTTTTTTAGTGCGAATGATATTTATTTCTGTTACATAGACAATGCTTTTATGTTTTTTTCCTACTTCCATTTCATTAATAGCAAAGGTTTGCAGAGTTGCTTGATACGGCTTATAGATAGACACTGGATGGTCTGATAAGTAAAATCCTAAGGCATCTTTTTCTAAAGCCAATTTATCTTCCACTCTAAGTGGTTCTACTTCTACATATTTCGGTTTAAAAAAGAAATCATCCTCACTAAATAAATCATTTTGCTCTTCATCCTCTGGGTGAACCAATTGTGCATGCTGTATCGCTACATCAATAGATGCCAGCAAAATAGCACGATCAACTCCGAATTCATCAAAGCTTCCGGAATAAATAAGCATTTCCAGCACTCTTCTGTTAACCGTCTTCGGGGATATTCGTATACAAAAATCAAATAAATCTTCAAATTTTTTCTGACTTCTCGCCTTAAGTATTTCTCTTAATACATTTCCGCCTATACCTTTTATGCCTGCTAAGCTATAACGAATTTTATTCTTTTCTACACGGAAAAAGTAATTACTTTGATTAATAGAAGGCGGAGTCAATTCAATATCCATCTGTTTTAACTCTTGAATATACTGAATTATTTTCCCTGTGTTTCCAAGGGATGATGTTAATAGTGCCGCCATAAAATATAGAGGATAGTTTGCTTTTAAATAGGCAAGCTGATAAGCAATCATGCTATATGCTACTGCATGACTTCTATTAAAACCATAGTTGGCAAAACGCACAATTAACTCATATATTTCATTCGCTGTTTTTTCGTGATATCCTTTTCTTTCTGCTCCTTTTACAAAATGAATCCTTTCTTTTTCCAGAATTTCCTTTTGCTTCTTACTCACAGCTCGTCTTAACAAATCCGCCTCTCCTAGTGAGAACCCTGCCATTTTAGAAGCAATCTGCATAATTTGCTCTTGATAAACAATCACTCCATAGGTGCTCTTTAGTATCTCTTCTAAATCAGGGTGATAATAGTTAATCGATTCTTTGCCATGTTTTCTATTGATGTAATGAGGTATATTCTCCATTGGTCCTGGACGATAAAGCGCATTAACAGCTACAATATCTTCAAAATCAGTTGGCTGTAACCTCTTTAATACATTACGCATTCCTTCTGATTCCAATTGAAAGATCCCAGTTGTCTCTCCTCTACTTAATAGCTTGAAAACATTTTGGTCATCAATTGGTATTTTTCGTATATCTATTCTTTTCTTCGTCGCTTTATAAAGCATGTCAAGAATAGCTTCAATAAAAGATAGATTTCTTAATCCAAGAAAATCCATTTTCAATAAGCCTAGTTCCTCTAAATATTCCATGCTATACTGTGTTAAATAAATATCGTCATGGCTCCCTTGGATCGGAATAATATCAACAAGGGGCTGTTGACTAAGAACCACGCCGGCAGCATGGGTTGATGTATGCCTTGGAAGCCCTTCGATTTTACATGCAGTATCAAATAGTTTTTGATTACGAGGAGATGATTCAACAAATTGCTGCAAACGAATGGATTCTTGATAGCTTTGTTTGAGATTAATGCCTAGTTTTGATGGGATCATTCTTGACAGTTCATCCAACTCTTTAACAGATAAGCCAAATGCTCGGCCAACATCGCGTAAGGCTGCTTTAGCAGCAAGTGTACCAAAGGTAATAATTTGCGCAACATGAAGCTCTCCATATTTATTTTTCACATATGAAATAACTTTTTCCCGCTTATTATCAGGAAAATCAATATCGATATCAGGCATGGAGATTCTCTCTGGATTTAGAAACCTTTCAAAAAGCAATTGATATTTAATAGGATCTACATCTGTAATATGTAAAACATAAGCAACAATAGATCCCGCAGCTGAACCCCTTCCAGGACCTGTTAATATTCCATTCTCTCGCGCAAACTTCATAAAATCCCAAACTATTAAGAAATAGTCACTATAATTCATTCTCCCAATGATGTCCAATTCATATTCCAACCGTGCAGTGTGTTCTGGAGAAGGATGAGAATATCTGTCATTTAAACCAGCCATACATAATTCTCTCAAATAACTAAGAGCATTTTTGCCTGCAGGTACAGTATATTTAGGCAAGGTTGCAAGTATGCCATTCATTTCAATCTGACAAGACTCTCCTACCTTCCATGTGTTTTCCAGAATATCTGGTTGATCATTGAATAACGTGATCATTGCTTCTTTGTCTTTTAGATAATGTTGATTAGAACTCCATTCATCTTGCTCTATATCGGAAAGCTTCTCCCCATTTTTGATTGCCTTTAAGCATTCATAAGCAAAATGGTCCTCCTCCTCCAAGTAAAATACATTATTCGTTGCTACCAGCTTCACTTTCTCTTCGGAAGCTAATCTGGATAACTTTTCATTTAATGCATCTTCAATAGCAATGCCGTGTCTTTGAATAGATAAAAAGCATTGACCTGGTTCAAAAATGGACTTCCATAACATTAATGTATTTCTTGCTGATTCCGAATCATCCTTCAGTAAATTTTGTTCAATCTCTCCTTCAAATCCAGGTGAGATTGCAATCAAGCCTTTGGCATAATGCTTTAACCATTTCACAGGAATTCCTTGTGGGTTTTTTGTTTGAACAGCACTCGTTATTTTTAATAAATTTTTAAAGCCGAGACTAGTTCTAGCTAATAAGACCAATGGGTAAGCTTTATCTTCTTCCCATTCACTTATTACATCAACCGTTAGTCCGATAATCGGTTTTATCCCTTGCTTTAATGATTCTTTATAAAAAGAAGCTGCACCATACATCACATTGCGATCCGTTAAAGCAATGGAACGATAGCCATACTTTTTAGCATTTGTAACTAACTCTTTAATTGAAAGCGTGCTAGATAAAAGGCTATATGCACTAGACACTTGAAGATGTATAAAAGACATAAAATTAATTCACCACTTTTCTTTAAAATTTTTTATTCCTTCTAAACAAGAAAATATGTAAAAAATGCTTGGAAAAGGTGTCATTTTTTCTTTATTTATAACCTTTTACCACTATAAAGGCTATTCCTTTTTAAAAAGCAATAATTATTATTCTATCTTATTAGTTTATCTCAAAATAAAAGACTTTTTCCTTTCATTATAGATGTTCACAGCAAAAAAAGAAAATATGTTCTCTTTATTAAGAAATGACGTTAAAGTTCCACACAAGTATAAGTGACCTTTAAAATCATTCATAAATGGAATAGATTGTCCATAATAATAAGAATAGAAGATTACAAGATATGCGAAAGAGAAAAAATACACAACCGTGAGAATAAATATTTTATTCTATGGAGAAGAATCATTCCTATTTGATTTGCTGCTTGGATAGAAACAAAAACTAATAAAAGTTAGAGAGGTAAACGTATGAATCAACAACCATTCTTCCCTACCTTCATCGAAAGCTACTTTATTGCCTTAGGGGTTATTTTAGGAGGCGCACTTTTAGGTGGACTTGCTGCATTTCTAACTGGAAAACCACTCCTTACTGAAATCATTCGCATTTCTGGAATCATCAAAATTTGGGCGATTGTTACAGCGATTGGCGGGACATTTGATGCTATTGATACGATTGAAAAGGGAATCTATGATGCTGGTACAAAAGACTTGTTCAAACAAATCTTATTAATTGTTTCTGCTTTTGGAGGAGCACATACAGGCATTACAATTATTAAGTGGATTACACAGGAGTATATATAAATGAGAATTCCACCATATTATAAAAATCAAGCTGTACAACGTTTTTTTGCCGGAATGGTTATCGGTGGAGTAATCAGTTGGTGTATTTTTGTCTTTATTTTTGGTGTATGGCAGGAACGATATAGCTCGGAAATTAAAACACAGAAAGCAACTATTGAGGATTTAGAAAGAGAGAAAAAAATATGGCAAGAGGAATTTGCTGCCCAAAATAAAACGACCGAAGAAAAGCTGACAGTCGAGGATATCGTTGTAAAGATTAGCAATGCAGATAAAGAAAAATATGATATTAAGCCCTTTAATGCCTTAGAGATGGAAGATGCCATTAAAGAAGATTTATCGACCATTATTGCAAAAGACCTCGATATGGTCTATAAAAGTCGCGCACTGTTAAAAAAATCGATTGAAAACAAAGTAGTTGTTTCTGATAAAAAGCGTTATAAATTTAAAGTAACAGAGTTGATTATTTATACAACAGTTCATGTCGAATTAAGAGTCACCTTTGGCGATTAAAAAAAGGGGCTATCCGTCAAGCATAACGGAGCAGCACCTTTTTTCTTTCTTGACGAATAATTAAACTATTAGAGAATTACCTTATCTACAAACTTCCTCTAAATCCTTCACTACTTTACCTGCATCATCCCATTGATAAATGGTTGCGCCTGAGGCCATTGGATGTCCTCCACCATTATAATTTTTTGCAATTCCATTAATAACTGGACCTTTGGAACGCAATCTTACGCGAATCTGATCTGCTTCTTCAATAAAAAAGACCCATGCTTTTAAACCTTTTACACTCCCTAAACTGCTAACAAGTAACGATGCCTCTGCAGGAGTTGCCTGAAATTGAGCTAATATTTCCTTATTAAGCTTCATACTTGCTACTCCATTGGCATGAACTTGAAAATTTTGCATAACATAGCCACTTAGCTTGACAATATGAGGATCGAGTTCATACATTTGATCATACATTTCTGTGCGCGAAAAAGAATATTTGATTAATTCTCCAGCATAATGAAATGTTTTTTCTGATGTGCTTGGATATAGAAATCTCCCAGTATCTCCAACAATTCCCGCATATAGCAGCCTCGCAGACTCATCACTCATCTTTAGCCCCTGATCTTTTCCATACAAATAAAATTCATAGATCAACTCACTTGTGGAACTTGCTGTAGTCTCTACCCAAACTATATCGCCATATGCATCATCATTGGGATGATGATCTATCTTTATTAGCATTTTCCCAGTCAGGTAGCGCTGATCACATACTCTTTCTTGATTAGCCGTATCACATACAATCACCAACGCATCAGCATAGGTGCTGTCATCAATGACATCTAGTCTTCGCAAAAAGTTTAAGGAAGCTTCTTCTTTTCCTACCGTATAGACGTTTTTATCCGGAAAAGAAGTTTTTATGATTTCTGCTAATCCACCTTGCGATCCATATGCATCTGGATCTGGACGGACGTGTCTATGAATAATGATAGTATTAAAGGCTATTATAGCATCTAATATTTTCTGTTTCATTTATTTCTCCCTTCATTAATGACGATCAATTAATTGACACATCATCATCGCTTTTCCAACAAGTATTCCATGGTTAAACACTTCTACATCCACTTTCCCAAATTTTCGTCCAACTTCTAAAATTTTAGGAACTATTTCAATGACACTATCCATTTGAACTGGCTTAATAAAATAGATGGTCATATTTTCGACAACTAAATCACCTTTTTTAAACCCTCTTAGTACTCTGTTCGCCGCTTCGGAAACAACCGTAGTAAACACCCCATAAGATATGGTCCCTAAGTGATTAGTCATTTGCGGAGTTACTTCACAGGAAAAGCTTGTTTCCCCTTTGTTTTTTCCTTTAGTCAATAAGACATGCTTTGTGACAATATCATCAATCGTTTCCCCAATTTGCGGTTGCCTTTGGTTCATTTGCAACGCTTTTAATACATCTTGTCTACTAATAATCCCTTCTAGCTTATTTGCTTCATCTACAACTGGCAGGACTTCAATTCCTTCCCATACCATCATATGAGAACAAGAAGCAACACTTGTTTTGCCACTAACCGTCATTGGGTGTTTTGTCATGACTTTATCAATCGTCATATCCATCGATTTTCCAATGACATCTTTTGAAGTAATCATCCCTTGTACTTTTAAGCTTTGATCCACTACTGGGAAACGACCGTGTAATGTTTCTTTATTATATTTATGCCATAAAGCCACATCATCTGTTGTCTTTAGATAAATCGTATCTTTAAGCGGTGTTAAAATATCTTCTACTAAAACAATTTCTTTTTTTATGAGCTGGTCATAGATTGCCCGGTTTATCATCGTTGCCACAGTAAATGTATCATAGCTTGTTGAAATTATTGGGAGTTGCAAATCGTCTGCTAAACGTTTCACATGCTCCTCTGTATCGAATCCACCTGTAATTAAAACCGCAGCACCAGCTTTTAATACATGTTCATGTGCCCGTACACGGTTCCCTATGATCAAAAGGTTTCCAGGACCTGTATAACGCATCATCGCATCTAATTTCATCGCCCCAATAACAAAACGATTTAAAGTTTTATGTAAACCAGCTCGCCCACCAAGAACTTGTCCATCTACAATATTAACTACTTCTGCATAGGTTAACTTTTCAATATTTTCTTTCTTCTTTCGTTCAATTCTAATCGTACCAACTCTTTCAATGGTACTTACATACCCTTTATTCTCTGCTTCTTTTATCGCTCTATATGCTGTTCCTTCACTTACATTTAATGCTTTCGCAATTTGTCGAACAGAAATTTTTTCTCCTACTTGTAATTCATCAATATAATTTAATATTTGCTCATGTTTTGTAGCCAAATTACCACCCTCTTTTAAGAAAAGCACACTGCTTCTCGCAAACAAACTTAGAAAATTCTATTGCTTATATCTCTCGTTTGCTCTAAGCGAATACTGCCTGTACTAGACATTTTCATACCATTTCTTGCAATTTATTATAATTTATTCATCTATGTTTCAATAGTTTGCGGCTAACTATTAATTTCTTCTCTTTAAAGCTGCCTTCTTTAGTATCTATGTTTTCCCTAAGTAAAAAATCTATTGAAAAAAGCTTGTATATCTTTATTATAGAGTGAACTACTAGGGTATTCAATGAATTCTCTGTTAATCGGCATTAAAACATTCAGTCATTTCGTTTTTGTGTGGAGTATATCTTTTGTGAACATCTTATTTCTTTTTAAAAAGTCTGATTGGTTTTAACATATTACAAGCAAAAAAGGGCTGGAAGAAAATAATCCCAGCCGAAGATAAATCGAACCACTATACGTATATCACCAATAAAGCCTCATATAATTATTTATCAACAAACGGTCCTTATTTATTAATAACGGGAGATAGATTGTTCGTTTTAATTCTATCCCTCTCCTTTTTTATCTTATTGGTAATAATAGATTTTCTTCTTTTTCTGCACTTTACTATAAGACCTTTTGGCTGTTCGTGGTTTTTTAGGGGTATATAGTAATGCCGTTAAATTTCCCGCTACCACCATTAAGGCAAAGGCTAGCCATGTAATCGAAAATATTCCTTCAACCCCATCACTGAAGGGAGAAAGTCTTGGCATGCCATAATATAAAAGAACACCACATAGTAATATACATAATAAATATCTATTCTTATTCATAGTCGCTAAAACCTCCTTGATACTATCCTATGCGGACAAGAATAAAAAAAGTATTTAAAATTAGCTAAAGCATCTATTCACACAGAAAATTTCGCAAGTCTAAATATTTACATACACGACTTATGTTGATAATCTTATAGGATAAGAATAATATTTAACTCGTCCTACAATATAAGAAAAAGGAAAAAGTATAGACTTGTTAAGAAACACTTGGAGGTAGGTTGAATTGGAAAAAAAAATAGCGTCTCTAGCAAATTGGATGAAGCAGGAAGAAATTGATTTCACCTTTTTAACATCTACAGATAATATTTTCTATTTTAGCGGATTCTATAGTGATCCACATGAAAGATTATTGGCTTTGATTGTCTTCCCAGAAAACGATCCGATATTAGTTTGTCCTGCAATGGAAACAAATGATGCAAAAGATGCCGGGTGGAACTATGATATCATCGGCTATAGCGATACAGAAAATCCATGGGAAACTATTCAAAGTATGGTTCAAAGCCGTACAAGCCGTACAAGAAAAGTAGCTCTTGAAATGGATCACATGAATGTGGCAAGATATCAGGCACTTCAAACATCATTTCCTAACATTGAAGGATATGTTTCTGCAGAAGAAAAAATTAATACTTTGCGCATGATAAAAACATCAGATGAATTAGCTAAGATAAAAGAAGCTTGTAAATGGGCTGATTTTGCTATTGAAGTAGGCTGTAATGAAATAGTAGAAGGCAAATCTGAAATGGAAATTCTAGCTGCTATTGAATATGAATTAAAGAAACAAGGAATTGGTAAGATGTCCTTTTCAACCATGGTACTAACTGGAGTGAACGGCGCTTCCCCTCATGGAAATCCAGGAGAGACAAAAATAAAAAAAGGAGACTTAGTATTATTCGACTTGGGGGTTGTTGTTGATGGATATTGTTCTGATATAACAAGAACAGTGGCATTTGGCGACATTAATGAGAAGCAAAAGGATATTTATGATACAGTTTTAAAAGCTCAGCTAACAGCTATCGAAGCCTCTAAGCCTGGCGTTTCTTGTGCTACTGTTGATCTAGCTGCTCGTAACACAATAAGAGAAGCTGGTTATGGAGAGTTTTTCCCTCACCGTTTAGGACATGGATTGGGTATTAGTGTTCACGAATTCCCTTCCTTAACTGAAACAAATTCCCTTGTTTTACAAGAAGGTATGGTATATACAATCGAGCCGGGCATTTATGTACCGAATGTTGCAGGAGTCCGGATAGAAGATGATGTATATGTTACAAAAGATGGAGTAGAGATTTTAACAAAATTTCCGAAAGAGCTTCAAATTATTCAATAAATGGTAAATAAGAAAATCCGCTTGATTTTTTGCTAATTATTATGCGGGTGCCAAACACAAACCTGTTTTCTAAAAACCCCAACGATAATTCGGAGTTTCCTCTAGCATCTCCATATAATCGTTGGGGTTTATATTTGGTTAGAATACTTAAAACCACTATTATCATCTCTTTTAAATGTACTTGCACCTAATTTTATATTTTACATAAAATACCTAAACTTAAAAGGGGCAGAAAAGGGGGATGAAGAGAATGGTTAAATATGTAGATTATACAGATCCAAAAGTCCAATACCATTTTGATGTAAATAAAAGTAATTTTTTCACAAGAGATAGTCATAACTATATTAATGTTTTAGGAGAACAACAGTTAAATTCGTTAGAAAATGTATCCTTGCTAGATATCTATTTAAGTAAAGATATTGTTGTAGAACCACATATTCACCAAAATGCGGCAGAGCTCGTATACTGCATTTCTGGTTCTGCTACTGTTTCACTGTTAAATCCTTTCACAAAAAAAGTTCTAAACTATACCATTACGCCTGGCCAAGTAGCTAATGTTCCTCAAGGCTGGTGGCATTATGAAATCGCAAATACAAATAAGACGCATTTATTAGCTATATTCAATGCACCTACACCTGAAGCAATCTTTGGCTCTGATTTACTTCGTCTAACTCCTCCAGACTTAATGGCACATACTTATTCATTAGATCTTAATAAGTGGAAATCCACCATCTCTCCTATTAATAAAACAACGATTCTAGGTCCGGCTATTAGTAGAAATAGCCCTAGCCAAAATTATTATGCTGACGCCAATTATCCTCAGCCTATCTATCAGCCTTACTACATTCCAAGAAATTACTAACAAATAGAGTTCAGATGAGGTACCAAAAATTATTCATTAAAAAAACGACTTTTTTATGACAGCACTCATAGGCTGGTTAGTAGGGAGCGCTGAGGGAGGTTCAGCCTACTTCATGTATCCGTAGATTAAACAAACTAGTTTTGCTCTTCCTACTGTCCTTTTTGTTTTAGTCTTTTATTTGTTTCTGCTCTTTGTCCAAGAAGGCATCAACCGCGCCGTCGTTATAGGAATCCATCACTTGGGCAGTTACTTCTTCGCTTCCCTTTTCATCAAATTCAAAATCATTCTGTATTCTTTCATTTTGTTTGTGCATCCCTATTCCTTCCTTTCTTATTTTCTTCCCTATTATTTGAATGAAAAGTTAACCTTATGCATGAATTGGGTATATAATAGAAGGAGATAAACTTAAGGAGTGAATGCTATGAACGTAAACTATCAAAACATTATTGTGGCAGTAGATGGTTCAGATGAGGCTGATAATGCTATAAAGAAAGCGATTTCGATAGCAAAAGAAAATAATGCTAGGCTTGTCATTGCCCACGTTATTGATACGAGATCTTTTGCAACGGTAGCTGCGTACGATCAATCCATTGCAGCTAAATCAGATGAATTCGCTAATGAGCTCTTAGATAAATATATTGTTCAAGCAACTGCAGCAGGAGTTCAGAATGTTGTAAAGGCAATTGAATTCGGTTCTCCAAGAGCAGTAGTTCCTCGGGAAATTGCGACAAAGTATAAAGCAGATTTAATCGTGTGTGGAGCGACAGGTTTAAATGCCGTTGAGAGATTTATTATCGGTAGTGTCTCTGAAGGAATTACCAGAAATGCTCCTTGTGATGTTTTAATTGTTAGAAGCAGTGATCAATAGATATAAAAAGAAGAAAGTTCTATTATAGAAAGCAGTGTTTGCAATCAAATAATAGAACTTTCTTCTTTTACTTCACTTCTTCTTTTTCCCAAACACAAAGCTTTGCTTTTTCAATCGCTTGCTTTATTTGGGTAAATCCAGTTCCGCCAGCACTATTTCGTCTTTCAACTGCCGTTCTGGGATTTAATACATGGTAGATATCCTGTTCAAATAAGCTGCTCGCTTCTTGTAATTCTGTAATACTTAAATCCTGCAAATAACATTTTTTATTCACACAATATAGAACCAATTTCCCTACTACTTCATGCGCCTCTCTGAAAGGCATCCCTTTTTCTGATAAATAATCAGCTAATTCTGTAGCATTAGAAAAGTCATTTTTCGTGGCATTTTCCATTCCTTGCTCATTAACCTTCATTGTTTGAATCATACCAGCAAAAATGCGCAAAGAGCCAACCACCGTTTTTACGGTATCAAACATCCCTTCTTTATCTTCCTGCATATCTTTATTGTAAGCTAAAGGCAAACCTTTCAATACAGTTAACAAGCCCATTAAATTTCCATAAACCCGCCCGGTTTTTCCACGGATTAATTCAGCCATATCTGGATTTTTCTTTTGGGGCATAATACTGCTTCCCGTGGAAAAACTATCGTCTAATTCAATAAATTTAAATTCTTGAGAAGACCAAAGAATAATTTCTTCACTAAAGCGCGATAGATGCATCATTAAAATAGAACTAGTTGATAGAAATTCTAGGATAAAGTCACGATCGCTTACTGCATCCATACTATTTTCATAAATGGAATCAAAGCCAAGTAGGTCAGCACTATAGGAACGATCAATAGGAAAGGTTGTTCCTGCTAAAGCACCGGCACCTAGTGGTGATACATTAATTCTCGTTACGTTTTCCTGATATCGCTGTTTGTCTCTTTCAAACATCCAGAAATACGCCATTAAATGATGCGCAAAAGAGATAGGCTGGGCACGCTGAAGATGTGTATACCCAGGCATTACTGTTTCAATATGATGCTCTGCCTTTTCCAACAACGCGCTTTGCAGCTCATTCAATAATTGAATAATTTGCTTTACTTGTGTTCGCAGGTAAAGATGCATATCTGTTGCAACTTGATCATTTCTACTTCTACCAGTATGGAGCTTCCCACCTATAGGACCAATTAAATCCGTTAATTTACTTTCTAAATTAAGATGGATATCTTCTAATTTTACAGAAAAAGTTAATTCATCCTTTTCTGCTTGCTTTTTTAACGTAAGTAACCCATTTTTGATTTTCTCTGCCTCTTCTACTGACAATATCCCTGTTTTAGAGAGCATTGCCACATGGGCAATGCTCCCTTCTATATCTTCTAATACTAGCTCCTGATCAAAGGAAATGGACGCACCGAATTCATCTACCCATTCCTCGGCAGATTTTGTAAATCTACCTCCCCATAATTTCTTCACACAGACACCTTCTTGTCGTTTTCCACAATGCTTTGAACCTTTGTAGGAAGTCCCCAAAGTTTAATGAAGCCAACCGCTGCTGCATGATCAAACTCATCGTCGGAAGTATACGTAGCAAGTTTTTCATCATATAAAGAATATGGTGATTTTCTTCCTTCTACAATCGCATGCCCTTTAAATAGTTTCACGCGAACCGTTCCTGTCACGTTTTTCTGGGTTTCTTGCAAGAAAGCTTGCAATGCTTTTGTAATTGGAGAGAACCAAAGTCCCTCATAAATAACTTCTGTGATTTTCTTTTCGATAACTGGTTTAAAATGTGCTACTTCTTTTACAAGCGTAATATCTTCTAATTCTTTATGTGCTTTCATCAATGTTAAAGCACCTGGACATTCATACACTTCTCTTGATTTAATTCCTACTAATCTATTTTCTACATGATCGATTCTACCCACACCATGTTTTCCGGCGATCTTATTTAACTCAAGAATTAGCGCAGATAAAGAATAAGTAATACCATCTATGCTGACAGGGACACCTTCCTTAAATTCAATTTCAATAATATCTGCTTGATCAGGAGCATTTTCGAGACTTACTGTTAAGTCATACGCTTCTTCTGGAGGGGCAGCCCAAGGATCTTCTAAAATTCCACATTCATTGCTTCTTCCCCATAGATTTTGGTCTATAGAAAATGGACTATCCAAGTTAACCGGGATTGGAATATTTTTTTCTTTTGCATAAGCAATTTCTTCTTCACGAGACCATCCCCACTCGCGGACTGGTGCTAATACTTTTAAATTAGGATTTAATGCTTGGATAGATACTTCAAAACGCACTTGGTCATTTCCTTTTCCCGTACATCCATGTGCGACCGCAATAGCATTTTCTTTTTCTGCTACTTCTACTAATTTTTTGGAAATTAAAGGTCTAGATAATGCAGAGACAAGGGGATACTTTCCTTCATAAAGGGTATGTGCCTGCATAGCAGTAAGTGCAAAATCCTGTGCGAATTCTTCTTTTGCATCGATGACATAAGATTGAACTGCACCAACCGAAAGTGCTTTTTGTTGTATAAAGTTCAAATCCTTTCCTTCACCAACATCTAAGCAGCAAGCTACTACATCATAACCTTGATCCTGTAACCATTTTATTGCTACAGATGTATCTAATCCTCCTGAATATGCTAAGACTACTTTTGGATTTGCCATTACCTAATTCCTCCTATATGCGAATAAATATTCATTTATTTATATTTTTATTCAAAAACTATATGTATCACTTTAACAACTTTCCCTAATAATTTCAATAGAATTTTTATAAAAATTTAAATAATTTTATTTTTATACACACAAAAAGATAGGAAGTCTCAGTATACATCCTATTAATAAACTAATTATTTGTATCTATAAAAATAAGCTTAATGTTTTATGCATTATTTTATACATTTCATTACTAGATAAATCTATTTTTATATATAAAAAAGGTCAACCCTTTTCTTTACATGAAAAGTTATTGACCTTTTTATTATTATTTATGCAACTCGCTGACGACATGACTTAATTCAGGAAGGATTAATTTGTTCATCGCAAGCCGTACAGCCCCTGTAGATCCTGGAGTACAAAAAATGACCGTATTATTAATCGTTCCAGCAATCGCTCTTGTTAGTATGGCACTAGAGCCTATATCTTCTGTATAGCTTAACATTCGAAACAGTTCTCCAAATCCATCTAATTCTTTTGTTAAAAGAGGTTTAATAGCTTCGATGGTAACATCCCTTGGTGAAATTCCTGTCCCTCCATTTAGGAGAATACAGTCTATTTCAGCTGATTGCACGCCCGTTATTATTTCTTGTACAATTTGTTCTTTCTCATCCTTTACAATGACATACTTTTGTATAGAATGGTTTTCCTGTTCTAGCAGATCAATCATCAATTTACCGCTTTTATCATTTTCCTCAGATCTTGTATCACTAACGGTTATTATTTTACAGCCCACCTGTAAGTATTGATGCTTCGTATGGATTTGTTTATTCATCTTTCCCCACTCTTTCGCTCGTTTTCTTTCTCCACTGTAAAATATGCTTCATGTGTCTTATCCAATAATAACGATGCTTTGTCGCGTGTAAATAAATGAAGGCGATGCATTGGTCTTGTCATTGCTACATATAAAAGCTTTAAATCTATTTCTTCTTGGGAAAAAGACTCATTTAACGTAAAAAGAAGAACTGCGTCAAATTCCAGTCCCTTGGAAAGGTAGCTTGGGACAATAATTAAATAATTCTTTTCAAGATCTTCATTTTCTTGAAGAAATTGGACATTAGGCACTTTTCTTTTTTGCATCTCTTTCAATATTGCTTTACATTCTTCCTCTGTTTTACCAATAATAGCAATAGAGTGATAACCGTCATTATGCAGTCGATCTGCTACTTGAATCATTCTGTCAACCAATTCTTGTTTTTGCTCATATAAATGAACAGTTGGTTTTTCTCCATGGCGGACAACTGGTTTTACTTTGGGCAAATCTTCATTGACTAAATGCAAAATTTCATTTGCCAAAAACATAATTTCAATCGTAGTCCGGTAGCTTTTTTGCAAGGTCATATAATTCGCGCGCGGAAAAATAGTTTGCTGTAATGTCTGCCAGTTCTGTAATCCTCGATAGGAGTGAATCCCTTGTGCTAAATCTCCAACAAGGGTAAACATATCTGTTTCTAGTCCTGCTTTTAAGGCATATAGCTGAAATTCGCTATAATCCTGCACTTCATCAATGACAATATTCTTCGCTCGATATTCTTTATCTATGCCAAATATTTTATACTGCAAATAAAATAATGCCCCTAAGTCCTCGATTTCCACTTTCTTTTGTTTTAATATCTTTCGCTGGAAGGCAATCAAATAATCTAATTGCTTTTCTGTTAGCGAATCTTCCGTATATTTTCTAAGGAGCTCCTTATCCGCAAATAATCTGGAATAATACCCATATAAATCGGTTGTTTCCATCGTCTTCATATATCTTCTAACAGCAGTTGATGCTTCTTTCTTTACTGTTGCTAATCTTTCTGCCTTCGTGTCTAGAAAATAGACAACTTTCTCTTTACGCTTTGTATCTTCTTTTATCTTTAAGGCTCGATCTAATGCATCTTCATACTTATCTTCCAACTTACTTAAGATTATTTTCTTTTTCCGTTTTAAATCAGCTTGTAAGATTCCCTTTATTTTCTCTTTCCGTTTGATTAAAGGAAGATAATCGTATTCCTTCTTAAATAAACGCTCCAGTTTCTTTGCTCCATATAACGGGAATTTTTCTACCCGAAAATCTTCTTTTGGACTCATTTCATTACATATATCCACTAAATATTTATCCATTACCTTTTTATATTCTAAAGATCCTTTATAACGGGAAAGCCACTTAACCAATTCTTCTTGTTTGTTCGTATGATTTATAAATGTTAGTAGTTTTTTATTTGACTGAATTACTTTCATTTTCTTGCCAATGCATAGTAAAACATAATCTAGGAATGTCGTTTGGCGAATCTTCTCTACGCCCAAATCAGGCAGTGCTTGTGCAATATATCCGATAAACATATTATTTGGCGCAATAATCATTAATTGCTCAGGTTGAAAATATTTTGCATAGTTATAGATAAAATAGGATATTCGGTGTAAAGCAATAGTTGTCTTACCACTTCCGGCCGCTCCTTGCACAATGATCGGTCGATTTAAATCAGCTCGAATTATTTCATTTTGTTCTGCTTGAATGGTTGAAATAATCTCTGTTAGTCGTTGGTCTGCTTTTCCAGCAAGAGATTGCTGCAATAATTCATCTGTCGTCGTTAAATCTATATCCTGATAATGAAGGAGCTCCCCTTTTTCAATTTTAAATTGTCTTTTTAACGATAAATGCCCATCAATCGTTTCTTCATTGACTTCATATGAAACTTCTCCCAATCGTCCATCGTAATAGACATTTGCAATTGGTGAACGCCAGTCTACTATAATTGGTTTTTGTGTGTCTTTTTCAAAAAGCGATGTCTTTCCTAAATAATAGACATTCTTTTGGGACTTCCCTTTCATTTGATAATCAATCCGCGCAAAATAGGGAGCATCTAAAATACGTTTTAAAATACTTAACTCGGTTGTTGCAAGCTGCAAAAACTTACTATTCGTTAAATAGTTGATATAACTCAAACTACTGTCAAGCGCCTCTTCATTGCTTATGGATTCTCGCACATTTTCCTGTAAAGTCCCTTGATTGATTTGCGCCTCATGCAAAACGTCATTCATATAATTTTTCGTATATTCAAGTCTTTTCTTTTCCTGTTCCCATTCGTCTATTGAAAAGTCTTCCATTGTTTCCCCTTTCTCCATTTATAAGAAACTTCCATCCGTATTTTAGTCCACGGTTGCTGCACCTATCTCAAAGTCGGATAAATTCTATCTTGTTTGCTTAGTAAATAGCTTTTTTGATAAAAATGATTTGCCATTTCCGTCATCCTTTTCGTAAAATGGTAATTCGCAGCTGCTCCTATTATGGTACCAGCCTTACTGTATTTCCTTTTAAGAAATAAAATAAAGGAAAGCTTTATCAGCTCATTTAATAAAGAATGCAGCATCTTTTCCTGAACTATTTCATCCTTTCCATCATAAAAGAAACCTTGCTGTTCTTGCTCTAATTCATCCATTAGCTCATTCCATGCTTCTTTTCGCTGCTCATGCGGTAAACAGCCTGCACAGAAAACTTTCAATGCCGTCATGATTTCATTGGGACTATCTGCTGGTCTCCCATATAGCGAAGCAAGAACCTGAACGGATCGAAGATTAATAATAAGCATCGAGAGAAAATCTCCCATGAAAAAACCAGTATGCTTTGAAGCCAAAGCCCTTGGACCGAGGCAAGCATCCTGTAATGAGCCATTTGTTTTTCTGCAATGGATTGTAATTGGTCTATACTCAATTTTGTCATATCTCTTAAAGTGAAGATGGATTCATTATGTACTCTTGCCTGCTGCATAATTTTTTGGGCGGTGTTTCGTTGAAATGTGGAATTAATTAAGATGGCATGAAGATGAAATAAGATATTATTAAGTGATCGTACAATTTTTTGTTTTTGCCATTCAGGTAAATAGGATAAGCCAGTATCTATGTAATCTGAATAAAGATGGAGAATTTTGATTGGGCGCTCACTTTTCCTTTCCTTTTCCCATTGTTCTATTTTATCCAAATAATAAGCTTCAGCTTTTGTAAGCATTTAATCCCCCCTGAATAATAAGAATCATTCCTTATTTTACTAAAAGAAGCCAATAAAAGACAATCTTTATCGTACATTGAGCTACGAAAAAGATTGTCTTGTTATTCTTATCCTAGATCTTTGCAGACTTAACTTAAATACCAGCTAATCTACAAACGTCTCTTGCAATCATTACTTCTTCATTTGTTGGAATTACCATTACTTTTACTGGAGAATGTGGATAGTTAACGAATGATTCTTCTCCAGAAATTTTATTCAATGTTGGATCCCAATATACTCCCATAAATTCAAGGCCTTGAAGAACTCTTGCACGAACAATTTCACTATTCTCCCCAATACCAGCAGTAAAGATGATTGCATCTACACCGTTCATTCCAGATGCATATGAGCCAATGTATTTATGGATGTTATCTGCAAAAATTCTCAATGCAAGTTCCGCACGATCGTTGCCTTCTTTTGCTTGCTCTGTAATATCACGTAAATCACTGGAGAAACCAGAGATTCCTAAAAGACCACTCTTCTTATTTAACACTTGTAATACTTCATCAGCAGATTGATCTGTTTTTTCCATGATAAATGGAATTAACGCAGGGTCAATATTACCAGAACGAGTTCCCATTGTAACACCTGCAAGAGGAGTGAATCCCATTGAAGTATCAACAGACTTTCCACCTTCAATAGCTGCAATACTAGCGCCATTTCCTAAGTGACATGAAATTAAACGTAATTGGTCAATAGGACGGCCTAATAATTCAGCAGCGCGTTGAGACACGTATTTATGGCTTGTTCCATGGAAACCATATTTACGAATTCCATATTGCTCATAATATTCATATGGAAGGCTGTATAAATAAGATTTTTCCGGCATTGTTTGATGGAACGCTGTATCAAATACTGCTACAGCCGGTACATTTGGCAATACATGTTGGAATGCACGAATACCAGTTAAGTTAGCTGGATTGTGTAAAGGCGCTAATTCAGATAAAGTATCAATTTTACCAATTACATCATCTGTAATTAATGCAGAATCAGCAAATTCTTCTCCGCCATGAACTACACGATGACCAATTCCTTCGATTTCATCTAAAGAAGCGATAATACCTAACTCTGTTAATTTGCCTAAAAGAATCTTTACAGCGACATCATGATCAGGAATTTCTGTAACTTCCTTGATTTTTTCTCCGTTGACAGAGATATTAAATACAGCATCAGTTAATCCAATACGCTCTATTAAACCTTTTGTAATTACTTCTTCACTTGGCATTTCGAACAATTGAAACTTTAGTGAAGAACTACCAGCATTAATCGCAATTATTTTTGCCATAAAATGATTTACTCCCCTTTTGTATAACAACTTTTTATTTATTTGCCTGACATTGAACAGATCGGATCATACAACAGACAAGATTTACTTCTTTCAGTTTTTCATTAAAACATTCTACTAGAAACATTTCAAGCACATTATGCCCAGTTATTCATTTTTTTTTAGATTTTCGTCGTTTTTTCGAAAAAAAGACAAATTTATGCCGATTATCTTCTATATAATAAAAGGAAACTGTCTTATAACACTTAACGTAATTTAAATTATTATCCTTATTTATTTGCTTGTATCCATGTGTCCAATTCACTTAAAACTTTTTCCATTGCACGCATATTAGAGAAGCTAGGCACTTTTGCAAGTAAAACTTGCTTTGGTGCTACTATATTATTCCCCTTTTTCTGTAGAATCAATATACTTTTTGCGGACTGTTTACTTTTGAAAAGCGTCTCTGGCAATTGCATTATTGCTTGTATGTGTACTTCTTCTTTTATATAGTCATGAAGTTTAGCCGCTTGCTCTGATTCAAATAAATTATTGGGAATAACAAAGAAAGCATAGCCACCAGGCTTAACATAATTTAAACTTTGTTCGATGAACAAATGATGTGCATATGTATGCCCATCTTCTGCTTTCACTTTAAATTCATTCGCACGAATATCGTTTGGATAATACCCTACTGGTAAATCACTTACGACAACGTCTACTGGATCGATAAACAAATGTTCTAAACTATCTTGGTTGAAAAATTCAATCGGTTGTTCCTGAAGATTAGCATTTACTAACGCTAACTGTAAAAGCAAGTCATCAATATCAACACCGTAGGCAGCGATGTTCTTACCGATTTGATGATTCATCACAGTGGTTAATAAATTCCCTGTCCCAACTGCCAAATCTAATAACCGAAGTTCTTCTTTCGTATAAAACTTTTGTACTAAATAACCAAACAGGATTCCAATTGAATCTGGTGTCATTTGATGATTAGGCTGTGTATTTTCTTTCATCCCTTTTAAAATGACTAATTGAAACGCTTTACGAATTTCCTCTTTTGAGTATTTAGCCAAGTGAATCGATTCATATGATTTTTTTAATCTTTTTTTACTTAATTCACTCAATTCTTCCTGTAAAATCGCTTCTTGAAAAATATTCTCTCCTGTTAAAGCTAAAGATTCTAAATACGTATATTCTAGTTCCTCTTGTATAATCAAAGCTGTTTCATTAAAAACTGTAAATAATTCTTCTACTGGAGAAATGTTCATTTTATCACCTAATTATTATAGATTTCTTAAAAAATAAGCCAAATAAAAAGAGTCTGTCCCTTTTAAAAGGCCAAACTCTAGCTTATCATACGGTTAAGAAATTAACCAGATAATCGATTGTTTTATCTGCCATTCAGCAAATTAATTAGCTTCTTTTACTGCTTTGATTGCTGCCTCATAATTTGGATGGTTGCTTCCTTCACTAACATATTCAACATATGTTACTGTATCACTAGCATCTACTACGAAAACCGCACGTGCTAATAATCGCAATTCTTTCATCACTACACCATATGCTTCCCCGAAAGACAAATCTCTATGGTCTGATACGGTAATAACATTATCCAACCCACTTGCTGCACACCATCTTCTTTGCGCAAAAGGTAAATCGACACTCACTGTTATTACTTCCACATTCTCAAGCTTGGAAGCTTCCTCATTAAATTTTCTTGTTTGTGCATCACAGACACCTGTATCAACAGAAGGAACTACACTAAAAAGACGAATCTTTCCTTTTGAGCTAGCTAAAGATACTTCTGACATATCATTCGCTAATACTGTAAAATCGGGAGCTTTGTCTCCAACTTTGATTTCGTTCCCAATCAGTGTGACTGGATTATGTTTAAAAGTTACATTTGCCATTGGTCTCTCCTCCATATTCTTATGTAATTACTTTCATCATATCGATAGTTGCTACTATTTGCAAAAAATACGAACTGTTTAAAGAACATTTACAGGCAAAGTGAAACGAGCTCACCGATTCTTGTGAACTCGTTTTGCTAACAATTAAATTTGCGGCTTGCTGAATATTAAAATTCAATATCTTCTTTTTGTTGCTGTGATTGTCCTTCACTACTGTTGGAATCAGAAGACGAATCTTTCTTAGCAAACATTTGCTGAATTTTATCAACAGCTTGTGGAGCAATATCCAAGATTTTTTCATAAAGATGAGTACTTTCATCTAAGTGGACCATTTTTACTCCTTGAGCATTTACAATCAGAAATGCAATTGGTGTAATACTAACTCCACCACCGCTACCTCCACCAAAAGGATGCTTTGTTAAAGAATCATTTAATGAATGGTTCTCTAACGTAAATTCACTGCCTCCAGCCGCAAATCCAAATCCAACTTTAGACACAGTTAAAATCACACTGCCATCTGGTGTTTCCACAGGATCGCCAATAATCGTATTAACATCAATCATTTCTTTTAAATTTTCCATTGCAGTTGTCATTAAGCCTTGAATCGGATGATCTGACATTTTCCTATTCCTCCATTGTCTATTGTTTACTTTGGATAGACGTTTCCTTTGTTTTAAAATTAGGGAAACCATCTTTCCAATATTTCACCAGTTTAATTCCTGCCATCATAGCATGCCCTAACCGAAATTGAATCATACAAGAAAATAATGTTTCAGAGGCAACTCCCTGAAATTGAGGATAGATGTTTATTTTCGGCATATCATGCAGCTTCATATAATTACTAATCATTCCGATGATACTGCCTTTTACTGACCAAATAGCACCTGAAATCATCCCTGTATGTGCGGCATCTCCTAAACCTACAATAGAGCTCCATTCTATATTCTTTATTGTTAGTTTTGCTAAAAATAACCTTACTATGCGGTGAAAATGAACAACATGATTTAATAGCTCTTGGGAATTGGACAAAAAATTTAATAAATCTGAGCCGGAAAATTGTTTTGTATCCTCTATTTTCTCTTTTTTGCCTGTTATTTCTGTTTCTTCTTCTATTACCAATGTCGGAGAGTCCTCATCTATTTTAATTAGAGGTATTGTCTTCTTATAGCGAATAATTCCAAATAACGCACGAACTTCTATTTTTAAATCATCGTTATCTTTCTTATGGTAATAGCGGATATGTATCGTTAATTTTAAAAAAATGAAAATAGTAGAAGTAATAAAAAAGCACCAATTATAATAGCTAGAATGAAAAGAACTTTCATTTTGGTAACACTTCCCTTCAGCTTATTATTATTGGATAAAACAGCCAAAATTAAACATGCTAAGTCAGGTGGAATTACCAGAATCCGTATCTCACCCAATCAATACAAAAAACCTGAACAATTATACGAAAAATAAACATTTCCATATAATTGTTCAGGTCTATATTAGTTAGAATACTGCAATCCTAATCTCATTTTCTGTTAACGATCATGTACTACTGCCGTATCAGCAAATAAATCATGAATTCCTTGTTTCTTTGGTAAGAAGGCAACTAAAGCATATAAAATGAAAAAGCTGCTGGAGATAAATCGGCCTATCCACTCACGGAAAAGAATAGTATCCCATGTTAGTTTTTCTTTGTTTATCGGGACTACTTTTAACCCAAAAATCATTTTCCCTAATGTTTGTTTCAAAAATTTTGTCATTAGCACAAAATATAAATAAAACGTAATAGCAGTACAAATGTTTACCGTAGAGAAAATACCTGATTCATATAACGGGACATCTGCTATTCGTAAAATAGGATAGATTAGAATACGATTAACACTTGAAACAATAATTAAATCTGCCAAATATGCCCAAAAGCGCATCCAAAATCCTGCATATACATAAGAAACTTCCCCCAATGGCAACTTCTTTTCTTTTGGTACAATTGGTGTCTGCTCATTCCTATCTACTATTTCATTGTACGAAAAAGTAGTTTCTGACACCGTTTCTTCCTTTAAAGAATTTTCAGTTTCCAACTTTTCATGTTCATTACTCAATTAGTTCCCCTCCTATTCTGCATATAAATACATTAAACGAGGTGAGTTAGCATTTGTGACGATTTTTAATATATTTGCTAATTCTTTATCCTCACTTGTTATTAATTTTTTCGCAGTCATGCCAAACAAGGAACCAAAGCCAGTATTGTCCGTATACTTAACAACCGCAGCATCATTTAATTTATAGTCTGCTTTCATCTTTTCTACAACATCATCAAAATAACCAAAATCATCAATCAAATTTAATTCCTTCGCTTGTCTTCCATCATAGATACGACCATCTGCGATTTTCTTTACTTCTGCCTCTTTCATACCTCGTCCGTCTGCAATGACTTTAACAAAGCCCGCATAAGAATTATCAATTAATCGTTGTAAAATTTCTCTTTCTTCCTCTGTCATTTCTCTAGTAGAACTCATGATATCCTTGTATTTACCACTTTTAATTGTAACAAACTCGACTCCGTACTTTTCAGCAAGACCTTCAAAATTATATCCACTCATAATAACACCAAGCGATCCCGTTAATGTTTCAGGACTTGCAAAAATTTTATCAGCAGGAGCTGAAATATAATAACCACCAGAAGCTGCCATTGATCCCATTGATACGTAGACAGGTATTTTAGCTTCCTTTTGAATTTCCACTATTTTATCGTGAATCTGCGCACTTTCCACTACTCCTCCACCTGGAGAGTTCACTTTCAAAATAACTCCTTTTACACTTGGATCTTCTTTTATGTAATCCAGCTTTTCCATAAAGGAAGTATGGTTATAACCAGCTGCTGAAAAAAGAGAATCAGCATCCCCAGTATCCTGTATCGTTCCAGACACTTCTAGAACCGCTATTTTCTTAGCAATATTACCATCCTCTATGTATTCTTCTACATAAGGCGCTTTACCTTCGCCTAGAAATTGCCCAAATAACTCTTCCACATCGGTTGTAAATGCTATTGATACCAAACTAGTAATAATGGAGAAGGCAAAAATAACACCTGCTATTCCTAAAGCCGCCCAACGTTTTCCATTCATTCACTCAAAACCCCCTAATATTTGTTCTATTTTCTATACGTCCTACCAACAAAAATGTTTCAGAAAAACCAACTTCAATATTTATTATTTTACTTCTCATGCTATTCCTTTAGCTTCTTTCTTTTTTGCTGAAGAAAATAGCTTTGTTCGTGAAAGAGAATAAATTGTTAATGCAGACCAAATAAATATAAATGCTAATAAGTGTGCCGTTGTAAAAGGCTCATGATAGACAAATACACCAAGAATTAATGTCAATGTAGGTGTTAAGTATTGTATGAATCCTAGCATGGATAAAGGAATTCGTTGCGCTCCCTTAGCGAAAAATAATAACGGAACAGCTGTTAACACGCCTGATATAATTAACAAAAAGTCTAAACTGGTTGAAATGGCCAAAAAGGCATGATCCCCTTTAGCAAATAAATAACCGATATAAAGGAGTGCAAATGGGGTAATAAACATGGTTTCCAATGTTAATCCTACATCGGAATCAACTTTGATTAATTTTTTGGCCAAGCCATATAAACCAAATGTCATTGCTAAAGATATTGCTATCCAAGGAAAGGCTCCATGGGCGAATGTAATAATACAAACTCCAATTGCAGCTAATAAAACGGAAACATACTGGATCTTCGATAATTTTTCTTTCATCACAAAAATGCCTAATAATACACTTACTAATGGATTTATATAATACCCAAGACTCGTTTCGATTATTTTGTTGGCATTTACCGCCCAAATATAGATAAACCAGTTACAACTAACTAGCACAGAGGCTATAAATAGCATAATCCCCTGTTTTTTTTGATACTTAAAAGATCGTAGTGTTTGAAAAAACAGTGTCCATTTCCGTGTAATAGTTAGTAAAATACACATAAAAATAAACGACCAAACTATTCTGTTTGCAAGTATTTCATCTGCTCCTACTCCTTGCAGATGTTTCCAATATATCGGAAACAGCCCCCATATTAAATAGGAAATTCCCGCAAAGATGGCCCCTATCCGTACATTATTTTTCTCCATTTTTCATCGCTTCTTTCTACAATCGAAATATTCCATATTATATATATTTTTTTGGAGGCTGACAATCAATCTTTTTTAGAAATCTTTGGAATGGATTAACTTCCTCTGTTAATTACGTTCATACATTATTTCATTTCCAACAATCGTTTTCATTACCTTGATTTTCTCTATTTCATGTGGATTTACGTGAAAAATATCCTTATTTAAAATCGTAAAATCCGCTACATACCCTTTCTCAATTTTCCCCCGATCCTCTTCATGACAAATTGCATAGGCACTGCCTTTTGTATACAGGCAAACTGCTTCATAAATCGTTAAAGCCTCTTTGGGAATATATCCTTTTCCTTGTTTATCCTCTTGGTTAGATCTTGTCACTGCTGCTTGAATTCCTACTAAAGGATTCACATTTTCAATTGGAGCATCTGAACCTCCTGCACAATGCAACCCTTCTTCTAATAAAGTTTTCCAAGCATAACAGTATGCTAAATTTTCCTCTCCCAGTCTGTCGATAACCCATGGAAAATCGGAAACTACAAAGCTAGGCTGGATATCTAGTATTAAAGGTAATCCCTTCAAGCGTTCGATTAAATCCTTGCGCAGCATGGTTGCATGGATAAGACGGTCTCTCCCAAAGCCTTGCAAAGGATACTTTTCAATGGCATTCAACACCATCTCAAAGGCAGCATCCCCAATGGCATGTACAGCAATCGGGCATTCTTTTTCTCTAGCCATTGCTACTAGGTCATTTAACCTTTCTTGGGTAAAAATACTTACTCCATTTGTCGAAGGATCATCATGATACGGTCTACTTAAAAAGGCAGTTCTTCCTCCGAAAGCGCCATCTGCAAATATCTTCATGCTACCAAACTCTACCCATTCGGAACCACCTAAGTATTTCCCACCATCTTCTATCATCTCTTCAAACACTTCATGGTGCACAAGCAGATGGGCTCTAAATAGATTGCCCTCTTCTTCGATTACTTTTTTAAAGGACTGATATGTTCCTTTATATCCATGATAGTAATTTAAGTCTTCTGTATGAGCTCCAGTAAGGCCTAATCGATAAGCATCTTTAATTCCCGCTCGCAATGCATTCTCCACATATTCGTCTGTTACTTTTGGTAGAACACTTGTAATTAATTCTTGAGCTTGATCTTTAAATACACCGTTAGGATTGCCTAATTCATCCTTCTCCATAACTCCCCCGAATGGAACTGGTGTATCATTTGTAATATTGGCAATCTTTAAAGCATATGAATTCACCGCAATCGCATGCTTGCATATCCGATTAAGGAGAACGGGATGATTAGAAACATGCTGATCGATGTCCTTAGCTGTCAGGACTTTCTGTTCAGGCCACATGTTTTCATTCCAACCATCGCCAATAATCCATTGCCCTTCTTTAATATCCCTTGCATAACTAGCTAACATCTGTAAAGCTTCCTCTTTTGATGTGCAAGCAGATAAATTTAGTCTTAAAAGCTTTTCTCCGTGGCCAATCAAATGCATATGACTATCGACAAAGCCTGGTAGAAGCACATCGCCTTTTAAGTCTATTTCTCCCTCTATGGTTCCGCCATGTTTTTCTTGCAAATATTCCTTATCACCATAATCTACTATATACTGTCCATCTGTTAGTATAGCTTCTATGAGATCTCCGTCTTCTTTAAGTGTGTATATTTTCCCACCATAAATAAGTTTTTTCATGAAAACCCCTCCCATTTCCACTTTTCTTTTTACAAAAAGGACACTCTTTAAAGTGCCCTTTTTGTCTCCCTATTTCATTTAATATACTATTTTAGTACTTACTATTTTTTTCATTCTCTCTTAATTCAACTCGTCTAATTTTACCTGACGTCGTTTTTGGTAGCTCATTCATAAATTCTATTTTCCGAGGATATTTATAAGGAGCGGTTAATTTCTTTACATGGGATTGCAGCTCTTTCGTTAATTCCTCGTTTCCTTCGATTCCATCTCTAAGGACGACAAATGCCTTCACTACATTCCCTCTTATTGGATCTGGACTTGCTACAACCGCACATTCTTTCACCGCTTTATGTTTAACAAGCGCATCTTCCACTTCAAATGGTCCAATCGTATAGCCAGAACTGATAATAATATCATCTCTTCTACCTTCAAACCAATAATAGCCATCTTCATCTTTTCTCGCACGATCTCCTGTAACGTAATAATCCCCGCGAAATTGATTTTGTGTTCTTTCTGGTTCTTTTAAATATTCCTTAAACAACGCTGGCGTATCTTTGTGAACTGCTATGTCTCCTACTTCACCAACTGAACAAATTTCACCATCTTCATTGATAATTTCCACCAAATTTCCTGGTGTTGGTTTTCCCATGGATCCAGGTCTTAATTCGACTCCTTTTGTTATCCCAACTAATAATGTATTTTCTGTTTGTCCATATCCATCACGTACATCTAGGTGGAAATGTTCTTTAAATACATCAATTACTTCCCTGTTTAAGGGTTCGCCAGCAGAAACAGCACTTCGTAATTGGTTTAATTGATACTTATGAATATCCTCCACTTTCGCCATTAGACGATACTCCGTTGGTGTACAACAGAAAACATTAACCTCATATTTCTCCAAAAGCTGTAAATATTTTTCCGGATTAAATCTACCATGATAAACAAGTCCAATTGCTCCTGAACCTAATACTGATAATAAAGGACTCCATACCCATTTTTGCCATCCAGGTCCTGCTGTTGCCCACACTAAATCTCCTTCTTCAATACAGAGCCAATTTGGAGCAGCTGTTCTTAGGTGAGCATATGCCCAGCCATGCGTATGTACAACACCTTTTGGGTTCCCTGTAGTTCCTGAAGTATAGGAAATAAAAGCCGTATCTGTTTTCAATGTAGGAGCTAACTGTAGCTCGTCAGAAACATCCTGTGCCCTTGCATCTAAATGCATCCATCCTTCTTTTTCTTCTCCCAGCACAAACCGTTTAATCATATGTATATCTTCCACTAGTTCTAATTCGCCTATGAAAGGATAATAACTAACAACTGCTTTTACATCTCCATGCTTGATCCGATATTGCAAATCTTTGGCACGCAGCATTTCGGAACTTGGTAAAATCGTTAATCCTAATTTTAATGCAGCTAAATATACTTGATATGCTTCTATTATTCGCGGAACAATAACAAGCACGACATCTCCTTTTTGTAAACCCTCATCCTTAAATACATTTCCTATTCTATTTGCTGCTTTCATTAAGGAGGAATATGTAACTTCTTTTGTTTCGCCTTCTTCGTTCTCCCATTTCAATGCAAGTCTATCTTGATTCTGGGCAAATTTCTCAATCTCCGAAACAAAATTATATTGTTTTGGAGCTATTAAATCTTCCGTCTTCATAATCAATTCCTCCTGATTCTAATTGTAAATACTTAACCCATTATACTACCCCATTTGTATTTTTTAAATTATTTAAATTTCAAAGCACTAGGAAATTGATAGTTTTTTAAAGAATTACTCTAATATCTACATGGAAGTTCGATAGAAGAGGGTGGGACAAAAGAATTTTACATAAAGAAAAAGCCAAACTATAATACAATAAAACATCGTAATAGTTCGGGTTTTTCTTTTCGCTGATTTATCTTTTTTATAGCTAAAAAACAAGTTCGTTCCATTGCGCTCCAGTCACTCGCTTTCCGCGGGGAGAGAAACAAAAATAGATTTTATTTATCATTCGTCTAATTCAACAAATGATTATTCAGCTTTAAGCATATCCTTTTTAGTTTTGTCTCAGCCCCATTTATTTTTAAACAATACCGCAAAGAAAGAGCAAGGCGTTATGCCTTGCTCCTTGTAGCCATTTTATTCAATTATTTTGAGAAACCGCCGCCTAATTGTTGCTCAGCCATTTGAACTAAACGTTTAGTGATTTCACCACCAACTGAACCGTTAGCGCGAGAAGTTGTTTCAGCACCTAAGTTTACACCAAACTCAGTAGCAATTTCATATTTCATTTGATCTAGAGCTTGAGAAACTCCAGGTACTAATAATTGATTTGAATTGTTGCTGCTTGCCATGTGTATCACCTCCTTGTGATAATAGAATGTGTAATACACATGGCATTCATTCGTTTTAATTACTGGTAATTCTTCACAAAAATAAAATATTGGGAATTTTTGTTACCAAAAATTATACTGCTTCGCTCAGAAAAGGGAATCCGTTTCCGTGTTTACTTTATTACTCTCTTCTCTTTTCAGAATTATCGTTTCCACATTTTTGACTGCTTCTTCAATCAAGGGCTCAAAATCAGTAAAACTTTCATAATACTGTATTTTTTCCTTTTTCGGTTTTGTTTTTGGAGAAGAAGGCACAAATACTGTACAACAATCCTCATATGGACGAATGGAAATATCATGGGTATCAATTTTCTTTGCCCATTCAATAATTTCCGTTTTATCTGTTGTTATTAAAGGTCTTAAAATAGGAGTATTAGTCACGTCATTGATCGCATACATGCTTTCGAGCGTTTGGCTCGCCACTTGCCCTAAGCTTTCTCCCGTAATGATAGCTAATGCTTCTTGTCTTTTCCGAATTTCATCTGTGATTCTTAACATAATTCTTCGTGTTGCAGTCATCGTATAGTTCTCTGGAATTTGTTTATGAATCAACTGCTGAATTGTCGTAAATGGAACAATATGCAAAACAAAATGTCCGTTAAAACTGGCCAGTTTCTCCGAAATATCAATTACCTTTTGTTTTGCTCTTTCACTAGTAAACGGCGGACTAAAGAAATGTACTCCCTCTACTTCAAGTCCCCTTTTCATGGACAAGTATCCAGCTACCGGACTATCTAATCCTCCAGATAACATCAACATTGCTTTTCCACTTGTTCCTGAAGGTAATCCTCCTGCTCCTGCTATATTTTCACAGGAAAGGTAGATAGCTTCTGTTCTGACTTCAATTTGGACATTTATATCAGGGTTTTTAACATCTACTTTTAAACCAGGGATATTTTTTAATAAATGACCACCAATTGTCTGATTGATTTCATTAGTGTCAAGTTCAAACCCTTTATCTGCGCGTCTAGCACTTATTTTGAAAGTAGACCCTTCCTCATATAAAGAAGTAACAATTTCTAAAGCTGCCGCTTTGATTATTTCGATATCTCTTTCTAGCTTTATTGCAGGACTAAAAGATTGAATACCAAAGATATTTTTTAGAACTTTGGAAATTCCGTCAACATCTTCCCCATTTAATAATACATACATTCTTTCTCTTTTTGCTTCAATAGACACAGTCGGAAATGCCTCTAAAGACTTTGCAATTGTCCGTCTTAATTTATCTACAAATTGTTTTCTATTTCTCCCCTTTGTAGATAGTTCCCCATAGCGTATTAAAATACGATCATATTTCATTTCATTACACCTCTCAACCATTCTTTAATATCTTGTATTGCAGCCATTACTTTTTCCATTTCTTCCATTGTGTTTGCATACGATAAACTAATTCGAAAAGAGTTTTCAGCAATTTGTTCGGGTACACCCATACCTAATAATGTCTTACTAACTTTATTAGTTTTGGAAGAACATGCACTCGTTGTAGAAATATAAATATCACGTTCTTCTAATGCATGAACAAATACCTCTGCTTTTATTCCTTCAATAGAGAAATTAAGAATATGGGCCACACTTTTTCCTAGAGCTGGCGAATGGATAGAGACACCATCTATTCTAGCTAGCTGTTCACGCAAATAAAGATTTATTTGTGTGAGGACAGACATTTTCTCTTTTTGATTTTGTAACTGCATCCGTAATGCCTTGGCAGTTGCTACTGCCCCAGCTACATTCTCTGTTCCACTTCTAAAAGTATTTTCTTGACCACCGCCGGCTAATAGTGGTTGAATTCTTTTACCTTCTTTTATATAAAGAACGCCATTCCCTTTAAGTCCATGAAATTTATGTGCTGAAATCGTATAAGCGTCTACATTAGCCTTCTTTAAAGAAATTGGCTGCTTTCCAATTCCTTGAACTCCATCCACATGAAAAAAAACATTCGGATAATTAGATAAACACTTGCCTATCTCTTCAATCGGCTGAATTGAACCTACTTCATTATTAACATGCATCACTGAGACTAGGATGGTTTCTTTACGAATATGTTTGACTATATCTTCTGCAGAAACTTGTCCATATTTATTAACGGGGACATACGTAATAGTAAAACCATCTTCTGCTAATTGTTCCATTACCTTGTGAATAGAATCATGTTCAATAGTTGTTGTTATTATATGATTTCCTTTTCCTTTAAACGTACGAGCTATCCCTTTTAAAACAGTATTATTCCCTTCTGTTCCTCCTGAAGTAAAATATATTTCATTACTCTTTACTTCTAAGAGCTCAGCAATTTGCTCTCTTGCCTGTATTAGTAGTTTCTCCGCTTCCATACCTATCCGATGGATCGAGGATGGATTTCCAAAAAACTTTTGAGATACTGTTGTATAAGATTCAAGAACTTCTGAAAAAGGTTTAGTTGTAGCACTATTATCTATATAGATCATTACATCGGAATTTCCTTTCCTTGAAAAAGTTAACTTTACTTAGTTAAATGGATATATTTATTAACAGCCATTAGTCGTATCATATCTTAAAAATAGGATCTTTCTAGAAAGAAGTGGTTTTTCAAAAGAATATTTATCGATTGAAAACTGCGCTGCTTTTTTATACTCTTTGACAGGATATCCGCTAAGCCAAACACTTAACGACAGATGCCCGTTGCATTTAGGTATTAAGCCCCACCATGAAAGTTTTACTTTATAATGCTACCATATGTTAAACCTTTTGCAAATACACGGATAAGCTGCACCATTCCCTTCATTCCGTAAAAAAAAGTCTGAGTTGATTTCCTCAGACTTTTTTACACATATTACTTTGGCTTCTTAATGTTGATTTTCTTTCCATTCATTTGACCAAGCTTCGATTTTATTCATACTGCCTGGCTCTATTTCTTCGATGGTGGCTGCTGCATATTGCAATGCCTCTTTATAGCGGTAGTTTCTAAAATGAGCTTCAGCTTCTAATAAACCTTGATGGACTTTTTGATATTTACGACGATATCTATTTCCATATTGAATAATTTTCTCTGCTAAATAAACCGTTTCAACCAATTCAATTGTTACGTTTACTAGCATTGTCACTTTTTCTTCGGTCACATCAATGATCTTCTTCGCTTCAACCATATTTAACGGCGTATGCTCTAGCATTCTTTTTGCTTGATCAATACTCTCTTTTGCTTCTTGCATTAGTTGATTATATTCCTCTGTCACACCTGGCAAATTGCTATTTGTCACTCTTCTTACCGCATCGGCCACTTGTTTACTTAATTCTCTTAAGCGATTATGGGCAGAAACTTCGTCTTTACGAAGGGCATGAAGCTTTTCAAATAGTGCTTTTTGTTCTAAAGAAGCATTTTCTAACTGTTCCTTTAATACTTTTAACTCTTCTCCCAAAAGTGTATGTGCTGCTGATTCGGTCAGTAGTTTATGCTCTAATACTTCATATTGCTTGAAAAGAAAATTTAATTTCTTCTCTAGCTTAAATTGAAGCTCAATATCTTCATTATCTAAATTATAGTTCTTTTGTAACAATCCAACCTCTACTTGAAGCTGCGCATTTCCTTGCTGTACATCTGCTAAGATTTCTTTTGTTGCATTCATATTGATATGGCAATAATTTTTTGCTAGCACTTCTTTTTCTAATAAGTCATAAAGTAAATCTAGTTTATCCTGAATTTCAGAAACAACCTTCTCTACAGCTTCCACATTTCCTTCCTTTAAATCTGTTTCTGTGGAAGCAAGTTCATTAGTTAAACTTGCTATTTCTTCTTCCATTTGCAAATGTTCTAAAATGTATCCTTGCTCTATCATATCTGCATACCCATCTTTTAACTCATCAAGTTGTTCTGGCAGCTTCGTTTGACATTCAATTAATAATGGAGGAATTTTTTCAATCAAATAAGTAATAGTTGATAAACGATCCTGGATTTTATATACTATTTCTCTTGCTTCTAAATAATCTCCATTATTCGTTTTCTCATCATAAGTAATAAATAATTCCGCTATTTCTTGAAGCATTGTTTCAATCTTTTTCTCTGTATCACCAAAAGTATGGCGATGGGCTAAAAGATTTTTTTTGCTGACACGATAAGATTCTTTAAGTTCTTCCATTTCAGTGCGGTTTTTTTCTTCACTGCCGACAAGGTTATTAAGCTCTTCTAATAGTGTATCAATTCTTTTATCCACACTTTCCATTTTCATCCGAATAATATCTTGTGTCTTTTTCGCTTTTGGAAAATTATATTTATCAATATAACTCTCTGTATCAAAAAGCAGCTCTTCAATTTCAGGTAATTCAGCCGTAACGATATCGTCCCATTCTTTTCTCCATCTTTCAAATAACTCTTCAGTTTGTCCAATCATATTTAATTGTTTAACCTTCGCGAGCTCTTCCAGTACTGGACGATTCATGATATTTATTTTCCAGTTTTCTAATTCATCTACTCCGTTATAATACTTTCTTTTAATAAAATATCCCGCTACGAATAGGCAAATAACTATTCCTATTCCTCCAATTATGTAATTCATTTGAAGCCCCCTGTTCATACACCGGCCATAATTCCGTATCTATTTTCACTATTGTTAATCAAAATTAAGCAGCAGTAATCCGTAAATAAAGACAAAGGATTAAATGCCCTAAAAAACTTATTAAGTTCAACAAATCTATGTGATAACGAAATATGTTAAAACAATTAAGAGATGTCTCCTTATAAGCAAGTAAAATTCTTTGTATTTATGATAACATGTAAACGACAATTTTTGACTATTATTTTACGTTTTTTTCATAATTTCGTATTCTTTTTTCAAAGTTCGATAGATATCTTCATTATATAAGGATTCATTTAAAAATACACGTAGGAAAACTTCTTTATTTACCTCGCTGTTAAATTAAGTATATATTGAATATAGAAGGAATAGAAAGGATGGTAATTACAATGAAGAAGGACGGACATATCCATACACCATTTTGTCCTCATGGAACGAAGGATTCGCTTAGGCAATACGTTGAACAAGCAATTATGCTGGGTTTTACGGAAATGACATTTACAGAGCATGCACCCTTACCAAAAAGTTTTATCGATACCACCCCAACACAGGATAGTAGTATAACGCTGGAAGCATTGCCTTTCTACATAAAGGAAGTTCAGCATATCAAGAAAGAATATAAAGAAAGAATAAAGATCAATATAGGACTTGAAATAGATTATATAGAAGGATTCGAACTAGAAATAAAAGATTTTCTAGCTGAATGGGGACATTTTTTGGACGACAGTATCCTAAGTGTTCACTTTTTGAAAAATCCATTATCTAATCGTTATGATTGTGTGGATTATAGTCCTGAATATTTTGGACATATGGTGGAACAGTATGGGGGAGTTTCAAAACTATATGACTGCTACTATCAAACACTTCTTAAATCGATTAAAGCAGACTTAGGCCCAGCCAAGCCAAAAAGACTAGGCCACATCACCCTTATACATAAGTTCCAGCAGCTTTATCCACAGGAACAAAACTTTCAAACTATTATTTTCACCATTTTAGATGAAGTGAAAATACATGGATATGAACTGGATTATAATGGTGCAGGCGTAAATAAGCCATATTGCAAAGAACCATATCCCCCTAAATGGATTGTGCAGGAAGCGATAAACCGTGATATCCCTTTAGTATATGGATCTGATGCTCATCAGGCAAAAGATTTAGGGCAAGGCTGGGACGTCATGTTATGGAATAATCAATAATTCTTTTTCGTTCAAACAAACAACATCGTGAATCCACCGATGAATCTCTTCTAAATATTTTCTTTTAAAGTAGTCCTCATTTAAAAAAATATGAAGAACTTCGGTCACATAATAAGAATGAATAAAAGGCATCGAGAGCAGTCCTTTTAATTGTATAATACTATAGGAAATAGATTGTTTTCTAAATTCCTTCCTCTCGATTCCTTTTTCAAGGATTTGCGTAAAAATATACCTTTCTTTCACATAATAGGTGGACATTATTTCTCTTACAACTTGTGAATCGATGGATACCTCTCGTAAAACAAATCTTGTCAGCTGTGGATTTTTACATTGATAGGTAATAATGCAATCCACCATTTTCTTCAATTTCTCTGTTGGACTATCAGACTGAAGAAATACTTGTTCAAGCAGTTCTAAATACGTTTCAAAAAAGTTCATATAGCAATACTCTAACAATCCTTGTTTCCCATTGAAATAATACGATATATTGGCAATATTCACCTTTGCTAATCCAGCAATATCACGTATAGAAGTACCGTGATAGCCTTTTCGATTAAATAAAGAAACGGCTGCTTCCACAATGGCATCCCTTGTTGAAATTTCTTTCATCTAGTCTACCTCTTTTCTGTTGCGAATCATTAAAAAGTATGGTTGAATATTAAAAACTTCTATATAATTGAGAAAGACTGTTTTTGTAAAGACAATCGTTTTCTATTTAATTACATTTCTTTATCAGTAGGAAGAATCCTTTAAAAACCTTCCGACAAAGTGCTGGATTCTTCTGTATTTATCGTCAAAAAACAACATTTAAAATGAGAAAGATTGGTGATATACATGTTTAGTGTCGAAACATATAATGGTAACCGCGAACAACAGTATCAATTAGTTGAAAAGCAATTACGTGCATTATTAGAGGGAGAACATAATGCTATTGCGAATCTATCTAATGCCTCCGCATTATTGAATCAATTTTTGCAAAACATCAATTGGGTAGGTTTTTATCTGGTAGAAGAAAATGAACTAGTTCTTGGACCATTCCAAGGATTACCTGCTTGTGTTCGTATTCCATTTGGGAGAGGTGTTTGTGGTACAGCTGCTCACAATAAAGAAACTGTAAGAGTTGAGGATGTCCATCAATTCCCTGGCCATATTGCGTGTGATGCAGCTTCTCAATCCGAAATTGTCATCCCATTAGTCAAAGAAGATGGCACATTAATTGGAGTACTTGATATCGATTCCCCAGAAAAGAATCGATTTGATGAATTGGATCAAAAATACTTAGAATTATTCGCTTCTACTTTAGTTAAGTATTTATAATTATAAGAATAATTTTGTTATTGTCAGCTTGCAAAAAAGGTGTTTTATCTTTCCTGTGGAGAAAGGTAAAACACCTTTTTATTCTCTAAATAAGAAGAGTATTTTGAATAATAACCTTGTCTTTTCCTGTTTCTTTTGCCGTGTACAATGCTTTATCAGCACGCTTAAAAAGGGTATTATACGTATCATTACTTTGTTTATTCCAATAAGAAACCCCGCATGAAATGGTTACTGCTGGTTTAGAATTTCCCCTTACCTTTTTTACTAATCTTTCAGCAATAGTAACACCTAAAGAAAGAGGAACTCTAGGAAGATAAATGGCTAATTCCTCTCCACCCCATCTAGAACCAATATCAGAACTTCGAATATTATCTTTAATAATATTCGCTACCTGTATAATAATATCATCGCCAATTTGATGACCATATGTGTCATTTATCAATTTAAAATCATCGATATCAATTAAAATAAACGTTCCTTCCTTATCTTCCCGTAAAGACATTTGGATTTTTTCATCCAAATAATTTCTTGAATATAATTTTGTTAAATGATCTGTAACAACCATTTTTTCTAATTCTTCTCTTAACAAAGAATTGGTTAAGGCAAGGGTCGAATGATGAATCAATGATTGTAATAGTTTAAATGTATCAAAGGAAAAATGATAGGCAGAAGGATGCATGACAATCGCAACCCCCTTTAATACACCTGTTTGCATCATCGGCACAGCCATAATGGATTTATATCGTGCCCCCTCAAGCTGCATACTAAAATCTCCTAGAAACAGAGAATCTTTCTCGATTTGAATTTTTTCTTTAACATATTTAATATATTGCTGTGATTCTTGATTAAAAAAGAAAGAAGAGCTCCCTGACAGCACTTTTGTAGAATTGTTTTCAAGTGAAAATAAGATAAATCCTACTTCTTGTGCATCAAAACTAGCAGATATTCTTTCACAAATATAGGTCATTATTTCGTTTAAGCGCAAATTAGAATTTAATTGATGAGATGCCTCATTAATTAGTTGCAAATCTGTAACTAATTTTTTTGATTGTTGATATAACTGAGCATTTTCCAAAGCCCCTCCTGCTGTATTAGCTAATAAAGAAATAAATTCCACTTCGTTTTTCGGAAAGGAGATTGCATTTGGAACAATAATTTGCAAAACGCCATAGACTCCTTGTTTTCCTTTTAAAGGAGCATAAATAACTGAACTTTTTTCCTCTTTTAAGTTTTCGAATTGCAATTCAGCAGTGACATAAGCTTCCATCGCAGCCATATTTTCGCCATCATATTCTAAGTCCTTAACTGGTAAATCTGTTGGACTATTGTTATCGTGGGAAAGCAGAAGAAAATAATGATAGAATGGGTAAACTTCCTTTAAAGTGAAGATAACTTCTCTTAATACGTCTTCCATCATCATGGATGAATGAAATTTCTCCGTCACTTTAAATAACTGCTTGTATTTCTTTTTTTCTTTCATTGCGTCCGCAATATTCTGCATATTCGCAAAAAAACTTCCGACTTCTTTCCCTGCCATCTCTAACAAAAAACTCTCTTCATTGGGGTCATCCAATATTTCCTTCTTCATTTTAATCGCTAAAATATAATCGACTTTTTCTTTTTTCTTGTTATTAAGTGCTAACAACATATAATCATGTGCCAAATCATCTTTTATAGAAGTTCGAGAAAATTTATATTCGCATAGAAAAGATATGTCTTCGTTCAGACAAACAGCTTTATCTTCGCAATTCTTTAATACAGTTGAAGATACAATCTTCCAATTAACATCCCATTCTTCGTTAGTATACAAAGTTACTTCAACGGCACCAAATACTTCTCGGATTGCTTCAAGTGCAGCTTGCGTGATGATGCCAATGTTTTCATGTATCACTTTCGTATTATATAAATCAAAAAAACGACTTTTTAACATTAATATTTTTTGGTGGCCAAGGAAGTCCATGTATTTATCACCTAATTCACCTAACTATTCATTCTTTGATTATTTATTCATAATTTACATAGACAAAATAAATCGATATATGCAATCTCATTATAAATAAATTCCCATCCCATTTTGGTTATTTAATAATAAATATAGTTTTGGAAATTAAATCGCAACAAATTTCTGAGAAACAAAGCACATAATTAATAACAGGGAAATAATTTCTTGGAGGACATTAACTAATAATGCTAATAACAAAAAACAGTTCTAATTACTTATAATGTATACCTATTCAAACTGGAGGAATATTACGCATAAAATCCTTCAAAGTATTGCTACCCAATAGGCTTTCAATGAAATATATGTAAAAGGATTTCTAGGATATATTACCTAATAGGATAATCTAGTTAAATTATACTAATTATATCATATTGGCAATAAATAGGTAGAAAAAAAATGATAAGATCTTGTTGATATACTACGATTTTCTCGAAAAGTAACGTATCTGCAAATACTACTTGACTTTTCACCTATAAAAAACATATAATATTCTTTGTGTAAAATAGCGCAGCATATGTAAACACTTTTTGTCTTATTTTGTTCCTCAAATATTGATTTGATGGTGTATTGAGTAACCCTTGGCTGCTAGGGCGAAGGTACAGGAAGACAAAATAAACAAGAAGACATGTTACATCTGTTTTTATTTTACCAAATAAAAACATGAAGGAGGAGTCAATTATGGCTCGTTATACAGGTCCAAGCTGGAAACTTTCTCGTCGTCTTGGTATTTCTTTAAGTGGTACAGGTAAGGAGTTAGATAAACGCCCTTACGCTCCAGGACAACATGGTCCAAACCAACGTAAAAAATTATCAGAATACGGATTACAATTACAAGAAAAACAAAAACTTCGTCATATGTATGGTGTGAACGAACGTCAATTCCGTAATCTTTTTGATATCGCAGGTAAAATGACTGGTAAGCATGGTGAAAACTTCATGATCTTATTAGAAACTCGCCTAGATAACGTTGTTTACCGTTTAGGTTTAGCTCGTACTCGTCGTCAAGCACGTCAATTAGTTAACCATGGTCATATCTTAGTAGATGGCAAACGCCTTGATATCCCATCATACCGCGTTAAAGCTGGTCAAACTATCACTTTACGTGAAAAATCTCGCAACCTTGAAGTTGTTAAAGAAGCAGTAGAAGTAAATAACTTCGTACCTGATTTCTTAACTTTCGATGCAGATAAATTAGAAGGTACATTCACTCGTTTACCAGAACGTTCTGAATTACCAGCTGAAATTAACGAAGCTCTTATCGTTGAGTTCTATTCTCGTTAATAGAATTACTAAAAAAAGCTCCTTTTTCCTTTTGGAATTAGGGCTTTTTTTAATGACATTATGTCTTTTCTAGTCACAATTCCCTTTTCCTCCCAAAGGAAAAAGGAGCTCTCCCCAATTAGCCTTTTCTTTCTTTTTTGGTCTTTTTACAAGAATATTATTTATAAATAATCCCTCTTCATAAAAAAATGTTGCTACTTGCACTTGGTGAAAAAAAGGAAAGAACAAATCCTTTATTCTCATTTCTATATCTCTTGTATATTTAACATTCGGGAGACTAATCTGAATAACAGTCTTTTCTCTTTTTTGTTCATATACAAGCCAATATTCATGGACAACCTGGTTTATTATTTGTTGAAATTCCCATTTTTCTTTCCCCTTTTCTTCCCTGCTAGTAAGACATATTTTATCCCCTAATATCTCTTGATTCTTAAATAGTTCTATTATACCGTCCTTTTGGAAGTCCACACTCCATTCGGGGGAAACGAGATCTCCTGTTAGGATTGTCGGAAAGCAGTCCATTCGATCTTCTACTTTTGTTTGTTGATTCAAATAATCTATTATCGCCATATAGGATGATCGACTATCACATTGATTCACTTGCAGGAGGATTTGTTCATATATATTTGCCCGTAGATTAATTAAAGTAACAATATTATTTTTCCACTTTACTTTATCAAAAAGCATTTGAAATTCCGGAATCACATAGCTGCTCTCAAAACGACTTAAAGGGTATTGAAAAGCGATAGAATAATGATCCTTTTCATAATACTTCATCATAAACATTCGCATTACAATATACTCTAAAAAAGGAGACGGTACATTTAAGACTTCACTGTTTAGTTTCATTGATTTCACAGGAAAAGTAAGTCTATTACATCTTCCCGTTTCTCCCTCCTTCAACAATTGTTTATTATAAGTATAAAACAATTTGTTGGATAAACAGATTAGAAATGGAAAAAAATATATCTTTTTCACATTTTAGACAATATATTGTAACAAAATGTTGCCATAAAAATGCTGTCTGATGAAAAATGGTTCTTTCATCAGACAGTAGACAAACCTTAGAATTTTAGAAATAGAAGTTGGTCTATGGTATATTTAATAATTTCTTAGAATAGTGACATTGCTTTCCGTGGAACTTGCGCTGAGCCGCGGTCTGCTGACAGCCTGCAGGATCTCAGGCTGTCTCGCTAATCCACAGGAATCTCACCCCTTACACACTACAAGCAATGCATCAAAATCCCTTTTAACTTTTCTAAAATCAGTTTGTCGACAAACTGATTTCATTTTATTAAACACCATTATTTCATTTCAAAAAAACCACCCTAAAAGTTTCCTTTTAGGGTGGTTGCCATTAAAACTTAATTAAATAATATTTTTTCTTGCCTCGACGGATTACGGTAAACTGTCCTTCAATTCGATCTTCTTCAGTAAGTGCATAATCTAGTTCCTGTTTGCGCTCTCCATTAATATAGACAGCACCATTTGTTATATCTTCGCGCGCTTGTCTTTTCGAGGATACAATACCAGCAGCCACTAATAAATCAACAAGCAGAGCTTCTCCTTCTGTATGTTCATATGTTGGCACATCTTTAAAACCTTGTTTGATTTCTTCTGCCGTTAAATTTTTTATATCTCCACTAAAGAGCGCTGCCGTTATTTTTTGTGCCTGTTCTAGGGCAGATTCTCCATGAATTAATTTCGTCATCTCTTCCGCTAATGTTTTTTGAGCTTTACGGAGATGAGCCTCTTCTTGTACAGACTTTTCTAATTCCTCAATTTCTTCTTTAGAAAGGAAAGTAAAGAATTTCAAATACTTAATCACATCAGCATCTGCTGTGTTAATCCAAAATTGATAAAATTCATAAGGAGTTGTTTTTTCAGGATCTAACCAAACAGCACCACTTTCCGTTTTACCAAACTTCGTACCATCTGCCTTTGTCACAAGTGGAATGGTTAAACCATACGCCTTAGCCCCTTCTGGCATGTTCTTTCTAATTAATTCTAACCCTGTTGTAATATTCCCCCACTGGTCACTTCCGCCAATTTGCAATTTACAATCATGATGTTCATATAAATGTAAAAAGTCTAATGCTTGTAAAATTGTATACGTAAATTCAGTAAAAGATATCCCTGTTTCTAAACGATTAGCAATGGTATCTTTTGCTAACATATAATTAATTCCAATGTGTTTTCCATAATCACGTAAGAATGTAACAATATCCATTTTCCCTGCCCAATCATAGTTATTCACCATAATTGCACCTTTTGTTCCATCAAAGTCAAAGATTCTTTCCAATTGTCCTTGTAAGCATTTTACATTATAGCCAATAACATCTAATGTTTGTAGCTTTCTTTCTTCGCTTTTTCCACTTGGATCCCCAATTAAACCTGTTGCCCCACCTACTAACACAATTGGGCGATGTCCAGCGTTTTGAAAACGTCTTAATGTTAAAAACGGTAATAGATGTCCAATATGCATGCTATCAGCAGTAGGGTCAACGCCACAATATAAACTAGTCATTCCTTTTTCCAATTGTTCTTTCAATCCTGCTTCATCTGTCTGTTGGTAAATAATACCTCTCCATTGAAGATCTTCTAGTAAATTCATGTATATTCCTCCATTATAAAGTAAAATATCCTTGTCCTATTTTTCGTTATTGATTTAAAAACACAAAAAGTCCCTGCATCTAATATGCAGGGACGCCAAATCAGCGCGGTACCACCCAAAACTTGAGAAAATAGATTCTCCACTTCATTTGAATAACGGTTCAAGCCGTTCACTGCTACTAATTTACTATAACTTTCCCAGTGAAAGCTCCAGGAGGTAATTCATTCTTTTATTTATACCATTTTGCACCGACCAATGGCTCTCTGTTTATAGTGATAAAAGAACTACTTCTTCCCTTCAAAGCAATAACGAATCAATATATAGTTAGTTTATTTTTATCACATAAAAGCTGTTAATGTCAAACAATTATTCGAAGAAACAGGAAAAATATCGAACTCTGTCTATATTCCCCTCTCCTTTATGCTATAATGTATGTGATTTTAGGGGGAATGATACCATGAACGAAAGGCCGAAGTGGAAAAATGCTTTAAACCATTTTAAAAACTTCTTCACCAATAAACGAACACTGAAAGGAGCCCGTTTAACCTATGAAGTAACATGGAATATAGCTTTGCTCTTTATCATCATTACTGTGGTAGGGGGTGCATTTGGGCTAGGAATTGGTGCAGGATACTTTGCATCACTTGTTAAGGATGAGCCAATCCGTCCTTACACAACAATGCAAAAAGATATTTATAATTACGAAGAAACTTCAGAGTTATTCTTTGCTAACAATGAGTATTTAGGAAAAGTGCCTACAGACCTTGAGAGGGAAGAAGTAAAAATTAAAGATGTTTCTCCCTATTTAAAAGATGCTGTTATCGCTACTGAAGATGAAAATTTCTACAATCATAACGGAGTAGTTCCAAAAGCAATCTTCCGTGCATTATTTCAAGAAGTAGCAAACTCTTCTACGCAATCTGGTGGAAGTACGTTAACTCAACAGTTAATAAAGAATCAAATTTTAACTAACGAAGTCTCTTTTGAACGAAAAGCAAAAGAAATTCTCCTAGCACTGAGGCTAGAGAAATTCTTTGAGAAGGATGAAATATTAGAAGCTTACTTAAATGTTTCAACCTTAGGAAGAAATTCATCTGGCAGAAACATTGCAGGTGTACAGGCTGCAGCAAATGGTATATTTGGTGTAGATGCAAAGGATTTAACTTTGCCTCAAGCTGCATTTATCGCAGGGCTTCCACAAAGTCCATTTGGCTACACTCCTTTTACACAAGAAGGAAAATTAAAAAAGAATTTAGAACCAGGTTTAAATCGATTGAAAACAGTTTTAAACCGAATGTATGACCAAAAGAAAATATCTAAACAAGAATATGATACTGCCATGAAATATGACATAACGAAGGATTTTATCGGTCCGCAAAAAAGTCCAATTGAAGATTATCCGGCTGTTACGATTGAAATCCAACAAAGAAGCATAGAAATTATTGCCGAATTGTTAGCAAAAGAAGATGGATATACAAAAGAAGACTTGCAAGAAGACGATGTATTAGCAGAACAATACACTACACTTGCTGATCGTCAGATCCATCAAAATGGATACAAAATTCATAGTACCATCAATAAAAAAATCTATGATATTCAACAAAAGGCAGTCAAAAATTTCTCTCTTTTTGGACCAGATAAGAAACAACAAGTGATTGATCCAGAAACAAAAGAAAAAGTGACTATTATGGAACCTGTTGAAACTGGAGCAATTTTGATAGAAAACAAAACTGGGGCTATTTTAAGTTTTGTTGGAGGGCGTGATTATAATCGAGAAGCAACAAATCATGCCACACGTAGTGTCAGATCAAATGGTTCAACCATGAAACCACTTTTAGTTTATGGTCCAGCAATTGAACTGGGAACATTATCGCCTGGAAGTGTTTTACCAGACGTTCCATTAAGATTAAATCCTAGTAAACCAGGGAGTATTTGGCCAAACAACTATGACTCGCGATTTCATGGTTTAGTAACAGCAAGATATGCACTACAGCAATCATACAATGTTCCAGCAGTAAAAGCATATATTGATATATTGCCACAGAAACCAATTAAATTCTTAGAAAAAATGGGCGTTTCGTCATTAACTCCTGCTGATGCTTCAAACAGGGCTACTGCTATCGGTGGACTGGAGGATGGTATAACTGTTGAAGAAAATACCAATGCCTTTTCTACCTTTGCTAATAGTGGGAAATTTATCGATTCTTATATGATTGACAAGATTGAAGATAAAGATGGCAATGTTATTTATCAGCATGAAGTAAAACCTGTCGATGTATTTAGCCCACAAACCGCATACTTAACATTAGACATGATGAGAGATGTGATGAATCGCGGAACAGCCGCTGCCGTAAACAGCCGCCTAAAATTTAATTCTGACTGGGCAGGTAAGACCGGAACAGCCCAAGACTTTACAGATTCTTGGTTAGTTGCGACAAATCCAAATGTAACTTTTGGAGTTTGGACAGGTTATGATACACCAAAATCTTTACAAACTGGTTCGCTGCCTTCTTATAGTAACCGTACTAACTACTTATGGGCAGATTTACTGAATGCTGCATATGACGTTGCACCTGATCTTGTAGCTCCGTCCAAAAGCTTCAAGATGCCTGGTGGAATCGTAAGACAATCTGTATGTTCTATTTCTGGACTACTGCCTTCTGAGGGATGCTCAAAAGCCGGATTAGTGACAACTGATTTATTCAAGTCAGGAACGGTTCCATCTAAGAGGGACGACAGTTTAGTTGCAGGTAAATATGTAAAAATCGGTGATAAGAAATACATGGCTTTAGATTCTACTCCAAGTGAATTCGCTGAACCAGGATTAATGCTAAATCCAGACTATATCGAAAAGCTATTTGGTATTCGTATCAGCGATCCAAGTATTCTAAGCGAGAACAATCAAAAGCTCAAGAATCTTATCATTCCAAGCAATAAAATTGAAGACAATGGGAAGGCTCCTAGTGCACTAAAAGTCAATCTTAAAGGTGACACTATTAAATGGAGCAAGCATAGCGAAAAAGATGTAATTGGTTACCGGGTCTATAAAAATGGCAAAAAAGTAAAGAGTTTAAAAGCAGCAAATACCTTAAGTTTTAAAGGTGGTAATGGAAAATATATTGTTAAAGCAGTTGATATTGCTGGGAAAGAATCAAAGGCATCAAATGAAGTGGTAATTGGCAATTCACAAGAAAAGCAAGAGAGTCAAACTAAAAAGGAAAGTCAAGAAAAAAAGACCAATACTAAAGAGCAAACAGCGAACAAGCCAAAAGACAACAAAGAAAAAAATAGCAAGCCAAATAATGACAAACCTAAAGACGACAAGCCACCAGAAAATAACCAGCAAAACAATAAAGAACAAACAGAAAAGCCTGATAAAAAGACAGAAAATAATTAACTCCAATAAGGTTGGAACATAAATATTTCAATAACCATAACCTCAAACTATTATTCGTACACACTAATAACTATTCGTATAATGGTTTGGGGTTTTTATTTATTTTACGAAAGAAGGTTTGTGATAATCACCCGCAAACTGAATATACTTCGCTTTCCATGAAGTGAGCGCCATGCTCCTCGCGTCTTTAGTTTCTGCAGGAAGCAGACAGTGCATCGTGTCTGTAGAGTAGTGAATTGGATTGGATTGGTGTTTCGCACTAAATTAGAGAGTATTCGTCATTATGCAATATATTTTGTCCGTCCTAGCAACTCTTTTCTCGTTTCCTTTTTTCTTAAACAAAAAAAGACCAAGGCTGGATGTTTAATCCGGTTTTGGTCTTTTCCGTATCTAAACTTATTTTGTAGATTTTCGAGATTCTATACGATGTGGAAGTGTAACAATATGATCTTCTACTGTTTCTTTATTCATATATTTAGTAAGCAATCTCATAGCCACGGCACCGATATCATACAATGGTTGTACAACAGTTGTCAGTTGCGGGCGAACCATTAGTGTTAATTTTGTATTATCAGAGGTAACAATTTCGAAATCCTCCGGAACTTTATATCCTTTGTCTTCTGCTCCATGAATGACACCTAGAGCCATTTCATCTGAACCAACAAAGATTGCCGTTGGTTTATTATCACCTTCAATTAATTTATCGAAAGCTTCCATACCAGATTCATAGCTATAATCTCCTTCAACAACTAAGGATTCATTAAATTCGATTCCAGCTGCTTCTAATGCCTTTTTATAACCGCCTAATTTCTCATTTTTGTTGATTGGTTCTTCTAAGGATCCAAGGACAATTCCAATAGATTTATGGCCCTTTTCAACAAAGCTAGTTACTACATCGTACGTAGCTTGCGCATAATCAATGTTAACAGAAGAAATCTTTTTGCTTTCTTCAATACTAGCCGCAAGCACAATTGGTACAGGAGACTTTTCAAATTCAGTAACATGTTCCTCTGTTATATTGCCACCCATAAATACAATACCATCCACTTGTTTGCCTAACATGGTATTTAATAAGTGCAACTCTTTATCTTTATTTTGATCAGAGTTACTTAGAATAATATTATATTTATACATTGTAGCAATATCCTCAATACCTCTTGCTAATTCCGCGTAGAATGTGCTTGAGATATCAGGGATAATTACTCCAACTGTAGTAGTTTTCTTACTTGCTAGCCCTCTTGCAACAGCATTTGGACGATATCCTAAGCGATCAATAACTTCTAATACCTTTTTTCTTGTTGTTGGCTTAACGTTTGGATTTCCATTAACAACACGGGAAACGGTTGCCATAGAAACACTAGCTTCTCTTGCGACATCATATATTGTGATATTCATTGTGATTTTTACACTCCTTTTAGTCGAACTATTTCTTTCTATTATTTTATGGCAAGAAGCTACTTTCTTAATCATAAAAGATTCCCAATTTAGCTAATCTTGTCTAAGTATGTACTAATGATACGATATAGCAGGAAAACCCGCAATGACAAGCTTTCATTTTTTTTCAAAAAAAACGACTTTTTTTCGCTTTTTTAGCAAAAAAATTTTTTTATTAAGCATTCTTCCATTCAGTTTACCATAAAATGAGGAAAAATATAAATGAATTTGTCATACTATCAAATTCATTATAAAAAAATAAAAAACCTCGTAATTATTTCTAAACAATTACGAGGTAATGATAATCATATTTTTATGCATTTACATATGGTGTAGCTTGTAACGCACGGTAAAATTCATCGAATTGGTCAATATCCATTTGCTGTGCTGAATCAGACAATGCGACAGCAGGATCTGGATGAACTTCTGCCATTACTCCATCTGCCCCAATAGCTAAAGCTGCTTTCGCACAAGGTAATAATAAATCCTTTCTGCCAGTTGAATGTGTTACATCAACAAAGACAGGAAGATGTGTTTCTTGTTTTAAAATTGGAACAGCAGAAATATCTAATGTATTTCTTGTTGCCCGTTCATACGTACGAATACCACGTTCACAGAGGATAATCTGATCATTTCCTTGTGACATTATATATTCTGCAGCATTGATGAACTCTTCAATCGTTGCTGCTAAACCACGTTTTAATAGAATTGGTTTTTTTACACTTCCAGCAGCTTTTAACAGCTCAAAGTTTTGCATATTACGAGCACCAATTTGAATAACATCAATATAATCTAACGCTGTTTCAATGTGTTCCGTACTAACAATTTCACTAATTACTGCTAAATCGTATTCATCTGCCACTCTTTTTAAGATTTTCAAACCTTCTACACCAAGTCCTTGGAAATCATATGGAGATGTTCTTGGCTTAAATGCGCCACCACGAAGAAGCTTTAATCCTTTAGCTTGTACGGACGCTGCCACTTGAGCAACTTGTTCATATGATTCTACTGAACATGGCCCAAACACAAATTTAGGTGTACCGTCACCAATTTTTGTTCCTTTTATATCAACAATAGTATCCTCTGCTTTTTTCTTACGAGATACTAATAACGCTTTACTGTCATCTTCTTGTTGTAATTGTAAGCCCATTTTGAAAATTTGCTTAAACAAATGAGAAATTGTCCCATTATCAAATGGCCCATCATTTTTATTTAAGATATGATCAAGCATTTTTCTTTCGCGAACAGGATCATATCGATGTGCACCGTGGGTAACTTTTGTTTGGGCAATTTTTTGCACAAGGCTTGCCCGCTCATTAATTTTTTCTAAAATTTCTAAATTTAATTCATCCACTCGATTACGTAATTCTTCTAATTCCTTATTACTCACAATCACTCATCCCTTCATTAAAAGCACAAATCCATGTAATTTCCTTTACACTATTTGCTTAGATTCTTTATACAAATGCAAAAATATGTTACATTTCTCTTAATTGGGTTAATTATAAATCATATTTATCCCATTGTCACTAATTTTATTTAATGCTTAAACGCTTTTAAGTGCTAAAGTGTCAATTTTTTATAAAGAAGTTAGATAATTGGTTCACTATAATCTATTTTAATTTATATTTTATAAACAATCTTTAAATAAAAAGAAGGTGTTTTCTATGCAAAAACATGAAAAACTATTTGCATTAGATATTGGTACTCGATCAGTTGTCGGAATTATCTTAGAAAAAAAAGAGGATAATTATCATGTAGCTGATTTATTATCCATCGAACATACAGAAAGAGCAATGTTGGATGGTCAAATACATGATGTGTTAGCTGTTTCCAAAATTATTAAAGAAATAAAAGATCAGTTAGAAATCAAACATGGACCTTTAGAAAGAGTGAGTGTTGCAGCTGCTGGAAGAGCCTTAAAAACTGAACGGGCTGCTTATGAAATGAATATAGAAAGAAAGCCACTCATTACAAAAGAAGATATTTTACATATGGAGTTAACAGCTGTACAGCAGGCACAAAGCACTGTCGCAGAAAAAAATGAGCGAGATAAAAGTCAATTTTATTATTGTGTGGGCTATTCCGTCCTTCACTACTCTTTAGATGATCAAGCTATGGGTAGCTTAATTGATCAGCAAGGTTCAATAGCGAAGGTAGAAATTATCGCAACTTTCTTGCCTAAAGTAGTAGTTGAATCATTAATCGCTGCCTTGCATCGAGCAAATTTAGAAATGCAGGCATTGACGTTAGAGCCCATTGCTGCCATTAATGTCCTTATTCCTCCATCGATGAGAAGATTAAATGTAGCTTTAGTAGACATTGGAGCAGGAACATCAGATATAGCTATCACCGATATTGGAACCGTCATTGCCTATGGAATGGTACCTGTCGCTGGAGATGAAATAACAGAAGCAATCAGCGATGCGTATTTATTGGACTTTCCATTAGCCGAAAAGGCAAAAAGAGAATTATCTCAAAAAGATCAGATTTCTATTTCGGATATTCTTGGCTTTACAACAGAATTGCATAAGGAAGAAGTAATTAAGGAAATTGAACCAGCTTTAGATAAATTAGCAGATACGATTTGCCGGGAGATTCTTTCATTAAACAATCATAAATCCCCTAAAGCTGTAATGCTTGTTGGTGGTGGAAGCCAAACGCCAGCTTTACAACAAAAAATGGCGGAAATGCTTAATCTGCCTTCTAACCGGGTTGCCATTAGAGGCATTGATGCCATTACTCACCTTACATTTGAGGAAAATTTCCATTTAGGGCCCGAGCTTGTTACACCAGTCGGAATTGCTATCGCTGCTGAAAAATCGCCAGTCCAATACAAAACAGTTTATATAAATGAGCAGCCTGTAAGACTGTTTGAGGTAAATAAATTGACCGTTGGGGATTGTATTTTAGCCTCTGGCATTCGAATGAACCAATTATACGGAAAGCCAGGTAATGCAATGATTGTTACAATCAATAATCAAAAAATTACCATACCAGGAAGTCATGGTGAAGGACCCACTATTTTAAGAAAAGATGTCCCTTGCTCTTTAGAAGATACAGTAGAAGATGGCGAAACATTAACGGTTTATCGTGGCAGGGATGGAGAACAAGCCATCGTTCAAATAAAGGACTTACTAGATGCTGAATCTGACAAAGAAATAAAGATCAATAATAAAAGCTATACGCTTCATACCAAAATTCTTTGCAATGGCAACCCTGTTTCCCCTGAGCATCTGATTGCTGACAAAGATATCATTGAATATAAAGCAGACACTACTATTCAAGAAGCATTAGAAGGGCTCCATTTAACGAATTTAATAGCGGAGTTAAGACCTTTCCAACTGTTGATTAACGGCAAAGAGACTGTCCTTCCTGCTTTCTCTGGGAAGGTTGTTAAAAATGGTCTTCCTTGCCGATTAAACCAATTGCTTAGTCACAAGGATGAAGTTATCTTGGAAAAAAGAAAAACACCAACTGTTCAAGAATTAGCAGAAAGAAAACAAATTTTAATGTATCAAGTACTTCCAGTTTATTTTAATGACAAAAAGATTACACTTACAAAGCAGCTAGCACAAATACAAAGAAGAGGACAACTCCTCCAAATGGAAGATCTCTTATTCAGTGGGGATGATATTCGTATCGAGCAGAAACCATTTGAAGGCTTTTTATTTCAGGACTTATTTGCGTTTGTTGATATCAATATGCCACAAAGTGGCGGAGGATCTTTTCAGCTATTGCGTAACGGCGAACAAGCTACGTTTTTGACCCCTATAAAAAAAGGGGATAAATTATCGATTGTTTGGCCAGCTAAAACGAAAAGCCCTTCTATGAATAATTAATTGTTTACCCAAAAAGGAATTCAGAATGCACTCCTTCTGAATTCCTTTTTTATCGAATCTTTATAACTTATTTTCTTCGCTAGCTTTTTGTAAAGAAGCTGCAGTAATCTGTCCATGGGATGCATGCCAAACAATATTATTATGAACAAAAAGCAATGCTTGTGGTGATTCATGTCTTACTTCGTATTTTTCAGCAATATAATTAGAAACATCTCGTGCATCTTGCACAGTTAAATAATAAGTATCTACTGCATTATTTCCGCTTGCATATTGCTTATATTCATCGAAAGCTCTCGCACTAATTGGACATGTTACACTATGTTTAACTAACCAAAAAGCATCTTTGTTCTGAACTAACTCTTCGATCTTTTCGATAGTCTTTATTATTTCCATACCTAAAAATCACCCTTTATCTATTTGTTTATCCCATGACATATAAAAAAACAGTCTATATACCTTTTCTTTCTTGCATTGTTCTAAAAGATTTGGTTCTCATTGAATGCAGAAAGCAATGTGTATATAGACTGTATACTTTATCTCGCTTTTATACAAAAATAATGTTTAATGGTTATATTTACTTTCTGTTTCATCAAATGCACGTTTTGTTTCTTCTAACTTTTGCTGAATTTCATCAAACTCAGCATTTTTTAAGCTTGAGCTTAAATCAGATGCTTCTTCTTTTAGCTCATCAAAACGGGCTGACATATTTTCTTGCCCTTTTGTTTTTTTTACTTTATCCATAATTTCAGCAGATGTTTTGGTAACAGCATTACTAAGTTGATCTGTTTTATCTTTAGCAATAGAAATAAACTCTGAGCCTTTTTCTTTGACCGTATCAGTTAACTCAATCCCTTTTTCCTTGAGTATGCCAGCTTGTCCGTTTAAATCATGAAGCAGTTCTCTTCCAGGCTTTGGCGCAAGAAATAAAGCAGTTGCTGCTCCGACAACCCCACCTACTAGAGCACCTAATAGAAAATCCTTTGAACTTGAGCTTTCATTTGCATGAATTATTTCTTGTTCTCGCTTCATCTTAACATCCTCCTTTTAATTACTTCTTACTCGTGTTCGGTTTTGTTCAGCCTTCTTAGCTCTCCATTGATCTCTAATATTCATAAACACCTTGCTGTATTGAACAATTTGAGCTATTTTATCTTGATTTTTTACAAGGGTGTTTTCTACATTATTGGTAATCGTTTGTACCGATTGATTAAACCCTTGTACACTCGTACCAACATCTTTTACTGCGTCAACCACAGAATTTAAACTTTCAGATTTTTGTTGAATATCTGCAGCTAAATCATTCGTTTTTTGCAATAAAATAGTTGTTTCTCTTGTGACGCCATCCAGTTGCCTTTCTAACCCGACAAGTGTTTTAGAAACACTATCCAGTGTAGTATGTAAGGACTTCAATGTTCTCGCAACATAAATGACAAGAACCGTAAACGCAATAGCTATTAAAGCTACACTTAAGTATAAAAGATTTATCATATTTATCGCACCTCCACTTTATTGGTCTTTTCCCAGATTCGCGTTTGCTAAAACCTTAGTTTTATTATAATTGGAAAAACTTTCAGAAACAAATGATTCTTTAGCAAGAGTAACTATACAATCGAAGCAAATAATCTTTCTTCCTTATTTTTTCTATTTTGAGTTTTTTTATTTAAGGAAAAAATATTTTCGGGTACAATAAGATAGTTATCACATTTTTTTAATATTTTGGAGGTACATATGAAGGATCCACGAATTGATCAACTAGCAAAAAACTTAATTAATTATTCCATTCGCTTACAAAAAGGCGAAAAAGTTCTTATTGAAAACTTTGGACTTCAAAAGGAACTTGTAAAAGCGCTTGTGCGTGAAGCATATGCAGCTGGTGGTTATCCTTTTGTTTCACTGAAAGATAATGATATTAATCGCTCCTTGCTTTTAGGCGCTCAAACAGAACAATATGAAATGATGGCCCAATTCGAAGCAAATGTCATGAGTAATATGGATGCATACATCGGGCTTCGAGCTGGTGATAACATTAATGAGCTTGCAGACGTTCCTGCAGAACAAATGAAGATTGAAGGTGCAACCATTGGCAAAAAGGTACATAGAGAAATTCGTGTACCAAACACAAAATGGGTAGTTCTTCGTTATCCAAGCCCATCCATGGCACAGCTTGCGAGAATGAGCACCGATGCATTTGAAGATTTTTATTTCAACGTGTGCAACCTAGATTATGGAAAAATGGATAAAGCAATGGATAATCTTGTAGAATTAATGAATCGTACCGACAAAGTTCGCTTAACTGGTCCTGGCACTGACTTAACTTTCTCTATTAAAGATATTCCGTCCATCAAATGCTCTGGTCAAATGAATATTCCTGACGGCGAGGTTTATACGGCACCTGTACGTGATTCTATCAATGGTGTACTAACCTATAATACACCTTCCCCTTATCAAGGATTCACTTTTGAAAATGTCAGCCTGAAGTTTGAAAATGGAAAAATTATCGAAGCAACATCTAATGACTCCGAAAGATTAAATAAAATTTTGGATACAGATGAAGGCGCTCGTTATATTGGCGAATTCGCTATTGGAGTAAATCCATATATTCTTCATCCAATGCAAGATATCTTATTCGATGAAAAAATCGATGGAAGCTTCCACTTTACACCTGGCCAAGCCTATGATGATGCTTATAACGGCAATGATTCCAATATCCACTGGGATATGGTAAATATTCAACGTCCTGATTATGGTGGTGGGGAAATCTACTTTGATGATGTACTTATAAGAAAAGATGGTAAGTTTGTTATTCCAGAATTAGAAGTATTAAATCCAGAAAATTTAAAGTAACCTATGAAAAAGGGGATCAGAATTTTTAAATTCTGATCCCCTTTTATTATTAGCCTAATGTTTTTTCATAAGCACTTTGATATTTTTGAATATCTCCTGCGCCCATAAACAAGATTACACTATTATCATGTTCTTTCAGAGAAGAAACTGTCTCTTCTGAAATAATTTTGCTTCCAGGTACCTTATCAGCTAAATCTGTAATACTTAGCTTTCCATGATTCTCACGGGCGGAACCAAATATATCACATAGATAAGTAGAATCTGCTAAATTTAAACTATCAGCAAATTCTTGAAGAAATGCTTGAGTACGAGAGAATGTATGTGGCTGGAATACAGCAACAATTTCTCTATCTGGATACTTTTGGCGAGCGGCTTCCACCGTTGCTTTTATTTCCGTAGGATGGTGAGCATAATCATCGATAATAACCTGTGTACCAATTGTCTTTTCTGTAAATCTTCGTTTTACACCTTCAAATGTCATTAAGCGCTCTTTAACGATTTCCGCATCTAGTTCCTCATAATGACTAAGCGTAATAACAGCTAAAGCATTTAAGATATTATGGTCCCCAAATGTCGGAATGGAGAAGGTATTGTAATACGTATTACGTACATAAACTTCAAAAGTTGTACCTTCAGTTGTTTTCTCCACATTTCTCGCTTGGAAATCATTTTCATCTCCAAATCCATAAAATACAACTGGTACTTTTGCTTGAATTTTTTGTAAATGTTCGTCATCCCCACAAGCAAAAATTCCTTTTTTTACTTGCCATGCCATCTCTTGAAAGGCAGAAAAAACATCATCCACATTGGCAAAATAATCTGGATGATCAAAATCAATATTGGTCATCAATGCATAATCAGGGAAATAGGATAAGAAATGTCTTCGATATTCACATGCTTCAAAAGCAAAATATTCTGCTCCAGTTACCCCTTTCCCTGTACCATCACCAATTAAATACGCTGTCGGCTTTGCCCCCTTCATTACATGGGAAAGCAAACCAGTTGTTGATGTCTTTCCATGTGCTCCAGTTACAGCTATACTTGTAAATTGCTTCATAAAATCTCCTAGGAAACGATGGTATCGAATCACTGGAAGACCCAGTTTTACTGCTTCTTCAACTTCCTCATGTGTATCTGGAAATGCATTTCCTACAATAACATTCATTCCTGGTTGAATATTTTCACGTTGAAAAGGAAGAATTTTTATTCCAGCTTGTTCTAAAGCAATCTGAGTGAAAAATCTTTTATCCACATCAGAGCCTTGTACCTCAAAACCCATATCATGTAAAATTTGTGCTAATGCACTCATACCCGACCCTTTTATACCTACGAAGTGGTAAATAGTCATATAAAGAACCTCCAACTACGCATATCTTTTAACAGTATATGATATCCTCATTCAATTTGCTCATTGCATTTATGTATGCAACTTTGTTCACTTTATTTTTCTCATTCAACTAATTAATCATGTTTCGATAATATACTAACTTTTTTTTCCTTTTTTTATTTCACATTTATACATTATACCATCTTTCATGATGAAAAACTATGGAACAGTATAATTCCAATGTATGGCAGCAGTTTACGAAGTAATCCTTTTTCCTACTTATTCATTTTCCTGTAATAACAGCAATTCATTTTCTGTTATTAATACGTCTCTAGGCTTTGTGCCTCTCGCTTCTGATATAAACCCCTGCTTTTCCATCATATCAATTAATCTCGCTGCTCGGTTATATCCTATCTTGAAATTCCTTTGCAGACTAGATGTAGACGCTCCACCTTGTTCAATAATAAATTCACAAGCTTCATAAAATAACTCATCTTCTTCTTCAGACATTTGAACTTTTTTTAACAGCTCTTCTTGTTCAAATAAATATTCTGGTTTTCTTTCTTTCCTAACATGTGCCACTACCTGATCAATTTCTTCATCTGATACAAATGTACCTTGCAATCGAACGGGCTTTGATGTTCCATTTTCTAAAAATAGCATATCCCCTTTACCCAAAAGCTTCTCGGCACCACTAATATCAATGACGGTACGTGAATCAATTTGAGAGGAAACAGAAAACGCAATTCGTGTTGGAACATTTGCCTTAATCAATCCCGTAATAACATCAACTGATGGTCTTTGTGTAGCAATTAATAGGTGAATCCCACACGCTCTTGCTTTTTGAGCTATTCTACTAATCGCTTCTTCTACATCCGCAGGTGCCATCATCATTAAATCGGCTAACTCATCAATTACGATCACTAAATATGGTAATTTCTCACTATATCTTTTATGTTCTTCCGCTAATTGATTATATTTTGTAATATCTCTAACACCAGCATGTGCTAATAGCTCATACCTTCTTTCCATCTCTTCGACAGCCCATTTTAGTGCAGCAGTTGCCGTCTTTACATCTGTAATAACAGGACTTGCTAAATGGGGAACATAATTATATGGCGCTAATTCAACCATTTTAGGATCTACTAATAATAGCTTTAATTCCTCTGGCTTTGCTTTGTATAGTAAGCTCACAAGCATTGTATTAATACATACACTTTTTCCAGATCCGGTTGCTCCAGCTATTAATCCATGTGGCATTTTGCGTAAATCTGTAACGATTGGTTTTCCTGAAATATCCAAACCCATTGCTACCGTCAAAGGAGATGTTGAACTTTTAAATTCTTCACTCTCCAAAATCTCTCTTATAAGTACAGGGCGACTTTTTTGGTTTGGAACTTCAATTCCTACTGTATGCTTTCCAGGAATCGGCGCCTCAATTCTGATATCCTTTGCAGCCAAACTTAATTTTAAGTCATCAGAAAGATTGGTAATTTTGCTAACCTTTACTCCTGGTTCTGGTTGTACCTCATAGCGTGTTACAGAAGGTCCTTGTGTAACATTTACCACCTTTGCATGAACATTAAAATTGGTAAATGTATCATTTAACAGCATAGTCTGCTCTTCAATCCATCCATCCTTTTCTATTTGCAAAATAGGTGGATTCAATAAATTTTCTTCGGGAAAAACGTAATAAGGTAAGTCATTTTGTTCCTCATCTTCTTTTTCTATCATAGACGGAACTACAACTTCTGCCTTCGACTGTGACTCTGGCTCCTCATATATTTTTTTCTCGACTTTTTGATTTGCCAATCGTTTTCTGTCTTTATTTAGCATCAACACATTAAATGGTAAAGGACCTTTACGGGAAGATGTCTTCTTCTCCTCTATTTTCCCCTGGGAAACTTCTTCCTTCTTTTCTTCTACTATTGCTTCATCATTTTCCTGATAAGCTTCTTCTACTACTTCCACTTCTTCAAACTTTAACAATAATTGATCATCATTAAGTTCTTGAACGTCTATTAAACTTTCTTCCTGCTCATTTACTTCCATTTCTGCTTCGCTGGCAAAAATGCTTAGAGAAGCAATATTCTCTACCTCTAGTGCACTATCAGCTTTAGAACTTATTTCTTCATGAAAATATTCCTCAGCTTTTATAGAAAGAGATGAATCTTGCTCCATTATACTGTCCACTGTTACCGTTTCTTGCGCAACAGCTGTCTCAGCCTTATGCAGTTCAACTGTCTCCTCATTAGCATGTTGTTGTCCAGATTCTTGCGGTTCTAGCGACTCTATGTTACTTTCCGCTTCTTGAAGTTCAGGTGACTCTACAACTCTTTCTGCTTCTTGCAGTTCTGCCGCCTCTAAATTCCTCTTCGCTTCTTGTGATTCAGCTAGCTCATCATTCATTCCAGCAAATGTTAGTAGTTCTTCATTTACTCTTATTTCCTTTTGTTCTTTCTGGTTACTGTTCGCTTCTTTCGAAATTCCAACTTTTTTTTCTATTATTGGTCGCGATTCCGTTGTCCTTGTCTCTTTCCTTTCTGGACGATTATATCCATATATCGGAGAAACAACTTCTGTAGGTTTGAAAGGACGATTAGTACTATATGTATTGGATACTTTGTCTTCCTTCTGGTCACTTTTCGTCTGTTCTACATATGGAGGTTTATATGGTTGATCGTTTTCACGCCTATTTTCATGGAAGGCTTGCCTAGGTTCTCTTCTCTTCCTTCTATCCGTCTCTTTCTTATCATCTTTCTCTTCATCTGGAATTAGCGGAAAGCGAAAGTTCCCTTTCGGATATTGATAAATAATCTTTGAATCTATTTCTTTCTTCCATGCCGTAGACTCCATTTTCGGTTGCTGTTCTACTTCAACCGATTCTTCAACTTGGTTCAGCTCCTCTTCTTCACTAGCAAACTGTTTAAATACTTTTTTGAACCAATTCACACGTAATCACTCTTTCTTTCCAATCTCATTACTATTTTAACAGTTATGTTCAGAATTGGGAGCACTATTTTTAACAACTCTCCCTTTCCCTCTTTAGCAGAAAGTTAAACAAAGATAAATTTTCCTCTTTGTTCTTTTTTATTGCCAACACTCCAACAACTCTGGTTCTATAACTAGACTAGATACATTTATCATAGCAATTAAAAAAGAGACACCTTTTGAAAGTTTGTATATCCTAATTGCCTCTTTCATTAAGTCTCTCTTTTTAATTAGGTTAAAACAGGGAACTTATAGAAACATTCTAGCTTTTCCATCCATATAATTGTTATTTTAGTATAAAAATATTTCAATTAGATGTCATTCAAAAGTAAATTATAAATCGATTTGATTACATTGTCCCTATTATCTTTCTCTTTTTTTATTTTTGCCTAAAATAAATATAGGTTCTAATTCGCCATCCTCATATAGGAAAGATAGTGCTGTAATGGGAACTCTTCCGCTTGCAAAGAAACTCATCGTCATTTGAGCTAAGATATCGTATCCTGTTTCATTTCGAATATCACCAATAATTAGTACATCTTGATGGGGAACAGCTACCGTCATTGTGCCTTCACGCTGCTCATACATATCCTTTAAAAAGGCATCATTTAATATTCGACTTGCATCATAGCCATCATTGCTGTTTAAAAAATAAAAAACATTACCAGCAACACTATCTGCTTTTACATTTGTGGATAAAGACCTAACATTAAAAAGAGCCATTTCCTTAATCGAAGTGGCAGACCAATTTTCTTTTTCCATCAATTTCTCATCAATGAGGCGATAGGTATTCCCCATATCCAAAGCATAATAAATTCTAGTTTCTGCCGTATGCTCATCTGTTATAAAGGGAATTTCCTCATTTGATTGTTGAGGAAAAGAAGTGGAACGAATCACAGGAAATATTTTTTTCTCTTTTCCTTCTATTTCTCCATCTTTTTCGATTGCTCCTAAGCCCTGTTCAATATAATAAACAATCTCGTCGACTGCTTTTTCTTTTTTTGTTTCCCATTTTGCAATTATTTCAGGCAAGGAAACGGTAACTCCCTTTCCTGTTGCTTTACTCTCTATTCGTACTTGATCTTTTTTACTATCAAATGAAAAAGTTCGATCCTCATTACTTATTCGTTGGATAAGCATATCCTTCATTTTTTTACTTGTCATTTTCATGCTTGTTTCACTTCCGTCCTCTTCAATTTCTTCCTATTTATTATACTCTAAATGATTCGATAATCATCTTTTTAATAGGCAGTTTTTTCTTGTAATCAATGGAAAAAGGTTATCTCCGCTTAAAATATAGCAGTGAACTCCGTCCTTTTCCAAGCTACATTTTATATAGGAGACAACCTTTTATAAGACAAACACTTTTTTACTATTACAGCAAATAAAGAACAAACTCGCTACTGATGCTTTGTAGACTTAATAAGCCTCCACGGTCTTGTTCCGTGTTGAGAATAAGCTAAATCATTCTCTCACTTATTATTTTCTTTATAAAGATTCAATAAATTTTTCAATTTCTTCCTGTGTTTTTCGATCTTTGCTTACAAATCTACCAAGTTCTTTCCCGCCTTCAAAAGCGATAAAGCTTGGAATACCAAATACATCTAGCTCTATACAAGTATCAATAAATTTATCGCGATCGATATGTATAAATGTATATTGATCATATTTCGCTTCAACTTCTGGCATAAATGGTTCGATAAAACGACAGTCTCCACACCATTCTGCTGAAAAAAGAAATATATGTTTCTCTGGACTATTTTTAAGCTCTGCAAATTCTTCTGCTGATTGTAAATGTTTCAATGTAAATGCCCCCTTCATAATATGTACCCTTTCATAAATAGTATCAGAATTATAGCTTCCTCACTACTAATATGCTTTCCTATTGCTTCATTTTTATCAAGCATTTTCTACTTAAATTGAGCTAATTTCTAAAGTCCCTCTAGCTCTTATTTTCTTTGATATTCCATTTGACCTAGAAGCAATTCAACAACATGTTCAAACATTGCTGTCCTATTAATCCTGCCGTTTGTGAAGATTCCTATAGCACCTTCTGTTGAGCGAACATTTTCTTTTTGGACATATTCATCCATAACCGGACCTAGTTCTCTTCCTGCAACTAGTTTTGTTTCAATTTCCTTTGGTAGCGGAATTCTTGCTCCACTAGCTATATAGGTGGTTCCATCCTTCCAAACAAGCGCTCCCCAATTAGTTAAAAAGAGAGTGTCATTTGTTCGGTGGACGCCTCCTTCCAAGCCAATCCCTATCTCGCCGGCCCCTTCCTGCAATGCAGCCTTCGCTCGGTTAACGGCCCCTTTGATCGTTTCCTCATCTGAAAATGGCTGTTCGCTTACCCCAGAGCTCACATTAAATGTAGCAAACTCTATAGCCGCATCTTTTTCTAAACAGTTTTTTACTGCTTTTACTTTTGCTTTATTATTGGTGCCAATACAAACTTTCACTTTGCTTCACTCCTAATATCATGACAAAATAGTTTATAAAAAGAGAGTGGGACATAAGCATTTCAACCAAATCTAACCCCGAACAATTATACGTACACACTAAAAAAAATTCGTATAATTGTTTGTGTTTTTTTATTATTTTAAGAAAAAAGGTATGTGGTAATCACCCGCAGCCTGAATACACTTCGCTTTCCATGGGGCGAGCGCCAAGCCTCCTCGTTCCTGCGGGGTCTTGGACTTTCTCGCAGCTCCCATAGGAGTCTCCGTGTATTCAGTCTGCTCCATTTATTTTCTTTTGAAAAAAACGTTGGAACGAAATACTCTTTAAAAACGGAGTGAAATGGAGTGGAAGACACTCAACTCCTGCGGGAAATAGAGCAAAGCCTAAGACCCCACAGGCTTGCCGAGGAGGCTTAGGTTGCTCCCCGCGGAAAGGGAGTGTCTGTAACGCAATGGAACGAATTGGATTCACCACTAAATTAGAGATTGTTCGTCTTTATCCATTATTTATTTTGCTTTGTCCCACCCTCTTTGATTAAATTTTTTATATGCATTATTTTAAAAATAGTTTTGGTTATTATTGATTTGCACGCAGTGTTTCGATGGTTGTATGATCCGTTGTTTTTACTAATTTAGTTACCAGTTCTTTTGCTGCCGCATAATCATCGATGTGGATAATAGAAGCACTTGTATGAATATAACGTGAGCATATGCCAATAACAGCGCTAGGTACACCATTGTTTGAAATATGAACCTGTCCCGCATCCGTTCCGCCTGGTGAAATAAAGTACTGGTAGGCAATATTATTAGATTCCGCTGTATCTAAAATAAATTCTCTCATCCCTTTATGCATAACCATCGTGGCATCATAAATGCGTAACAATGCTCCTTTTCCAAGCTGACCAAATTGATTTTTATCACCAGAGGCATCATTTGCAGGACTTGCGTCTAAAGCATAAAATACATCTGGCTTAATCATATTAGCTGCAGTTCTAGCTCCTCTAAGACCTACTTCCTCTTGCACAGTAGCCCCAGAATACAAGATATTCGGAATCTCCTCTCCTTGAAGATTCTTTAACAATTCAATCGCTAAACCACAACCATAACGATTATCCCAGGCCTTTGCCATAATTTTCTTTTCATTAGCCATTGGCGTAAATGGACAAATTGGCACAATCATTTGACCAGGCTTAATCCCAATTTTCAATGCATCTTCCTTATCATCCGCTCCGATATCGATCAGCATATTTTTTATATCCATTGGTTTACTTCTTAATGCTTCGTCCAATAGATGTGGAGGAATCGAACCGATTACCCCAGTAACAGGTCCTTTATTAGTTATAATCTGTACTCTTTGTGCTAAAAGGACCTGACTCCACCAGCCACCGATAGGCTGAAAACGAATCATTCCGTTATCCGTGATTGCAGTAACCATAAAACCAACTTCATCCATATGTCCGGCAACCATAACAGTTGGTCCATTTTCCGTTCCTCTTTTCACCCCAAAAATACTGCCAAGGTTATCTTGCACGATTTCATTTGTATAAAGACTTAATTGTTCTTTCATAAATTTTCGAACTTGGTGTTCATTTCCAGCTACTCCCGGAAGTTCCGTTAATGTTCGAAACATATCTAATGTCTGTTGTTCCATTCTAGTTAAACCCCTTTAATTACTATGTATTTTGATAATATATTTATTGTACCGAAATATCTAACTGCATACCACTACTTTCCTCTAACCAATTAGAAATTATCCACTTTAAAACTTAGAACCAGTACTCAGGCAGAAATCGGCTAATCATTTCTTCTATCATATAAATTAGTTATAATAACAATATCTACTTTTTTGTAGCTCGAAGTATTTAGCCTAATACAAAAAAATACGACACAAAACATAAGGAGTTCTATTATGAATTGGAAACATATCATAGGCGGTGTTGTGGCAGGACTAGCCGCAAGCTATATCGTGAAAGAAGTCATTGTTAAAAATAGTAGTCTTTCGGGTGACCAGGTCTTATCTTTAGCTAAAACTGCTTTTAAAGAAAAGGGACCGATTAACGGATCTTGGATAAATATGGAGAAGGAAATACTTCATACGCAAGCATCTTCCCTTACCGTTTATAGAGGTGGTATCACTCGCATGAACGGTGACACACAAGAAGTATATGAATTCATTTCAGATAGTGAGACAGGCAGGATTCTTGATGTTAATCAATTAACCTAACTGTATTTTAGCAGCTGGGACAAAGCAATTTTAAAAGAATAAAAAAAACCCAACCAATGATACGAAATATTTTTGAAATCTTCGTATCATTGGTTGGGTATATCTTGGCTGGAAAGGTTACGTCTCCAACCTCTTTTACTCTTATTTAAATTGCACTTCACAACGATAAATTCTATTTCCTCGATTGGAAAATTTCTCTTCATATTCAGTCATGATATTGCCCTCATAATCGCTATTATGCAAATCAAGGCTTACATATTTTAAAAGCATACCATATTCAGAAAAACTCTTAAGAGAGTATTCAAATAACCCTTGGTTATCTGTTTTAAAATGCACTTCCCCTTTATCAATGAGAACTGATTGATATGAATCCAAGAACGTTTTATACGTAAGTCTTCGTTTTTCGTGTCTTGTTTTTGGCCAAGGATCGGAAAAATTTAAATAAACTCGTGCAATTTCTCCTTTTTCAAAATAATCCTTAAGCTTTTCTGCATTTATATTCATTAACTTCAAGTTTGGTACTTCTGCTTCAATTAATCGATCTAACGCAGAAACAATGACACTTTCCTGAAGTTCTACGCCAATATAATTAATAGAAGGATTTGCTTTTGCCATTTCTGTGATAAATCTACCTTTTCCAGTACCAATCTCAATATGGATCGGCCCTTTTTGACTAAATGCCTGATCCCATTTCCCTTTCCAATCTTCCGGGGTTTGGATAACATATTGCGGATATGCACTTAATTTATCTTTCGCCCATGGTTTATGTCTTAATCGCATGTGGACACTCCTTATTAATAACTATCGTTTCAAACAATATCATGCATTATACATCGATGCAATACTCTTTTCTTGGCAATTGATTTTTTTGAAGGATAAATTTACATTAGGAACATTTGTATAAAGAAAAAAAGAATTCACAACCTATAAGTGAATTCCTTAACTGGTATTTGAAAAGAATGATTTTACTCTTTTCATACTAGAACCTATAGAAAGGGTGTTCTATGTATGCCTATAAACCATGAGCATCAACTAGCATTATTAGCCGATATTCTCAGTAATCAACAAACAGATTGCTGTGGATCTGTAGCAGAATGCGAACAGATCGAAAGATTGATTACTTCTTTAAGAACCAATGATCAAATTGATCAAAATATCCTTCCGATTTTAGAGGAAGTACACCTTTACAGCAAGCAAGGAGTCAATGCCTCCAATTTAGACAATCATATTCATTCACACCAAGACCAATTGTCGCAATGGGTAGATGGAATTAACAATTTATCTTAAAAGATAAATGGACGATTAATCAATGTCATGTAAAAATTGCATCCATTTTTGCATTTCGCTAAATCGGCCTTTTTTCTTATACCAACGTATGGAATTAATCGTTTGAGCAATAACATACCATTTCATTCTTAAGGATAAATGATCGGTAAGTTCATACCCATAAGTATGTAACCAATTTTTCCAATCTTCCTTTGGAATGTACCAATAAAGTAACATACCTAAATCAATGGCTGGATCTGCAATCATTGCACCATCCCAGTCAATTAAATACAACTGGTTGTCTTCAGAAAGCAGCCAGTTGTTATGATTTACATCACAATGACAAACGACATGCTCTGTTGTTTTGATAAACGGAAGATTATCCTCTAAAAATTGGATATATCGAATGATATCTTCGTTATCTTTTAATTCATCGTCTATTTCTGCTTTTATGACTGACAAAATCATTTCAGGATGAAAAGATGTTTTACCCAGTCTTTTGAGCATCTCTAATAAAGGCTTAGAGGTATGAATTTTTTTGAGTAACATGGTTACTCTTTCATCCGTCATATCCGAATGACTAAATTCTCTACCAATCAGCCATTGCTGGGCAGTAAAAACATCTCCGTTTTCAAATCTTTTTGTCCAAACAAGTTTTGGGACAATTCCTTCTGCTGACAGCACAGCTAAAAATGGAGAAGAATTTCGTTTTAAAAAAAGCTTCTGTCCATTATTTTGTGCAAAAAAGGCTTCGCCTGTTTCTCCACCTGCAGGAGTTATTTCCCAATCTTGCCCTAATAAATGTTCCAAAATTGTTCACCTACTATATATTATGCTCCAAAAAAAAGATGAGAAATTCCTGTTTGAGTCTTTTTTGTCCTAAATTTGTAGGAAGAACAAACAAAAATGGTTATTAGCTATTCATCAATTATAGTAAATTATACTCATCGTACAGCTATCAATCTTTAACTAGCACATATGTGCCTAAAATTTAATGAGATAAAAAAGAAAAAGGACATAGTATCCATACAATTATACTATGTATCCAATATTTCCAATCATTTTATATTAAATTTTACTTAAATACTTATTTTTAATTGAAAGTTTCTCATTTAAATATTATCTCTTATTTCATTTTTTAGTCAAGTGAATCTCCAGTTAAAATAAATATTTCTCTTAAAAAATATCGGATTCTCCTATTAAGAACATCTCTCGTTAAATTCCCACTATTCAGGCAATAGTATTCTCACTTGCCAAATAGCATGCTATTTGGCAAGTATCGTTACACTACTTGGATTAACTATTAGGCTGTCTCCATGTATTGTTGGATAGTCCTCTTCATATACAATTCCGTCTTCCACAAGTATCTTCCATTCATTTTCCGGACAAAAGCCTTTCTCTGCAGAATCATTACCATTTATCAATACGATGATAGTTTTCCATTCTCCAAATTGCTGCAAATCATTTAAACAATACTGGATAACTTCATTTGCTTGCTGATTTATAGTTACATGTTTTTGGATTTCCTCCACAGATCGTAACCGGAAAGCACGATTATTTTTTCTTAGGGAAATTAATCCTTTTATATAGTCAACATTTCTTAAGAATTGGTCTTTTCTATTCCAATCTAACTGATTAATCTCATCAGGCGATTGATAACTATTTTCCACACCAAATTTTGTGCGAAAAAATTCCTGTCCCGAATGCAAGAAAGGGATTCCTTGACTTAGAAGAACAAGAGAAGTTGCCAGTCGGTGTTTTTTACTCTTTTCTTCATCTGATGCATCTGGAAAGCAAATATCGATTTTATCCCATAAGGTATGATTATCATGTGATTCTACATAGTTTACAGATTGCCCTGGTTCAAAAAACATGCCACCTTCTTTATAGATTCCAACGCTACCAGCTAATAATTCAGCAATTTCTCCTTTATATTGCTTATTTCCAAGCGCGTACCCTCGATCATATTTATCAAAGGTGCTCCCCTTTATTTTATCTCTAAATTGATCATTAAACTGGCCAATTCTAGGCAATGATTGTTGATTAGCAATAATGGCTTTCTTGTCATGATTGATGGGGGTTGCAAGATCCCAGCCTTCTCCAATAATTAAGATGCTCTTATCAACATTATCACAAATTGTCCGGACTTCATTCATTGTTTGGCAATCAAGTATTCCCATCAAATCAAAACGTAATCCATCTATTTGATATTCCTCTATCCAAAAACGAACGGAATCGACAATAAATCTCCTTACCATCGATCGTTCAGAAGCAATGTCATTCCCTACTCCAGTTCCATTTGCTGGCATACCATGCTTATCATAGCGGAAGTAATAACCTGGAACGATTTTTTCAAAAGAGGAATCTTCCTTTTTATAGACATGATTATATACAACATCCAAAATGACACGAATGCCTTGTTCCTGTACAGCATGAATCATTTCTTTCAATTCATTAATTCTTACATAAGGATCCATTGGGTTTGTTGAGTAACTGCCCTCTGGAACATTATAATGGGAAGGGTTATAGCCCCAATTGTATTTTTTTAGCACCTCTAGCTCATCAATTTCTTCAAAGTCATGTACTGGGAGGAACTCTATATGGGTGACGCCTAAGTCTTTAATATAGGTTAGCCCTGACAGATTGTTTTGGGGCGTTTGCGTATTCAATTCTGCCACTCCAACATATTTGCCCTTTTGCTGAATTCCACTGTCAGGATGTATCGTTAAATCGCGTATATGCGCTTCGTAGATGATACTATCTACATCCTGTTCTAACGGCGGCAAGGCTGGTTTCTGCCTTTTGGTTTTATTTAAGTCAACGATTACTCCTGTTTCCCCATTTACAGAAACAGCGACAGCATATGGATCAATCGCTTCTTTCCATTCCAAGTTAATAAGGACTAGATAGCTGTAATAATAACCTTCCAAATCTGCTAAATAGGTTGTTTTCCAAACACCTTTTTCTTGTCTTTCCATCTCTACAATCCGTCTTTCCTTACTAGATGGATCTGGAGATTGCAGCACTAATTTCACTTGTTGGGCAGTGGGAGCCCACAGATAGAAAGTGCACTGATCGGAAGCATAATGAACACCTAGTGGTCCATCATAATAAAACTCCTCATCAAATAAAGGTGTTCTGATAACCGCACCTATCTGTAAATCTGTCACACCTTTATTTCCATCTTCGACTTCATATTTTTGCCCGATCTGTATCTTATTATGCGTACGGCATTTGTACTTGACGAAATGCTGCATTTTTTCTTTGGATTCAATCACAAGATTAGTAGCTTGATTAGTCCCTCTTAATATAAATGATGTTGATTCCCCTTGGAAATACGAATAGGGAAGTAGAACAGTTATTATTGACATTTCATCTAAATAGGCAAAGAAACTCCTTCTTATCGATAACAAATCCCTCAACTCCCTTTTCTCATGAACATCTATCTATTCTCAACTTCCCCATTATTGCTTATGATTCCTCTGTATCCCATTCATACCTTCTTTTTGCATTCGTCAAACCATAATGTAAAAGACTTTCTGCTGCTTTTAATTGAATTGCTTTAATTGGTGAATGGTTATTTCTCATTTTATGAAACCATTCTTCATAGTTTCTTTTTTCGATAATTTTCAAATCATATGGTGGTGCTGGAAAATCAACATAGCCATTTCGGGTAAGGATTACTTTTTGTACAGGTAAAGTAATGTCATACTTTTCTAGAATACCCTTTACAATTTTCTCTGTTCTGTTTATAGATATGACAGGACTAAGAATCTTTTTCTCCTTATCCCCCTTTTTTTTAAGCCAAAATTTATCATTCGAACCAACAAAGACGGCTGAGTTCTCTGCTTCAAGAACATGTATACACCAAACATCTGTTGGTGTAACTATAATGGTGTCCAATTCAACAGGAGCATTCTTCAATTGAAATAGCGGTTGATAGAGAACCAAAAAGGTATCTGGGAATCTTTGCAAGAAATATTTTAATAAATCATCATAATAAAGTGTTTTTTTTACTTTTGACATTTCTGTGAGCGTAGAACTGGCCCATTTGAGCTGAAATTCAAATAATTGATTTAGAAACTGCTGTTTTAACTCATCGATTGATTGTGGATGTTTATATTTTTTGGCATCGTAATCGAAGTCTAGTTCTTCTTCATCTTCTTCCTTTTTTTCGCTTTCATTTATTTTTGCCGTTTCTGCATCTTCCAACTTATTTCGATTTAAGATGGTTTTCTTTACTCTTTCCAGCAAAGTCGGTTTTTCCATTAACCAGTTGTCTTCTATTGGATTCTCTATGTAAAAGAGACTTCTGTCTTTAGTATCAAAAGCTCTCTTTAATCCTGTCCACTGTTGTTTTTTTAAACGAACAAAACGTGATGGATACAAGACGATGTTCTGCTCATATCGTGAAACATAATCTTGCAATTTGATTAACTGCGCCAAGCTTTTCCCCCCCTATATTACAATGTTTCTATTGCTTGTAATTATGAAAGCTGTAACTATTTATTATCTCATATTTGGGTATTTTATCCATATGTGTTTGAAACAGATGAATGCTATCAACATTAGAAATAAAATTTTTAGGCATTGAAAACTCGTTTAACTCCCGCTCTGAAAAGATGGTGTCTTCCTTCCATTTTCTCGCTAAAGTCAAATGTGGATGAAATGGCCGTGTTTCTAACTGAAAACCAGCCTTGCTGCTTACAGCAAAGACCTGATTTCTTAACTCAACCAGTTTCTGCTCTTCTTTCATCCCTGCCCAGAAAATCCGCGGATTTTGTCGCTGACCGAAAACACCCAAATGATCTATATGTATTTGAAAATTAGTACTTAAAGGAGATGATTGATTTAAAAGAACATGTAACTTTTCCTTTTGTTCATCGGAGGCATTTCCTAAAAAGGCAAGTGTAATATGATAATCTAAAGGATGCACCCATTTCTTAAAAGGAAATTTTAGTTGTAACTCTTTTTGTATCTTTTCTATTTCATTTATAACTTGTACATCTGGCTTAATACCAATAAAGTAATGAGGAATAGTTGTCTTCATATCTAATCTTCCTTTTAGCTTTTTTCTCCAGATTGTTATTTCCTCATAAAATTCATTAAATTCTGGCCTCTCTTAACGCACGGCCTTGTATTTCCTTTATAAGAAACATACTTTACGGAGAACAGCCTGTCTTTGTTTTGTTATAGCTCCTAGTAACTTTATTCTATTATATAACCTATCGGATTAATTTTAACCGTATCTGTGTACGATATTTTAGAAATATATATGCTTACTATACCTTACTTTCCATTGAATTACTTTCTTAAAAAAATGAGTTGTCTCAGAAACATAGCTATTAGCCAGCCTGAAACAACTCTTTTTTATTTTTATAAGCAAAAACTAATTGCTTATTTGTCCACACTCACTAATGATTGCATCAACAAATAAATTTTGGAGTTTTTTTGTCATTTCTCCAACTTCCCCTTCCTTGACGGGGACATTATTCACAGAAACGATTGGTGTTACTTCGGAAGTTGTACTGGATAAAAAAACTTCGTCAGCATCGATTAAATCTTCGATAGAAAATGCCTTTTCTTCAACCTCAATCCCATTTTCGCCACATATTTGAATAATTTTTTGTCTAGTAATTCCATTTAATATAAATTGATTTGCTTCGTGTGTTTGAATCTTTTCGCCATTAACAATCCAAATATTTGAAGAGCTACCTTCTGTTACAGATAACTCTCTATACTGGATGCTTTCATAACAATCTGCTTCTGCAGCTTTTTGTTTCGCCATTACGTTTCCAAGCAAATTTAAACTTTTTATATCACATCGTGACCATCTAATATCTTCTACGGTAATGGTACTGACACCATTTTCCAGATTATCAAGTGGTCTATTTAATGTTTTAGTATAAGCTACAAAGGTTGGAGTAACTGCTTCTGTTGGGTAGCTATGATTTCGCGGGCTCACGCCTCTTGTGAATTGCATATAAAGGATACCGGTGCTTAATGAGTTTTTTGCAATTAACTCTTCTAAAAGATTAGTTAATTCTGAGATGGAATAAGAAATAGCTATGCCTATTTTCTCGCTGCTTGCAGATAATCGTTCTAGATGTTCCTTCGCCATGAACATTTTACCATTGTACACACGGATTACTTCATATATCCCATCGCCAAACTGATAACCTCTATCTTCAATATCTACTTTCGCTTGTTCTCTTGGTATAAACTCCCCATTCATTAACACCATTCTCATTTTCTCTTCTCCTTTAATAAAACATTATTTAGCTAATTCATATATTGCTTGTGCATAAATAGCAGTTGCCTTCAACAAATCTTCTATATACATATATTCATCTTTTTTGTGCGCAATATCTTCTCTTCCTGGAAAGAGTGGTCCGAAAGCAACTCCTTTTTCTAGCGACCTAGCATAAGTGCCTCCACCAATTGATAAAAGCTTCGCCTTTTCACCAGTTTGCTCTTCATAGACTTTGCTTAGTGTCTGAATTAATTCAGAGTCTTTTTCTACATAATGCGGTTTAGAATCCGTGAAATTTTCCAAGCTGAAATTATGTTCTGCTAGTAATTTTATTAATTTTTCTTTTGTTTGATCCATATCATTGGTAACAGGATAACGTACTGTCTGTCCTATTTTCCCACCATGATCTGACTGATAATCCAATATCCCAGCATTTAATGTCAGCTCTCCTGTTATCTCATCCTCAAAATCGATACCAAGTTTTTTCCCTCTAGAGTCATTCACAAAGAAGTTTCTTACAAATTGAAAATAATGGTCCGCTTTTTCATCCAATTCTAACTCTACGAGAAAATCAGCCAGCTTTAATCCAGCATTTATGCCATTATTAGGCTCTAGACCATGTGCTGAAACTCCCTCTAATTCTAATACTAAATCGCCATTGTCAACTAAATAGCGGCCAGGGATATTTTCAAGTTTCAAATAATTTTGATATCGTTGAATAATCTCCGTTTGCTCTCCTTCTTTGACTTCTAACACAGCTTGCGCAAAGTCTGGGACCATATTATATCTTCTACCTGATGAAAAACAGAGAATTTTAACTTCACCCGAATCGCTAGATGCTTCCGTGTATTTTTGTACAATGTCAAAATCAGAAATTCCTTTTTCCGCATAAATAATCGGAAAATCTGCATCAGGAGCAAAGCCGATTGTAGGCATACTTTCTTCTTGAAAATAAGTCTCTACACATCTCCAATCACTTTCTTCATCGGTTCCAATAATCATTCGAACCTCTTTCGTTAAGGGAAGGTGCAGCTCCTTCACAATTTTCATTGCATAGTAAGCAGCCATTGTAGGGCCTTTATCATCTAAAGCGCCTCTTGCGAATATTTTCCCATCGCGAATCTCTGCCTTGTAAGGATCACTTGTCCATCCATCTCCCTCAGGAACAACATCTACATGGCAAAGAACCCCAACGCTTTCTGTTCCCTCACCATAAAGTAAATGTCCAGCAACATTTTTTACATTCTTACTAACAAAACCATCTTTTTCACCCAAGGATAGCATATAGGTTAATGCTTCTTTCACACCTTTTCCAAAAGGTGCATCCTCTGTTGCATTTTCTTCATCTAATACACTCTTAATTTGCAACAGCCCTTGCAAATCCTTAATAAAACTATCTTTACGATTATGTACTTCATTTAACCAATCAATTGAACTCATAGCTGCCTCCTTGCAAGCTTATAAATATATTATAGGAAAAACATATCATAAAACGCTTTATATGAAAAATAAAAGCTTTAAATCCCTATTCCACTAAATTATCATTAAGTATAGTATACCTTTTATTAAAAACAAAGCTATACTTATTTAATCTAGCATATGGAAGGAATGTATTTAATTGGGATACGTAGAAGATTTAAGAAAGCTTGTCGGAAAAATGCCTATTATTCTTGTTGGAGCAGTAGTTATCCTGTTCGATAAAGATCAGAAAGTACTTTTGCAAGAGAGAAAACATCCTAAACATGTGTGGGGTTTACCTGGTGGATTAATGGAATTAGGAGAAAGCACAGAAGAAACAGCAAAACGAGAAGTTTTCGAAGAAACGGGTCTGCAAATAACGAATCTTCAATTATTATCCGTTTATTCTGGGAAAGATTATTTTGCGGTGGCCGCAAATGGGGACCCTTTTTACACCGTAACAACTGCCTACTGCACTTCAGAATATGAAGGAAAGCTCAAAAATGATCAAGAGGAGGCATTCAGTCTCCGATATTTCAATTTAGATGAACTACCAGAAAAAATGGTCGGCAGCCATAGAAGAATGATTGAAGACTTTAAAAAGAATTTAAAGAGAATTTAAAAAACCTTATCCCGTTTTATTTTTTTATTTCATTTGGTTTATCAACCACAAAAATCGGGAAAGAAAGTTATTTACTAACTTTTCGCATTTTTATTCATATCATAAACATAAATCCCATATGATGAATGTAAAGAAACCCTGCAGGGGGTGGTAAATAAATACATAAATAAGCAAATATTTTGTAAATTAACGCAAATAATGTAGAATATATTAGTAAATAGGGGTACAATATTTATATAGAATTTCATTCTATTAACTATTTCACTATTTATTTAACCAGTTGAAAAGGGGTTGTCTGTGGAAAAGAAAATTACATACGCTTGAAGATTTTACTCTTCAAATAAGCTGTCGGTCGCTGGAATTTGCCAAAGGTTTGAAAAAAGGATAGGGAGTGGTTTATTGAAACCTTCAACTAACCGGATGTTAAACCGTATCAAATCCGTCTACATGTTTATTAGTAAGCGTGGAACTGTCACAACACAAGAGCTAGTGGAGGAATTTGGTATTACTCCGCGAACGATTCAAAGAGATTTGAATGTGTTAGCTTATAATGACTTGGTACAAAGTCCAAGTCGTGGAAAATGGACAACAACTAGAAAAAAAGTAAAAATGACATCCTAAAACGAATGGAACGAACTTAAGTTTAAAATTTGTTTAATAAAAAGCAAAAACCTTACTAGATTTTCAGGAAAGGATTGATATTTTCCTAAAATCCAAGTAAGGTTTTTACTTTTACTCCACTAATATGAGCTATTATAGCCATATTCTAATTATTTACTTCATAGTTTCTTAACAGCTCTATTTCTTCTTCTGTCAACTCCCGATATTCTCCAAGCTCTAGTGTTTCATCCAGTTCCAATGGTCCCATGGAAATCCGCTTTAAATAAACAACTTTTTTCCCAACACTTTCAAACATTCTTTTCACTTGATGAAATTTCCCTTCTGAAATCGTTAGTTCAATATCAGAAGTTTCGCCAGCTTTTAATATTACTAGGTGACCAGGCTTCGTAAGGTATCCATCATCTAAAACAACGCCCTTTTTAAATGCCTCGATATCCTCTTCGCCTACTTTCCCACTTATAACGGCAAAGTACGTTTTCGGAACGTGTTTTTTGGGAGATAATAAACGATGTGCTAATTTGCCATCATTTGTGAGCAGAAGTAAGCCTTCTGTATCCTTATCCAACCTTCCTACAGGAAATGGATTATAAACGGAATCCTCTATTTGCAGAATGTCTACCACTGTTTCTTCTCTTGTATCTTCAGTTGCAGAAATAATGCCAGGTGGCTTATTCATCATTAAGTAAATAAACTCTTTGTATTCGACTATTTCATTATTTAACGATACTTCATCCTTTTCCGGATCTACTTGATGCTTAGCATCTTTAATAATTACATCATTTACTTTTACTGCCTTATTTTTCAGGAGCATTTTCACTTCTTTTCTACTTCCGTACCCTAAATTAGCGAGCATTTTATCTATTCGCATATAAACTCAACCTCTATCTATTATTTCTATTTTTAAAGGCTCTTTTCCTATTATTTAAAAGCTTACTTCCTACTGTTTCTCCTAAATTAAAAAGGAAGTCTTAATTTTTGTTTTATTTTATTAGCTTGCTCTCCAAAAATGCGATAAATCAATTTAGAGCGGTAAGCTAAATATACGTACATGAGAACTCCAAAAATAGCTACAATAACAACCATTAATAAAGAAGCTACAACGGACTCTGTTGATAAAAATAACCGGAGTAATGAATAGACAATATTTGTTACAATATACATCATTACCGAAAATCCAATGATGAGAATGCTTCTTCGAATAACTATTTTATAGGAATAATTTGCGTATGCCTTTATTACCCCTAAATTAATGAGGATAGATACTGTATACCCTAATGAAGTTGCAAGGATAGCGCCATTTGTTTCCCATCTTTCTATAAACGGGATATTTAAACTTAATTTAATTAAAATCCCTACTAATAAACTTAATATAGTAAATCGTTGCTCATTTAACCCTTGTAAGATGGACGCGGTAACTGGATAAAGGGAAAAAAGAATGGCAACAGGAGCATACAATCTTAGCACTTCTGCACCCATTAGAAGATCTTCTGTCCCATAAAACAACCGATACACTGGCTCTGCTAGAACAGAAAGACCAATACATGCGGGCAACGTAATAAATAATAAGACTTGGAAAGTTTGATTTAAGTTTGTGGCAAGATCGGTATGATCCTCTTTTATAAAGGCTCTTGTAATCATTGGAATTAATGCCATCGAAAAACCAGTTGCAAGCGATACGGGAATAATAATGATTTTATGGGTTTGGTAATTAAAAATATTTAAGGCAGTTTCAGAGATTGAACTTAGCCCAATACTACTCATCGCACGGTTAAAAGTAACGGTATCGATTGCCTGAAATAACGGATTCGCCACTCCCACGAAAACAAATGGAGCAGCAGACAAGAGAATTTCTTTATACATAGAGCGCAGACGAATATCTGTCTGCATGCCTTTATCATATAATAAAAGATTATCATACTCATCTTTACTTTTTCGCCAATACAATAACAGCACAGCAAGTCCACCTATTGCACCGACAAATGCTGCAAAAACGGAAATACTGACTGCAGTAATCAATTTTCCTTTTAATATAAACAGAACAATTGCTGATCCGCCAAGTAAGAAAACAATCCGAACAATCTGCTCGATTACTGTCGAGACAGCTGAAGGTGCCATTGCATCATGCCCTTGAAAAAAGCCTCTGATTAAACTCATAAATGGAACGACAATCAATGCGAAGCTTACTGCACGGATAACTGTTGTAACCTGCCCTACGGTTGAGGTCAAGTCATCATCTGATATAATAAGCCCTGCTAAAAAGGGAGCTGCTGCATATAAAGCTAAAAAAGACAGGACCCCACTTGCCAGCATGATCACTAATCCTGACTTAAATAATCTTCTTCCTACTTTATATTCTCCCATTGCATTATATTTCGAAATAAATTTACTTACAGCCAATGGAATACCAGCTGTTGCAATACTTATTACAATAGTATAAGCTACATAAGAATATTGATATAGCACTGTCCCTTGTTTTCCGACAATCATATTGAATGGTATAACATAAAATAACCCTAACGCTTTGGATATAATGGTCCCAAGTGTTAAAATAAATGTGCCTTTAAGCAATTTTGATGACATAAAATCCCTTCCTTAAACGAAGCTCTCTTAAAACGTTACACAAATAAGTATTTTACCACGAAAATAGGTAATAAAATATATTCGATTAAAAGTAAATATGAACATTTTCTAACACACTATTAGTAGTGTACCCTTTCTTAAAAAGAAACGCTACTTTTAATAAAGAGCATGATGCGGTTATGGATTACTATAAAAGGAAAGAATCCCCTTTTTTAAAATTAGTGGCTAACAGACATATTCCTTTATAAGATAGATAGATACAAACTAAAATAATAACAAAGAAAACGACACTTTTTCAAGAAAGTAGGATGTAATATGCAATATGATGTAATCGTGATTGGCGGAGGACCATCAGGATTAATGGCCGCAATTGGAGCGGCAGAACAACAGGCGAAAGTATTACTAATTGATAAAGGAAATAAGCTTGGCAGAAAATTAGCCATTTCAGGTGGAGGACGCTGCAACGTAACTAATAGGCTTCCAATAGAGGAAATCATAAAGCATATACCTGGAAATGGGCGTTTTCTCTACAGTGGATTTTCTGAATTTAACAATGAAGATATTATCGCTTTTTTCGAAAAGCTGGGGATTGCTTTAAAGGAAGAGGATCACGGCAGAATGTTTCCTGTTTCCAACAAAGCACAGTCAGTCGTAGATGCCTTATTAAGCGAACTAGATAGATTAGGGGTAACTATTCAGACCAATTCCCCAGTAAAGACAGTAAACTATCATGAAAATAAAACAAAAACGGTGATTCTACAAAATGGTGAAACTAAAACCTGTAAGTCACTGATCATTGCAGTTGGTGGCAAATCTGTACCACATACTGGTTCAACAGGGGATGGATATGCATGGGCTAAAAAAGCAGGGCATACAATAACGGATTTATTTCCAACAGAAGTACCTATCACTTCGAAAGAAGCATTTATTCAAAATAAAACCTTACAAGGGGTTTCACTAAGAGATGTAGCATTAAGTGTACTTAACCCGAAAGGCAAACCTATTATTACCCATCAAATGGATATGATATTCACCCACTTTGGCATTAGTGGTCCAGCCGTATTACGATGCAGCCAATTTGTCGTGAAGGCAAAGAAAAAATGGAATTTAGGGGAAGTGAAAGTTTCCATTGACTCATTTCCTGATAAGAAAGAAGAAGAGCTTTTTCAAGATACAATGACATTGCTGAAAACTGAACCAAAGAAAGCAATTAAAAATACGTTAAAAGGTCTATTAATAGAACGATATTTATTATATTTGCTGGAGCTAGCAAATATCGATCCAGCAGCTCCATGTGCAACTATTTCTCAAGATAAAATTAGAGTCTTTGTTGGTCTATGTAAAGCTTTCACCTTTGATGTAAACGGAACGTTACCGATAGAAAAAGCTTTTGTCACTGGCGGTGGTGTATCTATAAAGGAAATTGCTCCTAAGACAATGGAATCGAAAATGACGGAAGGATTGTTCTTCTGTGGTGAAATATTAGATATTCACGGATATACTGGAGGTTATAATATTACATCAGCTTTTGTAACAGGAAGGCTGGCAGGTGTCAATGCTGCTTTAGTTGCTAAAAGTGAATAAAAAATAAGCAGAGGTGCTTTCCATACAGGCACTTCTGCTTTTTATTTTTCTCTAATTAAGTTCTGTAAATAATCATGGAGGAAAAACAATAGATTTGATCCTCCTCATCCTCTTGCATGGCTGCGACATTGTATTTGATATCGATTAATTTCTTCTCATCTATTTTCTGTAAAAATTTATTCATCTGTAATTCTAGATCCTTCTCGTGCTCTTGATCAAATAATTTTACTTTAATCATCTTTTCTTCCTCTCCCTATTATTTTGTAGGTTATAGTTAAAGGATAGACAAAATTCTTACTATTCAATCAATTCTATAAAAACTTTTAACTTTCTTTTGAATTTCTTAGCAAGCTATTCTTATACTTTCAGAGTGTAGACACTTTTAGCTTTCATTTAAGTTATGTAAACGAAGTCCATATAAAAAAGCTCAAAGAATAAAGGAGAATAATACCTTATCTTTAAGCTTTTTCGCTTATATTAGCTATCAGCCTTTAAACTGTTTTGCCATGCCAATTTAGCATGCCGCCTTCCATATTTACCACTTTGAAGCCTTGGTCTTGCAAATAGTAACATACATTTTCACTTCGTCTACCTGAGCGGCAAATCATGATATATTCTTTATCTTTTGAAAAGTAATCTAAATTTTCAGGGATGCTATTCATCGGAATGTGTTTTGCTCCAGGAATAATTCCTTCTGCTACTTCTTCGTCTTCCCGAACGTCAACTAATTCTAGCTTTTCTTCATTAGTCAGCTTTTCCTCTAATTCCTCAGTAGTAATTGTTTTTATCGTATCCATTTTATTTCCTCCATTATCACCTTTTATACTGTGTATATAGTTTCTCTCATTGTAATATAGATTAAATGACTATGTTATGCAATTAGTCTGCCTAATTGACCGAAAGAGGAGGCTGTCAAAAAAGACAGCCTCTCCCTTTTAATTTGCAACGATATTAACTAATTTACCAGGAACGGCAATAACTTTACGTACTTGCTTGCCATCAATCTGCTCTTTAACTTGGCTATCTTCCATAGCAATCTGCTCTAACGCATCTTTATTAGCATCCGCTGGAACCATTAGTTTCGCTTTCACTTTACCGTTAATTTGTATGACAATTTCGACTTCATCATCAACCAATTTTGCTTCATCATATGCAGGCCATGCTTCATAGGCAATGGATTGATTAGAACCAGTAATGATCTGCCATAGCTCTTCAGTAATATGCGGGCAAATTGGAGAAAGCAACTTCACGAATCCTTCCACATATTTCTTCGGAATACGATCTGCTTTATAACATTCATTGATAAACACCATCATTTGCGAAATGGCCGTATTGAAGCGAAGTGCTTCAAAATCCTCTGTTACCTTTTTCACTGTTTGATGATAAATTTTATCTAGCGCCTTCATTTCCTCTATATCTTGAACTTTAGAAGTAAGCTCTCCATTATCATCAACTAACAATCGCCAAATTCGATCTAGGAATCTTCTTGAACCATCAAGTCCATTTGTTGACCATGCAATTGCAGCATCTAATGGTCCCATAAACATTTCATACAGACGAAGTGTATCTGCACCATGACTAGCTACAATTTCATCTGGATTTACGACATTTCCTTTTGATTTACTCATTTTTTCATTATTTTCACCGAGGATCATTCCTTGATTATATAATTTTTGGAATGGTTCTTTCGTAGGAACAACACCTAAATCATAAAGTACTTTATGCCAGAAGCGTGCATATAAAAGATGCAAGACAGCGTGTTCTACTCCACCAATATACATATCAACTGGTAGCCATTCTTTAATTTTCTCAGGGTCAGCAATCTGCTTGTTATTTTTCGGATCAATATAACGCAAGTAATACCAGCTGCTTCCAGCCCATTGCGGCATGGTATTTGTTTCACGTCTGCCTTTTTTGCCAGTAACTGGATCAACTACGTTTACCCATTCTGAAATATTCGCTAACGGAGATTCACCTGTTCCAGATGGCTTAATTTCAGATGTTTCTGGAAGTGTCAATGGTAATTCCTCTTCTGGAACACCTGTCATTGTGCCATCTTCCCAATGGATAATAGGAATTGGCTCACCCCAATAACGCTGGCGGCTAAATAGCCAATCACGAAGTCTATAAGTGATTTTCTTCGTTCCTATTTCTTTCTCTTCTAACCAATTAATCATTTTGATAATAGCTTCTTCTTTATTTAAACCATTTAGAAAATCAGAATTTACATGTTCCCCATCACCAGTATAGGCCTCTGTTTCTACATTTCCTCCAGCTACCACTTCTTTAATTGGTAAACCAAATGTTTTAGCAAATTCATAGTCTCTTTCATCATGTGCAGGTACAGCCATAATACTTCCTGTACCGTAGCTGACAAGGACATAATCAGCGATCCAGATTGGCATTTTTTCGCCATTTGCTGGATTGATCGCGTAAGCACCAGTAAATACACCCGTCTTCTCTTTCGCTAAGTCCGTTCTTTCTAAATCACTCTTACTTTTAACCTTTTCTAAGTAAGCTTCTACATCTGCCTTTTGCTCTGAAGTTGTAATTTTCTCTACTAAAGCATGTTCAGGAGCAAGCACAGCATAAGTTGCACCAAATAATGTATCTGGTCTTGTTGTAAAGACAGTGAATGACTCATCATGATTGTCAATTCGGAAGGTAACTTCTGCTCCTTCTGAACGCCCAATCCAATTTCTTTGCATTTCTTTAATACTTTCTGGCCAATCTACTTCATCTAAATCTTCTAACAAACGATCAGCATATGCTGTTATTCTTAATACCCATTGACGCATCGGACGTCTTTCTACTGGATGTCCACCACGTTCACTCTTACCATCAATAACTTCTTCATTAGCTAGAACCGTTCCTAATGCTGGACACCAATTTACTGCTACTTCATCGACATAAGCTAAGCCCATTTCATACAATTTGAGAAAAATCCATTGTGTCCACTTATAATATTCTGGATCTGTTGTGTTAATTTCGCGATCCCAATCATAGGAAAAGCCTAATGATTTAATTTGACGGCGGAATGTGTCGATGTTTTTTTGTGTGAATTCAGCTGGATGGTTACCAGTATCTAGCGCATATTGTTCTGCAGGTAAACCAAATGCATCCCACCCCATTGGATGAAGAACATTAAAATCCTGCATCCTTTTCATACGCGAGAGAATATCTGTTGCTGTATAGCCTTCTGGATGCCCAACATGCAGTCCTGCTCCAGATGGGTATGGAAACATATCTAAAGCATAAAACTTTTTCTTGCTTTTTTCTTCACTTGTTTTAAAAGTCTTGTTTTCTTCCCAAAACTTTTGCCATTTCTGTTCTATTTTCTGATGATTAAAACTCATCTTAAATCCTCCCATAAAGTTGTTTTGACCAAAATAAAAAGCCGCTCATCCCAAATAGGGACGAGAGGCATTATGTATAATCTCCCGCGGTACCACCCACAATTAGTGAATAAATCACTCGCTTCATTATCCTTTAACGCAGGTGTACGGCAAGCATTACTAAAAGTTCACACTTGCAACTCAAAGGTGAGTTCAAGATGTTTTTGACTGACTTGCACCATCCGTCAGTTCTCTTCTTTCAAAAGGGCATCTTTACTATTCCTTATCCTTGTTGATTACTTATATATGTTTTTTATTGTATTGTATTTTAATGTATGTTGCAAGTAGTTTTCAGATTAAGTACATATTAATAAGAGAAATCAAATTAGTCGTTTTGCAACTTAATTATAGTCAAACATTCATTAGAATTTTGCCATTTTCATTTTCAATGAAAACCCACCTTTGACCTTCGTTACTAGAACGTTCAATCGAATCAGCCGCTCTTTAAGAATCGATACATACTAATCAATATCTGTCTAACAAGTGTTTACACTCTTTATAAACCTTGTAACCAAATATTTCTCTAACCTCAGCTTCTTCTTTTGTCATTGTATTCACACAAAGCAACAAATTCTACTTGTGGGAGCTTTTTTCAATTTCAGCATGATAGGTACCCATTTGACCTACACTAATAACGCCAATTCTCAACTTGTTTTCATTATTTCCATTGCTTTCACAATTTAATCACATATATTATTCTTATTGCAGCTAACTCCTTACCTATTTCAATAGTTTAGTTTACAATTAAAGACTACTTGAGCATTTTTAGTGGAAAGCAACCGTTAAATTTTCCAAAATACGGATTAATCAGATCCAAATATAGCTACTTAAATTTTGACATTGGCTCACTTTAATATTTTTCGCTCTAAAGTATCCTCTAATAAGGACCAAGCTTCATGACAGCTCGGAGCAGTGATAAACGGCTTAAACCCATAGTTTAAGTACATATTAACCGCTTGGTAACTTGTTGTTTGCGATGTAAGGTATGCTTTTGAGTGATATTTAGCCAAGATATTCATCGCCGCACTTAGTAAAGGTTTGGAGAGTTTCTGTCCTTGATATGCAGGGACAATTCCTACCCAATGAATTCTTCCTGTTATTTCTCCATCTCCTTTTAAGTCACCATACCATGCCGTTGTTGTTCCAATCACTTCTCCATTTTTATTCTCGATGAACAAGCATCTATTTGTCATTTCATCAATATATGGTCCAAATTCTTTATAAAAATGCGCTAAAGCAGCTTCTTCGCTTTCAAATTCATCTACACTCGCCTCCACAAATGCCCAATGATGTTCATCACCTTTTTCAAATAACCTAATTCGAAATTCAGCTGGAAGCGGGTATTGAGGAATATGCGACAAATCTTTTATCACCATACTAAGTGGAATTCTTTTCATTTGAATCAGCTCCTTTTATAATTGATTGTCTATCTTAAATCACGACAAGACACCTTATATATATTTCTTAGCTGTTCATACCCTTTACAAATCGTTTAGTTATTTCCTGAGGACGTGTAATTGCTCCACCTACTACAACAAAAAAAGCACCAAGCTCTAATGCCTTTCTGGCATCTTCTGGGGTTTCAATTCTCCCCTCAGCTATGATAGGAACGTTTACTGCTTTAACAAGATTATCTAATAATTCAAAGGCTGGACCATTTTTCAAATGTTGCGTTTTCACTGTATATCCAGCTAGGGTAGTACCAACGAAATCGCAACCCATAGTCTCTGCACGTATACCTTCCTCTAGAGTGGAAACATCCGCCATAACTTTTTTGTTAAGGTTATCCTTTATAAAATCAATTAATTCCTGTAGATCTTCTGCCCTTGAACGGTCGGTTGCATCTATCGCAATAATGTCGGCGCCCGCATCAGCCACAAGCTGTGCATCTGCCTTAGTTGTGGTAATAAATGCATCATAGCCTGGATAATGTTTTTTTAGAATCCCTATAATAGGTAAATCTACTTTCTCTTTAATTCTTTTGATATCCGAGTAACCGTTTGCTCTGATTCCTACAGCTCCCCCTATTTTTGCAGCAAGCGCCATTGCAGCCATAAATTCTGAACCATGTAATGGCTCAGAATCCAATGCTTGGCAAGAAACGATTAAACCTCCCTTTAGTTTCTCAATCATCAAATTACTCCTCTCTTGAATATATTAGTATGCTTTATCAACCACTGCTTTTGCAGTAGCTTCTCTATATTTTAATGCTATTTCTTTTAACCGATGTGCAACCCCATTGCATAACTTGCCGACATGAAACCGTCTTGAAATGCAGTTTCTCTACCGCCTGTTAATAAAACAACAGTCTGAAATCTTTGTAATGGGAGAATGTTAATGTGCGTAATATATAATTTTAACCTCATTGTTTTTGGCAATATTTAAAGCATCAATAGTATCTTTGGTACTGCCACTTACTGAGATACTAATAGTAATTTTCTATTTGGTTAGCGTTGTTGCAGACATTGCCTGCATATGAGAATCAGTAATCATTTCAGTACCATACTTTTTATGAATTTACTTCGTGCGTCTACAGCAGTGTTCCCTAAAATGCCTGCCCCCAAAAAAGAATTCCTCGCCCTTTTTTGTTTTTATAGTTTCAGAACTGCTTCAAATAGATTACCAAAAATTCGCTAAGCTTGAATAAAAATTTGTAAATAACTAGGTTATCTGCTTCCTCTATAGATATGCCTATATTTCCTTTAAGGTTATATCATTACCATTTCTTTACCCACTCAGCTACTAATCGAAGTAAATTTCTATCTTGATTTCTACTAGCTATAAGAGAAAGACCTACTGGTACTCCATTGCTTGTAGTTAATGGTATGTTCACTTGGGGGAAACCCGTTAATCCTGCAATACAGCACAACTGAAAGGTTTGCTTTCTTCTTTCTTCTAATTCATAAACAGGTAGATTTAAAAGAGGTGCGATTCCTGGAGCTGTAGGAATGATCAAAACTGCGTCATCTTTAAGCAGTTCTTCCATTCTTTGCTGAATTTTACGTCTCAACTGATGATATGGTGCTAAATCTTCGTCTTTTATTGTACTCGCCCACTTAAATCTTTCTGCTATGCCTGGCCCAAACGTAGGCTTTACTTTTTGAATCCATTCTCCATGCTCCTGCCAAATTTCTTTGCCCTGTAGCATTCTAAAGACCTCAGACCACTCTTGCAGACCTTCTTCTGCTATAACCGTTGTTGTATAATTAGGTACCGACTGTTTTAATTTCTCCAATAAAGGAGCAAAGGCTTTATGAACTTCTTGGTCTGCCAATGCCCATGCATCACTTCCCATGATAAATCTCGTAAAAGAGCCGTCTCTTTGGGCAGGCAAAAGCACTTTTCCAACTTCATTTAGAATTTCTGCGTCATTTGCCATCCATCCAACGGTATCAAAGCTTTTTGCAAGAGGGATTACTCCTTCTATATTCACTGCTCCATGGGAAGGGCGGATTCCATAAATTCCACAATAAGAAGATGGAATTCTTATCGATCCTCCTGTATCTGTCCCTAAAGAGAAATCTGTCCGTTTTGCAGCAACTGTTACAGCTGAACCACTGGAGGATCCACCTGGAATTCTATTAGGGGCCTTAGGATTAACTGGAGTTCCGTAATGAAAATTTTCTCCATTTAAACTATACATCAATTCATCTGTGATTGTTATACCTTGCAGCCGGGCACCATTATTCAGCAAGCTAGTAATCACAGGTGCTGTTTCTTTAGCAGGAGGATAACTAGAAAGCCAATCTGGATTCCCAGCCGAGGAAAGATAATCTTTAATAGCAAAAACATCCTTTACAGCGAAAGTCAACCCGTCCAAGTTTCCTCGTTTCATTGGTTTCAATGAAATATTTTTATCTATGTATGCACCAAAATCACTCATTGATCAAATCCCCTTCCAATCATTCCTATTCATGTATCTCCACTAAATGATCGACCAAGTTGTAATTTTTCACTTCCCAGCGCTTCTCTTTATACTGAATATTGCTAATACAAGCATTTGATAAATATTTTTCTATTTTGAGAGATTCTTCTGACACTATGGTTAATAATGTATGGATAACTGCACCGTGAGCAACTAGTAATACTTTTTCGTTTGGAAACCGGCAAAGAATTTTTTCTAGGCCGCCAGTTAGTCTTTTGACAAGGGCTTCTCTTGATTCCTGGTTTGGATAGTGATGATCTGGATAAAGAATCGCTCGTTCTTCTCTTGTTTTCCCTTCCGCATCGCCAAAACTGCGCTCCATGAATTCATCCATTTCTACCACTTCTAGTTGCAAAGCTTCATTTATAATTAACGCTGTTTGCTTTGCTCTTTTAAGAGGACTTGTAACAATGACATCCCAATCTGAATGCTTTAAATAGTCACGGCATTGTTCTGCCTGCTTCTTTCCATTTTCATTTAATGGGATATCCGTTTTTCCTTGAATCCTTCCCAGTGCATTCCAATCTGTTTCTCCATGCCTTATTAAACATATTTTTGTCATTTATTTTATCCTTTCTCCATGCTTAATTTTGGGGTTATTACTACTTTATTAGAAAAATACTTATTTTTCAAATAAATTAAATATTAAAATGATTATTATCGACTTTTCATCCTAATTTACCTTTCAAAAACGCTTTTTATCGCGCTTTTCTATCAGAAAATTCCGCCTTTAAAAAAATGGATACTATTCTATTGCAGGTTTGTTAAAAAGCAACTACACTTATTTTGGTATTTAAGAATAAAGTTGAAAAGGAGCATTATTATGCCTCGTTCTCTATGGCTTTTAGTTATTGGAATGGCTGTTAACGTTACAGGATCTTCCTTACTTTGGCCTTTAAATAGTATATACATTCATGAGCATTTAGGAAAAACACTTACGGTTGCAGGTTTTATTCTTATGCTTAATTCTGGAGCAAGTGTTATCGGTAATTTAATCGGAGGCATTCTTTACGATAAATTAGGGGGATATCTATCCATCTTATTAGGGATCTCTTTAACCGCCTTTTCTTTACTAGGATTGACTCTTTTCCACAATTGGGAAGCTTATTGTACATTCTTTACGTTATCTGGTTTTGGATCAGGTATTATATATCCTAGCATGTACGCAATGGCAGGGAATGTTTGGCCAGAGGGAGGAAGAAAAGCTTTTAATAGTATTTATGTTGCGCAAAACGTTGGTGTGGCACTAGGATCAGCAATTGGTGGATTTATCGCTTCTTATTCGTTCCAATTAATCTTCTTGTCCAACACCCTTATGTATGGGGTATTTTTCCTTATTGCCTTCTTTAGTTATAAAAACATTCAAGTAAAAACAGATGTCCTTCCTTCTACTACTGGTACGGTTTCTAAAAGAAAAGGAAGACATTTGTTAAAAGGCAGTCCCGCTATGTATTCACTCGGTATTTTAGGATTGGGATATTTATTGTGCTGGATTTGCTATGTTCAATGGCAAGCTACCATTTCCACCCATACACAGGAGTTAGGTATTCCTTTAACACAATATAGTTTATTATGGGCTGTTAATGGTGGTCTCATTGTGTTCGGCCAACCGCTGATTTCTTTTTTCACCAAAAAAGTATGTACATCTATAAAGAAACAAATGCTTATTGGAATCGGTATTTTTATTGTTTCCTTCCTTATTGTAGGAAAAGCAGAATACTTTACTGGCTTTCTTGCGGCGATGATAATCTTAACAATCGGAGAAATGCTTATTTGGCCAGCAGTACCGACCATTGCTGATAAGCTGGCTCCTAAAGGGAAAGAAGGCTTTTTCCAAGGAATCGTAAACAGTACAGCAACTGGTGGAAGAATGATTGGTCCACTTGTCGGGGGAATGCTTGTTGACAGCAGTGGTATGACTTTGCTTGTGCCTATATTAGTCGTGCTACTTGTAATTAGCTTGTTTACAGCCTTTTTCTATGATTATCCCACAAAAGAAGCTTCTAAGTTAACGCCTAAAACCAATTGATATAAATGTCCCAACAGTCTTCATACCGTTGGGACATTTTTTATTAATAAATTATTCTTGTCTTGATTTGGATTTAGCTGGTTGACCTCCAGAATTCTCATATTTCTTTTTGGCGGCTTTAATTAGATCAACATCTTTCCCCAGCTCTATATCCTGATTATTTATCCCATTACGTGTTTTTTGTTCTGGATTATTTTTCTTCGAACGTTTATCCATTTTAATCCCCCTCTTAATGCAGTCTTAATGTCATTTGATTTTGCATTTGCTCTATCAGTAATCGCATGCGATGCAGTTCTTCTCTTTGCTGCTGGTTTGCACTGCGATCCATCGTGTGCAAATCATTGTAAATATTCTCTAATTGCATTTGTGCATCCGTATATTCCGTATCATTAAAATGTTCCTGACGTCTTGCTGCTTCATATTGCTGTTCTGCAAAATTGATTACATCATTACATCTTTGTAGTAAGTCGTTCATGGAATCGCGAGTAGCCAAATAATAACCTCCCAACAATCTTTTCAATTAGAAGCAGATTGCTTCACAAGTAGTATCTGTCTATTGTTCCTCTCCTATTACTTCCTTTTCTTAACTGATGAAGAAATTCTGTTGGATAAAGAACTGAGTCATGTTAAAATGCTTAGGTGGAAATGACAAAAAAAGAATTAAAATTACTTAGGAGGTTACACTGATATGAATCAGAATAACCCATTCCCATTTGCCTCTGATAATAAGAGATATCATACATGGAATTATCATCTTCGAAATGAATTCGGTCACAAAGTTTTCAAAATTGCCCTAGATGGCGGCTTTGATTGCCCGAATAGAGATGGTACTGTAGCACATGGAGGATGCACTTTTTGCAGTGCAGCTGGTTCTGGCGATTTTGCTGGCAATCGTGTTGATAGCCTTGAAAAGCAATTCCATGATATAAAAAACAAGATGCATACGAAATGGAAAGACGGAAAGTATATGGCCTATTTTCAAGCGTACACCAATACTCATGCTCCTGTTGATGTACTGCGCGAAAAATATGAAGTGGTGCTTAAGCAGGAAAATGTTGTTGGTCTATCTATCGCAACACGCCCAGATTGTTTACCAGATGATGTTGTCGAGTATTTAGCAGAACTAAATGAACGTACTTATTTATGGGTAGAACTAGGTCTTCAGACGGTTCATGAAAAAACCGCAAACCTTATTAATCGGGCTCATGATTTTCAAACATATGTGGAAGGCGTTAATAAGCTGAGAAAGCATAATATTCGTATTTGCTCCCATATTATTAATGGTTTACCAATGGAAACGAACGAAATGATGATGGAAACAGCCAAAAGCGTTAGCGAGCTAGACGTACAAGGAATTAAAATCCATTTGCTTCATTTATTAAAGGGAACTCCAATGGTCAAGCAATATGAAAAGGGCCTGCTGAAATTTTTAACATTTGATCAATATATATCATTAGTTTGCGATCAATTAGAAATATTACCACCAGAAATGATTATTCACCGAATTACTGGAGATGGACCAATTGAATTAATGGTGGGGCCAATGTGGAGTGTAAATAAATGGGAAGTATTAAACAAAATTGATGCAGAATTAAAAAGCCGCAATAGCTGGCAAGGTAAATTCTATCAGGCAAATAAGAAGGTGACACAATGAAGTTAGACAGAGTCATTCCATTTGCTCATCAATTATTGGAAAAAGCAATATCGAAAGGAGATATTGCAATTGATGCTACAATGGGAAATGGTCATGATACCGTTTTTTTAGCCAATCTTGTTGGAAACAAAGGAAAGGTATTCAGCTTTGATATTCAAGAAGCTGCTTTACTGGCGACAAAGGACAAGCTAATTAATCAAGCATTGCAAGAAGCTGCTTCTCTTCATTTGTGCGGACATGAGCATATAATGGATGTGATTCCTTCTCAGTACCACGGAAAAGTCACAGGAGCTGTTTTTAATCTAGGCTACTTACCTGGTGGAGACAAGTCGATTGTCACAAAGGCTGAAACAACTATTGCCGCAATCGAACAGCTACTTCAAATCCTGTCTAAAGAAGGGATTATTGTATTAGTGATTTATCATGGCCATCCAGAGGGAGCTATTGAACGGGACAAACTTATTACCTATGTTGAAAATATAAATCAACAGGAAGCTCATGTGCTTCGTTATCAGTTTATAAACGGCATTAATAATCCGCCTTTTATTATCGCAATTGAGAAAAGATAGTCACAATATTAATTCAAATGAAATGAAATGGAATGAAACTACTGACATACTTGTGGAAAGAAGCTCAATACCCGCTGCAACAAAATGAGGATGGGACAAAACAAAATATATATTGGATAAAGACGAACAATCTCTAATTCAGTGGTGAAACCAATTCGTTCCATTACACTACAGACACACGATGCGCCGGGGAGCAACCTAAGTCTCCTCGGCTAAAGCCTGTGGGGGCTTAGGCTTTGCTCTGCTTCCCGCAGGAGTCGAGTATCCTCCGTTCCATTTCACTCCTTTTTTAAAGCTTATTTAGTTTTTTAGCAAACTAAAATTACTAGAAAAAAACAGAGCAGACTGAATACACGTAGACTCCTATGGGAGCTGCGAGAAAGTCCAAGACCCCGCAGGAACGAGGAGACTTGGCGCTCGCCCCATGGAAAGCGAAGTGTATTCAGTCTGCGGGTGATTACCACAACCCTTTTTTCTTAAAATAAATAAAAACCCCCAAATAATTATACGAATATTTCCTAATATGCACGCATAATTGTTCGGGGTTATATTGTGGGTTGAAATACTTATGTCTCACCCTTATTTTATTTGCTCAATGCTCTTAATGCTCCACTCGGTATTACTTTTTGAAACTTTCTATAAGCTCTTCCGTTCAGATAGAAAAAATAGCCGATTGGACCAGATGTCCTAATCATGTTTTTGGCAAGCTTGCGGATATTTCGTTGCTTATTTACCTTCTCGTCAGATAAATAGACGCCTAATAAACCTCGGTTAATCAGTTTATGAAATTTTTGATGAGGAAGTTTATTAGTATGGCGATCGGCTTCTGTTACAAAATGCTTTAGACGATTAAATAATTCCTCTTCATTTTTATAATAGAAACAAAAGTTTAAGTCACCACCTATTTTATCCTCTTCTTGATCGATAAAATAGTCTAGTAAGATATGTAGTCCTTGGATATAAGGAAAATATCCATCTCGAATTAGTGCTGGATAAGAATCATCAAAATCATCCCGAAATGCATAAGAGACTAAGCAAAAAATTCCTAAAGTCGAGCCAGAGCAAGCAGAAAATTCATACCACTCCATTTTAGGGACATGATTTTTATTTTTTTCAAACCAAAATTTCAATCGAGGAATTCGTTCTTCCATTATCACATGTTTATGTATCTGTAAATCACAGTAGTAGCGGCATAATTCTAAAAGCTGTTCCTTAATGCTTCCGTAATTCTGTAGCTTTGCTAGTGTATCTCTGCATGTCTTAGCTAAATCATATAAGTAGCCTCCGTCATCTTGATCCTCTCGATAACGATAATAATTACTTGGTTTAGCTCCAACAGTTAAAGCGTGTTCCATTGATTCATGTAAAGCAGAAAAATCTTTCGGATCAAGCGAAGTGCTTCGATCACAAAGATTATCTAAATAATCACTTATCGTTTGGTAGGCTACAATAAATTTAATCACTTCTTTGTACTTGCTCATGGCAATTAGGGCCATGATGGAACCACCTTCACAATGAAATGTTTTATTCTCAATACTTGCTAATGCTTGTTTTCTTAATTCTAAATTAGGAATACTCTCTGCTCTTTGCGCCCAATAGCTCAATTCTTGATGGACAACTGGAAAAACCTTTAAGTAAACTTTTGACATTAATGTTATTGGCATCTTTGGAACTGACATATAAAAAACCTCGCTTATACAATATAACCAATTGCTTTCAATTGACTATTGATAAAATCCTTCGTGTATTCAAAAACTTCATCTCTTTCTGGTTCATTAAAAATTTCATGATAAAACTCTGGCCATTCTTTATATCTCTTTTCAGATAATGGTATCATATTGAACCAGGTTTTTACCATTTTTTTATCTACAACTAAATCGCCGCCGCCTTGCATAAGCAAAAGTGGCAAGTCTTGCGTATTGGCGATGTCTTCAAAGGCTTTCTTTGTTGCATTAATCAATTCACGGTACCATCTGATAGAAACTTTCGTTATATATAAAGTATCATTTGAATCAATTTCTCTTACTTCTGCATTACGAGTTGCCATATCAATCGTTAAACCGGAATTAACTCTTAGCTTTGGGGCCACTTTATTCAAGAGAAGTGATACTAAACTCATCAACTTGGAGGGGTAATTAATCAACCCTAAGCATGGTGAAGATAAAATCAAGCCTGCTATTTTTAATTTCTCCTGCTGGAGAAGTCTAATAGAAGCAAGGCCCCCCATGCTATGCCCCAATAAAAAAATAGGCAGATCAAATTGATAGGCAGCTTGAATCCAGTCTTTAATTTCTATTGTATATTCATCAAATGAATCAATATGTCCTCGATCAGATCTAGTTGTCATACCCTGTCCAGGAAGATCTCCCATTACAACATGAAAACCAGCTAACCGAAACATTTCGATAAGCCAGCCATATCTACCATGGTGCTCCATTGCTCCATGAACAATAACAATGACCGCTTTCGCGTTTCCCTCAGCTTCCCATTTCCACATAAAAGCTCCTCCATCCCATGTAAAAATCTAAATTGGCTTTATTCAACTTTAACAAACCAGCAAATTATGAAAAAAATAAAGATTTTATTTGTAATATAACTTATTAATAATAAATGCGAATAGACGAAGATCAGCTTTTTTTATTATGATCCAAAGTTACTTTAATTATAGCAAATAACTTAGAAATGTACCTTTATAATACAAACCTCATCATTTATCAAAATAAATGGTATACTAAAAAAGGTTTCTTTTGTCGAAAAATAGGGAAAAGGAACGAAAGAATGGATAACGTTTCTTAAAAGTTCCAAAATTAACTAAAAGAAAGGAAACTTTGTGACAATTTATATATTTTCTAAAAGAACTTTTTTTCAAGCCGATATAATTTAATAAAGAAATTGATTAGGTGATAACTAAATGGAATCAAATACAATAATAGTAATTTCATTGATTACTTTATTTTTCTTATTATATTTATTAGTAAGAAATAAACTAAGCATCTTTGTAAAAAGTCTCTATTTATTTACGATATTCGCCATGATTGCAATTAGTTTTCTACTTATAAATAGAGACGGCTATCAAGCAATTGTTTATGCGAAGGAGTTTGCCACACAAAATACTCGAAAAGCCCTCTTATCCATAAAAGAGGAAACAAATTTAATAAAAGAATCTGTATTATTAGATGCTCCTATTATAAACCAGTTACCTGAACTTCCACGAGGCTGTGAGGTAACAAGTCTTGCTATGCTGCTTCAATATGTAGATGTAGATGTCGATAAAATGACGCTAGCAAAACAAATTAAAAAAGATACTACTCCCTATACAAGAGCAAACGGTAAAATCTATTATGGACATCCGAATGATGGATTTATTGGGGATATATACTCATTAAACGGTCCAGGTTTAGGTGTATACCATAAACCAATTGCTGCATTAGCGGAGAAATATTTACCAGACTCTATTGTCGATTTCACCGGATCTGATTTTGAAGAAATAAAAAATCATTTATCGAATAATCGACCAGTATGGGTCATTACAAATTCAACATTCAAAAAGTTACCAGAGAGCCAATTTCGGACATGGAATACACCAAGCGGAACTGTAAAAATAACTTATTCAGAGCATTCGGTTCTTATTACTGGCTATGATGAAACATCTATCTACTTTAATGATCCACTTACAGGAGAAAAAAACAAAAAAGCACCCATAAAGGATTTTGAAGAATCCTGGGTGCAAATGGGAAGTCAAGCAATTACGATTAATTCTTAATTGCTACCTTTCCTTCTTTTAAATATTCCTTTTCGAAGGAATATTTTTTTTCAATATAAATACTGTGCCAAACCATGAACATCAATACTGTCCATATTTTACGGCTATTGTCTGCTTTACCTTGACAATGGTCCTCTAGCAACTGAAGAACAACTGATTTATTTAATAAGTGATCTGTATCACTTTCTTTAATAATGTTTTTCGCCCATTCATTCATTTCATCTTTTAACCAATGACGAATTGGAACAGGGAAACCTAGCTTTTTACGATTTAGTACATGCTCTGGGACAAAGGATTCTGCTGCTTTTCGTAAAATATATTTTGTTGTACCATCCGCTGTTTTTAAGGAAGTAGGAATTTTAGAAGCAACTTTAAAGACCTCTTTATCTAAAAATGGTACGCGTAATTCTAGAGAATGAGCCATCGTCATTTTATCCGCTTTTAATAAAATATCCCCACGCATCCACGTATGAATGTCAATAAACTGCATACGATCCACAGGATCATATCCTCTGCTTTCTTCATATAATGGATTTGTAATATCACGATAATGCAAACCATTGTTATAGACAGAAAGTAGTTTTTCTTTTTCCAACTCAGAGAACATTTTTGCGTTTCCAATATATCTTTCTTCCATTGGTGTAACTCCGCGTTCAATGAAACTTTTTCCTTTCACGCCTTCTGGAAGAATATTTGCTACAGCTCGCAACAATTTTTTTCCGACGTTCGGAATTTTATTAAACACTTCAAGAGATTGTGGTTCCCGATAAATATTATATCCGCCGAATAACTCATCTGCACCTTCTCCAGATAGAACAACTGTTACATGTTTTCTTGCTTCACGTGCTACGAAATATAAGGGTACACAAGCTGGATCCGCTAAAGGATCATCCATATGCCACATAATTCTCGGAATTTCGTTCATATATTCTTGCGGAGAAATAATATAACTAATATTTTCTAATCCTAATTTATCAGCTGTTTCTTTTGCTACATCGATTTCACTGAATCCATTATGTTCAAATCCTACAGAAAATGTTTTAATGTTTGGATGAAATTCCTTAGCAATACTAGCAATAATGGATGAATCAATTCCTCCTGAAAGGAATGATCCAACAGGAACATCACTTCTCATATGCATTTTCACACTATCAAACAGTACATCTTTAATTTCTTTTGTATACTCGTCCTCTTGCTTTACAACAGGTTTAAAGGATGCTCTCCAATAGCGTTTGATTTCCATAGGTTCACCAATTTTTTTGGTAAAATAATGGCCTGGTTCTAGCTTTTTAATTCCCTCTGACATCGTATAAGGCTCAGGAACAAATTGATAGGTTAAATAATGTTGTAGAGAACGATAATCGATAACATCACTTTCTAATGCTAATGATATACTTTTCTTCTCAGAAGCAAAGTATGTTTTCTCTCCGTCATCAAAATAAAAGAATGGTTTAATCCCAAACGGATCGCGTGCTCCGTATAATGTTTCTTCTTGTTTATCCCAAATGATGAAAGAGAACATTCCACGCAATTTCTCAACCGCTTTTTCCTTTTCATGGCTATATAAAGCAATAATTACTTCTGTATCTGAATTTGTTTGGAAGGTCAATCCAGCCTTCACTAACTCTTCTCTTATTTCTAAATAGTTATATACTTCTCCGTTAAAGATTATCCAATAACGTTCATTTTCATATGTTAAAGGCTGATGCCCACTTTCAATATCGATAATACTTAATCGGCGAAAACCGAATTGAATGTGGTTATCATAATAATATCCTTCATCGTCAGGACCTCTATGTGTTATAACACGATTCATTCCTGCAAATAGTTCTTTTTGTTCTTCTTGAAAGTTCTGTGCTTTTTCATGTACACAGCCAACAAAACCACACATATTGCTCTCACCTTCTCCATTTCTTTTCCTACATGCATTGAGACATCTATAACTAACTCATTGTTCTAATAGCAGAACCATAATCAATTTTTTACTATACGCTTAAATAGAATAGATGTTAATAGGTAATAAGTTTCATAAAAACTTCACTTAGTCTTCTATTTTAACATAAATAGTGTAAATATATAAATCAGTTATTAGCATTTCCATCCTTATTTTTTATACATGTAATACAATTGTCATCATTAAGTATTAGACGAAAAAAAAAAGAAAGAAGTTACACTTTCTTGTAACTTCTTTCTCAAGTTTTATGCTTCTACTGCTTTTTTACTAGCTCTGCTCTATCTGTACGTTCCCATGGCAGATCGATGTCCGTACGGCCAAAATGTCCGTAAGCGGCTGTTTGTCTGTATATTGGTTTGCGAAGATCGAGCATTTTAATAATTCCTGCTGGGCGAAGGTCAAAGTTTTCACGTACTGCTTCTACTAGCTTATCTTCTGAAACAATCCCTGTACCAAATGTATCAACAGAAATAGATACTGGCTGCGCTACACCGATTGCATATGCTAATTGTACTTCTACTTTATCAGCTAATCCTGCAGCGACAATATTCTTTGCTACATAACGTGCTGCATAAGCAGCGGAACGGTCCACTTTTGTTGGATCCTTTCCAGAAAACGCTCCACCGCCATGTCGTGCGTATCCACCATATGTATCAACGATGATTTTACGTCCAGTTAATCCAGCATCTCCTTGTGGTCCGCCGATCACGAAGCGTCCTGTAGGATTAATAAAATACTTCGTGTTTTCATCGATTAATTCAGCTGGTACAACAGGATTGATTACATATTCCTTAATATTGCGTTGAATTTGTTCTAATGTCACTTCTGGATGATGCTGTGTGCTAATTACAATTGTATCAATGCGCACTGGTTTATTATTCTCATCATATTCGACTGTAACTTGTGTTTTACCATCTGGACGTAGATAAGGTAAGATTTCTTCTTTTCTAACCTCAGCTAGTCTTCTTGATAATTTATGTGCTAACGAAATGGGTAAAGGCATAAGTTCCTTTGTTTCATTACATGCAAACCCGAACATTAAGCCTTGATCTCCTGCACCAATTGCTTCTATTTCCTCATCCGTCATCTTACCTTCACGAGCTTCTAGAGCTTGGTCTACCCCTAATGCGATATCAGCGGATTGCTCGTCAATAGAAGTTAATACTGCACTTGTTTCTGCATCAAATCCATACTTTGCACGTGTATACCCTATTTCTTTAATCGTTTCCCGAACAATTTTTGGAATATCCACATATGTAGAAGTAGTTATTTCACCTGCAACGAGTACTAGACCTGTTGTTACAGAAGTTTCAGCAGCAACTCTTGCATTAGCATCTTTAGCCAATATAGCGTCCAAAATAGCATCTGAAATTTGATCACAAATTTTATCTGGGTGACCTTCAGTTACCGATTCAGAAGTAAACAAGCGACGTTTTGTTGACATCTGATTTCCTCCTTATTTTAGAAAAAAGTAGAGTGAGGTTTCTTCCTGCACTCCTTAACCTTATCTTGATACGGTACTCATTCCCTAGATAGTATGAAGTAAAAATGGCGTTTTTATCCGAAGTCAATTCCGTGCATTATTATATGTAAAACTTTAAAAATGTTTAAAAATATAATATATATAACGAAGATTTTTGTTTCTAATAAAAACACACATCTAAAAATATACATTTTTATAAAAGATAAATAATTCATTTTACACAAAAAACCTTTTCATTAGTGAAAAGGCTCCTAGTAAAATCAATTCGCACCTTTCACTCTTATCGTTCAAGGAAAAATTCCTTGCTTCAGGTTAGCACCTTTCCTAAGAGAATGTCTGTCCCATTACATGTAAACATGAATGATTCAGTAATTTTCTTCACATAGTAGGTTGCTGGGTTTCATCGGGCCAGTCCCTCCACCAGCTCAGGATAAGAGAGTATCCGTTCAAGGTAAAATGATAGCTTAATCCATCAATACATGTCAATCATTTTTAACTTTATTAATTAATTTGTTGAATTTAATGAAATCAATTTATAAGTGATCGATGTTTTAGTTTTTTCCCATTGTAATTTTTCAATCGTAGCAATCCCCGATATCTCAGCTGTTTTTGTTCTTCTTACCTCTAACGGAATATTCATTGGATATAAACGATAATCTTCTTTTTCTAACAAAAATAAATTTTCTTCTAATCTTATTTCTTTTCCTTTTGTCACAATCATTGTATTTAATTCTAAAGGCATGCCCATTTTTCATTCCCCTTCTCTATTTTTTTCTCTTTCGTAATATGTTACCGGCAATCAAGGCTCCTTGCATGACCATGAAATCGGAACATCAACTAAGATAATAAAGCTTACTTTTTATTTTACCATCCTTTCCGTTTGTTTTTTCATCCAACTGGTTAAGGAAGTGACCACTTTTCGATTTGTAGCTGGAGGAAAGTAGTGAGTTAACTCTGGAAAATACCAAGAGTCTACTTCTTTTCCCAGTTGTTTTAATCTGTCTTCTAATTTGAGACTATGATTAATCGAAACATTTTTGTCCAGCTTCCCATGAATAATAAGAGTAGGAGCATTTATTTTTTCTAATTGATAAAGCGGAGTTCTTTCTTCATATCTGTCTGGATACTTAGAAGGAGTTCCCCCGATCACTCGTTTCATCATCCTACGTAAATCTTTCCGTTCTTCGTATGTTAAGAACATATCGCTTACACCGCCCCATGTAACAATTGATTTTACAGGGCAGTATATACCTACAAATAGAGCCATTACCCCTCCTCTTGAAAACCCAAATACATGAACATCCTGCACATTCGATAAATTCTTAAGGAGTGTAAATGCTGCTATAGCATCATTTCTATCTTCTCCTGCAAAATCTTCATTTCCATCACCACCCTGATTGCCTCTATAAAAGGGAGCAAACACTACAAAGCCTTCGGAAGCAAATTGAATAATTCTTCCAGGACGGACTTTGCCTACATTTTTTATGCCTCCTCTTAGATAAAGAAAGCCATCATACGTTTTCCCATCATTTGGAGAAGCGAGCATTCCTTTTACTCTTAGACCATCGACATAATAAGTAACTAAAAATAAATCTATGGAAGGATTAGGAGATGGAAATCGAATTTTCTCTATCATATCGCCATTTTGCATACTATTTGCTCCTTTCCTTTTTTCTCCTATATTACCCCTTCTATTTGCTTAATAATTCATTTTCAATATAAGCTATACAAAATTGGATGACCTCATCCTTCATAATAAAACTAAAGGATTCATTCCATCGCTTTGTTATTATATTGCCGGTAATCAAAACAGGTCCATCTGTCTCAAGATAATCCTCTTTGGAGGTTAAGTGACTGATTCTTGCAAAAAATACATCCTTCAAAAAAGGAACCTCCCCAAAAACCTGATAGGTCGCAATCCATTTCATACTTTTTATAATGCCACCTGTTTCCTCCATCACTTCTCTGTGTGCTGCTTGAATTGTAGTTTCGCCCATTTCTCTCTTTCCACCTGGAAACTCCAATCCACGTTCCTTATGTTTTGTTAATAACCATTGATCTTTATACTGGCAGATAACTAATACATGTCTTGATTCTTCATTCCATTCATTTTTTACGAATGAAAGTTTCACTAAATTGTTATTTTGATCATAAAATATTTCCATACCTACTCCATTATTATGTATTATTAATATAAGTAGCTTGCATACTAAAGCAAACAGCTGTCATTAACCTGATTTACTGTCTATTATTATCATAGCAAATACTACCATTGAAACTGGAGTTTTTTCCACTAAAATAGGGTATATTTTTTATAGAAGACAGTTTTCTTAATGATATTTATTTTTCAGGATGAATTTTCACGTAATGTAATTAGAAAGGCTTATGAATTTTTGTATCATTCTTTAACATAATGTTCACATAATAACTAGTAATAATAGGATGTTATCATATATAATACGGTTAAATAAAACGGTTACATTTAAAACTGGCTGAAAACTAGGAGGAAACAATAATGAAAATTGTAGATGAACTATATAACTTATATAAAAATAAATTAACTGGTGATGAAGAAGATATCGATATGCTTGCCTTTGCTTTTTTAGAGGAAATGAGTAGAGAAGATTTATTACATATCATCCAAGAATTAAATGAACAAGAATTATATGATTTAATGGGTCTTTATTTAATTGAAAGTTTAAAGGGTAAATTCGCAAGTGAAGATTATCGAAAACCGAATAACCCAATCTTTACCCATCGAAATCTCCATTAATTTTCTATAAAAAGGCTGTTTGACATCCCAAACACAAAAGTTTAGGATAGCAAACAGCCTTTTTTATTATGGATTTGTTATATAATCAAATATGTTTTTCCCAATCAAAGTAGCTGAGACCAAGACAAATAATATTTTTACATATTTAGACCCTTTTGCAATAGCTACTTTAGAGCCAATGTATGCTCCAAAAATCATAGCAATCCCCATCACTATTCCATATAAATAATACACAGAATCATAACATAAAAAAACAATAAGTGCTGTAAGATTACTTCCAAAGTTAAGAACTTTAGCATTTCCCGCAGATTCGACAAAATCAAATCCCATCAGGAGAAAGGAAAATAAAAAGAACGAACCAGTTCCTCCTCCTAAAAAACCATCATAGAATCCTATTAATGGTACAATAAATAGAGCAAACAAGAGTTTCTTTTTCGTCATCCCGTTATATGTAGAATGTAATCCCCATTCTTTTTTCGTAAGAGTATAAATGGTCACCATAATTAAAACAGCAAGAATCAGCGGCTTTAGTGATTCTGATGGGATTTTTTGTACTACATAAACTCCAATTGCAGAACCAATAATGGAAAGAGGTAAGAGTTTTGATAGTAACTTTTTATCTGTTTTTCCATTCCTTATAAAAGAGAGCGAGCTTGTTAATGAGCCCATAGTGGAAGCAAGTTTATTTGTTCCTAACGCAATCTGTGGCGGAAGTCCTGTGAATAATAGTGCAGGCAATGAGATTAGTCCACCGCCGCCAACTACGGAATCAATAAATGCTGCAATAAATCCAGCACCAATTAAAAAGAGTAGCATACCAAGATGTAATTCTTCCATAAAAGCTCCTTACTTTAATTCGTTTTCCATTCCAACATAAAGCTTAAATCTTTGGTGAAATTTAAATCAGCAGTCTTGAGGTAAAAATAATATATCTTGCACAAACAACTTTGTTAATTATTTATTAAGTAAATACTTCTTGTTTTATCTTTACATTATCACATTAAAGAAAAAAGGGAAATTCTTCTTATTTAAAATAAATACAAAATAGTACAAAGTTTTACCCTTTTACCCTATAATTATACAGGATATTAGTTTTAGAGCAGTCATATACACATTCTATCTTATTTTATCGCACATATTATTGCTTTTTTTGTGAGAAAGGACAAAATTCGATGCACATCTATTCAATTGTTTTAAGTGTAATTATTATACTTAATATCATTTTTGCTTTTCTTGTTATCTTCTTCGAAAGAAAAGACCCTATTGCAACATGGGCATGGCTAATGGTGCTGACCTTTATCCCTATTCTTGGGTTTATCTTATATTTACTTTTCGGACAAAATCTAAGAAATAGAAAACTATTTCAATGGGATGGACGAAAAAAACTTGGCATAGAGCCAATATTAGCTTCTCAACTGTTGCAAATAAGTTCAAATCAATTGCGGACAACAAATGAAGTCATTAGAAAAAACCAAGATCTTATTTATATGAATTTATTTAATAATGATGCCGTACTTACGGAGAATAATGCTGTTCAGATATTTACAGATGGTCATAAAAAATTCGATCAATTATTTGAAGATATCAGAAATGCTAAAAAATCTATTCATTTACAATACTATATTCTGAAGAATGATGGGATCGGCTCAGATCTTATTAGCTTACTTGTTGAAAAGGCAAAAGAAGGAGTAGAAGTACGCTTATTATATGATGAGCTAGGCTCAAGAACGTTACGTAAAAAAGTTTTTAAAGAGCTGCGGGCAGCTGGTGGTTTTGTTGAGGTTTTTTTCCCAAGTAAATTTCATCTCATCAATTTACGACTAAATTATCGCAATCATAGAAAGTTAGGAATTATTGACGGGAAAATCGGCTATATCGGCGGCTTTAATGTTGGCGATGAATACTTAGGACTCCACCCGAAATTTGGATATTGGAGAGATACCCACTTACGGATTGTTGGTACAGCTGTCTATGCCATTCAAACACGATTTATTCTTGATTGGAATCAAGCTTCTCATCTCCACGAAATTCAATATTCTCCTGAATATTTTCCTGGTAAGATCGAAGAAATTATTGGTAATATCGGCATGCAAATCGTTTCAAGCGGACCTGATTCAGAGTGGGAACAAATTAAAAATGGTTATATAAAAATGATCACATCGGCAAAAGAAAGTGTTTATATCCAAACACCTTATTTTATTCCTGATGCCAGTTTGCTGGATACCTTGAGAATTGCAGCTCTTTCAGGGATAGACGTTAAAATTATGATTCCTAATAAACCGGATCATATGTTTGTTTATTGGGCCACTTATTCTTATATTGGAGAAATGTTAAAAGCAGGGGCAAAGATTTATATATATGAAAATGGATTCATCCATGCAAAAACTATTTTAGTCGATCGGAAAATCGCTTCAGTCGGAACGGCTAATATCGATATGAGAAGCTTTCGACTTAACTTTGAAGTAAATGCCTTTATTTATAGTGAACAGATTGCTAATGAACTAACAGAGGATTTCTTAAAGGACATGGACTTATCCACAAATTTAACTGCCGACCAATATTCAAAAAGGTCCTTATGGATTCGTTTCAAAGAATCATTTTCAAGGCTTCTTAGTCCACTTTTATAGAGCTTAAAATTTGGTTATGATGTTTTAAAGATAAATTTATTTTATGAATAAAAAACCCAAACAATATACGGAATTTTTCATTAACGTTTCCGTACAATTGTTTGGGTTTCTATTTGGTTGGAATATTTATTTCTTTATTATTAAGCAAAAACCTGTTTTAATTCTTCTTTATCTTTGCTTAACCAGAAATTCATCAGCTTTTTTGCACCTTCTAAATCATGAAGTTTTGCTTGACCGCATTGTGTTTCATTAGCTGCTGGAATTTCAGTAATTTCAATTGCTGTTTTCATCGTTGCCTCTAATAAATCGATAATTTCTTCAACGGTTGGTTCCCCACTTACAACTAAATAGTAGCCAGTCTGGCAGCCCATTGGTGAAATATCAATAATATCAAAATGATTGTACTTCTCTACATGTGCGCGTAAATTAAAGGCAAGTAGATGCTCTAACGTATGAATAACATCTGGCTTCATTGCCTGCTTATTTGGCTGGCAGAAACGAATATCGTATTTATTAACTACTCCATCACTACCAACTTTGTGTACACCACAATGTCTTACATATGGGGCTTTTACGGCAGTATGATCTAATTCAAAACTTTCAACTGAAGGCATAAAGTCATCTCCCTTTCTTCTTCTATCTCTATTATATCTAAAAAACCGAGTAATTTCATCAACTTAATATATATAATATTTTCCCAGTGGGAATTTTGTGTTAGATAGTGATTACTTTTACTCCTCTCTCCACCCATGTTATACTACATGCAAAGAAGGAGAGGACATAGCATAATGAAACACATCTTTTTATTTATTATCCAATTTTACCGCAAAGTAATTTCTCCTATAAAGCCGCCAACTTGCCGTTTTTATCCAACTTGCTCTAGTTATGGCTTAGAAGCGATTCAAAGATTTGGCGCTTTTAAAGGAGGATACTTAACCATTAAACGAATTCTTAAATGTCATCCCTTTCATCCAGGTGGTCTGGATCCAGTACCAGAAGATTGGCACTGTAGAAATCATCATCATTCATCAAAAGAAAAACATTAATAACCGTCTATTACCAAGTCTAATTTTCCAGTCTTTGGATCAATCACTAACCCATGAACTGGAACACCACTTGGCAATAGCGGATGCCTTTTAATCATTTCTACACTATGGGTAACACTATCTGATACAGAATCAAAACCTGTTAACCATTTTTCTAGATTAATACCAGAATGTTGTAAAGTTGCAAATGTTTCGTCTGAAATGCCTCTTTCTTTCATTTTTTCCACCATGCTATCTGAATGCAAAGCACTCATTCCACAGTCATGATGACCTATTACCATTACTTCATCAGCTTGCAGCTCATACACTGCAACCAAAATACTTCGCATAATACTTCCAAATGGATGCACAACTACAGCACCTGCATTTTTTATAATTTTCACATCTCCGTTAGAAAGATTCAATGCTTGTGGCAAAAGTTCTAACAATCTTGTATCCATACAAGTTAGAATCACCATTTTTTTATTGGGAAATTTACCTGTAATAAATTTTTCATATTTTTGTTCCCTTACAAATTCCTCATTATAGACTAACATATCTTGTAATAGGCTCATTTTTGCACTCCTTAAAAAATTCAATTCATAAAATACAAATAATTTCTGTTTTAAAGAAAGAGTCTCCTTATTAATAGTAATGAAAATTTGCATAATATACAAATTTGAAATACATGATACTTTCCAACATTGGTACTTCTTTTCATTCGCCCTGTGTATGTAATTCCTCCAACCTTCTAATACTAAGGTACAATGGGACTGTTATCAGTTTCATTGCATCCTATGTGCAAATCGAAGACATCTTCTAAAAAGACTTTTGATAAATAACTTAAGAAAAGGAGTGGTATTCTATGGCAAAAGACGTTCTTTGTGAAGTAAGGAATTGTACTTTTTGGGAAAAAGGAAACCGTTGCGGAGCCGACCAAATTTATGTTGTAAGTAATGTGGGAAAACATGCGGATACGAGTTATGAAACAGATTGTAAAACATTTGAACCTGAAAATAGCTTAAGCTAAAATTTATGGAAATGAAAAAGGAATCCCACTCAAAACTACTAGGGATTCCCTTCCTTTTTTATCTATCCAATTGTACCAAATCAGCATCAGGGTGCTTCCCCTTTATTATTAAATCCTTTAGTATGTTCGAACCGAAAGCACTGTAAACAGTACCATTTCCTCCAAATCCTAAACAATAATATAAATTCTTATGTTGCGGATGTTCACCAATAAAAGGAATTCCATCTTTTGATTCCCCAAATGTTGCGCCATATACATAGTCAGCTTTTAGTTGCAAATGGGGAAAATGCTCTTTAATACGAACTAATAATCTATCCGCATATAGTTGCAAAATCTGTTCATCTCTTGGCGCTTCCCTTGCTTCTTCGTCTAAACCACCCGCTATTATCCTTCCATTCGGAGTTGTTCGCATATAGAAATACGGACGCTTTGTTTCCCAAATTAAACATCGATCCTCCCAATGTGGAAAAGAGGAGACCGGATTCGTTACGATTGCAAACGTTCTATTTATTTTTGTAGGTATGTCTATTGCAAAGTTATCCAAATCGTACCCAGTTGCATACACGACATGCTTGGCCTGTATACTTGAATCGCCGTTGTTAAACAACCAGCAGCCATCTTTATTCTGAGGCTTTGAAACTTCTGTGTTTTCAAAAACTTGAACATTGCTCTTTTGTGCAACCTCTTTTATTAAGGAAATTACAAACCTTTCTGGGTTCACTTCTGCGTCCCCACTTGTTTTTATTGCAGCATGTTTATTAAATCCATATACTTTATAAATCATATCCTTTTCTAAAAATTCTACTGGGAATTTATACTTTTGAAGCATCTCATATTCTTTTCTTAGAGAAAGTACGTCAGCATCTGTACTTGCGTAATATAAGCTTTGTCTATTTACAAATTGGACATCTTCGTGTAAGGAACTTGCGATACTTTTCAATTCCTCCATCCCATTAAAACATAATTTGTAAAATCGAACTGCGTCTTCTTCCCCAATACTTTCTGCAAAGGAATGCAGCATTTTATCATTAGAATACTGCAATAGCCCTGTGTTGGCAGCAGAGCTTCCATTGCCAACACTACCTTTATCCACAAGAATCACCTGAAGCGATTCCTTTGCAAGCATATAGGTTAATAAGGCCCCTGACATTCCAGCTCCTATTATAAGCACATCACAAGTAACATGATTATTCAACTTTGGATAAACGGGTCTTTCCTGAACCGTTGTTGGCCAATATAATGATCCATGATATAAGCTCATACGTACACTTCTTTCATTGAATTTTTTCACTAGTAGGCACAACATCATGAACTAGCTAAAATTACAAAGAAAAGTCCGATTTTTCCTCTATCCATTTTCTTAATTCTCTTCTGACTATTTTTCCTGAGGCATTGCGTGGGACTTCTGATATAAAAAATACTCTTTTGGGGATTTTATATTTTGCTAGAACATTTGTACATTGTTCGATAATTGTATTCTCTTGTATTCTTTCATCTGTTACGATAAACGCAATCGGTACTTGCCCCCATTTTTCATCTGGAACTCCAATCACTGCCGCTTCTTTTATCCCGTTCATTTCATTCAGTACAGCTTCGACTTCTGCTGGATAAACATTTTCACCACCCGAAATAATTAAGTCAGACCGTCTATCTAACACATAGAGAAATCCTTCAGAATCTATATACCCTATATCTCCTGTAAAAAACCAGCCATCTTGTAAATGATTCTCTTTATTTAAATAGCCTTTTGATACATTTGGTCCACACACTTTAATTTCGCCTATCTCATTTGATCCTAAACAATGTCCTGCTTGATTAACAATTTGTAATTGGGCGGGAAACAGTGGCTTTCCGGCTGAACCTATTTTTCTAATACTGTCCTCTGGCGAGAGGGTGACAATTTGTGAGGCAGTTTCCGTCATTCCATATGAATAATAAACAGAAATCCCTTTATTCATACATCGAGTCAGCAGTTCTACTGAGGCTGGTCCCCCACCTAAAAGCATATACCGGAAATAGGGTGGAAACTTATCATGAGCTGCCTTTTCAATTCGCTCTAGCATCGTGGTGACAACCGATATAATCGTTACTTTTTCTTTCGATAAATCCTCTAATACCCTCTTTACATCAAAGGAATCATGTAAAACGACTTTCATCCCATAAATGATACTTCTCATTAAAATCGAATATCCGCTGATATGAAATAATGGGACTGTACATAACCAGGTATCCTTTTCATATAGGCCTGCATTCAACGTATTTCCCACGGCACTCCACCAGTGATTACCGTAAGATTGAATAACTCCCTTGGGAAGTCCGGTTGTTCCTGATGTATACATTATCGTACAAGTTTCCTCTAATGACACTTGATCCTTTTCTATTGGCTCTATGTAGGTACTTTCTGTTATATTTTCTTTATAAAATACAGTCAATTCTTTCTCTTCTTCAAGCACAGCTACCTTCTCTTTAAACGCTTCTTCTGAGATTAAATAGGAAACTTTCGCATCGTTTATTTGATAAGCCATTTCTTTCGCTGTTAAGCGATTATTAAGAAGGACTGCCTTTGCTCCAATAATTTGCATAGCAAATAAGTGCAGTACAGTTTCTAAATCACTTTTAACAAGAAACCCCACATAATCTGTGTCCTTTACTCCAATGGCCGACCAAATCCCTGCACGGTAATAAGCCTTTTCATATAATTCTTTAAATGTTAGTCTTTCTTCTTTAAATACAATTGCCTCTCTATCTGGTGTTAAATGCGCTCTATTTTTAATAAAATTCGGAAGTATTTCTGTCATAATTTATTATCCCTCTTTTCTATACAAACAAAGGTGACACTATTATTAGCATGTCCATTAAAACACCATTGCTAAAAACGAGTGTCACCCTTGTATCTATTAATTAATATGAATGAATTGCGATTCCATCTCTTGGATAGCTAACTTTTCATTCATCCTTTTCCATTAAGGAAAACGCGGGAATTGTCCAAAATCAGGTTTGCGTTTTTCCTTAAAGGAATCTCTTCCTTCTTTTGCTTCATCTGTTGTATAGTAAAGCAAAGTTGCATCACCAGCAAATTGCTGTATACCAGCTAAACCATCTGTATCTGCATTAAAGGCAGCTTTTAGGAAACGAAGGGCAGTTGGACTTTTCTCTAAAATCTCCTCACACCATTTAATCGTCTCTTCTTCTACCTTTTCTAACGGTACTACCGTATTTACTAATCCCATATCTAGTGCTTCTTGGGCATTATATTGACGGCATAAGAACCAAATTTCCCTAGCTTTTTTATGGCCAACGATTCTTGCTAAATAACCAGAACCGTAACCAGCATCAAAGCTACCTACCTTTGGACCAGTTTGTCCAAAAATAGCATTATCTGCAGCAATCGTTAAATCACAGACAATATGCAGCACATGTCCTCCACCAATGGCATATCCTTTTACCATCGCAATGACAGGCTTAGGAATAACTCTGATTAAACGTTGTAAATCAAGGACATTTAGGCGGGGAATTTGATCTTCTCCTACATATCCACCATGACCTCTAACTTTTTGATCTCCACCAGAACAGAATGCTTTATCGCCTGCACCAGTTAAAATGATAACTCCTACATTACTGTCATCTCTTGCCATTGCAAACGCATCAATTAATTCACTAACGGTTCTTGGCGTGAATGCATTATGTACATGAGGTCTATTAATTGTAATCTTGGCAATACCATTATATGTTTCATAAATGATTTCTTCATATTGTCTGCCAGCTACCCATTCCACTGTCATTCTTTTTCCTCCTTATTAATAGGGCTGAACATCTATGTTCAGCTCCTTAAAAACTCCAATACTATTGTACCAAAAATTTCTGGTTTCTCCACATGAATTGCATGACCAGCATCATTTATAGTTAAATGCTTTATTTTTTTATTACAGTCAACCATTTCTTCAGCGATTTGACAAAACTTTTGATCAAGTTCTCCTGTAATTAACAATGTTTCTATTGATAAGCGAGAAAGAGAGGACCAATACGAATTTTGTGCACCTGTCCCCATCCCTCTTAAACTATTTGCCAATCCAACTGGGTTATTAGCCAGCCGTTGCTTCCTTATTGCTTGCTTTGCATCTTCACTCAGTATCTTTTGGCTTTTAAACAATGGGATTTCCTCCCATTTGTTCACGAAGTTTATTATTCCTTGTTCAAGGATAGAGTCTCCCAATTTCTCATCTTGTATTCGTCTTTGTTTTCTCTCTATATCCGTTCTCAAGCCGGGAGAGGAACTTTCCAAAATAAGTTTTTTCACTGTCTCAGGATAATTCATACAGTATGCTAACGCTAACCTACCACCCATCGAATAACCTAATAAATGAACAGTAGCCAATTGAAGATGATCAATGAGCGCTTTTAAATGAGTGACACTTTCTTGCATAGTATACTTTTCTATTTCTTCCGGCGAATCTGTCTTTCCATGACCGATAATATCGACCGTAATAACCGTATACTTCTTCTTCCATAAAGGAATAAATGGAATCCAAGTACCACTATCCCCAGTAAAACCATGTAATAATAAAAGAGGTTCTCCTTCTCCTTCAACCGTTACATGATAGCTTATATCCTTTAGTTTGATAAACATAGGCTTCACCTTTTTAATCTAATTGATCTAACACCTTTAGAATCCGATTCGTCATTTGCCGATGTTCTAATAGATTATTTTCCCGATTGGTTTGTATTTCCCATACTCGTAAGCCTTTCGTGAAATCACTATCTTGGAATAATGTTTGTAAATTGTCCCAGCTGTTAACAAGCTTATATTGTCCCTTGTACATTTCCACTGCATGCTTAAAGTCAATATTTAGAGGCGTTCCAAATAATAATTCAAAATGTCTCGGCAGTTCTACTTGAGGAAGAAATGAAAAGATTCCGCCCCCATTATTATTTATTAATATGACAGTGATTGGAAGCTGATATAGCTCAGAAAGAATTAAACCATTTAAATCATGGAAAAAGGTTAAATCCCCTACAATTAAAAAGAGCGGCTGCTTAATAACCCCTACTCCGAGAGCAGTAGATATCGTCCCATCAATGCCATTTGCTCCTCTATTTGCAATAATAGTTACCTTTTTATTTTGTTTATGAAAAAAAGTATCCAAATCGCGAATGGGCATACTATTACCTACAAATAAAACGGCATCATTCGGAATCATTTCACCCAAGCAATGAAAAAGCTTCGCTTCACTCATTTCTTGAATTTCTGCTGTTTTTGTTAATTCCTTTTTGGTTATCTCATTGATTTCTATCCATTTATTTAAATAGTGATTTATTGAGCAAGGAGAAACAAACGATGTAAGCTTCTCACAAAAATAACCTTCTTCACAATAAACCATTTCTGTTGTCAGCTGATTAGGATCACGGTAGCCGCTTCCCCCGTCTATTACAATCTGTTTTGCTCTTTCATTTTCTCGTAAGAAAATAGTTAATGGTTTAGAAATCGGCATACTGCCAAACCGAATAACAATATCCGGTTTTAATAGTGATTTAATCCTTTCATTTCGCAAAAACGTATCATATGTGTCGATGACAACTTCCATGTCCGCACTCTTACTTCGTAGTTGGGAAAGTGGATCAGCTATAATCGGAAAACCTGTTTTTTCTGCCAATTGCAGTATTTTCAAAGAAAAGTTCTCTTTATCCATCTCTCCGCAGATGATAATTCCCTTTCTTTCCCCTTTAGCTTCCAAACTTGCTGCTAAATCATGAAAATAGGAATCATCAATCGTAAACTCCCCAGTTTTAATCTGAATAGACCTTGATTCTTGATCCTCTCGACGATAGTGTTCTAAATTATCTAAATCAGGGATTAATGGCTCTCTCAATGGAATATTCACATGCACTGGACCGCTAGGATGCTGTTTTGCCATCGCCACCGCTCTAGCCCCACCGTTTTAGCATATCTTATCATACCTGGACTATTATCAGGTGTAGACATTTCCATAAACCATTTAACATGCTTTCCATAAAGATCTAATTGATCAATCGCCTGCGGTGCTCCCACATCTCGAAGTTCATGGGGCCGATCTGCCGTCAGTACGATTAATGGTATGCGAGAAATCTTCGCCTCTACAATTGCCGGAAAATAGTTTGCAGCGGCAGTACCAGATGTACATACTAATACAGTTGGTTTTTTAGACGCCTTCGCTATTCCTAAAGCAAAAAAGGCAGCTGATCTTTCATCAATATGAACATGAAGCTTTATATCCTCTTCTTCTGCAAGCAATAAACTGATGGGGGTTGATCTTGATCCTGGACTGATAACAGCATGTTCAACCCCGTTTTTTACCAACTCGGATATTAGCGCATCCAAATAGGCAGTTAACTGTTGCTGATGACTCATTTTATTTTCCTCCTAACGCAGTTAGCATTGGCTTAAATTTAATTGCAGTTTCTATATACTCAGATTCTGGATCAGAGTCAGCAACAATACCGCATCCTGCAATAATTGTTGCAACATTGCCATCTATTAAGCCAGAACGGATGCTTACTGCAAATTCTCCATTGCCCTGGTAATCAAGCCAACCGATAGGAGCACCATACATCCCTCTATCTAATCCTTCTACCTCTCTAATAACCTTTAAGGCTTCCTCTCGAGGAAATCCACCAAGAGCTGGAGTTGGATGCAATAAGCGTATGAAGGAAATTAGGGATTCTGTTTCTTTTACCTTCCCGCTAACTGGAGTATAAAGATGTTGAATATCTCTCATCTTCAAGATTTGTGGGTTTAATGGCATTTCTACCGTACTACAGACTTCCTCCATAGCATTCTTTATCATTTTAACAACATAATTATGTTCTTCTCTATTTTTGGAATCCGAAAGCAAGGCTTGCGCAAGCGCATCGTCTTCTTCTTTGTTTTTTCCTCTCGCAATTGACCCGGCCAGACAGGTAGAAAAAACAGTTGGACCTTCTTTTTTTACCAATCTTTCTGGAGAAGCTCCGATGAAACATTTATTCTTTGCTTCCAAGGCAAATATATAACCATTGCTTTGTTGTTGTATTAAATTTTTTAGCACAAACTCTGTCTCGACGTCATTAGAAAAATGCACTTGACTAGCACGTGCTAACACTACTTTTTTTAAATCTTCATTTAACTCATTTATTACTTTATTAACTTTATTCTTCCATGTTTCTTGATCGATCTCAGTAATCATTTCAATTAAAGGTAAAGAAGGAGGAGATGCTTCTGCTCTTCGATACACAATAGAATGCTTTTTTAACTCCGCTTTTGCATGATCCTGTTTATCTGATGGAATCATTATATTTGTAGTAATAAATTGACTTCCATTTATTTCACTTAACATAAATTGAGGTACGTAAAAATGGGCTTCCCCGAAGCCATCCCAGACATGCGTTTTCTCTTTTAATGGATCAAAGGAGAAACCACCTAAAAGGACTGGTCCGATCCCTATTTCATTGTATTTGTTAAATACTATTGCATCATCTAACAGCTGCCTCCATTTTTTTTCTACAAATGAATAAGAGTTTTCCCCTAATGAATACTCAATCCCTTCACAAATGCCTATTCCTACAAGCATGTTTTTTTCAGAAGGATCCTTCCAAAAAAAACGTTTTCCTTTATAGGAGCTGTAATTGGAAAAGAACTCTAGAATATCTATTTTCTTTTCTAGCTTCTTCACTTCACTAACTAAGACAGTAGGAGAATCACTTTCCTTTATTATTGTTTGTACCATTATTCCTTTGCTATCATTCATCCCTTTGTAAATCCCCCTAAAACTAATCAAGAATATAAGCCTTGATTATATTGGTTCAAAGATATACGCCACTTATTATTTTAGCATATTTTACGATACACCTGTCTTTAATATTATGTCAATCATAGTGAATTCTTAATGCACTTTTCAACTATTTATTTTTCTTAAGAAAAGGCTGCACAAATGGAAAACTAGGTTTGATAACCATAAAACAGGGAAATTTATGAACAGGTTGTCTATATATACTAATAGTAGGAACAGATAAGGATGTGTTTACCTTGTTATCAACAGAACAAATAAATCATTTAAAAAAAGAATTAGAAGACAGAAAAGCAACTTTACTAGATAGAACAAACGGATACGCAAGTGAAGAAAATGCCTTGGAATCAGTTGGAGAATTATCCAGTTATGATAACCATCCAGCAGATCTAGGAACAGAATTATATGAAAGAGAAAAAGATTCTGCCTTAGAACAACATGACCAATCTGAATTACAAAAAATTAATAGCGCCTTAAAGGCAATAGAAGACGGTTCTTATGGAATTTGTAAGGTTTCAGGTAAAGAAATTCCTTACGAAAGATTAGAAGCAATTCCGACAGCTCTTACGCTAAAAGAATATAGTGATGAACAAACTATTCCAAATGATCGACCTATAGAGGAAGATATTCTAGAATTAGCTCATGGCAATGAATTTCGTCATTATGATACTGGCGATGTTAGAGACTACGATGATAGTTTTCAAGAGGTAGCTCGCTATGGAACTTCGGAAACGCCCTCAGATTTACGAGGTGATTTCGAAGATTATGACAGTCTCTACGATAGAGAGAACGACGATGATACTTTCCCGGAAGATTATGAAAACTTTACAGCTACAAATATTGATGGAACAGAAAGAGCAGTATATCCATCTAAAGATCAAGAAAAATATGAACAAGCATTAGATGAGGAAGGAATTGAAGCTCCCTTTGGTGATGTTCCATACCATAAATCAGATGGATATATAGAGGAGGATACAGAAGACGAGGAGGAATAAGAGACTTTTAGATAAAACTAAAGGTTCAATAAGTGAAGGTGAATATTTTTGGTTTAATTTTCGTTGGGAACTTTATTGGATAATAAAGGAGTCGGAAAATAAACCAGCCTGTATGCTCGAAGAATTCTATGGGAATGGCGTGAGAACGGTGTGGTCTAACAGGAGAACTCACCGCTCGCCCCATAGAAAACAAGGTGTCTCAGACATGGATGAAACCACAAACCTTCTTTATTTAAATGAATTAAAAAACCAAACAATTATACGAAACTTATTAGCATCTCCGTAAAATTGCTCGGTTTTATATTCGGTTGGATTCCTTTCCTCCGACCTGCTCCTAAACAATTAACTATAAGGTTTTATACGCCAAATATCCTCTGCATATTCCTTTATTGTTCGATCGCTTGAAAAATGTCCCGACATCGCAATATTTACAATGCTTTTTCGCAGCCAGCCTCGTTTATTCTTAAATGTCTGGTTCACCTTTTCGTGAATGCTTGCATAAGAATTAAAATCTTTTAATACAAAGAACTGATCATTCTCTATTAGTAAAGAATCAAAAATAGGATCAAATTCACCCACTGGATGATCATAAAAACCATTTTTTAATTGATTCACTACTTCATGAATTCTATCATCATGATAAAAATACTCTCGAGAACTATAGCCACCATTTTGATAAAGCTCTAATACTTGATCTGCGTTCATCCCAAAGATGAAAATATTATCATCTCCCACTAATTCATGCATTTCAATGTTTGCTCCATCCATTGTTCCAAGTGTCAATGCACCGTTCATCATAAATTTCATATTACCAGTGCCTGACGCTTCTTTACTTGCGGTAGATATTTGCTCACTTACATCAGCAGCTGGAAAAATATGTTCCGCTAAGGAAACTCGATAATTTTCTATAAAAACAACCTTTAATTTATTTTGTATTCTTTTATCATTGTTAACTTTATGGGCAACTGTATTAATTAATTTAATTATCTTTTTTGCATAATAATATCCCGGTGATGCCTTTGCTCCGAAAATAAACGTTCTAGGCTCCATATCAATGGATGGATCTTCTCTTAATTTATTATAAAGAAACATAATGTGCAAAATATTTAATAATTGTCTTTTATATGCATGCAGTCTCTTTACTTGAACATCAAAAATAGAGGAAGGGTCTACAAGAATTCCATTCTTCTCCTTAATTATCTTTGCAAGTCTTTCCTTATTACTTTGCTTAATTACTGCGAGATTTTCTTGTAAATTAGCATCTTCTTGATAATTTAATAATTCCCTTAATAATTCTGGCTGATCGACCCATTTATCACCAATTGTATTAGAAATTAAGTTTGTAAGCTTAGGATTAGCCTTTATTAGCCACCTTCTATGTGTAATTCCATTCGTTTTATTATTAAACTTTTCTGGATAGAAGGTAAAAAAATCAGCCATTTCTCTTTTCTTCAAAATCTCAGTATGGATTTCCGCTACTCCATTTACACTATAGCTACCAACTAATGCTAAATGAGCCATCTTAATCATGCCGTGGGCAATTATCGCCATTTTTTCAATTTTCAAAAAATCTCCAGGGTACTTTTTCCATAATTCCATACAGAAACGTTCATTTATTTCATCGATTATCATATAAATTCGGGGTAACAGGGGTTGGAATATATAGATTGGCCATTGTTCTAATGCTTCAGATAACGTGGTATGATTGGTGTAAGAAATAGTATTTGTAGTAATTTTCCAGGCTTCATCCCAGCCTAATCCTTCCTCATCCATTAATATTCTCATTAGCTCCGGGATTGCCAAAACGGGATGTGTATCATTTACATGGATGCTTATATAGTGATGCATTTCACTAATATTTTTATATTGTTGCTTATAATTTCGAATAATGGATTGCAAGCTTGCAGAAACTAAAAAGTATTGTTGTTTTAACCGTAAGATCTTTCCCTCATCATTGGAATCATCTGGATATAAAAAGCCAGATATCGATTCTGTTTCTCTTTTGTAACGCATTATATCCTTTACATCTTTTGCGACTAAGGACGATGGTTCAGCATTCCATAGCCTTAATGTATTAACAGTCGTTGTATGATAGCCGATGACCGGTACATCATGGGGAACTGCTGTTACAGTTTCGGCATTTAGATGCCGAAACTGTAACTTTCCATTCTTCTCATACATATCAATATTTCCCCAGAAATAAATATCAACAGCTAAGTCTTCCTTTCGAACTTCCCAAACCTGGCCTTGCTTTAGCCATTGTTCTGGCAATTCAAGTTGGTATCCATCAACAATTCGTTGTTCAAATAAACCATGTTTATAACGAATCCCCATACCATGCCCTGGTAAGTCTAATGTAGCTAAAGAATCCAAAAAGCATGCTGCTAACCTTCCTAATCCACCATTGCCTAATCCCGCATCGTGTTCCATATCTTCCACTTCAAAAAAGTTAATTCCAAGATCTCCCAGACCTTCGATAACAACTTGATCAATACCTAAGTTAATTAAATTATTATGAAGCAATCTTCCTAATAAAAATTCAATAGAAAGATAATATACCTGTTTCCCGTTATTGTTACGACTTTGTTCATTCGTCTGAATCCAATTTGAGCTTACATATTCTCTAATCATATGCCCTAACGTTTGAAAATGATCACTACTTGTTGTATCTTCAAAGGTCTTTCCATAAGTCATTTCAAGCCTTTGTAAAAAATATCTTTTAAAGCGTTCTTTATTAGAAAACATGGGATTCACTCCTCGAAATAAGCTCTGCATATAACTGATTATATTTAAATGCAGATTGAGCCCAGCTATTATCCATCGACATGGCATTCTTCATTAACTTATGCCATACCTCTTTTTCCTCTTTATAAAAGTGAATGCCTCTCCTAATCGTGTATAGCATATCATGGGCATTGAAATTGGTGAAACTGAATCCATTTCCTTCCTCTGTCCATTCGTTATAAGAGAAAACAGTGTCATTCAGCCCTCCTGTCTCTCTCACAATAGGGATATTCCCGTATCGTAAAGCAATTAGCTGCCCTAATCCACAAGGCTCAAATTTGGAAGGCATTAAAAACAAGTCTGCACCTGCGTACAGCTGATGGGCTAAATTTTCATCAAAGCCAATATAAGCTTTACATTTGTCAGAATACGTATATTCCATCTCACGGAAAAAGTTCTCAAATTCAGGATCTCCTGTTCCTAATACGAGAAACTGTACATCTTCTTCCATTATTTCATGAAATATATGTCTAACTAATTCTAATCCCTTTTGACTAGTTAATCTAGTAATCATACAAATGATTGGAATTTCTAGATCTTCCTTCAATCCAAATTTTTGTTGGATGAATCGCTTATTTTCTTGCTTTTTATCTAAAGAAGTAACTGTATAATTTGCTGCAATTACCGGATCTGTTTCTGGATTATATGTTTCTTCATCAATCCCATTTATAATTCCATATAAATCCGGCTCTCTCTGCTTTAATACATTATTCAGCTTCTCACCATAATATTCTGTTTGAATTTCGTTTTTATAGGTAGGACTTACTGTCGTTATCTTGTCAGCAGCGATAAGTCCCCCTTTCATCAAATTAACATTTCCGTAGAATTCAAGATTATTTGTTGTGAAGTAATAATCGTTTAGATTGAATAAATCACCAAGAACCTCTCTTGGCAATATTCCTTGAAACTGAAGATTATGTATGGTGAATACAGTCTTAATATTGCTATATTCTTTTTTCCACTTATAGTCTACATCCAATAAGAAAGGAATCATAGCTGTATGCCAATCATGGCAATGAATAATATCAGGATAGTCAGCTAAATAGGGTAAACTCTCTAGTACGGCTCGATTAAAGAATGCAAAGCGTTCTCCATCATCACCATAACCATATAAACCACTTCTCTTAAAATACCATTCATTATCAATGAAATAAAAAGTAATTCCATCTACTTCTAATTCTTCAATTCCACAGTATTGATTTCGCCAACCTACTTGCACAAAGAAATAGCATCTTTTCTTAACATTAGCAAGTAAATGGGCTGGAATATCTTGATACTTTGGCATAATTACTGCTACATCCGTACCTTGCTTCTTTAACTCTTTAGGAAGAGAACCAGCTACATCTGCCAGTCCCCCTGATTTTATAAATGGTACACATTCTGAAACTGCAAATAATACTCTCACGAATTCATCAACGCTCCTTGCACTGTTCCTTTTCTAACTACAAAGGGAGAACTAGCAGTACCAATCATCACAGTACCACTTTCTACAACCACATCTTTATCTAAAATAACCGAGTCTAGGTCACAATTTTCCCCAATTGTACACTTTTGCATAATAATACAATTTTTCAAGCTTGAACCTTTTCCAACCTTAACCGCTCGAGAAATAACACTATTTGTAATATCGCCTTCAATAAAACATCCATTTGCTATCATGGAGTTTTTCACTTCACCTGTACTTGTATATCGTGTAGGTGGTTCATCTTTAACTTTTGTAAATATTGGTCTTTCTTTTATAAAAAGCTGATTCCAGACTTTGGCTTTTAATATATCTTTACTTACATGAAAATAACTAGATATTGAATCTATTTTTTCGGCATAGCCGTTATATTCATATTCACATATTTTTAGCTGATTATTCATATCTAACACAACATCATTCATACATGTATAACCTGTAACTGCTCTTGTTTCTATTAAATCAATTAGCTTTGATTTCTTAATTAGATATATTTCTAATGAACTTCCATTATTCGTAATCTCCGTTATATCACAGCCAGAAGAGAGATGCCGCTCTAATACAGGATTAAAATTCATATTAAACACAGTAAAACAATTTGCAACTAGAGCATATTCTTGCTTGCTTCTCTGAAAATAATCCATATTTGCCGCAAAATGATTAAAAGAACCTATTCCATCTGTATTTGTTTCGGTCAAAGATGCCGGGAAAAAGAACAATCCATCTCTCTTTCTATCTAAATCCCAGTTTTTTCCCGATCCTAAATGATCCATTAACGAGCGATACTGATACTTTGGAAAAATTGCAACACTACCTATTCCAGAGTTCACCATATTGGAAAGGACAAAATCTATTAAACGGTACCGTCCGCCTATCGGAAGTGCAGCAAGTGTGCGATGTGAAGTTAATTCTTCTAAATCTTCCTTATGTGTTGTTGCATCAATAATGCCCAGCATAGATCTTATCATCTTAATCCCTCCTATCTAGTTTGTTAGGAAATCACTTCATTAACCATTTCTTCTGTTACAAGGACTACTTCATTTGAGTCTTTTTTTGGTTTAATGACCATTCCATCTGGTATGGTTATGTCAGAAGGGACAATAGCCTTTTCAATATAAACATTATTACCAATCTTCGCATCTGGCATGATAACTGAACTCCGAATAATTGTCCCTTCTCCTACAGTAACACCTTGAAAAACAATTGTTTTCTCTAAATTGCCACTAATAATACACCCTTCATTCACCATCGACTCTTTCACATGTGCATCACTAGAAATATACTGTGGTGGATGATTGGGATTTACTGTATAAATTCTCCAATTATAATCAGATATATTTAATTCACAATTATCATCCAATAAATCCATATTTGCTTCCCATAGACTTTGAACAGTTCCAACATCTTTCCAATACCCTTTAAATGGATAAGCAACCACCTTTTTCTGTTTTTCTATGAGTAAAGGAATAATATCCTTTCCAAAATCATGGGAAGAATTTTTATTTAAATTATCTTCTACAAGTAATTCCTTCAAAACACGCCATTTAAAAATATAGATTCCCATCGAAGCTAAATTATTTTTTGGATGTTTAGGCTTCTCTTCGAATTCTACAATGTTCATCTCTTTATTTGTATTCATAATTCCAAATCTACTCGCTTCTTCCCATGGTACTTGAATCACAGAGATAGAAGCGTCTGCTTTTTTATCTATATGATATTCAAGCATCTCTTCATAATTCATTTTATAAATATGGTCTCCTGACAAAATAAGAACATATTCAGGATCATATTGAGACAAGTAGTTCTGATTTTGATAAATAGCACTTGCTGTTCCTGTATACCATTTCACTTCTGATGACTCACTATATGGAGGTAATACGGTTACTCCTCCATTAACACGGTCTAAATCCCATGCACTTCCTATTCCAATGTATGAGTTTAAAACAAGCGGCTGATATTGCGTTAAGACGCCAACAGTTTCTATTCCCGAATTGGAACAATTACTTAAAGTGAAATCGATAATTCGATATTTACCTCCAAAAGGGATTGCTGGCTTTGCTAGACTTTTTGTTAAGGAATAAAGTCTACTCCCCTTTCCTCCTGCTAATAGCATTGCGACGCACCGTTTCTTTCCCATTTCCCTTTCTCCCCTTCCGGTGTTGAACTGGACGTAAAATGATTATACTGAAAGCTGGTATCGTTAGTTGAACAGAATAAGGTTTTCCATGAAACTCTACTTTTTCTGCTTTTATTACCTTTTTATTTATATAATTAGCTCCACCAAATCTATCAGTGTCACTATTTAATATTTCTCGGAAAGAGTTATTTAAAGGAACGCCGACTCTGTAATTTTCATATGTATGATAAGTGAAATTACAAATGACGACTAAATAATCTTCTTCTTTTTCTGCCTTGCGTATAAACGAGAAGATAGACTGTTCTCTATTATTTACATCAATCCAATCAAAGCCATCATTGATATGATCCAACTGATACAAAGGTTTGGACCTTTTATAGATTTTTAGTAATTCCTTCATATACTCATTTGCTTTTTGATGCATCTCATAATCTAGCAGCATCCAATCTAACTGTTCTTTATCCTTCCATTCAGCAAAATGTGCGAATTCATTTCCCATAAATAATAATTTTTTTCCTGGATGTGCCATCATATATCCTAAGAGGAGTCGGAATTGAGCAAACTTTTGCCAATAATCTCCTGGCATCTTATCTACTAACGATTTCTTTCCATGAACAACTTCATCATGTGAAAATGGTAAAACAAAATTTTCGGAAAAGGCATAATGTAGGGAAAAGGAGACTTTATCATGTACTTGCTTTCGATTAACTGAATCAGTTTCCATATAGGTTAAAATATCATTCATCCAGCCCATATTCCATTTGTAGTGAAATCCAATGCCACCATAATGAACTGGTGCAGTTACTTGAGGCCAATCAGTAGAATCCTCTGCAAACATTAGAACCGTTGGATCGTATTGACAAACTGTTTGATTCAGTTTTTGGAGGAAATCGATTCCAAATTGGTTCACGCTATTTTCATGTGAATTTGGCCAATAAATAATATTAGAAACAGCATCAACTCTAAATCCATCTACATGGAAATATTCCATCCAAAAAATTGCATTTGAAATTAAAAAGCTTTGGACTTCATTTTTTCCTAAATCAAAATTGGCTGTTCCCCAAACATAATTTTCTCTATCCACAGGATTCTTATAATCATATTGACTAGTTCCATCAAATTGATAAAGACCATGCTCATCTTTACAAAAATGTCCAGGTACCCAATCTAATATCACGCCGAGCCCATGTTGATGACATTGATCAATGAAATACATCAAATCCTTTGGCTCTCCAAATCTACTTGTTGCAGAATAGTATCCTGTACCTTGATATCCCCAGGAGATATCGAGTGGATGTTCTACTAAGGGCAGCACTTCCAAGTGAGTAAATCCTTGTTCCACAACATATGGAATTAATTCATCAGCAAGTTCTCTATAGGTATAAAGATCTCCATCCTCATGGATTTTCCATGATCCTAAATGGACTTCATATATAGCAAGGGGTTCATTTAAATAGTTCTTTTTTGTCTTTTTTTGTTTCCATTTTGTATCGTTCCACTTATAACCTTCCAAGGAATAAACAATGGAAGCTGTATTAGGTCTTACCTCGGAAAGAAAAGCATAAGGATCAGCCTTAAGAAATACTCTTCCATCAGGTGCAGTTATTTTATATTTATACATAACACCCGTTAAATCCCTCTCTACATTTAGAAGCCACACACCTTCCTTATTAATTTTTTCAAGGGAATAACCTTCACCATTCCAATTATTAAAATCCCCAACCAATTGAATACTTAGAGCATTTGGAGCCCAAACACAAAAACTGGTATAAATCTCTCCATTTTTATGATGAATATGAGATCCAAATAATCTATAGCTCTCAAATAAGTTTCCTTCGTGAAATAAATGTAGTTGAAATTCTGTTGGATATACTGTCTCCACTGTCATCCTACTTTCTATTACAAATAATATTAAGTGTGTAAATTTTACACTTTGTACATTGCAATTCCCTTTTTTTTGCTTCTAAAACAATTTACGGTATTCCTTGCTAAAAAATTAGTCATTTAATTTAATTTGATTAATTTTAATATTCTATCAATAGAAGGGAAATCCTTTTTTGTTTTTAAAATTTTATGATACTATAAATCTTTTTATGTTTAATTGACTCATTTAGATTGTGAACTTTTAACATAGTTTTTTTATGAAGAGAATTCTAAAATAAATGTCTAACATAAGGAAGGATAAGGATAATAAGTAAAAGGGAAGAAGAATATTTAAAAGAACAAATAGGGAAAGAAATCAACCTTTTTTTTGAAGCACCAGATAAAAAAATCTAGCAACTGATCTGTTTAGAGGTCCCGATACTGGATTTCTTTCTGACTTTGATTTAAAGAATCCAGGGAATAGATTATTTACAAGTGAGGATAAATGGGAAGAAAATCTAAGGAGCGGAAAATTTTAATTGATACAAACTTATAAGGTCTCCTTAACTATAGAGAATTTATCAAAAAGAACCTTATCTTATAAGAAATAAAAAAACTGATAGCAAATGCTATCAGTTTTTTATGACCCGTACGGGATTCGAACCCGTGTTACCGCCGTGAAAGGGCGGTGTCTTAACCACTTGACCAACGGGCCAATGGCGGAGAAGGAGGGATTTGAACCCTCGCGCCGCTTACGCGACCTACACCCTTAGCAGGGGCGCCTCTTCAGCCTCTTGAGTACTTCCCCAAAAAAAATGGCTCCGCAGGTAGGACTCGAACCTACGACCGTTCGGTTAACAGCCGAATGCTCTACCACTGAGCTACTGCGGAATATTTTTATGGTGGGCCTAAATGGACTCGAACCATCGACCTCACGCTTATCAGGCGTGCGCTCTAACCAGCTGAGCTATAGGCCCATATATGGAGCGGGTGATGGGAATCGAACCCACGACATCAGCTTGGAAGGCTGAGGTTTTACCATTAAACTACACCCGCATATTTTATTTTAATGGGGCGACTAGTGGGAATCGAACCCACGAGTGTCGGAGCCACAATCCGATGCGTTAACCACTTCGCCATAGCCGCCATTATACATATTATTCATTTTAGATTGCACTAAAATGGTGGCTCAGGACGGAATCGAACCGCCGACACAAGGATTTTCAGTCCTTTGCTCTACCGACTGAGCTACTGAGCCAATTTATATGGCGGTCCGGACGGGACTCGAACCCGCGACCTCCTGCGTGACAGGCAGGCATTCTAACCAACTGAACTACCGGACCAGATTGCGGGGACAGGATTTGAACCTGCGACCTTCGGGTTATGAGCCCGACGAGCTACCAGACTGCTCCACCCCGCGATAATATTATAATTTAATTTTTATGGAGGAGGAAGGGGGATTCGAACCCCCGCGCGGTTTGACCCGCCTGTCGGTTTTCAAGACCGATCCCTTCAGCCGGACTTGGGTATTCCTCCTCAATAATATGGTGGACCTTGTAGGACTCGAACCTACGACCGGACGGTTATGAGCCGTCTGCTCTAACCAACTGAGCTAAAGGTCCATGGTAATATGTATGGTAGCGGCAGAGGGGATCGAACCCCCGACCTCACGGGTATGAACCGTACGCTCTAGCCAGCTGAGCTACGCCGCCATCATATTAAGAATTATAAAATTGGTGGAGCCTAGCGGGATCGAACCGCTGACCTCCTGCGTGCAAGGCAGGCGCTCTCCCAGCTGAGCTAAGGCCCCATGTATGAGAATAGTGGTCGGGAAGACAGGATTCGAACCTGCGACCCCTTGGTCCCAAACCAAGTGCTCTACCAAGCTGAGCTACTTCCCGAAATATAATGGCGCGCCCGAAAGGAGTCGAACCCATAACCTTCTGATCCGTAGTCAGACGCTCTATCCAATTGAGCTACGGGCGCATTAATATAAAAACAATGGTGCCGAGGACCGGAATCGAACCGGTACGGTAGTCACCTACCGCAGGATTTTAAGTCCTGTGCGTCTGCCAGTTCCGCCACCCCGGCATTGTTTTATGGAGCGGAAGACGGGATTCGAACCCGCGACCCCCACCTTGGCAAGGTGGTGTTCTACCACTGAACTACTTCCGCATGTATTTAACTGATAATAAATTGGTGCGGGTGAAGGGAGTCGAACCCCCACGCCTTGCGGCGCTAGATCCTAAGTCTAGTGCGTCTGCCAATTCCGCCACACCCGCTTAATACTATTTTAAGTTTACTAATGGTGAGCCATGGAGGATTCGAACCTCCGACCCTCTGATTAAAAGTCAGATGCTCTACCGACTGAGCTAATGGCTCATTAGATGGTGCCGGCTAGAGGACTTGAACCCCCAACCTACTGATTACAAGTCAGTTGCTCTACCAATTGAGCTAAACCGGCATATAATAATCGTCAAAATAATGGTGGAGGATGACGGGATCGAACCGCCGACCCTCTGCTTGTAAGGCAGATGCTCTCCCAGCTGAGCTAATCCTCCATATATAACGCCTGGCGACGTCCTACTCTCACAGGGGGAGAACCCCCAACTACCATTGGCGCTGAGAAGCTTAACTTCCGTGTTCGGTATGGGAACGGGTGTGACCTTCTCGCTATCGCCACCAGACTTTTCTCAAGACACATTTTATTATACATGTTTTTGAGACTTTTTCAAGTATAATTTTAGAAAATTATTCCCTGAAAACTAGATTATGGTAAGAAGAAAGAAACAAGTAATCATTTTGTTCAGCTCTAATGCCATAAACAGGCATTTCCGCTTTTCATTTTAGTTAAGTCCTCGATCTATTAGTATCAGTCAGCTCCACATGTCGCCACGCTTCCACCTCTGACCTATCAACCTGATCATCTTTCAGGGATCTTACTAGCTTGCGCTATGGGAAATCTCATCTTGAGGGGGGCTTCATGCTTAGATGCTTTCAGCACTTATCCCTTCCGCACATAGCTACCCAGCGATGCCTTTGGCAAGACAACTGGTACACCAGCGGTGCGTCCATCCCGGTCCTCTCGTACTAAGGACAGCTCCTCTCAAATTTCCTACGCCCACGACGGATAGGGACCGAACTGTCTCACGACGTTCTGAACCCAGCTCGCGTACCGCTTTAATGGGCGAACAGCCCAACCCTTGGGACCGACTACAGCCCCAGGATGCGATGAGCCGACATCGAGGTGCCAAACCTCCCCGTCGATGTGGACTCTTGGGGGAGATAAGCCTGTTATCCCCGGGGTAGCTTTTATCCGTTGAGCGATGGCCCTTCCATGCGGAACCACCGGATCACTAAGCCCGACTTTCGTCCCTGCTCGACTTGTAGGTCTCGCAGTCAAGCTCCCTTGTGCCTTTACACTCTACGAATGATTTCCAACCATTCTGAGGGAACCTTTGGGCGCCTCCGTTACTTTTTAGGAGGCGACCGCCCCAGTCAAACTGCCCACCTGACACTGTCTCCCACCCCGATCAGGGGTGCGGGTTAGAATGTCAATACAGCCAGGGTAGTATCCCACCAATGCCTCCACCGAAGCTAGCGCTCCGGCTTCCAAGGCTCCTACCTATCCTGTACAAGCTGTACCAAAATTCAATATCAGGCTGCAGTAAAGCTCCACGGGGTCTTTCCGTCCTGTCGCGGGTAACCTGCATCTTCACAGGTACTATAATTTCACCGAGTCTCTCGTTGAGACAGTGCCCAGATCGTTACACCTTTCGTGCGGGTCGGAACTTACCCGACAAGGAATTTCGCTACCTTAGGACCGTTATAGTTACGGCCGCCGTTTACTGGGGCTTCAATTCAGAGCTTCGCACTAACGTGCTAACCCCTCCTCTTAACCTTCCAGCACCGGGCAGGTGTCAGCCCCTATACTTCGCCTTGCGGCTTCGCAGAGACCTGTGTTTTTGCTAAACAGTCGCCTGGGCCTATTCACTGCGGCTCTCGCAGGCTTGCACCCGCAAGAGCACCCCTTCTCCCGAAGTTACGGGGTCATTTTGCCGAGTTCCTTAACGAGAGTTCTCTCGCTCACCTTAGGATTCTCTCCTCGCCTACCTGTGTCGGTTTGCGGTACGGGCACCCTAAATCTCGCTAGAGGCTTTTCTTGGCAGTGTGGAATCAGGAACTTCGGTACTATATTTCCCTCGCCGTCACAGCTCCGCTTATGTGGTAATGGGATTTGCCTCATTACCAGCCTAACTGCTTGGACGTGCTAATCCAACAGCACGCTTACCCTATCCTCCTGCGTCCCCCCATTGCTCAAACGATTTAAAGGTGGTACAGGAATATCAACCTGTTGTCCATCGCCTACGCTTTTCAGCCTCGGCTTAGGTCCCGACTAACCCTGAGCGGACGAGCCTTCCTCAGGAAACCTTAGGCATTCGGTGGATGAGATTCTCACTCATCTTTCGCTACTCATACCGGCATTCTCACTTCTAAGCGCTCCACCAGTCCTTACGGTCTAGCTTCAACGCCCTTAGAACGCTCTCCTACCACTGACATCATAGATGTCAATCCACAGCTTCGGTGATACGTTTAGCCCCGGTACATTTTCGGCGCAGAGTCACTCGACCAGTGAGCTATTACGCACTCTTTAAATGGTGGCTGCTTCTAAGCCAACATCCTGGTTGTCTAAGCAACTCCACATCCTTTTCCACTTAACGTATACTTTGGGACCTTAGCTGGTGGTCTGGGCTGTTTCCCTCTTGACCACGGATCTTATCACTCGTAGTCTGACTCCCAAGAATAAGTATTTGGCATTCGGAGTTTGTCTGAATTCGGTAACCCGATGGGGGCCCCTAGTCCAAACAGTGCTCTACCTCCAATACTCTAAATCTTGAGGCTAGCCCTAAAGCTATTTCGGAGAGAACCAGCTATCTCCAAGTTCGATTGGAATTTCTCCGCTACCCACACCTCATCCCCGCACTTTTCAACGTGCGTGGGTTCGGGCCTCCATCCAGTGTTACCTGGACTTCACCCTGGACATGGGTAGATCACCTGGTTTCGGGTCTACAACCACATACTATTTCGCCCTATTCAGACTCGCTTTCGCTGCGGCTCCGTCTCTTCAACTTAACCTCGCATGTAATCGTAACTCGCCGGTTCATTCTACAAAAGGCACGCTATCACCCATAAAAGGGCTCTAACTACTTGTAGGCACACGGTTTCAGGATCTATTTCACTCCCCTTCCGGGGTGCTTTTCACCTTTCCCTCACGGTACTGGTTCACTATCGGTCACTAGGGAGTATTTAGCCTTGGGAGATGGTCCTCCCAGCTTCCGACGGGATTTCTCGTGTCCCGCCGTACTCAGGATACACTCAAGAGGGAACGAAGTTTCGACTACAGGGTTTTTACCTTCTACGACTGACCTTTCCAGATCGATTCGTCTACTCCGTTCCTTTGTAACTCCATATAGAGTGTCCTACAACCCCAAGAGGCAAGCCTCTTGGTTTGGGCTAATCCCGTTTCGCTCGCCGCTACTCAGGGAATCGCGTTTGCTTTCTCTTCCTCCGGGTACTTAGATGTTTCAGTTCCCCGGGTCTGCCTTCAGTACCCTATGTATTCAGGTAAAGATTCTATCCCATTACGGATAGAGGGTTTCCCCATTCGGAAATCTCTGGATCAAAGCTTACTTACAGCTCCCCAAAGCATATCGGTGTTAATCCCGTCCTTCATCGGCTCCTAGTGCCAAGGCATCCACCGTGCGCCCTTTCTAACTTAACTTAGTTTCGACCAAAGATAAGCGGCGTATCTCTTCGTCAGCTTCTTCACTCTGCACCTCACGTACTGTCGTACGCTCCAGTGCTCGTTCGGTCGCTTCCTTGACCTACTTGCTTCTCTTTGCTCTCCAATCTTTGAAGGAGTATTCGTTTAATACGACTACTTTCCAAAGAAGTAATTCTCTAAAATAGAGAATCTAAGATGGCGATTACTCGGTTTCTTTCTTGGTTCTTACATAATCTAGTTTTCAAGGAACAATCAGGCTTATTAAGCCTTTCATTTTGAGGAATTGCTCCCTCAAAACTGAACAACAAATCGTCAACAACCTTTGATGGAATGTAAATTCCATTTTCCTTAGAAAGGAGGTGATCCAGCCGCACCTTCCGATACGGCTACCTTGTTACGACTTCACCCCAATCATCTATCCCACCTTAGGCGGCTGGCTCCAAAAGGTTACCCCACCGACTTCGGGTGTTACAAACTCTCGTGGTGTGACGGGCGGTGTGTACAAGGCCCGGGAACGTATTCACCGCGGCATGCTGATCCGCGATTACTAGCGATTCCAGCTTCATGTAGGCGAGTTGCAGCCTACAATCCGAACTGAGAATGGTTTTATGGGATTTGCTCGACCTCGCGGCTTTGCTGCCCTTTGTACCATCCATTGTAGCACGTGTGTAGCCCAGGTCATAAGGGGCATGATGATTTGACGTCATCCCCACCTTCCTCCGGTTTGTCACCGGCAGTCACCTTAGAGTGCCCAACTGAATGCTGGCAACTAAGATCAAGGGTTGCGCTCGTTGCGGGACTTAACCCAACATCTCACGACACGAGCTGACGACAACCATGCACCACCTGTCACTCTGTCCCCCGAAGGGGAACGTCCTATCTCTAGGAGTGTCAGAGGATGTCAAGACCTGGTAAGGTTCTTCGCGTTGCTTCGAATTAAACCACATGCTCCACCGCTTGTGCGGGCCCCCGTCAATTCCTTTGAGTTTCAGCCTTGCGGCCGTACTCCCCAGGCGGAGTGCTTAATGCGTTTGCTGCAGCACTAAAGGGCGGAAACCCTCTAACACTTAGCACTCATCGTTTACGGCGTGGACTACCAGGGTATCTAATCCTGTTTGCTCCCCACGCTTTCGCGCCTCAGCGTCAGTTACAGACCAAAGAGTCGCCTTCGCCACTGGTGTTCCTCCACATCTCTACGCATTTCACCGCTACACGTGGAATTCCACTCTTCTCTTCTGCACTCAAGTCCCCCAGTTTCCAATGACCCTCCACGGTTGAGCCGTGGGCTTTCACATCAGACTTAAAGGACCGCCTGCGCGCGCTTTACGCCCAATAATTCCGGACAACGCTTGCCACCTACGTATTACCGCGGCTGCTGGCACGTAGTTAGCCGTGGCTTTCTGGTTAGGTACCGTCAAGGTACAAGCAGTTACTCTTGCACTTGTTCTTCCCTAACAACAGAGTTTTACGATCCGAAAACCTTCATCACTCACGCGGCGTTGCTCCGTCAGACTTTCGTCCATTGCGGAAGATTCCCTACTGCTGCCTCCCGTAGGAGTCTGGGCCGTGTCTCAGTCCCAGTGTGGCCGATCACCCTCTCAGGTCGGCTACGCATCGTCGCCTTGGTGAGCCGTTACCTCACCAACTAGCTAATGCGCCGCGGGCCCATCTGTAAGTGACAGCGTAAACCGTCTTTCAGCTTTTCCTCATGAGAGGAAAAGGATTATCCGGTATTAGCTCCGGTTTCCCGAAGTTATCCCAGTCTTACAGGCAGGTTGCCCACGTGTTACTCACCCGTCCGCCGCTAACTTTAAAAGCAAGCTTTTAAAGTCCGCTCGACTTGCATGTATTAGGCACGCCGCCAGCGTTCGTCCTGAGCCAGGATCAAACTCTCCAATAAAGAGTTGATTAGCTCATTGCTAAACTCTAGCTTTTTGTTACTTTTTGTTCTATAACGTTAGTTATAAAACGATTATTGTTGACGTTTGTTTGTTCAGTTTTCAAAGAGCAATTTAGTTAGTCACTCAAGAAGCGACTTTCCTAATATAACATCTATCAACTTTCATTGTCAATAGTTTTTTTAAAATCTTTTTCGTCATTTACTTTAACATTTCGTGTTGTTTCAGCGACGGATATTAATATAACATTGTTTGAATTTAACCGTCAATACTTTTTTTAAAAATATTTCATAATTAAAAAGAAGTATCATTTCTATAAGAAGAATGTTTTTCTTCAAATAACATACACTTTATTAATATTTAGTGTTTACAATAAACCATTATAGGATATTATACTTTAGGTTTTTAAAAATCGTAAGATTGTATTTCGATTTTTTTCCCTTGCACATTGTAGCCTTGTTTAATTTCCTGTTCTTTATATAGTGAGAATTAATAATCAACCACGACACTTGACTACAATAAATAAATACAGGAGAGGAAACATAGATGGATATCAATATAGATTTTTTATTAAAAATAGGTATTTCAGCTGGTCTCGGATTGATCATAGGATTAGAGCGAGAAATTAAACGTAAACCTGTTGGTCTAAAAACCAGTCTTGTAATAAGTATTGTTAGCTGCTTATTAACTATTATTTCGATTGAAGCAGCCTATAAATTCCCTGGTAGTGATCAAGTTAACATCCAAATGGATCCCTTGCGTTTACCGGCTCAAATTGTTTCTGGGATCGGTTTTTTAGGTGCTGGAGTTATACTTAGAAGAGGAAATGATAGTATTTCCGGATTAACTACAGCAGCATTAATATGGGGAGCAGGAGGCATAGGTATTGCCGTTGGAGCTGGTTATTATGTAGAAGCTTTAATTGGTGTCGCTCTTCTATTAATTAGTGTTAAATTCATACCAATTTTTATGAGTATGATTGGTCCTCGTCAGCTGAGAGAAAAAGAAATTAAAGTAAAACTAAAAGCTGATCAAAAAGAAAACGTCTCAACTATTATTAAAGCGATACGTAATTTAAGAACAGGAATAAAACATATACGAATTAAAGACTTAGAAACGGGAGAACATTCAATTTACCTTATTATCATAGTTGATCAAAAAAGAGAAATAACTGATGTTTATAGAGATATTTCTGAAATTCATGGTGTGAAGGAAATTGAAATAGAGAGTTTAAATTGATTCAATCATTAAAAAGAAGAAGGTTCATATACTCCTCATTTGAACCATCTTCTTTTATCCAGCCTATAATAGTAGGTAATAGACATACCCTTACATATATTCCTTCATTATATTGAAATTTTTCAGCTCTATAATTCTAAATAAATCTAAGCTAATCGATTAGATTAATATAGTGTTCTATTCATTCCAATTCAATAATTCATTCAACCACTTGAAGTTTTTATTTAATTTTGTATAATGTATATAGATATTATTATGGGGGCTTAGCTCAGCTGGGAGAGCGCTTGCATGGCATGCAAGAGGTCGTCGGTTCGATCCCGATAGTCTCCACCATATTTTTCATACTCTAACGACGACAATAGTCGTTTTTTTTATTTTCTTTTCACAAAAGGGGAAAAGTATCCTCTTGTTCCCACAATAAATCATTTGCTAAAGCCCTTCTATTCTCTCCTAACTTTACAACTGGATTTCCAGTCTATAAATTTTCATTAAATTTTTTTTATATTTTACTGGATTATATAGATTATTTGACGCACATTATGTATAATCAGCCTTATTGAAATTTTTTAGGTAGTATTAAAGGAGGTTATTCATGTTGGGAAAAGCATTAATTATTGGTGCTGGCGGAGTGGCAAGTGTTGTCGCACATAAATGCTGTCAAGTACCGGATGTATTCGAAGAAATTTGCATTGCAAGCAGAACACTTTCAAAGTGTGAAGCAATTAAAGATAAAATTGATGGTGGCAAAACAAAGGTTTCTGTTGCCCAAGTAGATGCCGATAAAACGGAAGAAGTAATTGAGTTAATCAATAGCTTTAAACCAGAAATCGTAATCAACGTTGCCTTACCATACCAAGATTTAACTATAATGGATGCGTGTCTAGCTACAGGGGTACATTACTTAGATACTGCAAACTATGAACCACCTGAAACAGCTAAATTTGAATATAAATGGCAATGGGAATATAAGCAAAAATTTGAAGAAGCTGGCTTAACTGCTCTTCTTGGAAGTGGGTTTGATCCAGGAGTAACAGGTGTTTTCACGGCTTATGCACAAAAACATCATTTTGATGAAATTAATTATATTGATATTGTTGATGCTAATGGTGGAGACCATGGCTATCCATTTGCTACAAACTTTAATCCAGAAATCAACATTCGTGAAATTACAGCGAACGGAAGATATTGGGAAAACGGCAAATGGATCGAAACACCACCGCTTTCTGAAAAAAGAGAATATGATTTAGACCAAATTGGTCCTAAAAATATTTATCTTTTATACCATGAGGAACTAGAATCATTAGCAGTAAATATTAAAGGACTTAAGAGAATCCGTTTCTGGATGACTTTCTCTGATAATTATCTAAACCACTTAAAGGTTCTTGAAAATGTTGGAATGACATCTATTGAACCAATCAATTATGAAGGAAAAGAGATTATCCCATTACAGTTTTTAAAAGAAATTCTTCCTGATCCTGCATCACTTGGACCAAGAACAAAAGGAAAAACTAATATTGGCTGTATCATTCAAGGTACAAAAGATGGAAAGCCTAAAACTTATTATGTATATAATATTTGTGATCACCAAGAGTGTTATCGCGAGGTAGGATCTCAAGCAATTTCATATACAACTGGTGTTCCAACGATGATTGGTGCCATGCTTATCATGAAAGGTCAATGGAAGCGTCCAGGCGTATACAATGTAGAGGAATTTGATCCAGATCCATTCATGGATGCTTTAAATAAATATGGATTACCATGGCAGGAGAACTTCTCTCCAACTCTTATAGATTGAGAGGAATGAAATGAAAAAGATTGATTTTACACAAGCTCCATCACCAAGTTACGTAGTGGACGAGCGTCTTTTAACAAGAAACTTAGAAATTTTACAGTCTGTACAGGAACGTACAGGAGCAAAAATTCTACTTGCATTAAAGGGTTTTTCCATGCATTCTGTATTTCCTCTAGTAGGTAAATACTTAGCAGGAGTAACATCCAGTTCGTTATTCGAAGCTAGACTTGGCTATGAGAAAATGGGAAAAGAAGTACATGCGTATGCACCTGCATATGCCGAAAGCGAGTTTGATGAATTACTTCAATATACTGACCATATCGTCTTTAATTCGCATAGTCAGTGGAATCGGTTTAAAGATAAGGTGCAAAATGCTGAGAAGAAAATTGATGTAGGTCTTCGAATCAATCCTGAATACTCAGAAATTGAGACACAGCTTTATAACCCATGTGCTCCATACTCTCGATTCGGTATTACCTTGGATAACTTTAATCCAGAAGAATTAGATGGAATAGATGGACTTCATTTTCATACGATGTGTGAGCAAAATTCGGATACTTTAAAACGCACGATAAAAGTAGTCGATGAGAAGTTCGGCGAATATATAAAAAAAATGAAGTGGATTAATTTTGGTGGAGGACATCATATTACTCGTCCAGATTATGATATTGAAACTTTAGTTGAATCCATATTATTTATAAAAGAAAAATATAATGTAGATGTTTATTTAGAACCAGGTGAAGCTATTGCTTTGAATACAGGTTACTTAGTATCCACTGTCCTTGATATTGTTCATAATGGAATGGATATTGCTATACTTGATACATCAGCAACCTGTCATATGCCAGATGTACTTGAAATGCCCTATCGACCTAATATTATTGATGCTGGAGAGCCTGGCGAAAATGAATATACCTATAGACTTGGCGGCATGACCTGCTTAGCCGGAGATGTTATTGGGGATTACTCTTTCAAAGAGCCACTAAAGCCTGGCGATAAAATTGTCTTCTGTGACATGGCCCACTATACAATGGTTAAAAACCATATGTTTAACGGTGTTAATTTACCTTCTATTGCTTCTTATAATGAAGAAGAAGGCTTAAAAGTTATTCGCCAGTTTGTCTTCGAAGATTACAGTAATCGCTTATCTTAATTGAAACGATTCTAAAAGCGGATGTTTAAAAGAGGTTTTCTCCTTAAACATCCGCTTTTTATTTGTTACTTCAACTCTCTATACCACTTTAAAGAAAACAAGGTAAGACAATGGTAACTGCAGTTCCCCATCCTTCTTTACTTTTCACTACCATATCTCCCTTATTTTGCTTGAGAAGCTTTAGACATATCGTTAAGCCTATTCCAGTTCCTTTTTCTTTGCTTGTATAATATGGTTCTCCAATCCTAGCTAGCCTTTCTTTACTTATTCCGTCTCCATTATCAATTATTCTAATTCTACAAAAATCATCTTTTTGGTCGAGTATCGCTTTCACTTTCCCTGTTTGAGGTGCAACTGCCTCTATACTATTTTTCAATATATTTAATAAAACTTGTTTAAATTGAGAATTATCAATAGAAGCTATTAATTCTTTATTCTCCCTATTTTCTAAGATGATCTCTTTATTTTGTTCATTAGCCAGAGCATGAAATAGGACTTTTAGATTTTTTAATTCTAAAAATACTTTTGTACTCGGAAGAGCATTATTATCATTTGCTTTCGCCTCAGGCTTACTAAGTATAAGCAACTCTTTTAAGACTTCATTAATCCGATCAATTTCATCTAGTAATATCGTTTCATAACCCGATGCATCGTTTTTTTCCTTCAAAAGCTGGATAAACCCTCTAATAGTTGTCAACGGATTTCGAATTTCATGGGCAACACTAGCAGCCATCTCTCCTACCACTTTTAATTTTTCAGAAGAAATCATTAGTTGTTCATTATGCTTCTGATCCGTAATATCATGTCCAAAATAAATATGATATTCTTCTCCAGTACTATGTATAAGTTCTTTTTTCCCCCAAGTAATAAAATAGTTCTTCCCGCTGCTATCGACAAATCGATGTGGTTCGTCTGTCTCCATATTAATACGTTTTTCTATATAAGAAAATGGACGCCCTAACCAATTATTGTTTTCAAGCGATAATAGTTCTAAGAAGGACGGATTCATCTTTACTATTTGTTCCTTCTTATTTTTAACTAATAAATAATTCGGGTTTATATCCATAATAGCTTCGAGTAACTCACTTTGCCTCGATAACTCTGCATTCATATTATTCAAGTGTGTCGATTGCATTTGAAAAAAGCTTAAAAATAAAATAACGGCCGCGATCAAAGAGTTAAAACTAGAGAAAAATAATGGAATAAAAATAAAACCACTAAATACACCATTAATATAGATGATTAAAACAGCGATTACAAATTTGATATAAAAGCTTTTATAAATGGGATCCCTAATTTTAAAGGAAATCACCAATAAAATGATAGTGTTCAAATATAATAAAACAATATTTAAGATGAATAATACATTCCACTTTCCGTAAATCGGGAGAATATACTTAGATGAAAGTAAATTTCCATCGATTATAATAAAATCCTTCACACCAAGGCTAGTAAAATTAATAAAATAGGCAAATAAACTATATAAAATTAAAACGTATAAAAATGGTTTATTAAACAATACTCTAAATCGTTTAAACTCTTTATGTTCACTTACTAAGTAATATGAAAAATAATACATAACTGGCATTATACAAATGGTTCCTAGCCGGAATATTTTAAATAAGAGTTCGATTGTCCCCTGACTTAAGAAATCTCCTGCATATAAAACTGCGATATCCATTTGCCAGAAGGAGAGCATACATAAGAAAAGAGATAAGGCTTTTGTTAATTGAGACTGTGAATAAAAAATAATAGTCACAGAAATAATGAGTGGAACTAACGAAACCATCAATAATAATATAGCTTCCACTTTATGCTCCTCCTTTTGTTATCATCGCGCACCCATTATTTCCTCCATATCCATGTGCTGTTACTAAAACGCGATCAACATCTTCTGTAATTAGCTGTGTCACTATTGGATAATCTCGATAATAATCATTTATTTCCTGACTTATGGTTGCAGGAATAAAGCTTTTTTTGATACTTATTAAAGAAGCTATTATTTGAAAAAGCGGCGAAACTCCCATAGCATGCCCGACCGTTCCCTTAATGGATGTAATAGGAATCTTAGATCCTTCAAAAACCTCTTATATACACCGATTTCAATATGATCATTTTCCATTATTCCTAAAGCCTGACTATTTATGTAGGTTGGCATATTCTCCTGTAAACATTCAGCAACTGCTTTTTCCATAAGCAAACCTGTTGAGTCTGACTGAAAAGGAGAGATAGCGTCCTGTGTTACACTTGTAGCTTCTACTTTTCCTAATATGGATGCATGACGCTGAATGGCGACTTGCTCATTTTCAACAATTAAAACACCTGCTCCTTCCGAAATCGAAAATCCTTTCCCACCTGAAAATGGCCCAAAGGAGGGTTGAGGTTTATTTCCAGCTTGTAAAACACGATGTGGAAGGAACCCTTTTATTATAGGATCACAAATTGATTCATCACTAGCACCAACTATGCAAACATCAATTTGGTTTGACTCAATTAATATTCTCGCTAAATTTAATGCATCTATACCCGATGTACAACTATTTGCCAATGATAATGCTATACCATTTAACTGCAAATAAGCACTAATACTAGAAGATAGAGAATTAGCATTCATATTTCCAATAGTATAAGGAGAAAGCCTCTTGCCTTTTTCCAAAGAAAAAGTAGCTTTACTGATTTCTGCTAAGCCACCAGCCGAAGAACCGACAATGACTGCTGTTCGATAGTCTCTAACGCTTATATTGGCCTGTTCTATTGCTTCTTTACATGCATGGAGAATCATTCGAACAGGTTTAGACATTTTTTCTTGCCTTTTATGTACCTTGTTTATTTGCTCTTCCTTCACTCTACCTGTGTATATGTATTTCCCTTCATATTTCTCCTGTTTCAACATACTTTTATTACTTTGAAGCACTGTCATAAACTCTACTATATTGGAAAATCCTGCTCCTATTATTCCCATTCCAGTAATAACTGCTTTCATCTTAATTCTCCTATAAAAGTATTCATATATATATTACTATGAAAATCGTTTTACAGCAGTAAATTCCGAGAAATTTCTAAATTGCCACAAAACAAATAAAAAACTGCACGAAAGCATTTCCACCTTATAAGATAAATCGGCTAATTTCTTCAAGTACAAAATAATTAGCTTTATTCTATCTTATAAAGTTAAAATCTAACGTGCAGCCTATTCTAATCCTTTTTACTTACTGATACCCATTTTCTCTATCAGATGCTTCATCTTGGATTTCTTCTCTAAACGACTGAACTGCAGCTTCTCTTCTTTTATTCTTTTGTTGAATCATTTCTTTTTCATCAGAACTAGCATTTACCAGCGTTTCTTCCGCTTTATCAATATTTTCTAACGTGTTTTGTACCATGTCCTGTAATTTTTCTACATTATCAGAACGATTATCAGGGTTGGGCTTTTGATAACTCATGATGATTCCTCCTTCCTAATACACTACGTATGTATTTTGGTTATCTACGGAATTTTTTATACAAAGCTTCTCAACAAATGTATCCTACCATTTATTTACAAGCACTACTTTTCCGACAGCATTGCCTGATTCTAGATATTCATGCGCTTTACTTATTTCCTCGAAAGAAAATGTTTTTTTATCAAGGAAGGGCTTTAACTTATTTTCTTCTACTATCTTCGTAATATTGCGTAAAATATTCCCATGCTCTATTCGCGAATCCTCATTAAGCATCTTGAGAAGCATAAATGTTACATGTAACGAAAGCCCTTTCGAATGTAAAGGAGTTAAATCATGTGTGGATCTAGCAGCAATTGTTAGAACACTTCCATTTAAAGCAGCTGCTTCAAATGAATGGTCTAGATTTCTACCGCCGACAGTATCAAAGATCAGCGGATAGCCTTTTCCAGCTGTATATTTATCAACATATTCTCTCACTGATACTTCTCGATAATTAATAATATGGTCTGCACCTATTTTTTTAACAATCGCTTGTTTTTCCATGGTTGAAACGGTTGTAGAGACAACGGCTCCAACCCATTTAGCGAGCTGAATGGCGATATGACCTACTCCGCCTGCTCCACCGTGAACAAGGATTTTATCTCCTTTCTTTAAACAACCTTTAGTAAATAAAGATTCCCATGCTGTTATCCCAACAAGGGGGATTGCAGCTGCTTCTTCCATGGTGATATTTCTTGGTTTATGTGCTATGAGTCGATAATCAGCAATCATATATTCAGCCAATGCACCTTGCATTCCCTTAAAACCGCCAGCACATCCATATACTTCATCGCCAATTTGAAAGGATGGTACTGCCTCTCCTACTTCTTCAATAACACCCGCTACATCTCCGTGTAAAATAGCGGGAAAAGCCGGAGAAACTCCCGGTACCGCTCCACCTCTCACTTTAAGATCAATAGGATTGACACTGGTAGCTTTTACCTTTATACGTACTTGATCTGGCAATAAATCAAGTGTTTCTATTTCCTTCAGCTTAAATACCGTAGAATCACCAAATGCTTCAATTATCATCGCTTTCAATGAAAATCATCTCCTTTCTCTCCATATTACCGAATCCAATCAATTTTTTCGAAAATTTAGTATTAAAATTTTTATTATTTACTTACCAACTCATAAAACGTTTCTATTTCATTAAAAATGGATATTAGTATCTTATATCTATCATAATAACAATATCATTAGCGATATTGATCGAGGAGGATACTAAAATGAATGACCTTGAAAATAAAGTAGCAATAATTACCGGTGCAGCTTCGGGGATTGGAAAAGCAGCAGCCATCTCACTTGCAAATAAAGGAATGAAAGTAGCGCTAGTGGACTTAAATGCTGATGATCTAGAAGAAGTGAAAGCAACAATTAATAAAAAAGGTCAAGAAGCGATCTCCTTAGAAGCGAATGTCGCAGAACCTCCTTCCATTCAACAAGCTATTGAGGAAACCGTAAAAAAGTGGAATAGAATAGATACGGTTTTTATTAATGCGGGAATTAACGGAGCTGTGTCTTCTATCGAAGATCTTACACCCTCTGAATGGGATACAACCATTGAAACAAATTTGAAAAGTACTTTTTTAACTGTTAAATATAGCATTCCCCATATGAAAACCCATGGGGGCAGTATTATTATAACAAGCAGTATTAATGGAAATCGCATTTTTAAAAACTTCGGAATGTCTGCTTATAGTACATCGAAAGCTGGTCAAGTCGCATTTGGAAAAATGGCAGCATTAGAATTAGCTCAATACAAAATAAGAGTAAATATGATATGCCCTGGAGCAATTGATACAAATATAGAAAAGAATACTTTTAAAGATGAAGAACACTTAAAAGAAATAACCATCCCTGTTGAATATCCCGACGGGAACCAACCATTGGCCCAGCAATCCGGAAGCGCTCAGCAAGTAGCTGATCTAGTTTATTTCTTAAGTTCTGATTTATCTAATCATATTACTGGAACAGAAGTATATATAGATGGAGCTGAATCTCTCTTATAAAATTCCTAAAACCTACCTATTATCTGGTAGGTTTTTTTATAGGTTAAAAGCTATTTATCCATCTCATATGTAGATATCATGACTCTACCGAACTCAAAGAGACATTTTTTCTTTGTGCTATGCTAGAATAAAGAAAATGCGAAAAAAGGGAGAATTTATAGATGAATGAAATCATACAACATTTAAAAAAACATCGATCTTATCGTAAATATCAAGATAAAGAAATAAGTTTAGAAACACTGCATTCAATTATAGAAGCAGCACAAAGTGCCCCTTCTTGGACTAATGGACAGCATGTTACAGCTATCTTGGTTCGTGATGAGGATAGAAAGAGACATTTAGCTGAATTATGCGGGAATCAAAAGCATGTTGAAAATGCTCCAGTCTTTCTTATATTTTGTGCTGATTTCTATCGAGCAAAGCTAGCTAGTGAAATGGAAGGAAAAGCATTTAAAGCAATTGAAGATGTTGATACACTCTTAATTGGGGCGACAGATGTTGGCCTGGCTATGCAAAATGCCATTACTGCTGCCGAATCACTCGGGTTAGGAACAGTTCCCATAGGTGGTATACGACGAAACTCTTTGCAGGTAATTGACTTCTTGCAATTACCTAGCTATGTCATTCCAATTGCCGGACTTTGCCTTGGATACCCTGATGGAGATCCAGGATTAAAACCTCGATTACCTTTGGAAGCTGTTCTTCATGAAGAAAAGTATGATAGAAATCAACAGGAACTGCTTGAAAAATATAATGAAACATATAGCGAGTATTTAAAGAACAGAGGGGAAACTCCAGCGGGATGGACCAATCGCATTGCAAACTTCTATGATAAATCCTACTACCCAAGTAATGCTAAAATGATTAAACAACAAGGATTCCTAGCGAAAGATATGCAAGATAACAATTAAAATGAAAGTAGCTATTATTAAAATGGTTCTCATATACCCGTTTTGTAATAGCTATTTTTTTATTTTATTTAGGAAAACTTATTTCAAAAGTAGCCCTTTTTCTAACATACGCACCATCCATTTCGCGATATAGAGTCAAAAACTTCTTAATTTATCCCTTGAGATACTATCTTTTCTTCCATCTAAAAAAAGCAGTTATTCCTCTCCTTCACTAAAGGAAGAGGAATAACTGCTTCTCTTTTTTTGTATCAGCTTAGATTACTTCTGGAAGAATAAAATAATTCGCTAGTTTAGCATTTACATGTGTCTGCCAATGATGTAACGGCACTGCATTCTTCTCTAATATTTTATAGGCATGAACCCATGCACTCATCTCTGCATTTACACGATAAGACCAATCATGCAACCACTTATCATGATCAAGGTCGCCATTCACATAATCAATAACATGGCCAATTTCATGTGCAAGTGCATAGATATTTTCCAATGAAAATTGATAAGGAACTGTTATATACATATTTGTATTAAAACTAATTTTTTTTGTCGAATCATATGCAACCTTGCACCCTAATTCTTCCGCAACCTTTACTACGTTCATAAATTTTTCTCTCGTAACTTTCATTCACATTTATCCCCTTTACCAAAATTTTCTACACTAAAAAAATATATATTTATGTTTATTATGTTCAAATTCGGCTATATAACCAATGTAACGTTAATTAAAAATCTTTAATAGGAGTGATAGAAATGGCAGACAACAAAATGAGCAGAGAAGAAGCAGGTAGAAAAGGCGGAGAAGCTACTTCTAAAAATCACGACAAGGATTTTTATCAAGAAATCGGACAAAAAGGTGGACAAGCTACTTCTGAAAACCACGACAAAGAATTCTACCAAGAAATCGGTAAAAAAGGTGGAGAAACCACTTCTGAAAACCATGACAAGGAATTCTACCAAGAAATTGGTAAAAAGGGTGGAGAAACCACTTCTGAAAACCATGACAAGGAATTCTACCAAGAAATTGGTAAAAAGGGTGGAGAAGCTACTTCTGAAAACCACGACAAAGAATTCTACCAAGAAATTGGTCGAAAAGGTGGAAATTCACGTAACGACAATAATTAATGGATACAGTAATATCCACTCACCCATAGTAGGATATGGGTAACAATCAAATAGAAATTCCACCAAAACAAGTTAATTAACTAAAGTAATGAAGGATAAAAACTGAGCAACAACCATTTAAGGGGCTGACCTGTACAAGATCAAATCTTTGTATTAGGTCAGTCCTTTTACATTATTATATTATATCATATTTTATTCAGAAAAGTTATTCAAAAGATTTGATTTTGATATTTGTTAGCACTTAATAAATATCAAAAAACGCTTTTCCCATCCTTTTCTTTTCCATATTATATCTTTGTTCAGGAAATTTGTAATTTAATGCTATTATTCCCATAAAACATTTGATAAAATATTTTTGTTAAGTTTTACAAAATTCGTTGATCACTCCCTTTAACACGATAAATATAATATAATCTAATATACCTATTAAAATAACATTATTTATGATTTAAAATAACTATAATTGAGATTTTTATAGATTATATTAATCTATTTTATTGTAAATAGAGAGAGGGAGTAAAATCGTGGGCATCATGAATGCAGGTGAGTTTATAGAAACCGTTTATTTTAAAGGTCTCCAAATTTCGTTAATGGCCGCTGGAGATGGGACCGAAGTAATCTATCATAGATTACAACCCGGTTCTAGTTGGGCGCTTGGACCGGAAGAAAATTGGGTTGGTCTTGAATTTATATATATACTCTCTGGAAAATTACTTTATCATACAGATGAAAGAACAATTGAATTAAATACTGGACAATCTTTCTCTGAGAGTCCCATAAAGAAATTTACCAATTTTCATTCTCAGGAAGAAACTGAGTTTATATATGTAACAAGTCAGCCAGTTTTTCATAATTATAGCAAACTTTCAAAAGATTTAATGGAATTAGCCATTTCCATTGAGGAGAAAGATGGCTATACCGTTGATCACTGTGAAAGAATAAAACATTATTCCATGTTGGTGGGGAAAGCACTTGAATTGTCCACTAAACAAATTACACTTTTAAATCTCGCTTCGTTTTTTCATGATGTTGGCAAGGTTAGAGTCCCTTTAGAAATCCTTCAAAAACCTAGTAAGTTAACTAGTGAAGAATGGGAAATTATGAAAAAACATACCACATTTGGCAGACAGCTGTTAGAAGAAACGAACATCCCTCTATTAAATGAGATTGCCTTAATTGTTGAACAGCATCATGAAAGATATGATGGAAAAGGTTATCCAAAAGGTCTGAAAAAAGATGAGATTACCATCGAATCTGCAATTATATCGGTTGTTGATTCCTTTGATGCAATGACTACAGACAGAGTATATAAAAAAGGTAAATCTGCCGAAGAAGCTTTTCAAGAAATTTTAAATAACCGGGGTACTATGTATCACCCCAAAGTGGTCGATACTTTTATAGCACTAAAAGAAGAAATAATTAAATATGAAAAGGGAGAGAGCTTATGAAAAAATTAGTATGGAGTTTATTAGCTGTAGTATTAATTGTATCCTTTCAAGTAAAGCCTGCTCAAGCTGCTTACTTACCTGAGTATGACAAATACATCGAAGTCTCTTATGATCAAGCAAGACAAATTGCAGATGCACTCGGACTTAAAAATGTACCACTAGGTGAACAGACTGCCCAGATTTCTTTTGATGTTCAAGAAAAAGTTATCGCGAAAATCGAAAAAATCCTTGGTAAAGAAATTGACCGTTACTATATTTGGTTAACAGTTAACGGCGAAAAAGTGCTAGGAATTGACCCTCCAATCCCACAAGCTTAATACAAAAAAGCATCGAAAGCATAATTGGTTTTCGATGCTTTTTTATTCATTTCTTATCCTTATATCCTAATAGCCTTTACCTAGACTTCCATATTTACGTAAAATTAATAAGTAACTTTAGCCATCCCAAAAATGAAACCCATAATGGGATACTAATAATGACTCCCCATTTAAGTCCATTAAAAAAGTTTGTTTGTTCTTCCATCGTTATCCACTCCTTATTAGTAAGTAGATCTATACATTTATTATATCAGAAAACGCTTTCATTATTACTGCTTTTCTTATAAGTTCCTTGCTTATATTATTAATTTGTATACCTTTATAAAATTATTCTCTTTTTTTAGCAATTTTAAACATGCAATTTATTATTACTCATGGAAAGTATCGTAATTTTTACCCCGAGTTAAATTTAAGTATGAAAAAAACCCGAAATCTCTTTCGGGTAAAATATATTTTAAGAGGGGAAACTCTTAACCTGTTTATAGAATACCGAATAATTATGAACAAATAATGAACAAAAGATTAAAAAATAAAAAACTATTATAGATTAAGAGATACATCTTTATAGGAAAATGATTGAAAGTCAAATAATCCTTTATCCGTTAATTTCAAGGCAGGAATTACAGTTAATGATAAAAAGGATAAGGTCAAGAATGGATTAAAAGTATCATACCCTTGCAGAATTTGGACCTTATGATTTAATATTTTTAGTTGTTCGTACACGGTTAAATAATCTTGATCAGAAATCAATCCAGCTATTGGTAAGGGAAGTGCCGCAACTACTTTACCTTCTGATACTACAACTATACCTCCCTTTATTTCTTGTAACTCATGAATAGCAGAAAGTAAATCCTGATCATTTGTGCCAACTGCAACAATATTATGAGAATCGTGAGAAATGGTCGTGGCAATTGCACCTCTTTTAAAGCCAAACCCTTTCACAATCGCTTTTCCAATATTCCCTGTTTGATGATGTCTCTCTACTACTACAAGTTTTAGTTGATCCTTTTCCAATGATGGCTGAAAATAGCCATCTACCATTTGTACCTTTTCGATTACTTCCTTCGTTACAATACTATTAGGAATAATTTCAATTATATGGCAGCTTTCAGAAGTTAATGGCAGCTTTAAGTCAGCTGATGACAATTTTGCACAATTTATCGTCGGTAAATTCGTATCCAAATAGGATGACTTAAAGTGTTGAACTTCTCTTCTTAATTTTCCCTTTTCCACCACACATTGACCGTTTCTATATACACTATGAATGGAAAATTCCTCAAGATTATCTAAAAGTAGAAGATCTGCGCGGTAACCTGGAGAAACTGCCCCAATTGAATCTAACTGAAAACATTCGGCAGCGTTAATGGTGGCCATTTGAATAGCAATAATCGGATCTAATCCTTCTTCTATCGCTAATCGTACGCTATAATTCACACTCCCCTCTTCTACTAAATCATCTACCAATTTATCATCTGTTACAAACAAACATCTTCGTGAATTTCTAAGGGTTATCGCAGGTAATAAAGCCTTTAAATCTTTCGCAACCGTTCCCTCTCTTATCATTAGGTACATCCCTAAATCTAGCCGATCTTTTGCTTCTTGCAGTGTCGTTGCTTCATGATCATTTCTAATTTCAGCTGCGCTATATACATTTAATTTCTCTCGCTCAATTCCAGCAGCATGACCATCCATTAAACGATTATGTTTTTTTGTCAGAATAAATTTATCTATCATATCTGACTGCGTTTCATATACAGAGGGAAAGTCCATTATTTCTGCTAATCCAAGTACTCTATCATGTGAATAAAATGGTGCTAAATCCTTTGCATATAACGTCGCTCCATTTGAGTCCTCTGGAACTGCAGGAACACAAGATGGTAACATGACGCGAATATCTATTGGAAGATCTTCCGAGGCATCCAACATATATTGAATCCCAGCTGCCCCTGCCACATTTGCAATTTCATGTGGATCTGTTATAACAGTCGTTACACCATGCAATAATAATATTTTGGTAAATTCCTGCGGTGTAAGCATACTACTTTCTATATGTACGTGGCCATCAATGAGGCCCGGAACGATATATTTACCTTCGGCATCAATTATTTGTTTTCCTTGATAGCTCCCAATTCCTGCTATTCTGTCATCTGCAATTGCTACATCCCCGTCCATTAGTTCACCTGTAAAAACATTAACAATTTTACCATTCGTAATTACTATATCAGCTGGCTCTTTTTTGGCAGCAATTCTAATTCTTTTTTCCAATTTAGCTCTCAAGTCTGAATCCCCCTCATTTTTATTCTGAATATTCAAATTTTTATCATTAATACATTACCTCTTAAAAAGAGATGAAACTATTTTATATTTTCTTAAAAACTCTTTCACAAACTTACTTTAAAAGAACTTTAATTCCTGAAGTAAATCAAAGAATAACCAAAATAGAAAGGGTATAATGAAGAATTATTTACGAAAGCTAGATGATAATAACTTAAATATATTTTTATTATTTTAATATATGTTGGTTTAAGTTTCAATGAGTAAGAGTAATAAAACATATACATGCTTTCTATATTCCTTAAACAAAATATAAAATTAGTGGTAAGATAATTACGTGTCGTTACTATCGTTAGAGTTGTTAAGAAAGGAGATATATCTTTATGTATAAAGATTTAATTCTAGGCATGCTTCGGGCTGGCATTTTCGGCTTTGGTGGTGGTCCTTCTGTTATTCCTCTGTTTCGTCACGAAGCAGTAACAAAATATAAGTGGATGGCTAATGATGAATTTGGGGATGCTTTAGCAATTGCGAATACACTTCCTGGACCTATTGCCACAAAATTAGCTGCCTATATAGGTTATCATCAAAAAGGGATAATCGGAGCAATTGTAAGCGTAATTGCCCATATACTACCGACTTGTTTAGCAATGGTATTCTTATTTTCCTTTATATCTATCCTCAGTCATTCACCAATAATAACAAGTATGATTGGAGCAGTCGTTCCAGTTATTGCCGTTATGCTTGGCTTAATGGCATATGAGTTTGGAGAAAAAGCGGTCAAAGGCTTAGGAATCTATGCTGGAATTGGATTAACACTTGTCTGTCTTCTTTTACTACAAGTATTTGCCATACATCCAGGTATTGTTGTACTTATTTTTCTTATCTATGGAGCATTTCATTTTAAATTAAAAGATAAACTTCTACATAAAAAAGAAAGAGGCATATAAGATGATTTTTGTAAGTATTTTCCTCAGTTTTCTTGTGGCAAATTTATTAGGTTATGGCGGTGGTCCAGCTTCCATTCCTTTAATGTATGAGGAGATAGTTAATCGATATAATTGGTTATCCAACATTGAATTTTCCAATATGCTCGCTTTTGCTAATGCTCTGCCGGGACCAATTGCTACCAAAATAGCTGCATATGTAGGCTTTGGAGTTGGAGGATGGGCTGGGTTTATTGTTGCTTTATTGGCCACTATTCTCCCTTCGGCAGTTGCTCTTATTTTCTTATTAAAATTAATGAAAAAACATCAAAATTCGAAGATTGTCAAAGGCATGACGCTTCTTGTACAGCCTGTAATAACAGCATTAATGCTAGTTTTAACCTATGAAATGTTTCAAGATTCCTATCATTCCATCGGTATCATTCAATCTGTTTGCATTGCTGTCATTGCCTTTTTATTACTGCAGAAGTGGAAGGTGCATCCTGCCCTAGTTATAATAATAGCCTTTCTATACGGAGGATTTATTGCTCCTCACATAAGCTAAAGGGTAGGGCATTTACCAAAATTACCAAAAGCAAAAAACTCTTTAAAAGAACCATATGATAGAATACATGAGCTATGAAAGTAAATTAATATACGAAATAGCCTGAAATGAGGCACTCAGGCTATTTCTTTCCTATTTACTTTCATACAAAGCTCGTAACTGTTTCCAGTCCTTTATTCTATTCAACTCTAAATGTTGATTATAGGGATGATCCTTCACATAAAGCCGTGTGGGAGACCCTTGAAGAGTTTCTAGAACAGCGGGTTTGTCATCAAAATAGTAGTTTAATTGAAGCTCCTGAATGATACAAACTTTCTCATGATCTTCCATCCCACAAAAAAAATGACTATCAATTACCGGAAATCCTACTTTCTTCATCCAATCTTTCGTCTTTTCGGCAAATTGTTTTTTCCGTGCTGTAATATAATAAACGTCATGACCATTACTAACAAGTTCATTTAGCACTTCAATGGAATCTGGAAAAGGAGGACAATTTGTAAAATAAATTTCTTCCCTTAGAGTGTTCCAAAGCTGCTTTCCTTCAGTAGCATTTAATCCAAATGGTTCGTGAATTTCAACCGTTTTTAATGCATGGAAGTTTTCTAATGCAATATTTTTCTGTAACTTATGATTATAAAGTTCAAAAGCATGTTGTCTTAAATTGATAAGTGTATCGTCTATATCAAAACCAAACTTCATTATTTCCTCCACAGAAATACTAATTAATTATATCGGGATAAGCTGTTATTTTCATATCCTTACCCACCCATTCCGTCTTTTCAAATCTTAAGGGAACTGCTTCATCTACTGTATCAATATCTTCTCCTTTAAATGGTGTATAGGAATTGGCACCGCCTACTATTTTAGGAGCAATATATACTAAATACTTCTGAATAAGCCGTTGACGCATAAAGCTTGCATTTACTTCACTTCCGCCTTCCAGAAGAATATCTGTAATTCCACGTTTATATATTTCCTTTAAAACTATCTCCAAGTCTAATTTTCCCTGAATAGAAGGAACTGTGAATAATTCTACACCCTTTTCTTTTAAAGCAGCTGCTTTCTCTGATTGAAGGGTAGCACTTGTAGCAATGATTGTTTTTGCTTCCCTACAATCAGTAATATTAGCCTCTAGAGGTGTTCTTAAATTGGCATCCAAAATAATCCGAATTGGATTCTTTGCTGGTCCCTCTAATCGAGTTGTCAATTTAGGATTATCAGCGAGCACAGTACCAACACCAACTAAGATTGCATCTACTTCATTTCTTAAAAAGTGCACTTCTTTTCTTGCTTCTTCTCCTGTAATCCATTGACTATGTCCTGTATGGGTAGCAATTTTGCCGTCTAATGTCATTGCTACCTTAGATATAACAAAAGGTTTTTCATGTATCATATTATGAATAAAACGTTCGTTTAATTGCTGGGCTTCTTTTTTTAGAACACCAACTTCAACATCAATTCCTGCTTCCCTCAAGATGTTAATACCTCGTCCTGCAACTTGCGGATTGGGATCTTCTGTCGCTACTACCACTCTTTTGACTCCAGAGTCTTTCACTAAAAGTGCACAAGGTGGTGTTTTCCCATAGTGTGAGCATGGCTCTAGCGTCACATAAAGAGTTGCATCTTTTGCGTGGTCTCCAGCCATTTTAAAAGCATGGACCTCAGCGTGTGGCTCTCCTGCTTTGCGATGGAGACCAGTTCCGACAATTACGCCGTCCTTTACAATGACAGCTCCGACAACTGGATTGGGATTTGTCTTACCAAGTGCAGATGCTGCAAGGTCTAATGCGAGTCTCATGTAATCTTGATCATGTTTCATACCTTATTCTCCTTAAATGGTCACTGTATTTTTCAAGGGAATATGACCAGATTTATTCACTTTCGTGTTTAAATAATTCTCATTATAGGATGAGACATCCCCCATAAGGGAATATTTTCTTCTGCTGTAAGACCAAGTTTTTTTAGTGCATCAAGCTTCTTTGGATTGTTAGTTATTAATTTAACTGGTTTTTGTCGTAGTGCTTGAAGAACTTTAATCGGTGCTTCATAACTTCTTAAATCATCTGGGAAATCTAATGCGAGATTTGCCTCCACAGTATCTAGACCATTTTCTTGTAAAAGGTAAGCAAGGGATTTAGTAAATAGCCCAATACCTCTTCCTTCATGATTAGCTAAATAAAAGAGAGCTCCATTTCCATTCTCTACAATCATACGCATCGATTCTTTTAATTGATATCCGCAATCACAACGTTTACTACCAAAAATGTCGCCAGTATGACATATACTATGCATACGTATTAATGCATTTTCTGCATTTTTAAAGTCACCGTATACTAAAACAGAGGATTGTTGATAATCCGCTAAATGTAAATTCGGTAAAGAGCGAAGCACTTCCTCTTTCGTTTCATCCTTCTTTATCGGTAACCATGTGTACCATTGGAATGTCACAACTTGATCGTCCAATTGAACTGGCAATTTTACTGGTCCGACTAAACTTAAATTCTGTTCTTCATTAAATGCGATTATTTCCATCTTATTTTGAAGAAGATCGATAACATTTTGATCCATTACAAAATCTCCTTTATCTTCTGTTATATTCTTACTTATATTTCTTATCGGTATAAAATTTTAGATTATAAAACGATAGACAAACCTCTAGATATTAGAAATAGCTGTTTATTTATGATCTATTTATTTAATCTCTTCGAATCTAATTGCTTTCCGTGGGGCTCACGGTAATCCCACAGGAGTCTCCCCCTTTTCACTTCAAGCAACGCATAAAAATGTACCTTTCCTTTTTAAATATCTTTTTGACAATAAACTGATACTTACGATACGTAAGTAAGTTTATTATCATAAGATACGCTCGTCAAGAAATCAGCTCGATTTAATTAACATAAACCAATTGGATTACTCAACTTTCAACCTTCATCTTTTTATGATTATAATCATATAGCAAATCCCTTTTTCGCACAATTCGCAACTACTCCCTTCAGTCAAGAAGAAGCAAAGCTCTATACATTGATTTTTCCCTTCATTTACTATATAATTTGACTGATTAGTCATATATATTAGAAAAAGATGACCAATAAGTCAAGGTGTACTCCCTATACGTCCAGGAGGAAATTACGTGAAAGAAAAAGAAAAAATAATTATAGATTCTGCCATAAAATTTTTTGCTCAAAAGGGATTTTCTTCTACCTCAGTGCAAGAAATTGCCAGTGATTGCGGTATATCAAAAGGAGCCTTTTATTTATACTTTAAATCGAAAGACTCTCTTCTTTATACAATTATGCAATATTACTACGATGAATTGATTACCGCTATGGAAGAAATAAGTCAAAAGCGAATCCCTGCTCGAGAAAAATACATGGATCAGCTTACCTTTATGTTTAATCATGCTTTAAAACACAAAGAATTTATTATTATGCAATCAAAAGAACAAGCTATTCCCTTAAATAATTCTATCAAAGATCTGTTAGTAAAAATGCAGTCAGAGCTTCAAAGTTATAATCTCAAAGGACTCCATTCTATTTACGGGGAAGAGAAAAAGCAATTCCTTTTAGATTTGCTTATGATCCAAGATGGTCTTATTCATTCTTTTTTAAAACTTGTGATTTTAGAGCCTATAAATGTCTCAACAAGGGATATTTCCATCTACTTATTAAAAAGATTAGATTCCATCATAACGGATATGGACAAAAATAATGAGAATCCACTCTTTTCTACTTCTTTTCTAAAATATATCATTAAAAAGCCTAAAATTAACTTTATGGAACATGGTCATCAAGATATACTAGATGCTATCGCCTCTATCCAACGTAAGAGTGAGCATGTAGCGAATAAACAAGAGATAGAAATAACACTAGAAGTATTAATGACAGAGATTCATGCTGATGAACCAAGATTACCCATAATTAAAGGCATGCTCTCTAACTTGAACGACTATAAAAACTTTGAAGAAGAACAAAAAACAATTGCTTCATTTTATCATATCCAACTTTAAAAATATCCTGTTAAAAAACTTTCATTGATTATGAAAGTTTTTTTATTGGTCAATAATGCAAAGGATAACAACTAATAGGAGGTGTTTACTTTGCCTAATTCTATCCTTTCAAGATTTTTAAGATTACCATTAAGTATTCGTGTTTTATCGATTTCCCTAACTATTATTATCCTATTCGGTTGCTTTATCACATTAGTTGAACCAGAAACATTTCCCACTTTATTTGAAGGAATTTGGTGGGCTATTATTACTACCTCTACCGTTGGATACGGGGATTATGCACCTATTACCGTTATTGGGAGAATAACCGGCATGCTATTAATCTTAACAGGAGTAGGATTTCTCTCTACCTATTTAGTAACATTGGCAACAGCAGCAGTAGCTAAACAAAACGCATATTTGGAAGGGAAAACCACTTATAGAGGACAAAACCACTTGATAATTGTCGGCTGGAATGAACGGTCCAAACTAATCATTCATTCCATCATTAAAGATCGCGAAAAGATTCCGATCACTTTAATCGATGAGTCCTTAGCAACAAATCCAGTTCCAGAAACTATTCATTTCGTAAAAGGAAATTCTAATTTAGATCATGTCCTGTTGAAAGCGAATATCATGACTGCTAGTAAGGTCATCTTAACAGCTGATCAAACCAAAGAAGAATTACAAGCAGATATGCACTCTATTTTGACTTTACTTGCTATTAAAGGACTAAACGCAAAAGTACCGTGCATCGTTGAAATACTTACTGCTGAACAAATACAAAATGCTAAAAGAGCTGGTGCCGATGAGATAATTGAAACAAACAGCCTTACGAGCTTTGTTATGCACAACAGCTTAAATTCACAAGATACGATGATTGCATTTTTAGAACTTTTGCATCAATTGAAGGATAAAAAGCTTCAGTTTATTCCTTTGAAAAATATTCAGGAAGAATTAGTTGATTATCTGACTTTAAACAATTTTTTATTAGCAGAGGGTAAATTACTATTAGGAGTCAAACGTGGGGGCACTAGTTATCTAAATCCAAAGCCTTCATTTGAGTTTGAAGAAAAGGATGAGTTAATAATTATTACTTAGAAACCTAGTTAGCTGATGAGTACAGAAAGTAGTCATGAAAGCGGAGAAGAAAAATTCTTCTTTTAAAATTATGGTTTTTCGAGGCAGTCGCTCGCATAAGTTTATTTCGAGCTGCCCCCTCGAAAAACCAATTTTCCCTCTCTTCAAACAAGCCTTTATAACAACCTACTATGATTCTAAAAATGTTTTACATGCTTCTATACATTCTTTACAAATTTCTGCACAATAATGACAATGACGATGGTCGTGTTTCTTACATTCATTTGCGCAATCCTCACAAACAGAAAGGCAAATTTCTGCAAATTCCTTTGCATATGGAGATTTTCTAATGATTGCCTGCTCTAAGTAACTACAAAATTGAATACATTCCCTATTCATATGAATACAATCAAGCATTGGTGCTACCCGCTCTTCCGCTAAGCATTCATTTAAGCAATGATTACAAACAATCATGCATTCCTGTAATGATTTAATCAATAATTGTTCTTTTTCAACAAGCATTCCTATTTCCTCCTTCTATTACCCCTTTCTCTTTATTTAACCTCTCTCAAAACCTTTAAACATCTTGGATTAAAAATGAATAGAGTTGTATATTTTCCTAAAATTCAAAGAAAAAGTAAGTATCCGCCGGTAGAACCGGCGGTTTTAATTTCGCCCTATAAGGGCACTTTACCAACGAAGCCCCTAAAGGGACCTCTAAATTGACCGCCAACCGTTTACTCTCCCTACTTATCTTTAAATGGATCGACGTATTCTCGTTTGCTCATATTATCTCGCAAACGGTCCTCTGCTTCTTGCTCTCGTATATACTTTGCAATTGTTTTTTCGTTTAATCCAACCGTACTTACGTAATATCCTTTCGCCCAAAACGTTCGATTTCCATGATTATATTTTAAATTTGCATGTCTATCATGGATCATCAATGAACTTTTACCTTTTAAATATCCCATGAAATACGAAACAGACATTTTCGGTGGTATTTTTACCAGCATGTGTATATGATCTGGCATGGCATGTGCTTCCATTATTTCTACATCTTTCATTTCACATAGTTTTCTCAATATAGCACCTATATCTTTTCTTAATTTCCCATATACTACTTTCCTTCTGTATTTGGGAATAAATACGATATGATACTTACAATTCCATCTTGTATGTGATAAACTATTGTCGCTCGACATGAGCAGAACTCCTCTCGTTATTTGAAGTTGGTTTGACGGCCATCTTCTATTATAACGATTGGAGTTTTTTTCTAATACGACTCTACAAGTTTTATTTTCACACAGGCAGAGCCTGTGGTTTAAAAAGAGTAAATAAAAAAGCTGTCGAATACTCAAATACGAGTATATCGACAGCTCAATCTATTCTAACTTATAAACGACTTTCTAACTCTGCTTTTTTCTCTTCAAAGCCAGGTTTACCTAGTAAAGCAAACATATTTACTTTATATGCTTCAACCCCTGGTTGATCAAATGGATTTACGCCTAATAAATATCCACTTATCGCACAAGCTTTTTCGAAGAAATACACAAGATATCCAAATGTATATTCATTCATTTCTGGTATTGTTACAACTAGATTTGGCACACCGCCATCTGTATGTGCAAGTAACGTACCTTCAAATGCTTTATTATTAACAAAATCAACAGTTTGTCCAGCTAAGTAATTTAGTCCGTCTAAGTCATTTTCTTCTGCTTCGATAACTAATTCATGACGCGGTTTGTCAACTTTAACAATTGTTTCAAAAATATCGCGACGGCCTTCCTGCACATATTGTCCTAAGGAGTGAAGGTCGGTTGAGAAGTTAGCTGAAGAAGGATAAATACCTTTTTGGTCTTTCCCTTCACTTTCGCCAAACAATTGCTTCCACCACTCAGAGAAGTATTGCAATCCTGGCTCGTAGTTAATTAACATTTCAATTGTTTTTCCTTTGTTATAAAGAACGTTACGAACTGCAGCATATTGATAGGCAATGTTATTTTTTAATTCAGATGTACCGAAATCTGTTCTAGCTGCTGCTGCCCCTTCCATCATTGCTGTAATATCAGCGCCGCTGACAGCGATTGGTAATAAACCAACTGGTGTTAAAACAGAATAGCGTCCACCAACATCATCTGGGATAATAAATGATTCATAGCCCTCTTCTGTAGCTAGAGTTTTTAAAGCTCCTCTTGCTTTATCAGTAGTAGCATAAATTCTCTTTCTCGCTTCTTCTACTCCGTACTTTTGTTCCAGTAATTTACGGAAAATACGGAAAGCAATCGCCGGCTCTGTAGTTGTTCCAGACTTAGAAATAACATTAATAGAGAAATCTTTATCTCCAAGGAAGTCAATTACATCACTCATATAAGTGGAACTAATATCTTTTCCAATAAAGATAATTTGTGGTGTTTGTCTCTTTTCTTTTGATAAAGAATTATAGAAGCTATGATTTAACATTTCAATTGCAGCACGTGCTCCTAGGTAAGAACCACCAATACCGATTACAAGTAAAACCTCTGAGTCGCTTTTAATTTTTTCTGCTGCTTTTTGAATTCGCGCAAATTCTTCTTTATCATAATCTACAGGTAGATCAATCCATCCTAAAAAATCACTTCCTTGTCCAGTTTTTTCATGCAAGGAATGATGGGCAACTTTAACTGCATCTTCTAAATATGTAATTTCGTGCTCTCCAAAGAAACTTAATGCCTTTGAGTAATCAAAACGAACGTGTGTCATAAATGATCCTCCAATATATTTAATTTATACTCCTCTTCCACTTTATCGGAAGTAGAAAAAGTAATCAAGAAAGAACTCGGTATGAAAACGGATACAAACTATTTTTTTTAAATTTATTCACCAATTATTCCATTTCTTCTCTATTGCAGAAAGACGAACAAACATACGAACTGTTTGCTCGTCTTTCTGCATTTTTATAATGATGCTTTATAAATTGCTAAAACATCCTCTGCATCTAACATTTTAAATTGGCCAAATCCACCATTCGTCATTGCTTTTTCAACCATTAACTCCAGTTTACTATCATCAATGTCGTAATCAGCTAAACGAGAAGGTGCACCTAGCTCATTCCAGAATGCACGTAATTTCTCAATTCCTTCTAGACCAGCTTCTTCCGCTGTTTTTCCTTCTGGATCTACTCCAAATACGCGAACAGCTAATTGCTTAAAGCGTTCTGGTTTTACAGCTAAATTATGCTTCATCCAATTAGGGAAAAGAATAGCAAGTCCTCCACCATGGGGAATATCATATACTGCAGAAACTGCATGTTCAATGTTGTGGGTAGCCCAATCACCACGATATCCCATATTGAGCATACCATTAAGAGCCATCGTTCCACAATATAATATCGCAGCACGATATTCATAATTTTCTAAGTCATTTACAAGTTTAGGACCAAACTCTATGACCGTTTTCAATACAGATTCACACATATAATCTTGTAATTCTGTGTGTTCTTCTAAATGGAAATAATGTTCAAACACATGTGACATCATATCCACGATTCCATATATTGTTTGATCTTTAGGAACTGTATATGTATTTTCGGGATCTAAAATAGAAAATACCGGAAATGTAAATGGACTACCCCAGCCAACTTTCTCTTGTGTTTCCCAATTAGTAATAACAGAGCCAGAGTTCATTTCAGAACCAGTTGCCGCAAGTGTTAAAACTGTTCCAAACGGTAACGCTGCTTTAGGCGCTGCTTTTTTCGTGATGAATTCCCAAGGGTTCCCATCAAATTTAGCTCCTGCGGCAATGGCCTTGGTACAGTCAATAACACTTCCTCCACCAACTGCTAAAATGAAATCAATTCCTTCTGTCTTGCATATATCAACTCCACGTTGTACAGTAGTTAATCGAGGATTTGGCTCTACACCAGATAGTTCAAATACTTCTTTTCCATTTTCCTTTAAGATGGTCATTACATTATCATATAGACCGTTTCTTTTAATACTTCCTCCTCCGTACACTAAGAGGATTTTTTTGCCATAGGAAGCTAGTTGATCTTTTAATTGTGCCAATTGCCCTTTACCAAAAATAAGTTTTGTCGGGTTATAAAAAATAAAGTTTTCCAAATGAATGCCTCCCATTCTGTTTTTACATTAGTAAAAAAAATACTAATTGTACGATTATTATTAATCAAACTTACAAGAAAATCAAAGGATTGAGCTTAGTGCTGGCAAATAGTATATGTTTTCTCCATCATTCATTATTCGTTTATTTTTCTAAATGTATACTTTCGTGAATTCTACTAAAAATAAGAAAGATTTCCACTATATTTTTAAGGAGGACATAAAATGAGCGTAATCCAAAGAATTGCATTAATATTAACGATTATAGGAGCAATAAATTGGGGATTAATAGGCTTCTTTCAATTTGATTTAGTGGCAACACTATTTGGCGGCCAAGGATCCGTTATTTCTCGTATTATTTACGGTTTAGTCGGAATTGCAGGTTTAATAAACCTTGGTTTATTATTTAAACCCTTTTCCGCTGCTGAAAGGGAGTCTATGCCAAAGACAGCTAGATAGATAAAAATGGATAAACAAAAATAAAGCCGAACAATTCCACTTGCTGATTGTTTGGCTTTTTTGTAAGGAATGATTTTTTTTAGAGTTATTTATTTAGTTTAGCCCTGGGCTATCCTCATTTAATACTTGCTTTATACGCTCTATCGCCCAATCTAACTCTTCCTTCGTAATCGTTAATGGTGGAGCAAAGCGAATGACAGAATCATGGGTTTCTTTGCATAACAATCCTACTTCTTTTAATTTTTCACAATAAGCTCTAGCCTCAACCTTTAATTCAACCCCTATAAACAATCCTCTTCCCCGTATTTCTTTTATAATTGGATTTGTTATTTCCGATAACTTTTGAAGAAAGTATTCGCCTAATTGCGCCGAACGATTGGTCAAATCCTCTTCTATGATTACATCTATAGCTGCAATTGATACAGCGCACGCCATTGGATTTCCTCCAAAGGTTGATCCATGAGAGCCTGGATTAAAAACACCTAATACATCTTTATCTGCCACAACACCTGAAATAGGAAAGACTCCTCCTCCAAGCGCTTTTCCTAAAATATACATATCTGGCACAATACCGTACCACTCACTCGCAAATAATTTACCTGTTCTTGACAGTCCTGTTTGAATTTCATCGGCAATAAACAAAACATTATTAGCCTTACATAGTTGATAGGCTTCTTCCATAAAACCTTGAGGTGGAATGATAATACCAGCCTCCCCCTGAATTGGTTCTACAATAAATGCCGCTGTATTTACTGTAATTGCTTCTTGTAATTGATCAATATCTCCATAGGGAATCGTTTTAACCCCCGGTAACAATGGTCCAAATCCGCGTTTATATTCTTCATCAGAGGAAAGAGAAACGGCTCCCAATGTTCTTCCATGAAAATTCCCCTCACACACAATGAGTTCTGCTTTGTCCTTTTCTATTCCTTTACGGTCATATCCCCATCTTCTTGCTGCTTTGATAGCAGTTTCTACGGCTTCAGCACCTGTATTCATCGGGAGGATCATCTCTTTTTTGGTTAGAGAGCTAATCTTTTCATACCAGGGACCTAATTGATCATGATGAAAAGCTCGAGAAGTCAAGGTTACACGATCCGCTTGTCTCTTCAATGCTTGAATTATTTTAGGATGGCGATGACCTTGGTTTAATGCTGAATAAGCACTTAGCATATCCATATATTTATTTCCTTCAGGATCAGTAATCCAGACACCTTCTGCTTCTGAAATGACAATTGGCAGTGGATTATAGTTTTTTGCTCCATATTTCTCCGACTGCTCCATTAGTGAGATAGATTTATTAACTTCATGTACCATTCAATCATCCTTTCCAATTTAATGTATAATGTAAGTAAATATCTATACTATTCACTTTAGCTGATTTTTCTACGGATGGATAGAATCTTATTTGTATTTTCTAAAAATTCATTCTTGGCATAATAAACCCTAACTTAGCCACATTAGTTCTCCCTATGAAAACGCAAAAAAGGCTGCCCTATGTGTAATTCACATCGGACAGCCCTTTATAAGAAATTATTTTTTAATTAAATCGTCGCGGTTAGATTGATCAATCCACTCTTGTAATTTATCTTTTAACGTATTAAATCCTTGTACGTTTTCTGTTTCAACTACAGCAGCTGTTTGACGTTTAGGACGAGGTTTTTTTGCTTTAGCAGCTTCTGGTTGTGCTGGTGCTTCTTCTGTTGCACGGATAGAAAGACCAATTTTACCAGCATTTTCGTCAATGGAAAGAACTTTAACGTTCACTTCATCGCCAACTTTTAAAAACTCATTAATATCTTTTACATAACCATGGGTTACTTCTGAAATATGAACTAAACCTTGTGTATTTTCGTCTAAAGAAACAAACGCACCGTAAGGTTGAATACCTGTTACCTTTCCTTTAATAACACTTCCAACTTCAATTTTATCTGACATGAGAACACTCCTAATTGTTTATATTAATTTTCCTTTTATATGCATTATAAGATTATATCACAATATCGCCATATTTACAAAAGGATTTATTTCACTGTTATAATTCCCGTTAATCTTTTGCTTAAACTATGACTTTTACGAACCTGCTTAAATAAGAAAGAGGCATTTGAAAGGATGGGATTCCCATCTATTCGAAACACCTCTTTTAGCCTCTATTTAGAATATTTTTCGACAAAACACTTCATTCGTTTCATAGCTTCTTGTAATTGTTGCAATGATGTAGCATAGGAACAACGAACGTGTCCTTCGCCACTTTCACCAAATACACTTCCTGGAACAACTGCTACTTTTTCTTCCATCAGCAGTCTTTCTGCGAATGTCTCAGCATTCATTTTTGTTGCTGTTATATTAGGAAACGCATAAAAAGCTCCACCAGGAATATGACAAGTTAACCCCATATCATTTAAAGATTGAACGATAAAATTCCTTCTGCGCCGGTAGCTTTTCTTCATTTCTTCCACATCGTTTTCACCACTTCTCAATGCTTCTAGTCCCGCATATTGAGCCATCGTTGGTGCACACATTAAACTATATTGATGAATCTTGAGCATTGCTTGAATTAATTCCTCTGGTCCACAAACAAACCCTAGTCTCCAGCCAGTCATGGCAAATCCTTTTGAAAAACCAGAAAGGAGAATAGTACGTTTCCACGCTCCCTCTATTGCTGCTGTACTTGTATATTCATCATCATAGCAAAGCTCTGCGTATATTTCATCGGAAAGAATAAGCAAGTCATGCTTTTCTGCTACTGCCACAATTGCTGCAAGCTCTTCTTGAGAAAGTGTGGATCCCGTAGGATTATTCGGCGAACAAATCATAATGGCTTTTGTTCGTTCCGTAATTACTTCTTCTAATTGAAAAGGCTTGATTTTAAAATCATTCTCCTTTAAGCTTTGAACCGCAATTGGAACCCCTCCTGCAAGCGTTACTAACGGTGCATAAGAAACGAAGCATGGTTCAACAACAATAACCTCTTCTCCTTGGTTCAGAATGGCTCGTAAAGCGATATCGATTGCCTGACTAGCTCCAACAGTTACAATGATTTCTGAAGATGGCTTATAGGATACCGCAAATCTTTTTTGCATATAATGACTAATTTCCTCTCGAAGCTCGATTAAGCCTGGATTCGCCGTATAAGAGGTATACCCTTGCTCTAGTGATAAAATCGCTGCCTCTCTTGTTGACCAAGAGGTAACAAAATCTGGCTCTCCTACCCCAAGGGAAATAACTCCTTCCATACCGGATGCTAAATCAAAAAATCTGCGTATTCCAGATGGTTTCATTTCCTCAACCTTTTGTGCAATATAACTTTTTGTTTGTTTCATTACGGTGACACCACAATTCTTTTGTCTTCATCCGATGGTTCAAATATTGTTCCATCATGCTTATATTGTTTTAAAATAAAATGAGTCGTTGTTGAGATAACTGAATCCAATGTAGAAAGTTTTTCCGAAACAAATCTCGCTACTTCATTCATCGATTTGCCTTCAATAATAACTGATAAATCATATGCTCCGGACATTAAATATAATGATTTAACTTCTTTAAAGCGATAAATTCTTTGAGCAACCTCGTCAAAGCCTACCCCTCTTTTAGGTGTTACTTTAACGTCAATCATTGCAGTTACGCCTTCATGACCTTCCACTTTTGACCAATCTACTATAGATGTATAACGTACCACTACATTTACTTCTTCTAATTTGGCAATCATTTCTTTTGTCTTTTCTAAATCTTCCCCAATCATCTTAGCTATATCTTCATCAGAAATCCTTGCATCTTTTTCTAGAATTTCTGCAATTTCAATTTCTTTATTTGTTAATTTCATGTCCATCCTCCTGCTCGCCTTTTAAATATTCTCATTATATCAAATTATCACTAAATTTAATGTACTAATTTCATTTTTCAACAGCAAATTTGTATGCAATTTATTTGCTGTATTTTCTATATAAAGAAAAAATTTATTTGACTCTCTAAAAAGAGCAAGAACTGTTTCGTTTTAGCGATAAAAGTTTACGCGAGATTGCCATGCAATCCTCTAAAGGGAGTTTTTCTTCAAAAGAAAATTCAAAGATAGCTTGGATAGAAGCTGCCAGATCATCTTCCAAATCAACATCATGCATCGCTTGAAGAATATCCGCAATTTCAGTATCGTAATTGCCCTCTCCTATTGAAAATGGGTCCCATTCATTTAATAAACGCACACATTCAAAATTAATTTCCTGACTATTCATCCGTTGTCACCTTTCGTTCCATTTGTTCAAAAACCATTCTATCATATTTCCTTCTGAAGAAGATAACAGAAATAAAGAGCACCCCCTCCATTCTCACCATTTAAAAAGGTAAATTTTTATTGACAATTCAGTATTTTAGCTTTATTATTCATTTAGTGAAAATTCCATAATTACTTATCAAGAGAGATTGAGGGAACAGGCCCGATGACATCCAGCAACCTCCTTTCCTAAAGGAAGGTGCTAACTCCTGCAGAATGACTTATTCTGAAAGATAAGATCGGTATAATTAATACGATACTTCTTTCAAAATGAAAGAAGTTTTTTTTATTTCCCAGACTTAACGAAAGGAATTTTCGCCAATCTTAACTGATAAAGGTTTTAAAATAATGTTACAAAATATTGCGTTTTTAGCAAAGGGGGATAGTATTTTCTAATGATACAAGTAAATGATTTGGTCAAAATATATAAAACAAAAAAAGAACAAGTTATTGGTGTTGACCATGTTTCTTTATCAATTAAAAAAGGCGAAATATTTGGAATTGTCGGCTATAGCGGAGCTGGTAAAAGCTCTCTGCTTCGCTGTCTAAATTTATTAGAAAAGCCCACCAGTGGAGAAATTATCATCGATAATATTTCTTTAACAAAGTTAAATCAAAAGCAATTAAGAGCCGCTCGCTTAAAAATCGGCATGATTTTTCAACATTTTTACCTTGTTAGTAGTAAAACGGTATATGAAAATATTGCTTTTGCTCTTAAAGCAGCTAATTTACCTTCTAAGAAAATACATAAACGGGTATTAGAGTTGCTTGATATGGTGGGGCTGGCAGATAAGAAAGATGTCTTTCCTGCCCAATTAAGTGGAGGACAAAAGCAAAGAGTGGGAATCGCTAGAGCCCTTGCAAATAATCCAACCGTGCTTCTTTGTGATGAAGCAACGTCTGCACTTGATCCAACTACAACAAAATCCATTCTTGCGTTATTAAAAAAAATTAATAAGGAACTTGGTTTAACCATCGTTCTAATCACCCATGAAATGGAGGTTGTAAAAGATATTTGTGATCGAATGGCTGTCATGGAAGCAGGGAAGGTAGTGGAAGAAGGTTCAGTTTACGATATGTTTGCAAACCCAAAACAGGAGCTTACTAAAAACTTTGTAAATAGCATTCTTCAATTTGAATTACCTAACCACCTATTAGAAGAAAGAAAAGGGAAAATCATTAAGGTTACCTTTCAAGGTGCCATCGCGGAAGAGGGAATTATCTCGGACGCCTTTCAGCACTATCAGGTGAAGGGAAATATACTTCATGGAAAAATCGAATATATTCAAAATAATCCCCTTGGTATTTTTATCATGGAATTAACAGGGGAAGAAAATGAAATTGTAAAAGCGATACAGTATATTAAAGATCGCACCCAAAATGTGGAGGTGATATATCATGCCTCTTAGTCTGGATTGGAATTATTTGATCGAGTTACTTCCTGACTTAAATTCAGCGTTTTTTGAAACCTTATATATGGTTGGCATTTCTATTGTTGTGGCTATTATTGTGGGTTTACCGATCGGAATCCTCTTATTTGTAACAGATAAAGGATTGTTTCTCGAAAACACACTATTAAAAAACACGGTAGGCTTTGTTGTAAACATGGTGCGGTCTATCCCTTTCATTATCTTACTAATCGCCCTTTTACCATTGGCAAAATGGATTACTAACACAACGATTGGTCCTACTGCTGCTTCTGTTTCCCTATCTGTTGCTGCGATTCCTTTTTTTGCGAGAATAGTGGAACAAGCATTTCGCGAAATTGATAAAGGAGTTATTGAAGCTTCTGTCGCTATCGGTGCATCCCCATGGATGATTATCTGGCAAGTCTTGATACCAGAAGCAAGACCTGGAATTATTCAAGGAATCACTATTACCATTATCAATTTAATTGCCTATTCTGCTATGGCTGGAATAGTCGGCGGCGGCGGTGTAGGTGATCTTGCCATTCAATATGGCTATTATCGCTATGATAATACTGTCATGATTACGACTGTCGTTGTTCTCATTTGCTTGGTTCAAATCATTCAATTCTTTGGGGATAAAATATCCAAGACATTGGATAAGCGTTAATAATCACTTTAAGTTAATAGGAGGAAAAGACAATGAAAAAAATACTTATAGGAATTCTATTATTATTATCATTTACTGTACTTAGTGCTTGCGGACAAGACAAAAACAATGCAGATACAGGAGAGAAAAAGGAAATTAATATTGGTGCAACTTCTGGTCCCTATGCAGACATGGTTAAAAAGGCTATTAAACCTATTTTGGAAGAGAAAGGCTATAAAGTAGAAGTTACAGAGTTTACAGATTATGTGCAGCCAAATAAAGCACTAGCCGACGGTAGTATTGATGCGAATCTATTCCAACATAAAATTTATATGGAATCTTTTGCTCAACAAAATAACATAAAGTTATCTGAACTAATTTCTGTTCCAACTGCACCAATGGGTATTTATTCCAATAAATTTAAAAGTTTAGAAGAAATTGCAGATGGATCAACAATTGCTATCCCTAACGATCCGACCAATGCGGCGCGTGCTTTCTTAATTTTAGAAGAAGCAGGTTTAATTGAAATTGATCAAGCTGCCGATCCACTTACTGTATCTGAAAAAAATGTGACAAAGAATATAAAAAATCTAAAATTTGAAACAATTGAAGCGGCTCAATTACCTCGTGCAGTTGACAGTGTAGATTTATCCGCTGTACCAGGCAACTTCGCCCTAGCAGCAAAAATGAACTTATTAGACGCACTAAAACTAGAAAATATGCTTGATCAATATCGTAACCGTGTTGTTGTTAATACGAAAGATATCGACGCTCCTTTCGCTAAAGATATAAAAGCTGCTGTTGAGTCAGCAGAATTCGAAAAAGTAATTGATAAGGAATTCAAAGGCTTCGGTAAACCAGAGTGGATGAATTAAGAAACTGATTTTGCAGTTAGCGAGGTTTGTTGGGAATTTCCCCCCAACAAACCTCGCTCTTTTTTTATGCAAAACGAGTAACTAATGGAAGAAAAGGTCCTTTGTTAATTTTCTGATTATTAAAATAAAGTCACATATTCACCATATTTCTTTCACAAATTAGTCACACCTCTCCCCTCTACAACAGTGAACTGTGTGTTAATATAATGTTGTATTGTGAATCCATTCACAATACAACATAAAGAAGATTATAGGGGGAACTGATCATGAAAATTACACCAAAAGTTTTACTAGCTTCCATCTTAGCAGGAGCACTTTTAACTGCTTGTGGAAATACAGACACAGAACCAAAGAAAGAAGAGAAAAAAGCAGAGCAATCAGCTGATGTAGTAACAACGGCTTCCATCGTAAATGAAGCAGATCCACTAGTGAAAGCATTAAGTGCTGATGGAACTTGGATTGTTGCAACACTTCAAGATTTAAAAGTAGACAGTGATATCTTAGTAGCTGGTGAATTCCACGATAAAAATGATGCTGCTAATCCAATCTATCGTAAACTTGCTCTTTATACACAAGATGAAGACCATAATATTATTGATTCCTTCACTTTAACAGCTCCTAAAATGACTGTCCAAAGTGAAAATTTCAAAATCCAAGGTGGTACATTTGTTGGTGATGTTTATGTAGAAGCTAATGGGTTTACTGTTGATGCTACTGCAAAAGTTGACGGTAATGTTTATTACAAAAGTGATGCATTTAAATCTTCTGCTGTAATAGATGGCGAAGTAACTGGTGCACAAGAAGTAAAATAATAGCTTATAATACCTAGCTGGTGACTCAGCTAGGTATTTTTATATACTTTCTTCTACACTCCCATTCTTCCTCAACTAATGCTCTAATCAAATTGACAAAATTCCCTATAAATTAATTAACACAAATAGATTGACAATTTTCTAATTTAGGAATATCTTTTATATAAAAGTTGCATTAACGAAACTTTTTAAACCAAAGCAAAATTAGGTGAGAAAAATGGACAGAAATCGATCTTTAGAAAAAAATCATTCTAAATCAGCAAAAAGTGTGTTTAGCGAGGAAGTTAAAGGCTGGAAAAGAATCCTTCCTTTTTTAGGACCAGCATTCATTGCGGCAATTGCCTACATTGATCCAGGAAACTTCGCAACAAATATTGCTGCTGGATCAAAATATGGGTACTTATTATTATGGGTTATTCTTTTTTCAAATATAATGGCGTTAATTATTCAATCCTTATCAGCAAAATTAGGTATTGCTACTGGTAAAAATTTAGCAGAGGTAGCTCGAGAGGAATTTCCCAAGCCTGTGTCTATCGGTTTGTGGATACAAGGTGAGCTTGTCATTATGGCAACAGATTTAGCAGAGTTTATTGGTGCAGCACTTGGTATTTATCTTCTTTTTGGTATTCCTTTACTGGAAGCTAGTCTGATTGCTGCTGTTGGATCTTTTGCCATTCTTGAATTACAAAGACGGGGATACCGTTCTCTAGAAGCAGGAATTACTGGGATGCTTTTTATTGTTGTCCTTTCTTTTATTGTACAAATGTTCTTTGCGAAGCCAGATGTTCCATCTTTATTACACGGGTTATTCACTCCACAATTTGATGGATTAGATAGCGTAATTTTAGCTGCTGGTATCCTTGGAGCTACAGTAATGCCACATGCAATTTACTTACACTCTGCATTAACACAAAATAGAATTGTTGGGGAAACGGATAAAGAAAAAAAGCAAATTTTCCGCTTTGAATTTATCGATATCCTTATTGCCATGTTGATTGCAGGATTTATTAATGGAGCAATGCTTATCGTCTCTAGTGCATTATTCCATAAAAATGGATTATTTGTGGAAGATTTAGATGTAGCTTTTAACTATTTCGGACAGTTAGTAAATCCAATTTCAGCTACTTTATTTGGCCTAGGTTTATTAATTGCTGGATTATCCAGTTCATCTGTTGGAACGATGTCTGGAGATGTGATTATGCAGGGATTTATTCATTTTCGCATTCCATTATACGTAAGAAGATTTATTACAATGGTGCCCCCTATTGCTGTCATTGCATTAGGTATTAATCCAACAACTGCACTAGTAATAAGTCAAGTAATCTTATCATTTGGAATTGGTTTTGCTCTTATTCCATTAATAATGTTTACTAGTTCAAAACGTATTATGGGAAACCTGGTCAATACAAAATGGATTACAGTTATTTCTTGGGTTATGGCTATTTTAATTGTCGCTTTGAATATTTTTATTCTCGTACAAACATTTCAGTAAGACAAGGCGACTAAGATTCTTTTTCGTAAAAAAATAAACATTCAATCTCAAAAATCCCAGAACAATTTTTCGTTTTGTTCCAGCACCTGAAAAATGAATCAATGAAAAAAAAAACAGGAGACTCCAAAAGTCGCCTGTTTTTTTCTAGTATTATTTCTTTTTAATCGGTCCACATGCGATTCTTTCGCCTGAATCCCCTGCAGGTTGAGTCATTCCGTCATCTTGTTGTTCGGTAATAACGATTGAAGTCCCTTTTTTGCTGAATAATGAATTTTTTCCATCTCTAAGGGTTACTTGTGGTGCCATTAGCTCAGCTTTTGCAGTTCCATCTTCCTTTACCAAGATATTAGGTAAATCACCCGCATGGGCACCTTCTGGGTGAAGTAAACCATGTTCTTTATTATCTGGATTAAAGTGATTGCCTGCCGATTGAAAATCTGGAGCATCACATTTATTTGTTTCATGTATATGAATACCATGGATTCCTGGAGTTAGACCTTTTAAGTTTAAAGATAATTTTACTCCGTCAGCCTGCTCCTGCAATTTAATTGTTCCTAAAGAGTCTCCCACATCATTAAACATTTCTACCTCTGCTTTTGTCACTTCCCCCTCCGCACAGCCGGTTAGGAAAATGGTTATCAGCACTAATAAACTCAGTTTTTTCATCTTTTTTCCTCCATGGACGGTTTGGTATTAATATTTGAAAAAAGACTCCTTATTATGCAGTTATTCTCGTTTATCAAACTATAGCCTTTATGATACTATAAAAGGAAAGAAAATCTGGAGGGATTAGATTGTCAGAACTAGCTATCGGTTCCATCGTCACCGCCTTTTATAAAACTGGAAAATACATCGGGGAAATTACAGAGATTCGTCCTCAAAGTTATTTAGTACGGGTTCTTGCGGTCTTAAAGCATCCGATGCAAGGAGATTTGCATCAGCCAAAAGAGGCCATAGTTGATATTTTCCATGAAAGAAAAGCCCTTTCTTACCGAGAACAGATGAATGCTCCAAAGAAAATGGTCAAGCTATATAAAGAAGACTCCATTCCTTCTTATAATGATTCTCTACAAACTGCTATCGAAAAAATGCGTAAAGAGCTTCAAGAAGATGATTCTGCTTTCGCTATTCAAAGTTTAAAAAACTTGGAAATACTTAATGCAGAATACTATAAAATCGTTTAGATGAAAATAACAAAAAAGACGAGGAATGTATTCTTCGTCTTTTTTATGCAAACTTATTAAATAATTTAGACATATCAATTAAGTCTCCAATGGTTGGTTGATTAGATTTCCCCAAGTACTTCTTATCTTGCTCAACGAGTTTAAAAATATGATAAGTGGTTAAGGCATCATCTAAAGCACGATGATGTTTCCCAGTTCCCTCTCTGCCATATTCCCTAACTGCTTTCCATAAGCCTGTTTGGTTTTTATCACCAAAAAACCGCTTATATTCCATCGATAAATCAACTTCTTTACAAGATAGTATAAAGGGAAGTTGTGCTTTATGACAATTATCCTTTAGCACTTTCATATCCATGTTTCCCCATGTAACAATAATATTTTGGTATCCGTTACAAATTGCCTCAAGCTTTTTCATTAGATCGTATAAAGATATCCCGTTATTTACTTGTTCTTGTGAAATATGTAGAAAAGATTTGCATCTCCTTGAAAGGGTTGAAAACTTACGGGGTACTACATATGAAGAAAACTGTTCCCTTATGGTATCACCAACAACGGCTACTATACCAACCTCAATAATTTCTGGATAAAACCCCTTAAACTTACTACTTTTCTCTGGCATGGTGAATTCAAAGTCAATAAATAAATACTGTTGCTTTTCCATTCTTTCACCTTCTTTTTTATCGATATTTCACATGAATCATCCTGTCTAAACCGTTCTTCCTTCTATTCATCTCGATAAGCTAGCTGTTTTATATATATCTATATTATAACAGAATATCACTTAACCTTTTTAATTTTCTGTATTTTATCTTTATTTTTTTTCATTAATTTATCAGATCCATTTATTGATTCTATGCAGAAATGCAACGTAAAAAACTACAGGATGGCTCTCCTTTTTAAATATAGTTTGGGAATACGAAAGACTGCTTCCATTTGGATATTTACGAAATAAACAAGTTTTCCCCTTACACATATTTTTCCTTCTACTGCAGAACATAAAAAAAGAACAACCATTAATAAACGGCTGTCCCTTTTCGCTGCATTATTCTTCTGCGATTATCCTGATATATTCTCTTGGTTGAAAAGGAATCATCGTTTCATCAAAAAAAGGAGAGTTTGTCTCTTCTATGAAAAGAAGTTCCTCCAGTGAATAAAACTCTCTTTTTTGGAAGTTGTCCAATAAAATTCCAACAAAAAGACCTAGAGAAAATAGACATATGGAAATATAGACCTTTGTTTTTAAATGCATGTATATACCACCTCACCATTAGTTTGAGCAAAAAGGTGGGTGTTTTACACAAAAAAATAAAAAAATTTTTCCTATTTTAGACCATGTTTCTACCTATTTAATAGAAAGGTTGATCCTTAACTTAATTTCTTGTTTCCTGTATGCAGAGCGTTTTTTTTTGCGTTATACTTTAACATGTTCAGTCATTTTCAAGCGTTTATTTAGAAAAGATTAAGGAGGGGTTAAATTGTCTATACTTCACTGGGTTGTACTTGCACCATTTTTATACACCCTATTAATACCTATCACATTTAAATTTATGAAAAAAATACATACTGGATGGTTTGTTCTTCCACTTCCTTTGCTATTGTTTATTTATTTTTGCCGAAACATTGGGACAACCTCAAATTTACATACAAAAGTAGAATCAATCCCATGGATTCCATCACTAGGAATTGATTTTGCCGTAAAATTAGACGGTCTCGGCATGCTATTTGCATTATTAATAACTGGAATCGGTTCTCTTGTTATTCTCTATTCCATTTATTATTTGGATAAAAACAAAGAGAAGGTCAATCATTTCTATGTATATCTTCTATTATTCATGGGAGCAATGCTCGGTGTTGTCTTATCTGATAATCTCATTGTGCTTTATATGTTCTGGGAAATTACCAGTATTTCTTCGTTTCTTTTAATAGGTTTTTGGAATAATCGAAGTAACTCGCGATATGGCGCAATCAAATCAATGGTTGTTACCGTATTTGGTGGTCTTTCCTTATTAGCAGGAATTGTTCTACTTTACCTAATGACCGGATCCTTTACTATTTCAGAAATAATTACTTCTGTTCAACAAGATTCTATTATGTCTCATCCATTATTTATTTTAGGGATGATTTGTATCTTACTTGGTGCATTTACAAAATCTGCCCAATTTCCATTCCATATTTGGCTGCCTGATGCAATGGAAGCTCCAACACCTGTCAGCAGTTATTTGCATTCCGCTACAATGGTTAAAGCTGGTATATATCTTGTGGCCCGTTTAAGTCCTGTCTTTGCAGTGTCTGGTTATTGGCTGTGGATTGTATCACTTGTCGGGATTGTTACTCTAATATATGGATCTTTTATGGCAATAAAACAAGTAGACTTAAAAGGTCTTCTAGCATACTCAACAATCAGTCAGCTCGGAATGATTATGTCTTTACTAGGGATTGGAGCTGCTGGTGTCCACTATGACAATGAAAGTGTTTATTACATTGCCACAGCTGCTGCAATCTTCCATCTTGTCAACCATGCAACCTTTAAAGGAAGTTTGTTTATGATGGTTGGAATTGTTGATCATGAAACTGGGACAAGAGATATTCGTCGTTTAGGCGGCCTGATGAAGATTATGCCAATCACATTTGCTATCGCATTAATTGGCTCGCTGTCTATGGCTGGTATCCCGCCATTTAATGGATTTCTGAGCAAAGAGATGTTCTTTGCAAGTATGTTAAATATTCTTGACTTCCAAATGTTTAACCTAGATACGTGGGGAGTTCTATTACCTGTCATTGCATGGGTCGGCAGTATCTTTACATTTGTTTATAGCATGATTCTTGTATTTAAGACTTTCACTGGAAAATACCAACCAGAAAAATTATCGGCTAAACCACATGAAGCACCAATGGGTATGCTTATTTCACCCATTATCTTAGTATCCCTTGTTGTCATATTTGGATTATTTCCTGGGCTTCTAACCAATACCATTCTTTCTCCTGCTATTACATCTATTTATGGCGGAGGCGTTTATGATCTGCATATCTATCACTGGCATGGATTTGAACCTGAGTTATTTATGACGATTGGGGTCATTGTGTTTGGAATAATTCTCTATTTAACTGTAGGAAAATGGTCTGTTATCTATCAAGCCATTCCTGTTATTTGGAATCGAATATATGATTGGTTATTTGGCGAAACAGAAAATGGATTTAACAAGCTGACAAACAGATATATGACAGGTTCCTTGCGTACCTATCTCATTTATATCTTTTCTTTCTTTATTCTAATCCTTTCTTACACTCTATTTATAAAGGATGGCTTTACAATAAACACTTCCCGACTAGCACCAATTGGTGGATATGAAGTCGTGCTGTCGCTTGTTCTGGTGATTTCCACCATCGCTATATTATTCGCTAAATCTCGTTTGACTTCTATTATTCTTTTAGGAGCAGTCGGATATACCGTATCATTATTTTACGTAGTATTTCGCGCACCTGATCTTGCTTTAACACAATTAGTTATTGAAACAGTTTCCGTTGCTTTATTCTTATTGTGTTTTTACCATTTACCTAGAAATGCTAGAAAAAAGGAAAGTATTCCTTTCAAATTATCCAATGCAATCATTTCTGTACTAGTTGGACTCGTAGTGATGATCATTGCGATTGCCTCCTATAGCACGAAACTATTCGATTCCATTTCTCAATTTTATGTGGAGAATACGTATACAAAAGCGGCAGGAGAAAACATGGTAAATGTTATCTTAGTGGATTTCAGGGGTTTTGATACACTTTTTGAAATTACAGTACTAGCTATTGCTGCTATTGGTATTTATTCGATGATCACTTTGAGAATGGGAGGAAAGAAAAATGAAAATAAATAATTTAGTTTTACAAACCATTACAAAAGTCATTGTTTTTTTAATACTCCTCTATGCAGTTGATCTCTTTTTTGCTGGTCACTATACGCCAGGCGGAGGCTTTATCGGTGGATTAATGGCAAGTGGAGCAATAGTTCTATTGCTGATAGCTTATGATTTAAAAGTAGTAAAGAAAATCTTTCCGGTTAATTTTATCTATGTTACTGCAATAGGATTGCTGATAAGCACTTTAACAGGAATGATTGGCGTATTAAATGACAAACCATTTTTAACGCACTTTTTTAATAAACATGCTCACTTGCCTTTATTAGGAGAAACGTCCCTTCACACTGCTGCACTGTTTGATCTTGGGGTTTTCTTAGTAGTAGTAGGAGTTACAATGACCATTATTCAAACGATTGGAGAGGATGACTAATGGAATTCTTAATGGCATTCATTATCGGCATTTTATTTATGTGTGCGACGTATTTAATTCTTTCTAAGAGTCTATTGCGCATTATTATCGGAACTGGCCTTCTTAGCCATGGGGTTCATTTACTAATATTAACGATGGGTGGCTTAAAGAAAGGTGCTGCGCCACTCTTAGGGCAGCATGCTGACAGTTATTCTGACCCGTTACCCCAAGCATTAATATTAACTGCGATTGTTATTAGCTTTGGTGTCACTTCCTTCTTATTAGTACTTGCCTACAGAACTTATCAAGAATTAGGGACTGATAATTTGGAGAAATTGAGAGGGAAAAAGCATGAGTAACTTAATTCTATTTCCAATTTTAATTCCTTTACTCACAGGAATCATTTTGATTTTCTTTTATAAGAAGACCATCTTACAACGGATTATTTCCTTATTGAGCACTAGTGTTTCGATTATAATTGTGCTATTTATGATAGATAAAATCAAAAATGAGGGAATTCAAACAGTAAATTTAAGTAATTGGGATGCTCCGTTTGGGATAACGATTGTAGCAGATATGGTATCAGCACTTCTTGTGTTAACAACAAATATAATCGCCTTTTGTTGTATCCTCTACTCCTTTAAGGGAATCGATAGAGAAAGAGAAAATTACTTTTATTACGCTATGATTCAATTTCTCTTAGTTGGTGTTATTGGTGCGTTTTCAACTGGCGATATCTTTAACTTGTTTGTATTTTTTGAAGTAATGTTAATGGCTTCCTATGTACTACTTGTTCTTGGAAATACAAAAATTCAATTAAGAGAAACAGTAAAATATATTATTGTAAATGTTGTCGCTTCCGCACTCTTCGTTATTGCCGTTGCCTATTTTTATTCTGTTGTTGGAACTTTAAACATGGCGTCTATTTCAGAGCGAATCAGTGAAGTGGGTGGATCAGGCATATTAACGGTCATAGCTGTCCTGTTCTTAATCGTCTTTGGATTAAAAGGGGCTCTCTTCCCGTTATTTTTCTGGCTTCCAGGATCTTATTATGCCGCTCCCATACCGATACTTGCATTATTTGGAGCGTTATTAACAAAAGTTGGAGTTTATTCGATTGCCCGGACGTACTCCCTCTTCTTCTATGAGGATTCTTATGTCTTTACATTATTAGGCATCCTGTCTCTTCTAACCATTATTTTAGGAGCAATTGGAGCAATTGCCTATAATGATGTCAAAAAAATTATTATTTATAATATCGTTACGGCAATTGGTGTTATCTTGTATGGATTCTCTATTTTTAATAGCACTTCCTTAAATGGAGCGATTTTCTACCTTTTACATGACATGATTATTAAAGGAGCGCTGTTTCTATTAATTGGAATCATGATTTATATTACTGGAACTAGCAATTTAAAATATATGAGTGGCTTGATGAAGAAATACCCTTTACTGACTTGGACCTTCTTTCTTGCCGCACTTAGCCTTGCAGGTATTCCGCCATTAAGTGGATTTATTGGTAAATTACTCATTATTCAAGGAGCCTTTGAAGAAAGGAATTATATGGGAAGTTTTATTGTTGTGCTATCGAGTCTCCTCGTATTACTATCTGTTATCAAGATATTTGTTAAAGGTTTTTGGGGAGAGGAATCAGATAATATTACTATAAAGTCTATAAAAACACTTTTACTACCCGGGTGTATACTAGTCCTTCTTTCCTGTCTAATCGGAATTGGCACAGAGATGATCTCACCATATATTTCACTCGCTGTTGAAAGTTTATTGCAACCGGAAAACTATATCCATGCCGTATTAAAGGAGTGATGACAATGGCATTTCAATTATTATTAAATTTTGTAATCAGTTTTATTTGGATGTTTCTGAAAGGCTCCTTCGCTCCAGATACGTTTCTAATCGGGTTTATTATCGGATTGATTCTTATATTTATTACAAGAAGATTTTTCTCCGATAAGTTTTATTTATATCGAGTTGTTTCTATATTTAAACTTTTAGGTATTTTTCTAAGAGAATTAGTACTTTCCAATATCGCTGTGTTAAAAATCATTCTTCGGCCAAGGTTAAAAGTAACGCCGGGTATTTTTGCCCTAGAAACCGATTTAAGGAAAGACTGGGAAATAACGATACTTTGTAATCTTATCACGCTCACACCTGGAACGCTTGTAGTGGATATTTCAGAAGATAATAAAATCCTATATATTCATGCAATGGATATTAGCGATAAAGAGGCCGCTATCAGCAGTATTAAAAATAGCTTTGAAAAAGCCATACAAGAGGTGAGTATTTGATGTTCCAGACCATTATGCATATATCTTTATTTATTGTTTCTATCTCGACGATTTTATTTATTTATCGAGTCGTAAAGGGACCTTCTACTCCCGATAGAGTAGTCGCTCTAGATGCTATCGGAATCAACCTTGTTGCGATTACTGCTATTTTATCAATAGTGTTAAAAACTTCGGCCTTTTTGGAAGTTATTCTTCTCATTGGTATTTTAGCCTTTATTGGTACGGTAGCTTTTTCTAAGTATCTGGAGAAAGGAGTAATAATCGAAAATGACCGAGACAATCATTAGCATTATTATAGCCATTCTTATTCTCTTAGGATCCTTATTAAGTCTAGTTGCAAGCATTGGCGTATTAAGATTACCAGATGTGTATACAAGAAGTCACGCAGCGTCTAAATCCGCAACGCTAGGAGTCATGTTTATCCTTCTTGGTGCTTGTCTCTATTTTTTTCAGTCGGAACAAATTTTTAATTCTCGTTTAATTCTTGCAATCGCCTTTATTTTCTTAACATCTCCAGTTGCGGGACAACTTATTATTCGCTCTGCTTATAACAGAAAAATACCAATGGCAGATGAAACGATAAGAGATGATTTAAAAGAAGCGAGAGACGCTGCTGCGAAAAGCAAATAAAACCATCATTTCCCTGCAGACCCAATGTAATGCAGGATAAGCTTTCAAACAAAAGCAAATAATATTCCTGTCCTGTCATTGGACTAATACAGAACAGGAGTACAATAAAATGAAAAATATACGTGAAGGATTAATCCCTACTGTTCTTGGAACAGCCGTTACAACTGCCGGCATTGCCATGAAGAAAAATCGTAAAGTCGATTCCATGATTTCCAATACAGTCTTTGGATTTGGACTAGCACATGTCGTCTTAGGAACAATTGATCTAATCGAACACCGTAATAAGTTTTAGTATTAAACAAAACATCTTAAAGTTCTGCACACTTTAAAGACTTGATATCCAAACAGGATCTTTTTTCCTTTTGTGATTTCAAGTCTTTTTCTTATTCATAAATTCCCTTGATAAGGAATAGTATATAAGAAATAAGATTATGCATGAAAGGAATGGCTACTATGTACCACGCTCGATATTATCATCGTAAAATCCCTACTTTAGCAGCATTCCACCCATATCTTCATTATCCTCTCTATTTTCGAGAACTCCCAGAAGCGAATCCTTCTAAACTCATCGACTCTGCTAAGGATACCCTATCTTTATTGCCTGATGTAGAAACCTGTTTAAAAAAGTTAGCTAACTCTCCTGACTTTTCCAAAAATCTCATGAATGCCGCTCAATTATCTAAAACGGAAACAGTAGAGCAATTAATTAAGTCAATTGGTGTAAAAGAAACCCCTACAGTAGCCTATACTCCTGATGGGATCACATTAAATTTCGACCATAAAAATAAACCACCCTATTGCTGCTTCTTATCTGTTCAATTGAGATGGCGTTAGCATTTTTAAATTGTTCATAAAAGATTATTTCAGGCGGTATATCATACTGCCTGAAATAATCCGATAAAGAATAAGTGAATTTTATTTTTCTTAAATGCTTTGTGTCAAGATTATAATCCTTGCAAGCATTGCTATATAATGAATTGTACCTTTTTACCAAAAACAGCTATTCTTCCATCCAGCTGATGAATTTTTTAGTAATAAGGATACGGTCCATATGGTCCCGGAGCAAACGGAGCTGGACCAAACGGAACAGGGCCGTATGGGACAGGACCATAAAATGGTCTTGGTCTAACTAAAGCTCCTCCTATTACTCCTCCTAATAAACCACCCACAAAGGGTGCTGCAAACCAGGCTCTTGAATCTTGTTGTGGATATTGATACTGATAAGGGTATCCATACATTCTTCAACATTACCTCCACTCTCATTTTAGACTTATTTCTTTTCTCTATTTTCTATGCGAATGTCCCTCTTTTGGACTGGGCTATCGCCTTATATAGCTAAATTTCTAGAAATAATAGTCCTCATTTTCGAAGGGTTTTTTTTGATAAATTCATGTTTTATTAAATAATTTAAATGTTTGTGTACACTTGAAGGTGCTAATACTCCAATCTGATCCCCTATTTCTTTTTGGGTAGGCGGATAACCATTTGTACAAGAATAATCATAAATGTACCTTAAAATTTCTGTAATGGTATTTTTATCTAAAAACATTAAACTAACTCCATTCTCTACTTATAATAATTGTGTAAAATTGCAAAAAAAATAATTCTATATACCTATGATGTGTGCAAAAATTAAAGCATTAATAAATATATATAAAATTAAACTGTTTCAAGAGTTATATTAATATTAACATAAATTTTTTTTAGAAATAATTGGTTTTAGATAAAATAAAGATGTGAAACTTTTATCTATTTCACTATCTGTTCTCACTGATTTATTATCCATTTATGCGTTGACAATTTTTTTGCTCAATTTTGATTAAACTCTGTTAAGGTATTTTGTTATAGAATTTAAAGAAGGTTATACCATTCTTAATTCCATTTACTATATACTATCCACTACTAAGCTATTTATTAACAAAAAAGAGATTTGGTTGGATTTTGATTTTGCTATTAAACTAAATAGAACTCTTCTTACTACGTTCATAGAATATACCGATTTATAGGATTAATAACAAGAAAAGTAAAAACCGTAACTTTTATACTGATATTTTAAATTATGGTACTCTACAGAAAATATGAAAGGAAAATGTGGGGCGTCCGTCTATGGGAGTTACTAAAAAGGTGTCTATAACCCTTCCTGACGATATATGGGGCAAAATAAAGAGCGATATTAAAGAGAGCGATTTAAAATCTATGTCTGCTTATTTTAGGGAATTAGCTTTGGCTCATTTTAAGGAAGAAACATGATGAGAAAATTAAAAATTTATATGAAAAATGGGGAATTTGTGATAGAGCATGTTAATTCGTTTGGACATAGTACAAAGCGTTTCCTATCAGAAGAAGGCACAATGTAATATAAAAAAGAAAAGTTCTTTATTGACTACAAGAAATTAGATTGCAATTGTACAGTAAGGAGAAATATATTCAGTGAAATATTAAAAATAAAAGAGAACAGCGTATTTGTCCTAAATCCTAAATTGAAACATATAATAGGAAGTATAGAATTTTAAAAAAAGAGAAAAAAATATCGAAAAAATAAATTAAACATTAGTTTAAATAAATAAACGAAAATGCTATTAAAAAATCTTTCTTACTAGTTCAACAAAATAGCCTAATTTACATGGTTATTAGAAGATAAGAAGAAAGTTTTTACTATTATATATATTTAATTTAAACTTGTTAACTAAATTACTAGATTGGTTTATAAAAAATTAAATTGAAAGAAATTATAAGAAAAATTAAATTGAAAGAAATTATAAGAAAAATTAAAATAAGCAGAAGAGATATAACTTGCCTATGTTAATTGTCTTTAACGAATAATACACTAACATATTTTTTTAAGTACTCAATTATAAAAGTTCTTCTAAGTAGATAAGTTTCTCTTTTTTGGTCGAAATTTCAAATTTATTCTTTCTATAATGTGAGCGATCAAATACTTAACTAGCAAGTATAGACTTTCTCTATTAATTAATATGAAGGTGAAGAAATGAATAAAAGAATATACTTAAGTATCCCTTATTCAGAAAAAGAAGAAGTTAAAAGCAATGGAGCAAAGTGGGATCCAAAATTGAAAAGTTGGTATATTCCAGAAGGGGTAAACCTAAATGACTTTCAAAAGTGGTATCTTACTATTAATGATATAAAAGCTAATGAATATTTTATAGCCGAAACTGTTATAGATTGTTGGAAATGCAAAAAGAGGATTCCGGTTTTTTCTATTTTTCTAAATGAATACTATTCCTTAGATACTGAAGATTTAGAAAGAGATTGGGTATGGGATAAAATAGAGCAACCTTCATTTGTATCATATATTAGGTTTATAGACAAACAGGCTGCCAAACACATGGAAAATATTTCTGAAGGTTATGTGAATATGGATTATACGAAGATGATGGGAAATGGGTATTTAATGAATCATTGTCCTTTTTGTGAAATGAAGCAAGGAGATTTTTCATTATTTGAGGATAATCCAGGGGTTGGATTCTGTGTTAGTACTCTAGAACAACTAAATAAAATGAAATTTTATCAAATTAAAGAATCAATTACATTAAGCGGCCAAACATATATGAGTTTTTAAGTAATAAAATAAAGATACGATGTTTTGAAGAAAGTTGCGAAGATAAATAAGGAGTCAATAACATTTTTTAATCAAACTTTATTTCAAGGCTAAAATGGCATTTTAGAAAGAGATTGGACTCTCATTAAATGAGATAAAAAACACATTTCCATATTGAGGAAAGTGACTTTATCTTAAATAAATATATATATTTGAAAAAAATAACAATTTTGGTAGACGCATGACTATATTGGTATTAAAATAGATTTATAGTATTTTCTCACCTCGAATCCCCATCCTTAAACAAGAATGAATATTTGAAACAGGTTCTCTTCTCCAAAAAACAAACTAGGGAGATGAGGATTTGAAAAAAATCGCACTAGCATTAGCATTAATGTTTGGTTTCTTGTTACTATCCACTCCAGCACTAGCCAATAATTCTAATGAAGTAAAAACTATCGAAGAATTGCATAATATGCTTTTGAATAAAGAATTAATAAGTCTAAATGATGATAAAAAACTGATTATCAGTCAAGATGCCAACAACTTAGAGATTGATTCATCGCTATTTGATGATTATAAGAAGAGAATTGAATCAGCAAATTTCGCTGTTGGCGAAGGTATAGCTTGGTACGATGAGAATTTACAAATAACATTTTTACCCGATGAAGAAATTACCGAAAAGGTTTACCAGAATTATCAAATAGAGAAAAGCCTTGGTCTTTCTGGACCAATCTCTACTATGGCTACAGTTCTCGATGTAAAGACTATGATGGACAAAAATTACAGAGCTGTTAATAGTATCAATACTGTTGGTAGAGTAACCATAGCTAGAGCATATTGGGTTGGTAAGGTAAGAGAAGGTGGAGCATGGGATTACAAAGTTGTCAAGGGTTTTTCTCCTTGGTATAAAACTTTCTCAATGGTTTTACCGAACGGAAGTACTGAAACTCATAATAGTAAGTGGTTAGGTAATTACAACTACGGATATACAGGTAGGGTTGTTTTTAACAAAACAGTACTTTTGATTGGCGGAGATTTGGTTGGATTAGGAAAAAATCAGAAACCGGATGATGCTCAAGCGAAAGATGCAATTAGAAGGGGATATGATCACGCTAATTCATTTCAAAAAAAGTAAATTGTAATTTTTAAAATTTACTAAGGAGAAGAGAACCTGTTTGAAATGTTAATTAACATCGTTATTATAAAATCTTTAAGATTAAGATTGAGGAATTGGGAGTGAACTATAATGAATGAAATATTATATTTGGCCTTATTTCTATCATTTTTTATCATATCACTAGTATCTATAATTTTTCTTGTTGTCCTATTTGTAAAAATGGTTAAATGGAAAAAAGGGAAATACCTATTCCCTCGAAAAACATTTTTCTTTACTCTTTCTTTTTTAGTAGTTACTGGCATTCTCTACTACAATCAATATTATAATTTGGATTATCTCCCGTCCGGAGAAATGAATACTAATATTGTATCGCCAAACGGTAAATACTCTATAAAAACTTATCATTTTACCGGTATTTATGGTGAGAATGCAAAAGCAGTCTTGGTTGATTTAAATAAGAATAAGGAAAAAACCATTTACTTTAATCGATTCGATTATGATCCATATGTGGAATGGGTAACGAACGACCAAGTAGTAATCGGTGAGGAGAAGTTAAATATCCATAAAGACACTTACGATTATAGACATGATCCAAACGCTCTTCGAGGGTTAACTCGGCAAAGATTAGAACATTAGAATTGTTATTAATTCATAAAAGAGAAGATGATATGTCTCTAGTTGGTGAAGTTCTAGGTTCCTCAATGATTACTGGAACCCAAGAATTATTTATTTTCTCCGTACTTTGATCTTTAATCTTTTTCTTCCAATATCCAAATTGCTGATAACTTATCCCATTGTCCTCACAACATTTAACTTGGGATTGACCACTAGATTTGTAGTCAGAAATTCTTTGTTCCCGTTTTTTTCGTAGTTCTAAATTATGGATTCTAGTCATGAAAAATCCTCCTCAAATATTTTTGAAGAGATTATTTCAAAATTTATGGTGTATGAACATGTGGGAAGAATATTACGCTTACTATTAAACACACAATGCTAAACATTTTAGCATTGTGTGTTTTTAAATTTCTTAATACTCTTAAAAAAAATCGTAAAAAACCAAACTAACCCTACTAACGTTGCAATTAAAAAAATATATTCATTTGATTTCCTCCTATAATTTATATTCTTTCTTGCGACTATATAGCAGGGTCAATCTTATAATCTAATGTTATCCCCCAGAAATAAGCTTGACCTAATTTTATAAATAAATAAATGCTTTTTTGTTGATAAAAAAGGCAGGATAGGCATAGGTAATTCCATTAATTTATTCACGCTTAGGTCATTGCTTGTCTATACTATATGGAATAGATGTCGCAGGAGGAATGGTAAAGAAAATGAATTCACTTTTTGATTTCACGAATAAGACGGCAATTATCTCAGGGGGGAGTCGAGGGTTAGGAGAACAAATGGCTAAAACACTAGGTGAAGCTGGAGCTAATATTGTCATTTGTTCCAGAAACTTAGAACAGTGTACAAAAACTGCTGCTAAATTACAAGATAAAGGGATAAAGGTATTAGCCCTTCCATGCGATGTATCCAAAAAAGAGGATATAGACCATGTTATTAGTCAAACAATCGCCAAATTCCAAACAATAGATATCTTAATTAATAACAGCGGAACTTCCTGGATGGCACCTTTTCTTGATTATCCCGAAGAGAAATGGGATAAAGTACTGGATGTTAATCTCAAAGGCTCTTTTTTATTTTCACAGGCAGCTGCAAAAAAAATGGTAGAACAAAAAAAGGGAAAAATAATTAATATTTCTTCTGTTACTGCATTTAACGGAACTCCGCCACACTTATTAGATGCAATCGCGTATAACACTAGTAAAGGGGCACTCATTACATTAACCAAAGAATTAGCTATTAAGTTAGCTCGATATAATATCCAAGTAAATGCGATTGCGCCAGGATTTTTCCCTACAAGTATTACGACTAGCTTAGAAGATTATAAAAAACAAATTACTGCTGGAATTCCAGCAAGGCGCTTAGGGGAATTAAGTGATTTAGATGGAATTATTCTGCTCTTGGCTGGAGAATCTTCCAATTATATCACTGGACAAACAATTGCCATTGATGGTGGACTTTCCTCCAGTTTATAAAAAAGTGAGTCTTTAAATAGACTTTAGGATGTTCACTAAAAAAGAAAAGAAAGAGGGATAGGAAAATGGCACACGTTACAATCGATTTTTATGAGTTATTAAAGAAAGGTGGAACATTATTACAATATCAGTTAAATAACCGTATTAAAAAAAGCTTAAATCAAATGTCCATCATTGATTTCACGACTTCAAAAACAAATCCATTAACAAACAAAATAGATCGAATTCAAACCTATACAGAGCAATTAAGTAATTATATGAATCTACCTACTAAAACAGACCTTGCAAATGCAACCCAATTAATTCTTCAATCAGAAGAAAAAATCGATAATCTTGATGATCAGTTATTTGAATTAACGACAATGATGAAAGAAGTCAAACAATTAATAGAACAACTAAACATGAATCCTTCTGATGATTACTCTAATCAATTGACAACTATTATTACTGAACAAGAACAACGTATTTCCACACTTCAAAATGAATTGACACAAGCAAAACAACAATTGGATTCACAAAAAGACGAACTCAGCTTTTCTACTTTTTCCAATCAGGCGATATAATATGGCAAAAAAAAGTATAGCTAAATTTATTCATACCTTATCGTACGATCCTGCCGTTGGACAGTCAGAAAAATATGCCATCTGGAAAAAAAACAAAGCAACTTTATGGTATTACCCTTCTAAAGAAAGAAAATATAAAGAGTCGATTTTCCTTATTTATTCGATCGTAAATAAACCATATATTCTTGATTTAGGTCCCTCCATGAGTTTAATTGAGGCATTTAATAACGCAGGGTATGATACGTATTTAATTGATTTTGGAATCCCTGCATATGAAGATCGTCATTTAACCATTGATGATTATATAACAAAGTATATTCAACCAGGTTTTAAACGAGCGATGCGACATGCTAATTCCGATTCCTTTACTGTCATTGGTTTTTGTTTAGGAGGAACACTTGCCAGCATATTTGCCGCATTAGATAATCGTTATATTAAAAACTTAATTCTTGCCGTGTCTCCAATTAATTTTTCCGATTTTCCGGACTATGATAAGTGGCTGAATGCCCTTCGCGAAAATGAACTGCACCTTGAGGAATTAATCGATAAAATGGGAATTGTTCCTCCTGAATCGGTTAAATATGGTACTAGGTTACTTGTTGCTCCCCTGTCATTCAGTCATTATTTAGCACTTTTGAATCGTTCTGGCGAAGATAAATACTCGGAAAAATGGGCAAGAATGAACAAATGGACACTTGATCATATCCCTGTAGCTGGTGCAACATTTAAACAACTTATGAATGACTATGTCAGGGACAATAAGATGATTGAGGGTGGATTAACAATCAACGGGGAAGAGGTTGATTTGGCGAACATTCACTCTAATTTACTCGTATTTTCCACCAAGAATGATCCACTTGTTCCAAGTTCTCTCTGCGAACCAATTATGGATCTTGTTTCAAGTCAAGATAAATCCTTTGTTTTATTTGAGGGCGGGCATGCTGGTCTCGTTGCGAGTTCCCATATGCCAGAACCAATGGAAAAGTGGCTGCAAGCGCACAGCACCCCCTTATAAAAAATTACAGACCCCATCAAATTAATAAAATGGGGTCTGTAATTTTTTATATTATATTTTAATAAAACTTTCTACTTTGTACTTTCAAATCTTTCCACAAACAATGCTAATGTTCTAGTCATAGCGCCTGTTCCGCCTGGATTTCCTAAATCAGTAGCTTTACTTTGGGTAGACGTTCCAGCAATATCCAAATGCACCCATGGTGTTTCCTCTGCAAATTCGCCGATAAAGGCCCCACCCATAATTGCATGACCAGCGGCACCTGGTGAATTATTTAAATCTGCAATCGGACTATTGCGCACTAATTTCTTATGACTCTCGAAAATAGGCAGTCTCCACATTTGTTCCCCTGCTTCATAGGAAGCTTCTAACACTTGTTCAAATAAAGATTCATTATTTGTCATTGCACCTGTCGTTTCCATTCCTAAAGCAGTAATTACTCCACCTGTAAGGGTTGCAACATCTACAAGGTAGTCAGCGCCATGATGTTTTGCGTAAGTTACTGCATCTGCTAAAACTAAGCGACCTTCTGCATCTGTATTTAATACCTCAATTGTTTTTCCACTCATTGATGTGATAACATCATCTGGTTTAAACGCATTACCACTTATCATATTATCAGTAGATGGAATAACTGCAACGACATTTTGTTCTGGTCTCAATTCTCCAATAATCTCCATTGCTCCAAGAACTGCTGCCGCACCGCCCATATCCGTTTTCATACCGACAATACCTGTTTTTGGCTTAATAGAATAGCCACCTGTATCAAACGTAATCCCTTTTCCGACTAAGCCGATGACATCTTCCCAGTTATCTTTTCCCTGGTATTTCAGCACAATCATTTTAGGAGGCTCTGTCGAACCTTGGTTCACAGCAAGCATTGCCCCCATACCAAGCTTTAACATATCTTCTCTCTCTAATATTTCTGCCTCAAAGCCATATTTTTCTGCTAATTCTAGTGCATAATTAGCTAGATCTGCTGCTTTTAACATATTTCCTGGCAAGTTAACTAGCGTACGTGCAGAATTTGTCGCCTGTCCGTATACATACCCTACTGTTAGCGATGACAAAACTTCCTCTTGCTCTGCATGGCTATAAACCGTAATTTCTGTAATCTTTTTTTCTGGTTCATTTGATTTTTGTTTATAACCTGAAAACTCATAGGTAGCAAGACCAAACGCTTCACTGCATGCATGAGCAACATCTTGTGCATCATTTTCCTCTGATATAAAGGAATCTAAGTATACAGCTGTTTCCACCCACTTTTCACTAGTAATACGTTTGAAAGTTGCTCCAAAGATTGCTTTTAACTCATCAAAGGAAAGTTCTTTCTTTTTTCCTAATCCAACAAAAATAATTCTTTTTGCTCCAATTTTTCCAAAAGTATGTATCACCGTAACGGACTTTTTCTTTGCTGAAATATCTCCATCTTTTACTAAACTGTTTAATTCTCCTTCAAACTGTTCGTCTAGTAATTGCAGCTGACCTTCTAATTTAATAGACTTATCAAATAATCCAATAATAATACTTTCATGATTATTTTGAAAATCCCATTCTTTCTGATATGAAAACATAATCAATTCCTCCATTCTATTTCTTCTTCTATTATAACGAATTTATTTATCATTTCGTATATCTAATTAAATTTACATCATTCAATTCTAAATGATAAAGCTGCATTCCTAAAGATGAGCTATAATTTATTTTGAAAAACAACTTTCTTATAATAGATACCAAAATATAAAAAGTTTTTTCGAATTTAAGTAGAAAGCTCGATATTTGGTTATGTTATAATAAGATAAGTGGAAAAGCAAAGTGAGCATTGAAAATTGCTCTCACCCATTTAAAAATGAATCGCATTTTGTTTTTCCATGGCTTTGAAAGCAAATAACACAGAATAAAATTCATTTTTACCCTATATCTAACTCCACTGTCTACCTCCTTATTTCCATTAATTCTCCTTATATGAAAGATTAATAATGCGTTAAATAAGGTATACATACTAAAAGTACATATTTTTCACAGAATGATGAGGTGTTTTTATGGAACTACTAGCTAACTTTCCTTTACTTGCAAGTTTGGCTGCAATCTTTTTTGCGCAATTTGTCAAAGTGCCAATCACTTATTTTGTTACAAAAAAAATTGACTGGTCTTTGTTAACAAGTACAGGAGGAATGCCAAGTTCTCACTCAGCAGCTGTAACTGCTCTGTCTACTGGTGTGGCTCTGCAAACAGGCTTTGATTCACCGATCTTTGCGGTTGCTGCTATTTTTGCGATAATCACAATGTTTGATGCTACAGGTGTTAGAAGACAGGCAGGAGAACAAGCAATTGTTTTAAATCGCTTAGTAAACGATTTTAATAAGTTTTTAAATGATGCAAAAGGGTGGCAAAACAAACCAGAACAGGAAAAAAGAAAAGAATTAAAGGAATTGTTAGGACATAAACCGATAGAAGTATTTTTTGGTGGACTAACCGGAATTGTATTGACGCTTGTTTTACATATGCTAATTTATTAACCTTCCCTTTATGAATAAATCCAAATAAAAACTGTTTAAGCTATTCAAAAGCAGTTATATTTATTCTAAAAAAAGAAGGATATCCTAAAAATCAACTAACAATTTTTTGTTAGGACTTTGATTTTAGGATATCCTTTTTACTTGTTAATTAAGTATGTAATTATTTGTTTTCTGCTTTTGTATACTGTTGACGGAATACTTGCATAGATTCTTCTTCATTTAATGCACTTAACGTTTCTTCTGTTAGTTTGCCTTTACCCATTTCCACTATGTATACATCTATTGTTTTCTTGCCCCATTGACTATATACATCTTGTACGGTTTCATAGTATAAATCTAATCTATTGCCATTAATGGCTGAACCAGTATCGGCGACAACCCCAAATCCATAATCAGGGATAAAAAGAATAGTTCCAATTGGAAATACACTAGTATCAGCAGCAATGGTACTATATAAATCTCTTTTTACTTTTACGCCTGAATAAGTAATACCGAATTGTGGATGGCCTGGATTCTTGCCAGTTGACTCATATCCAGCTGTATAGCCTGTTGCGATCACTCGCTTTGTCGGATATTGTGACCAATCTTTCATATTTTCTAGTGAAGGTGGTTTACCTGCAACCTCTTTACTGGATGAAATTTGTGTTTTTTCCGCCAATGCCTTTTTAAAGCTTTTTAATGCTACACTCATTTGCTTTATTGTATGATCAATATGATCTGGATTCTTACTTACCTGAGCATGTTCGTTAGTACTTAAATTTATCGAACTCGCCTTAACACCTGAAATCGATTGGAACGTGGTTAGTAGTGCTGCCATAAAAAGTAGAACCATTCCTACTCTTCTAAAAAACTTTTTATAAAAATTCATATTTTTCACTCCTCCCAAAACTATTCATTTCCCATATTCAAAGAATTTATTCATAAAAAGGTAAAAACCAGAACTTTCCCCCTAGTAAAATACCAAAAAAATACAAAAAAATATCGATTAAAAGCTTCTAATCGATAATTTTTACATTATTTTTCTGAATTATACCATTACCAATAAAAGTTAAAAATTGAAAATTTTATATTTTATAAAATTTATGAGTAGGATGGTGGCCTAGATATCTTTCAAAATTGGAAGATTTAAAAAGTGAGAAATCATAATCATTATGATATGATAGCTTGTAGAATTGATCTTTATTAGGAGGGTTTAGGAAAATTGGAAGAAAATCAAACCATTTATGATATTACTGTTATCGGTGGTGGACCTGTAGGCATGTTCACTGCTTTTTATGGAGGGATGAGACAAGCAACCGTTAAAATTATTGAGAGTCTCCCTACCCTTGGCGGTCAGCTTACAGCACTTTATCCCGAAAAATATATATATGACATTGCTGGATTTCCAAAAATTCGTGCTCAAGAGTTAGTCGATAATTTAGAAGAGCAAATGAAAAAATTTGAACAGTCTATCGTACTAGAACAAGCTGTTCAAACAGTGGAGAAACAAGGTGATGGTATATTCAAAATTACTACTGATAAAGAAGTCCATTACTCCAAAACTATTATTATTACAGCTGGAAACGGAGCTTTCCAACCTCGTAAATTAGAGTTGGAGCAAGCGAAAGAATATGAAGGAAAAAATCTTCATTACTTTATCAATGACTTAAATCAGTTTGCAGGGAAAAGGGTAATGGTATTTGGTGGTGGAGATTCTGCTGTTGACTGGGCATTAATGCTAGAGCCTATAGCTGATACTGTTTATTTAGCACATAGACGTGATAAATTCCGTGCCCATGAACATAGTGTAGAAAACCTTAAAAATTCAAAAGTAAACATTAAAACTCCATATATTCCTTCAGAATTAGTAGGAGATGAGGAAATCAAACAAGTGATTCTTGAAAATGTAACAACACAGGAAAAAGAAATTATTGATGTAGATGCAGTCATTGTAAACTATGGATTTGTTTCTTCTTTAGGCCCAATTAAGGAATGGGGCTTTGATATTCAAAAGAACTCTATTGTTGTTAACAGCAAAATGGAGACAAATATTCCAGGTATCTATGCAGCTGGAGACATATGCACATATGATGGAAAAGTGAAATTAATAGCGACAGGATTCGGAGAAGCCCCTACAGCTGTCAATAACGCTAAAACATATATGGATCCAAAAGCTCGCGTACAGCCTCTTCACAGTACTTCTTTGTTTAAATAGACGTTTCTAAAGACTAATGATAATCTTTTGTTTTCTTTAAATGTTTTGAAAAACAACTGATTACATTCAGTCTTTTTTTAATGAAACAAAAACACCGCTGCGTCATGAAGACCAATAAGGTGTTCATGACGCAGCGGTATTCAAATTTTAAACCTTGTTCTTAACACTCCTCAGGTGTTCCAGCCACTTTTGCTGTACGGAAAGAAGACCCGCAGCCACATGAAGCAATCGCATTAGGATTGTCGATGGTGAATCCTCCGCCCATTAGGGATTGCTTGAGAATGTTGTTATATCAATGTTTGTAGTTGTTTTTAGGGATTATGAATTGCAATCATGATTGTTGATTGCAATCCTATATGATTGTTAATGTCGATAACTGGATTATAACCAAAGTTTTACTTTTAAACAAGAAATACCATCTTGCCATTTTCATACTGATTATCAAATTACCTTTTTGACAAAAAAACAATTATTTACTATTACAACTTTGAGATATCAATAAAAGGGGTACTTAATCTCTTCTTAACTTCTGAAATCAAATCGTCGACTTCTTCTTTTGTCTCAAAGCGTCGATACTCAAATGCATAATCAAATTTCGTAGGATTGCTTTTATAAGGATTGATTCTCCAATTAATGTCATTTAGTAAATTACTGATTACTTTTGGATTAAGTGAAATTAGTTCTTCAAATAAAGAATCATATTCACTAAGCACATAACTAATAATGTCTATCTGTTTTGAATACTTATTTGAGTAGAAATCCTCAACAGAGTGCTGCTCTTCAAGAAAAGTAATCTTTAGTATTTCTTTTTTTTCATACAATTCTAGTATAATATTATGATTGGTCGTCTTTCTTTCTTCCATCTTTAGTATTTCTTCTCCGAAATTCTGAAGTTTTACTGCATATTTTTCATATTTGGTAACAAACTCCTCTTCTGATAGCTCGTAAACATCATACTTGATATCTTCTCTATTTGCCTTCATAAAGGACCACATATAACTTGAAAAATTCTCCCCATACTTTTTTTCAAGAAATTCTTTTTTACTTCTCGCTCTAACTTGAAGCTCATCCTCCCATTTTTGTTGTTTTTTCTTCTCAAATTTTCTAATCATAGTATCAAACCTAATATTACTTCCATTAATGATTTCTGTATAGGTCATTGAGCTATACTTAAACTCTTCGTTGTATAAGAACTTTATATCAGTTAATTTACAAGAATGCTCTAATGGGGAATGAAATTTATACTCTTGTGGAGGAAATTTTCGACCATACCTATCTTCACCCCTAATATCTTCATACCGAAATGAAAAATCAATAGTAACTTCAAGATTATCTAATTTTAAGTAATAGCAAAAACCTGTTGTATTAAAAATTGTTTCTACAGGGTCTTTACGACGTCGAGCTTTTTGGATATATAAGTCTTTTGAATTAGAATACAATAGAAATACATCTGCATCAAGAATCCAAAAATCTTGTATATTTGCTGCTCTATATAGATTGTGCCTATCTAACCAATCTTTTGAGGATAGTGAGCTATGTTGAAATTCAAAAGCCCATACTGACCCTTTTAGTTTTCCAGAGGTGTGAGTTACTAATATATCAGCAATTTGATGGGTTTCTGGAATATATACTTCCAAATCTACTTTGGCATTCGGAAATCGACTTATCAGCCATTTGTATAAAATGTCTTTACCTTGCAAATGCTGTTTCGTCTCCTTTTCATAATTTGTAACAACACATTCAGCTTTAGGAAGATGAGAAAAATATGCACCTTTTATTGGTCCATTATTATATCTTACCTTTTTAAGACAGTTTGGACACAATAACTCACCATTCCTTGATAATACTCTAGTTGCTTCATCCTCGCATTCTGACGCAAATATGCTCTTCCCCTCAGTCACACATCTTATCATATAAAATTCACTCCACACTTTTATTTTTGAGCATAATTCACCTATAATCTCCTAATATAAATAAGGATGCCTAGATTTCGTTATGAATGAGTCCTTTGTTGCTTTTAGTAATTATTTCGTTATATCCTCTTGTTTTAATTAGTCTCCATGTGTTAACCGATTGAATTTTAGCTTTAATTATTTAGACGTTGTTTTAACCATCTATATATATTGGCAATATTAACCTCAAACCCTTTGCCCTCTAACTTTGTTAATGACATAGCTCCTCCAAATATTTCTTCTTTATCCTCTTCTTCTTGTGAAATTGATTCAGCGATAAGAGACGTTTGAAGAATTGAAGCATCCAATAACCTTTTTTGTTGGTCTATCATGATTTGTTGTTGTCCAATAGTTTGAGACTGCAGTTGTATAGTAGCATTTAGAAGCATTATTTGACTTTTAAAGTGCTGGACATTAGCCATTAACTGTTGATTTTGGGGTTCGCTAGGATAGTTCATATATGCCATATCATTTAATATTGAGGGCAACTGCAAATATAATTCTAATGCTTCTTGAATACTCGATAATGCTATTTCCCTTGAGTCAGGCACTACTGTAAAAAGTACGCTACCAGCTTCATGGGTTATTTCTGTAGTAGCTTTAACACCTATATCTTTCAAGAATTCTGCAAAATAAATAAGATATTGTTCACAGGGAACACGAACATGTTTTGGGAAATCAAAGATAGTGGTTAGCATACCTTCTTTATTATCATTTAAGAGCTGAACTATCGCATTTTCCATCATTCTATTTACTAAAGTTAAGTAGTTATCTATATTATCTTGATTGGCATCAGCTGCACATATAAAATCTACTTGAAATCCATCTATATCAGCAATCCAACTACTTCCACTACTACCAAGTGCCCATTTTCTCAACTTACTTAGTAACTCTTCTGCACTAAAAATATTCTTCCATTTCTCTATATCCCATGAAAAATCAATAGAAAGTATAAATTCTTCTTCTATCTTTTCCTTATGTAAGTAGATATTTTGTTTAAACCCCAACTTCCAAGGAGATGAAATCTTAATTGATACCATATCTTCTTCTTCAAGTTCAAGCCTAATATCTCTAAATGGAGTTCTTGTTATTACTGCTGCTACTTGGTTCGAAAGTACATTAAAAGTAAACTCGTTCGGATAGTTAAGAATCTTCACTTTATCCCTATCAATAGCTTCTTCATCAACTACTAAATAAGGTTCATTTTGATGAAATATTGTTTTTATCATATTTGCTCCTTATAATTGTTCTTTTATAGCCCTATATATTGTCGCTCTACTAATACCAGTTATTGCTTCAATGTCTTTTACTGTCTTTATTTTTGCTCCTTCATTGTTTCTGCTATTAAATAACTCTAAAGCATGCTTTAATTTAGCGTTTTTCTCTGTATATTTCTTTGGTCGTCCTTTGTATACTCCTCTCTTCTTAGCTTCTTCAATCCCCTCGATTTGTCTTTCTCTAATCAAATCTGCTTCGAATTCAGCTATGCCAGATAAAACAGTAACCATCAGCTTTCCAATTGCTGTTCCTGTATCTAACTTATCTCCCCCCATATTCAATACTATAAGCGAGACACCTTTACTTTTTATGTAGTCAATAGTATCCAAAGCATCCTTAGTACTCCTCGCAAATCGGTCTAACTTGGTTACAACAATTGTGTCTCCATCCTTTACTGTCTCTAAGAGTAGTTTAAACTGCTCTCTATTTTCTGTCTTTCTTCCACTAACCTTTTCTTTAAAAATAGACTCACATTCAGCTTCTTGCAGTTGCTTAATTTGTGCTGTTAAATGTTGACCTGAAGATGACACACGTGCATAGCCATATTTCATATTCCCACCTCTTTTTTGATACATGTATATGAGACATCGTTAGAACAATTATATCAATCTATCATTTTTGTATCAATACGGTGTAGTCAAATGATACACAACAACCTACTACAATAGTCCAATAAGAATGTCGTAATTCTAATACGAATTATATTTATTGAAAGTTCCATTAAATATAATAAACGTTTATATCAATTGAACCCATAAAATCATCAAAGAGACACCCAATAGAGGTGCCTCTTTGATTTATTATCATATAACAAACAATCCGTTGTATCTTTTTTTCATTTTTTTAATTGTCAATTTTTAAAAATATTTTTTCTATGCCAAGTGAAATATTCCTTATTTTCAGGAAAGATAGACACCTTAGTTTCTTCAACTAATACGTAAATTTCATATTCTTCTTTACTTATTTTAGAAGAGATAAGTAAATTTCCTCTTTTATCTAGGGAGATAAGGCCTTTATCATAAAGTGCATCATGATTACAGCAAAGTAATAACCCATTATACGGATCTAACCGTTCTTCATTTGTGCTATCTTTCCAAGGTTTTGAATGGCTTGCTCTTAATACCTCGGGTAGTTTAATACCACATAATGCACACTGACCTTTCCATAATGGAAACATACCATTCCTAAATTTTTGCTGCCCCAATCTAATTTTTGTTTTCATTACTGATTCTGTTTCAACTATTATTGGAATTAAGGGATTATGTTCAGTTCTTCTAACAGCATCAATCGATAATTCTAGCTGTTCCTCATTTACTTGATAAATGTTCAATTCACTAATCATTTCAAGAAGTTTTATAGCTAGTTCTTCATTACATGGATATAAATATCCTTGATTCCCATTACCATCCTCCTGAAAAGGTGAATATTTAACTGGCAATAATGGCTTTATTTCATTAAACCTTTGACGTATATTAATCGGCTCATCTAATTGGTGATATTCTAAATTCACTAAATAACCCTCATTACTCCACTTACTCAGTCCGTTCAAACTTTGGGGTTTACTTTCTTCTTTACAGTTGTCACTCGCTATACTAATAGCAACAATGTTCCCCTTTACATAATGAAACACTCTATCCCCTTTTTTCACTTCTTTCATACGCTTCCATGAATGCGGTACTTTCTGACCTTTATCTTTCTGTGGAGACCAAATAATTCCTAAATCTTTTTCTTCCTGATATGTGTGTCCTTGCATAACTATAAAGTTGCTCATAAAACTTCCCCCTAATAAGACATTACTCTTTTCTATATACATTTCTTAAATAATCTAATTGCCCCTTTTTTCTCCTATTAATAAATAAAAATACGATGCTACTAGGTATATTAATATTAACTTAACATATCAAAAGAACAAGGTTAAACCATAAAATAAAAAGTCCCTATGCCACAGAATTAAATTGTGACTGGAGACTTCCTTAATATGTATCTCTTTTTATTAAGTAATTTCTATATTCTTTTTCCAGTTCTGCTACGAACTCAGATGGCTTAATATCTAAAGCCTCAGCTAATAAAAATATGGTTGTAATAGATGGTTGCTTTATATTTCTCTCTAACATGCTTATATATGTTCTATCTAAACCTGTTCTACCAGCTATTTCCTCTTGCGATAAACCCCTATCTTTTCTAATTAACTTTAATACATTTCCAATCATAATTGCCTTAATTTCCTTCAAGAGAAATCTCCTTTTTAGACAATTACACAATTTAAAAACCTTGCACTCCACGTACTATAGTCTACAAACCATTTATTATTTGTTATAATAAAATTGTAGACTATAGTATTAGTTCAAAAGAAGGGAAGGTGCTGTATTAAAACTACTATCAGTATGAATACTTATAAATAAAAAATTATCTAGAGGTGCAATTAATGAAAAAGCCATCATATTTTATTATCTTTCTACTCATCTTTTTACTTGCGGGATGTGGCAAAGAAGCTAAGTTTGAAAAGGCAATCGAATTTTTAAAAGAAAATAACTGGGAAGAGGCTAACGAAATCCTATCGAAACTCCCTTCTGATTATAAAGAGACATTGTTATTAAAACACTATGCTAATGGACAATTATTTTATAGTAAATCGAAGGATAAAGAACAAAATTTTGCTAAGAATATTGACGAACTTAATATGGATTTATCAACTAATTATAATGGAGAATTCAGAGAAGATATTAATAATTTGATAGAAGAAATGACTGAGAAACAAGAAGTTTATGACAAAAAAATATCAGAAAAGAATTTAAAAGAAGCAATTGAATTAGTACATAAAGAGGATTTTGAATCTAGTTTGGAAAAAATCAATCAACTAACTCATATTAAAAATACTTCAAGCGCAAAAAATTATATTCAAGCTAGAATAGAATTTGATAAGGACTCTCCAGATATTAATAAATATTTATTATATTTATCAAAAATTAGTTCTAATTATGATGGAATACTAGAGAAAGAAATTCATTCATATATAGAAAATCATACTATTGGCTGGAAAGAAATCAAGGAATACGCAGAAAATGTAAAATTTCTAGAAGAGAACATAATAGAACGTCCCTCATTACAGATGACTTCGGATGAAGTAAGAAATTCTACATGGGGAGAACCCATGGATATTAACAAAACAACTACAAGTAGTGGTATTCATGAGCAATGGGTTTATTACGGCAATCGGTACATATATCTAGATAACGGTATAGTCACTGCTATACAAGAATAATTTACTGGAAGGAGTGTTTTTTTTGTTACCTAAAGAATATAGCAGAATGAATAAATACAGATATTTTTTTAAAAAAGCTAATCCTGATTTAAAATTTTTACTATATCATAACTATTTTGACGACTTTATCAACAATGAATCTCCCATTCACACTACAAATTTTAATGATTTAAAAATCGATATATTTAAAGGTAGTTTTTCTAATTTATACAGCATCTCATTATCGTTAAATTGCTATATAACTAGCTCATCGAAGAAATGCAATGCATATTTCGCATCAGTCCACTTTAACTACACTGATTTTAATATTAGAGGAAAAAAAGTATTTCAATGGATTCCGCGTGTTGATTGGTTTAAGCAAGATGCGCATTTTGGTTATAGTCGGACAGAACAATATCCAATAAACAACGGTAATTTATTAGCATTAGTAGAAGAAGCATTAGAGCATAATAAGAAGATAGATTACAGATATAAAAATTTAAATAATGAAAAATGCCAAACGATACCTGAAATGTATCCTAGCAATCCAGCCTTTATCTACCTAATCGAATGCCAAAATAAAATAAAAATAGGTAGAAGCGTTGAACCAAATCGACGTCTTTCACAAATTGCATGTAATACACCTTCTGAAACAAAGTTAATAGCTACTATATATTGTGAATTTGCTGATATAGTAGATGAATTGCTAAAGAATCATTTTAAATATCTTAACCACAGAGGTGAGTGGTTTTCGTTAACAATGGATGATATAAAAAGAATATTAACAAAAAACCTTCCCTATCCTATAAGTCAATTTTTAGGAGAGGTAACAATATATAATAAAATCTCCTCCCAAACAAACTAACTTTTGAGCAAATAATATATAGTTTTATATTAATAGGAAACTCTGTACTGTTTTTTCATCCATTTTAGCAAACTTGTTGTTTCTTCATTTTTAGAGTGTCCTTGCCATTGTGTACTAGACACAAATATTGCTAAATAGTAAAATAATAAGAACACCTAGTAATGGCTGTTACTAAGTGTTCTCTGCAACACATTTAGTAAGACCAATAGTGTCTATATTCAACTGAATTAATCATCAGAAGAAGAAGAACCATTGTCTGTTTGTGAGTCAGAGTGGTTCTTCTTTCTTTTGATTAAAGACAGTATTCTCGTTTAGAAAAGTCTATCGGCTAAAAAAGCAATTAAGAATATAAATCCTACCGCTCCTAATACACCCATTATTCTGGACACCAACCCTCTTGGGATTTTCAGCAATAATAACCTTCCAATTACGATTGCCGCTAACAGTACTCCAAAGAATGCTAAACCTAGCGTTAAAGCCATTTTATTTAAATATGAGTTATCTATTGATGAAAAAGTCAATCATACACTACCTATATTCCTTTCTTGTTTGGTTGTAATTAATACTATTTTCTGTAAGTACTACTTACTTATTTATAAAAATCAATCGCTGGAAATTAAAACAACGAGCTACTGAATCAGTTCATTCTTACCCCATAAGCTAACAGCTTTTTTGGTAGAATATCATCAAGATTTTTTATATCTGCATCTTGTATTTCTATCAGATTAAAACCATTTTCTTTATAGATTTCTAATTTTCGTTCTTTTCTTTGCTTGTATTTAGCATCGTTTTCTAGTCCCCAGTATTCAATATATACTCTTCCAGATGGTAAATAAAAGTCACAATACGCCTCTTGTTCAATTGGCAACTTTCTTTCATAAGCATGAACGATTCCGTACATGTATAACCAATTGTCAATTAAAACTTCTGCTCTAGAACGTACATAATGACCATCCATTGTCCTATATGTTGCTTCAAATTTATCCCTAAATGTTATACTATGATGATTAACATTATTAGTTTCTACCTGAGTTTCATTTTTTTTACTCTCATTCGTACCTATTGCTTCTATAGCCTCAAGAACTGCCTTGTGGGTTAATATTGATTTCTTCCAATTGACGAAAGGAATACCAGTTCTATCATACTTTAACTGTTTACCTCCATTTTTTTCACCTAGTAAAGTAACTATCCATCCATTTCCTTCCTTCTCTATAAATCCTAGTTCTGCAAAGATAGGGTTTATTTTATTTCTGCTTATACCAAAATGAGAACTTATTGTAGTAGCATTTATATAAGTTTCATCATTGGTTGATTTAATTAATATTTCTTCTATCCTTTCGACATCCCAAGCTATGTACTCTCCCGCTTTAAAATGCTTTTTAATTATTCCACCAATACTCTCTCCTTTTTTAGTTAACATCCAATTCTCTTCCTCTTTTTCTACCAGTTCTTTTTCCAGCAATATATTAAACATTTCTTTTACTGATTTCTTATGTTTAGTTGCTAACTTCGAAGTAGATAAATATGCTACTTTAGTTTCCAATGTAAAAAACCTCCAACTTGTTCTATTAGTTTAATAGTACTAGTTCGAAGGTCTTATAATCAATATAAATTTAGATTTTTTGGATAATGATATAAATAAAAATGTTCACTTTCAAAAAGTAAATTATGCATCGAATTAGCACTTTTAAAGCTTAATCTATTTAATCAATAATTGCATGACTGGAGCAAGCAATTCTTTCATACCAACACCTGTAGAAACAATGGCATTAAGCTTATCTAAAAGGGAATATGTTTTTTTCATAGGTGTCTCGTTTGCTATAGAAGAAATTTTTTCGTGGTTTATCATTAACGAACCTAAAGTTCTTTCCAATGCATCTCTTATACTTTGAATCCCACCAACTTTATAAGAAGATAATGCTTCCCTAATTGAAGTTAAGTTTCTGAACAAGAGAGATTGGATATCTTTAGGTAAATTAGAACTAACAATACTGTCCATTAAATTATCTACTTCTATTATGAGTGATTTTACTTCTTCAAGATTAGCCTCTGGATAATTAAATCTTTCATCTTTATTCATATCTCTTGCAATATATTTTAGTACAGATACAGTCTCACTATCTATATTATTAACAAATCGTTCCATATTTCCATCAGTATCGACGTAACCCAATGCTCGTTCTATCTTTTCAATAAACTTATAGTCTTCTTCATCATAATCATTATTTTCCATAAACACTTTAGTCTTCGCCAAATTATCTATTATTATCGATATTGAAGTTAACAAACCTATAGTATCGTCTTTGTCAATATCCAAAACGCTCCCCCAAGTATCCCTATATTTAGACTGTCTTGTAAGTGGTTGCTGATTTACTTCTTTTAGTATTTCGTATAGCATATACGCTGGACTCTTCATCTGGCTTTTAACTCCACCTTTCCATTTTATAGAGTTATTTTACCATATTAATACATATAATGAACAACTTACTAACTAATTAAAGATTATCAACTTTCTCTTCTACCAGCTTCTCATCTTCCATTAATACAAGAACTGGCTTGTCAAATGCATAACTTAACCAACCTACTGTAGTTTCTAAATCATTATAGCTTTCCCACTCCAGTTGTGTATGCCCACTATCAACCCATCCCATAATACTACCATCGTCCCCGTAGTGAACTACAATAATTTTATGCTTAAAAACTTCCTCTTCATCAATGATTGTTTTATATTTCATCACTCGGTAGTTCCAAATCATAATGACACCTTCTTTTATTCTCCATATAGTTTCTTGTCAATAAACCAACTTTCGCCAGCAAATCATTGGTTAGAAACAACTTTAATCTTATGTTACTGTTCTTAACTCTTTATTTACCAGAGTTTTAATACGAATATTTATCTAGCTACTCTGAATAAAATGTATGTTTTATTTAGCTAAAAAACCATATTAAGCGTATAAATATATACAAGCCAATCTTGAAGCTCTTAACTCTAAAAATGACCTAGAAAAAACACACTAAAAATTGTCAACTTATTGATTTTTACAAAAGTTTCTCTAACGATTCAATTAGCATTTGTTATTGATTAATAAAATCATTTACCAAACCATTTTTTAATCCATTCACGCAGCACTGGATTAAATTTAATATTTAATAACCAAGCAAGTATAAGCAACAATACATTCAAGGTTGAAGAAAAGTGCTTAATTAATACTAAATAAGCAAGTTCCATATACGTAAATCCTACTAGGCAAGATATATTCAGAATACAGACATAATATATAAACTTTATTGGGTTCATTAATGCTCCCCTTCTAACCTATCCTCTATTTTTCCTCTATACTACAGAAAAAAATTGTAAAAAAGTAGAGGGAATTCCCTCTACCAATGTAGAATAATTATTATATCAGGAAAAAAATAAGTGCTAGATAAAATAGTATTGTTTATTTTTTACTATGTCCCTCTTCGAGGGACTTGCACTCACAAAACTGGCGTGTTGTGAGTGTCTTTTTAAAAGCTTCGCTTTTAAAAAGCAAGCCGATTCACTATAGACTTACTGATTTCTTCCAATTATATAACTAATTAATTTATTTATTTTAGTCCTATCTCTTATTCTTACTTTTTTTCTTTAAGGAAAAATTTTTTTATATCAACTTTTTTCTATCTAAATAATTTGGGCTTAGTACGTTCTTCATCCTAAGTTATAAATTCCAATCACTTGGTGATTCCGAAGAGATAACTTCTTGAGGAACTTCTTCAAAGCAATAACTATTTAAATATTGTTGAAATAATTGCCTCATACGTTTACTAGGTATATAGATATCAATTGATTCCCCATCCCTAATAGCACTTCTCCAAATCCACTGTATCATCTCTGATAGCGCCCAAGTATCTTCATCTATGCTTATACCATATTGTTTAAAAAACATCTTCTCTACAGGATTAATATATCTGTTTACTAAGTACGCAAGTTTACGCTTATCCCTAAATTGATTTGTAGCTCTCAAAGTCATTGAGATGAATGAACTTACATAACCATGTGGAGCAACTTTTAACATTAACTTTCCTTTTTTATTTTTTCCTTTTGCGCCTTGTATGGTAGTCCATAACACTTCATTAGCTTTGACCCTTAAAATATTCATAAAGTAGTTTCTAGTATTATTTTTTAAAGTATTAATAGCATTTTTATATTCTCTATTCTCGAACCAGCTTTTGGAAAGACTATTTCTCCTATCTCCTACATCATTGAGTTTCCCCTCATAGATATTTATTAGGCTTCTCAGCTCCTCTTTATCTACATCAATCCTACAATCGTAAGGTACTAACTCATATCTTGCTTCTTCTTCAATAACAGACAAATACTTATATTTTATTCCATGTAAATCATAATACGATTTTTGAATTTGCCCTTTAAACAGATATGTAAGAACAAAAACATGCTGAAAATATGAAAAAATCTCGCATGGAAAATTCCATATGAGTGCTGAGTTATCACAATACATAAGATTACCCGATAATGCCATTTGCTTTATTTTATTATACTTGGTATCAAAGTGGGATGTTTCTGGATTCCATTCAATATATTTTATCCCTCTGTCTTTCTCAACAATTTTTATAGCTCTGGCATCTTCCAATAGCTTTAAATCATCTTTTCTTAGAGGTATTTGTTCTATAACGTTTAATACCTCATCTAAAATTAATATATAACCATTTATACGAATTAGCTCTCTAGTTTCCTCATTAGCAAGCTGAAACAGAGCATGTGTGGTACATATATCTTTTCCTTCTCCTAATAGCCTATGTAAGTCTTCTAACTTTGTTTTTTCATTTGAAGCAAATGGGTCATAAAAACTTCTATTTCTCACTGATTCCTTAATTCTTGTTACTTGTTCTAAGAAAGGTGTTACATATATAAACTTATGTGGGAATACTGGTGCTTCATTCATATACTGTATTGCCCAAGACGATTTCCCTCTCCCACAAGGTGCATCAATAATATTTATTGTTGTCATTATTATCATTCTCCTTATATCTCTTAATAGGACAGCTTTTAGCTAACTAATCGCTCTACTTCACTTATAAATGTGATAATAAGCAGAAAAATTATATATTTTTGTCCAATCTAATTGAGGACTTTTTAATACACATCCTAAACATCAGTAAAATCCTTCCTATTTTCTAAAAACCCACCTTTTATGACATACCCTTATAAATAGTATCTTTTAACTATTAAACTCCTTACTGTTAATAGTCATAAAATTAGAGTATCATCGAATAGGAAATTCTATTTATATAGGTACGTCATAAAAGGTGGGTTTTTAGACAAAAGAATAGTTTTTAATTAAAGAAAGAGCAGAGACAAGTCTCTACTCGATTTTTCCTAGTATTCTTAGCAGTTCATATTTGACACTATTTAATATTTGGTTTATGTGATTTATATCTATTATTCTCCGAAGGCTTCTCTAGGGCATTTATTTGCGTTTAATCACAACATATTGTAGCACTTCACTTCCATCAGATTATCAGTAAATCTCTTCTTATGTCCTAAAACATAATAATCTTCTAACACATCCCATAAAACAGTTTATTTTGTAATTAACTTTTTTCCAATCCATTAGTAACTGTAATGATTACAAAGATTCAATTTAAATAAATGATAAAATAATGATATCTATTTAAAAGCATTCATTATTTTCAGCCAAAACTACTTAACATCTTAAGTTCCAAACACTTTATGGTTAAGGGAATTATTAAGAAGAAAGCGGTGAAGTAATGTTAGATAAGTTTATTACCAGCGGTTTAAGTCTACGAAGAAAGTATAAAATAGTTAGAGAGGCTCAAAGAATTAAGCTTAAAACAATAGCAAATGAAATAAAAGTATCCGTCCCTATGTTATCAATGTACGAGAACGAATTAGTTAATTTAAGCAGAGACAAGGAATTAATGTATAGAAAAATAATAATAAACGGATCTGGTTCTCAAAAATAGTTTTAACTTGAATCGTAGTTATATATATTAGGATTTTCCATCTGGATATTTTCTTATTAAATATCGTTTTTAATAAAATAGATAAAATTGTAAACTATCCCCTTATTAATTTTATATTTGGCTGTTCTCGTAAATATTGTTGCTTTTTGTTATTAGATTTTTAAAATTTAATTGAAGTTTTTAATGGAAAACTCTCCCTTTATGCACTTTAATCTGTTAATATGAGAATGTACGTTCTTGTTAAGGGGGATAAAATAAGATGTTAAAAAACGATGAAGATGTAATAAATCTAATCCAAAGCGATGAAAAAATGATGAAGATTATAAAGATTGCAAGCACACTTAATTTGCCTGATTGGTGGATATGTGCAGGATTTGTGCGTTCAAAAATCTGGGACACATTGCACAGTTTTAACGAAAGAACAGAGACCCCAGATGTTGATGTAATATATTTTGATGACAAAAACATCGATGAGAATTTTGAAAAGGAATTAGAGAAAAAATTGATAAAACTTATGCCTAATATACCTTGGTCTGTGAAAAATGAAGCAAGAATGCACATCATTAATAATCTTCCTTCCTATACTTCTTCTGAAGATGCTATTTCAAAGTTTCCAGAAACTGCGACAGCTTTAGGAGTAACGCTCGACAAGGAAAATAATTTAATTCTTACTGCTCCTTGGGGATTAGATGATGCTATCAATTTAGAGTTGAAACCGACCCCCTATTTTACTGAAACAAAAGAACTTGCTGTAATTTACGAGGAGCGGATTATAAAGAAGAATTGGAAGTCTATTTGGCATAAGATAAAAGTCCATCATATTAATTGATTACGAACTTGCTATACAGCGAATAATCATCATACTTTTAAACCTACTAAAAAAAAATAGTTAATATAAGAAGAATAATGACCTATGAAAAATACAATAAAGAATACGGTATTTATTTAGGACCAGAAAATATGGTAGAAAACAACTTAGAAATTGTCCTCCCCTTCTAGGAATGAAAATTTGATTCCATTCGTATCGCAAAAATAAAAAAGAAAAATTTTTCTGTCTAGAAGTATTTAGACGTTTCCAAAATAGCTCTATATTCTATTAACTGTAAAATACCCTCCCCCGATATAAACAGTAATGTTCGTACTTGGAATAGAAAGAAAAGGAAAAGAGATACAATAAACAATCTATTGCTTCACTTTTCCTTCTTAGGTATTACATTTAATGATTAAAAATAAACTTTATAGCTTCTTTCGAACGATATTCATCACTGGAGAGAACTCATCATGACTTTTCCTTAGGTCATCCGTATCCATCTGAATATACCTTCTCATAGTTCGAATATCCGACCATCCACCCATTTTTTGAAGTGTAAATGCATCACAGCCATTCAGTGTCATGTTCTTGGCCCATGTATGCCTATATACGTGAGCTGTTACCTTTTTTCCCTTTATGCCAGCCTTATCAGCATAATACTTTAAACGCTTGTTAAAGTTATTCTGTCCCAACGGCTCTCCATAGGAAGAAAGAAAGATTCTATCTGTGGTGAAGTGCTTTTTATTTTCACTAACTAATTGTATCAATAACTTTACTGTATGTGCTGAAATAGGCACAATACGAGGTTTTCTGTTCTTGTTCTTTTCACCAGCAAGTGTAATAAACCTAGTTTGAAAGTCTACATTTCCAATTCGTAAGCTTAAAAGTTCATTTGCTCTAATGCCGCTATCTAAAAGTAAAATCATAGCTACATAGTCCCTATAACCTACATAATCTCTTTGATTAGGCTGTCTAAGTACTTCTTTTACCTCTTCATCGGTAAAACAATTTGTTAGGTCTATGTCTTGTCGTAACTGTTTTACATTTGTCATAGGATTCACTTCTATTAAGTCCTCTCGCTCCAAGTAATTAAACATTGCCCTATATACCCTCAAACGAATATTAATCGTCGTATCAGACAATCCTATTCCTTGCTCACTTTTAATATATTTGTGTCCATCATACTTAGGGGCATCATGTTTCAGATAGTTAATGTAGTCTCTAAAAATTTGTGGTGATAACTCGTCTACAGATTCTATCTCGTAGTTTTTGTAAAGCCAAGTAACGAAGTAATTCCAATCTTTCTTATAATCCTTTAAGGTTCTCTGTCTTAGCCCTTCAGCACTCTTACCTGCAACAACTAGGTCTATTGCCTGCTCCATTGTTATTTTTGGGTATTCCTTTTGATTAGCCATTTTTCCTACTGGCTTCTTCCTAACTCTCTTATTTAATGACATAAAAAATCCTCCTCAATAGTTATGTTTTCGACATTAACTAATCGAGAAGGCTCGTAATCCACAACCCCGATTCCGCATAATTGGGATTGTTAATACACATTTTCTAGATTGTGTACACTCAGATTTTGTGCGTAATCCACAATCCCACTACATTATTATTCAGCTCTTTGTTCTTAACACTCCTCAGGTGTTCCAGCCACTTTTGCTGTACGGAAAGAAGACCCGCAGCCACATGAAGCAATCGCATTAGGATTGTCGATGGTGAATCCTCCGCCCATTAGGGATTGCTTGTAATCAATTTTTGTTCCTTTTAAAATAGGACCATCGTTTTGATCAACTAACACACGAATGCCATATTGCTCAAAAAGTTGATCGTTTTCTTCTTTATCTGGTGAGAAGCCCATTCCATAAGATAAACCACTGCAGCCTCCACCTTTTACGGCAACTCTTAAATAGGAACCTTCTTCATCGTTCGCCTTCATCATTTCTTTTATTTGAAGAGCAGCGGCTTCTGTTATGTGTACAATTTCTTCTGTCACTGTTCATTCTCCTTTCGTCCTATTATTACTTCTTATTATATTATATACCGCTAATCAAAACTACTCAACTAAAGGGATCTGTGTAAAAGATGGGAACAAAACAGGTCTATTTGACAATCTGTACTAACATTCTTCAAGTATTTTTCGATTAGAACATTACTATCGTTTGCTGTTCCCACTTTAAAGAGATTTCTTAACATAATATAGACTTTTCACCTATCTGTAAAATTTTTATAGGGAATATTACTCACAATAAGGTATAATAAAATATATAAACATCTAGCCTTTTTACCTAACAACAAAGGGAGTGAGAAATTTGAACAAAATCGAACCGTTATTTGATAAGCAATGTACCTGTTTGCTTTGTCAAACTAAATTTACAACAAAAAAATTACGTTCAAGATTTGTCAAATTGAAACATTTAGATACAGATTTCTTTCCTGTCTATGCTGAGCATAATCCACTCCTTTATTATATAAATGTCTGCCCTGCTTGCGGGTTTTCTTTTAGTGATGATACGGTTTCTTATTTTTCTCCAGAAAGTAAAAAGATACTAATCGAAAAAGTATGTTCCCACTGGATTCCACATTCCTTTGGAGAAGAACGTAACATAGAGGATAGTATTAAAACGTATAAATTAGCTGCTTATTGCGCTTCTTTACGGAAGGATAAGCATATTATCCTTGCAGGACTCCACCTACGGATTGCATGGCATTATCGTATGTTAAATAATCAAGAACAAGAGAAGCGTTTTATATCCCTTGCATTAGCAGAATATGAAACTTCCTATTCTGTTGGTGACTATCAGGGAACTCCTGTTTCAGAATTAAGAACCATTTATTTAATAGCAGATCTTTCCAAGCGGACTGATAATCTTGAAAAAGCTACAAAATTTTATTCAAAAGTAATTGAGCAGCAGAGTAGAACAGTGGAAACACAAATTGTAAAGCTAGCTAAAGAAAGCTGGCAGGAATTAAGAGACAGTCAAAAAACCTTCATCTAAAAACCGCTTATATCAGTGAATAAAATTTTTTATCACACTGATATAAGCGGTTTTATGATGGATTCTCCTTCAAATGCTGATAGATATTTTCAACAAGCTCTTTTGTATCTTTCCCTTTTACTACTTCACCATCTATCAACGCAAATAACGAATCCCCGCATTGCCCACAATAACTCAAACAACCATAGTCAATCACATCTAAAGAATCATCCTGTTCAAGGCATTCTTTCGCTTCATATGCGCCTGATGCTAGGTTACTCGCACAAAATTCAATTAGCGGTTTAAACAAACACCTCACCTCCCTCTGAATTATACAGGTTTTTCTTGGTGGTGAACGCAAAAATTGTCTAATCTCATACTTCCTTTCTTATCTGTAAAGGGGAAAGTCATTTTCCTTCTATAATGAAGAATAAACAATCCTAACCTTTTAATATACTCTAAAAGGAGAAGATCCAAATTTACGAACTAATTTTTAAAGAATAGATATTCTCATGAGTACACTAAGGGGGAAAAAATGAAAAAATTAATAATATTAGGCGGCGGTTATGGTGGTATGCGTGTTTTATCCTCTATCATACCTCATTTACCATATAACTTTATGGTCATATTAATAGATAAGGTCCCATTTCATTTTCTAAAAACCGAATATTATGCTCTTGCAGCTGGCACTGTACTGGATAAAAGCCTACAAATCCCTTTTCCTAAACACCCTCAAGTAAGCATGATACAAGCAGAAGTGGAAAAAATTGATTTGGAAAACAATAAAGTTTGGTTGGCGGGGAGAAATCCGATCGATTATGATGATTTGATTATTGGACTTGGCTGTGAGGATAATTATCACCAAGTCGAGGGAGCTAAAGAAAACACTCATAGTATTCAAACCATCAATAAATCTAAACGAACACATAAGCATCTCCATAGCTTGCCTCAAGGGGCAAAGGTAGCGATTATTGGCGGCGGCTTAAGCGGTGTTGAATTAGCAGCAGAATTAGCTGAAAGTAGCAGCCTGCAAATAACACTATTGGATCGTGGAAATACCATATTATCTTCTTATCCTAAAAAAGTAAGAAACTATGTAGAACGATGGTTTACAGATAAAAAGGTTAATCTTATCAAAAATAGCAACATTACTTGTATAAAAAAAAATACAGTTTATAATCATGGAAGCCCCCACCATTATGACTGTATTATTTGGACAGCTGGCATTCAACCAAATAAAATTGTGCGAGAACTTGACGTGGAAAAAGATAAAAAAGGACGCATTATCTTATCCAAGCATCACCATCTTCCTGATAATGAGCATGTTTTCGTAGTTGGTGATTGCGCAAGCCTTTCTCATCCCCCCAGTGCACAGCTTGCAGAAGGACAGGCAGAACAAATTGCTTTTGTTTTAATATCTCGATGGCAAGGAAAAGTACTACCCAATTATATGCCGCCAATCAAGCTGAAAGGAGTCTTAGGATCATTAGGGAAAAAAGCCGGTTTCGGCCTTATTGCCAAGACTGCTTTAACAGGAAGAATTCCACGCTTAATTAAACATGGAGTGTTATGGAAAGATAAAAATAATAAAAATAAAATTAATCACTAGTAAAAGAAAATGAGCATGTCATAAATATTCCAGCTTTAGATAACGCCGGACAACAGAAAACTACCAATAACATTTCCTATTGATTTTGTATGGATAACAAGAGTTATAGTTATCCTTCTAGACTGAATATACTTCCTATTCGATCGATAGTGATGTGTATTCAGTCTACTCCCTTATTACTTAAGGAATGAATACACTTTAACCATTAAGCACTAGTATAGCCGTATTTCTCAAATTCCGCATAAATTTTCTTCAACTTCGGATTACCTTCGCCTACAATCTCTCCCTCAATTACTACTACTGGATAGAATAAATCTTCCTCTATAATTTTCTGACAGAATTTATTTTTATCTTCCGTATAATTTGCTTGAAAAATATCATAATATTTAATCTGAAAAGTCTGCTCTGGAAATTTTCTACTTAATGCAGCTTGGAGCCATTCATATGTGTCCTTAGAAGATGGCAGGTTAACACAGCTTGCACAAATTTGTTCTGCACCATAAATACTAACTTCAATTTCCTTTTTCAAATAAACTCTCCTCCATTGGATAGACAAGCTTGCCTATCCTTTATTTTTCCATAATTATAGGGTTTTTATTATATATCCATTTTTTGTTTATTTAATTCGTGTTTCTTGATTATAGATTTTTCATCCTAATGTGATTATAATAAATAATAGGAAAGGAGTCGATATGTATGCAAGAAGTGGAAATGAAAGAACAAGTACAAGAAGTACTAGATAAATTACGTCCATTCCTTTTAAGAGATGGTGGAGACTGTGAATTAGTGGATGTAGAGGATGGCATTGTAAAACTACGCTTGTTAGGTGCTTGCGGAAGCTGCCCAAGTTCTACTATTACTTTAAAAGCTGGTATTGAACGTGCGTTATTAGAGGAAGTACCAGGCGTTTATGAAGTGGAACAAGTATTTTAATTTTTTATGAGAAAATACAGAAAGAGGATGCAATCGCATCCTCTTTCTTTTTTATTTAACTTCTGTTGCAAGTGCTCCGGAGCAAGTACTCCCTTTCTTGTCTATTTCCAAGGGGAGGAAACGCATATCAGGTAATTTCACTGCTAATCCATCTATTAACGTATTCATTTTTCCAGGTTCTACAAAACATAACACTGTCGGTCCCGCTCCACTTAAAGCCACTCCATAAGCACCTAGATCGCAAGCATGCTCTTCTATGATCTCTAAGTGCGGTACTAACTCTTTCCGATATGGCTGATGATACTTGTCTTTTTTCATCATTTTTCCTGCAAGTTTGCTATTGCCTGTAAGCAGTGCTGCAACTAATAGATTAGATATTGCACCTGCTGAAACAGCTTCAGCAAAAGAAAGAGAGTTCGGTAAAACTCCTCGAGAAGACTTTGTTAATAGCTCTTCTTCTGGAATCACTGCTAGTACTTCCAAGTCTATCGAATGAATAATTTCTGCATCTACTTCTTCTCCTAATTGACAACCAACAACTAATCCTCCGAAAATACTTGCCCCAACATTATCTGGATGCCCCTCCATTTTGGAGGCAATTGCAAATTTCTGTTGTTTAGTCAGTTGTAAATTACCGACTTGATCTGCTAGTTCAATTCCTGCCACAATAGCGGAGGCACTAGATCCTAGTCCTCTTGCTAAAGGAATATTACTATCCACTTTTATTTGACATGGAGGAAGAATAGTATGAAATGATTCCGCCACCTCGATCGCTGTTTTAATAATGAAATTACTTTCATCACTAGGAAATTCCTTCAATTCCTCTGTTAACGGAATAACCTCCCAACAGTCACTTTGAACAACTTCCAATGATAAATATAAATTTAATGCTAGTCCAATACTATCAAAGCCTGGCCCGAGATTAGCAGTACTCGCTGGGACTTTAATTAGCAGCATCTCTCCTTCGTTCATATATGAACGACTCCCTTAATGTGATTAGCTACTGCTTTTTCATCATTAGGCAGTACTACTGGCTTAATTGGACTTACATCGATCGCTGTATTCGGATCTTTCAAGCCATTTCCTGTAAGAATCGCTACTATTCTACTTCCTTTAGGAATTTTTCCATTTTGAATATGCTTATAAACACCGGCAATCGATGCACAAGAACCTGGCTCAGCAAATACCCCTTCTTTTGCAGCAATTGTACGATATGCAGCAATAATCTCTTCATCTGTTACTTCATCAATAATTCCCTTGGACTCTTCTTGTGCTTGAACAGCCAGCTGCCAGCTAGCAGGGTTACCAATTCGAATGGCAGTAGCAATTGTTTCTGGATTCTCAAATACGCGATTATGAACAATCGCTGCTGCTCCAGCCGCCTCAAAGCCATGGATTTTCGGTAGTCCAGTCTGCTTTTTTTCGTGATATTCTTTAAAGCCTTTCCAATATGCACTAATATTTCCGGCATTACCAACAGGAATTGCCAATATATCTGGCGCTTCTCCTAATTGGTCACAGACTTCAAAAGCAGCTGTTTTTTGTCCTTCTAAACGATACGGATTCACTGAATTAACAAGTGCAACGGGTTCTGTTTCACTAATTTTTCGTACCATTTGTAATGCTTGATCGAAATTCCCTTCAATCGCAATAATCTCAGCACCATACATAACGGCTTGTGCCAATTTTCCCATCGCAATTTTTCCTTCTGGTATAACGACAATACAGCGCATCCCTGCACGTGTAGCATAGGCAGCAGCTGCAGCTGACGTATTTCCTGTAGAGGCACAAATAACGGTAGAGTTTCCCTCTTCCTTTGCTTTAGCTACAGCCATGACCATTCCTCTATCTTTAAAGGAGCCAGTTGGATTAGTTCCTTCCGTTTTGACAAATAGCTCGACGCCCCATTCCTCAGACAACTTTTCCAGCTTAATTAAAGGAGTGTTTCCTTCATTTAGTGTTAACATTGGTGTCGATTCATTTATTGGTAAATATTCTTTATATTCTTCTAAAAGACCCTTCCATCTCATTACTTTGTTCCTCCTTCAACTCGATAAGAACTTTTAACTGTTCGAACAGATGATAAGTCCCTTAATTCTAATAAAATATTCTCATAGTTTAATAAAGACGCATGGTGTGTTACTAAGACTATTTCTGCCAATCCTTTTTCCTTTACTGGTAACTGGAGGATTTTCTCAAAGCTGACTCCATGCTGGGAGAAGATGGATGTAATTTCTGCAAATACTCCAACCTCATCCACTACTTGCAGACGTAAGAAATATTTAGAAAACATTTCGTCTGGCTCTTTTAGCTTCTTTTTAAATTGTGGAGCAATTGCACCTTTTCCATTAACGCCCAAGCGCATATTTTTCAAAACATTAACTAGATCCGATACAACGGCTGTTGCAGTTGGTAAGCTTCCGGCACCAGGACCATAAAACATCGTTTCTCCTACCGCTTCTCCATATACATACACAGCATTATACTCATTATTAACAGCTGCCAATGGATGGCTGTCGACAATAAAAGTAGGCTGGACACTAACTTCTACTTTTTCTTCCTGCCTTTGAGCAATGCCAATGAGTTTCATTGTATATCCTAACTGCTTTCCATACTGTATATCGTCATCTGTTACATTCGTTATGCCTTGTACCTTTACATCTTCCAAGCCAATATTCATTGAAAAGCCTAATGTTGCCAAAATAGTCATTTTTCTTGCTGCATCCAGCCCTTCGACATCAGAAGTGGGATCACTTTCCGCAAAACCTAATGCTTGCGCTTCTAATAGAACATCCTCATACGGTCTTTGCTGTTGACTCATCTTTGTTAAAATAAAATTAGTTGTCCCGTTCACAATTCCCATTAATTTAATGATACGGTCAGAAGCTAACCCGTCTACTAAACCTCTTAGAATAGGAATTCCTCCAGCAACACTTGCCTCATAAAATAAATCACAATTATTTTGGGAAGCAGCTTGCAATAGCTCTGCTCCATGTACTGCCATTAAATCCTTGTTTGCCGTTACTACTTGTTTTTTATTTTTTAAGGCTTTTAACAGGATGTTCCTTGTCTCTTCAATCCCACCCATTACTTCTATTACCACATCTATTTCAGGATCATCTAATATATCATTAGCCTCAACTGTTAAATGAATATCATCTGTAATCTCTACTTCTCGTTCTTTCTTTACATTCTTGACGAGAATTTTTTTTACCTTCACTGGACAGCCGACTTGATGCATAATTTTATCTTGATGATTCTCAATAATTTTTACAACGCCCGATCCAACAGTTCCTAATCCGAGTAGTCCAATTGAGATTGCCTCCATCTGTTTACCTCCCGTTGATGTTCTTTTTACGAGAACAACTGTCTTTATATAGTAGACATTATAGTGTTTGATTCCTTTTTTTACAAGGGGTGTTTAAACATTCTTTTAAAATTTTTATGAATAAGAATACTTCTCCCTTTTAAAAAGAATAACTGTGCTCGTTTACTTAATGAATCCATTATATAGGAAGAAGCTATAATTCCAAAAGGAAAATTATAAATTTTATGTATATTTAGATTTTTCAAGAAAGTGAATCAACAAAGCGCTCGGCGCTCACTCCATGGAAAACATACTGTATTCAAAAAAAAAACCTAACAATATACGAAATTCTCATGAATATCTCCATATAATTGTTAGGATTTTTCTTTGTTTTGAACACTTATATCCTGACTATTTATGCTTTCCGCTTTAAACCAATTATTTACAACCAGGAAACAATTGGGATTTTCAATGTTTTAACTGCCACTTCTGTGTTGTCAAAAAATTCTTTCAAAAATAATTCTAAATCTCTCGACTGACTAAGCATTTTCTTTAACCGTTCTTCTAGAAATAGACGGTCTGCCTCCTGTATAGCTGAATAATAATTTTCGATACATTCCACATAATGAATGGGAAATAAAAGCCTTGCATATATTAATCTCCATGCAAAAGAACTTAGAGGCATAACGCTTTGATACTCCTCATAAAACGTCTTCACTTCTCGATGATATGTTTTGATATTTCGAAAATATCGATCTCTTGTCCATTCAGCAAGATCTCTTCCACAATGATCAAATACCCAATCAAATGGATTTTTAATATAATATTCCCCTGCCCATGTGTCTTTTGTAAAACGGTTATAACAAATCGTTCCGCTATCTACAGCAGTTGGATCATCATCTAGCTCTGTATCGACAAGATACTGAATGGCATTTTCAGCAATTCCCATATAATATGGAAAAGATTCTAAAAATAATTGATCGAATTCACTTTCTGGCTGTTTATATAACATACTGTTCCAAAAACCCTCCAATTGTCCCAACCTTTGTTCCCACATGCTCTTCCACTGCCCCATTCTACTTATTTTTTGGACACCAAATGGTACAGTTCTGCCTCTAAAATGAAACTTCCCCAGTTTCCTCCCTAATTTCCGAGACTGAAAGGGACGTAGTCGATCATTCAAAAGCACACAATAAAGTTGCTCATTCATTTCAGTATGTTTGTTTCCTTCTTTTGACTCTAATAACATGCTGACATGTTTATCTCCAATCTGATAGATATGTGCAGCAATTTGATCTCTTTCTGTTAGTTCTTCTTCCTCTATATTTCCAACTGGAACAATGGTATAGAGTTTTCCTTTGCTTATACAAGCTTCATAATGACCGACTCTTGTTTCTTCTTCTACATCAATTCCATACTTTGTAGATAAGATTTTCTTAATCAATGTCTTTTCCTCCTCGTTTTTCTCTCTGTTAGAAGTATATGAGAAGGAATGTTAAAACTTGTTAAGAGGATTCAATTAATGAATTGCCCCAATTATGGAAACAATAGCTGTTAGGAACATTTAGCAGCCATCATGCATATAATAATAAACACTGTGAATACATAGTGAATAATTAAAGAAAAGGTGAAGTTCATGTCATTAAAGGACCTAACAGAAAAAACAGCCAGAAAGTGGCTACATGAACGTGGAGTCGATATTGAAGACATAGCGAAGCTTGTTTATCTCTTACAAGAGAAATATCATAAAGATTTACAAATGGAGGACTGTATTCATAATGTTGAACGTGTTCTTTCGAAAAGAGAGGTTCAAAATGCCGTTATCACAGGGATACAATTAGATGTACTCGCCGAAAAAAAACTACTGGAATCTCCCCTTCAAGAAATTGTCGAAACAGATGAAGGGCTTTATGGAGTAGATGAAGTGCTTGCTTTTTCGATTGTAAACGTGTATGGTTCCATCGGATTTACTAATTATGGCTATGTAGATAAATTGAAACCAGGCATTTTACAAAGGTTAAATGATAAGAGTACTGGTGAATGTCATACCTTTTTAGACGATATTGTCGGTGCTATTGCAGCAGCAGCTTCAAGTAGACTAGCTCACCGTGCTAAAGGGGAAGAATAAGTCACCATGTAAAAAAGGACCTTTCCCACGCTTTAAACAGTGGTGAATCGTCCTCTTTTTATGTCCTTATTTTTTATTTTTTTATATCCCAGTCACTTAAGCTGTCGACCGTGTAGGTTGGCTTAACAGAATAGCCGCTTAGTTGCTCTTTCGTTGTAACTCCTGTATGCACGAGAAGCGTATCCATCTTTGCATTAATGCCTGCCATAATATCCGTTTGATAATTATCGCCAACCATCAAGACATCCTTCTTCGGCAAGTCCAATAATTTGATTGCTTGATTCACAATAATTGATTCTGGTTTACCAACAACAACAGGCTGCCGCTGAGTACTTACCGAAATAACAGAAGTTAAGGCACCATTTCCAGGTAATAATCCTCGCTCACTTGGCAAAGCCGTATCTCCATTTGTAATGACAAATTGTGAGCCATTTCGGACTGCTAAGCATGCTACTGTAAGTTTTTCATAGGTAATCTGTTGATCAAGTCCAGCGACTACATAATCAACATTTTCTGAATCCTCAGCTAACTTCAAGTCTTTTTCTTCTAGTGCTTGCTGAAGTCCTTTTTCCCCAATCATAAACACATTTGCTCCAGGGGATTTTTCAGCAATATAATTGGCAGAAGCCATAGCGGAAGTAAATACTTCACTCGCTTTTGCCGGTATTTGAAACTCCCGTAGCTTTTGTGCCACTTGTTCTGGTGTTTTTGTTGAATTATTGGTCACATATAAATAGGGAATTTGTGCAGCAATCAATCGCTTAACAAATTCAGCTGCCTCTTCAATTACCTCTGTTCCCCGATACATGGTTCCATCTAAATCTATTAAATATCCTTTATACGCTTTCATTTAGAAAAATCCTTTCCATGCTATGTATTAATTCAGGAACTATTTTAAAAAGCACGTTGTTTTTTCTAAGTATGAAACTTATTCATTATTTGATCAAAAACAATTCCTTTAAAAATCATCTAATTTCTAAATGCAGAAACAGGTCCTAACTCATGAATTAAATATTCTTTTACAGATGGGGCAAAGGCTTTTATAGAGAGCAGCTTCGCTTCAAATACTGCAATCAATCCCTTATGATCAATATTGGTATACTGATGTACAAGCTGTTTGCGCCAAAGAATGAGTTCCTTTATGTCATTTCCTATTTCCATAGTAATCACTTTTTCATCAATAAGTATATCAACAATATCGTCATAACTGCCCGGATCTCTCATAATAAAACCATCAATCATACTATTTCCAACATCCAAGATGACTTCAATCATCATATGTGTCAATCTTTCAAGTGCCACTTTCTCAAGAAATGTATTCCACGTTTCTTGCGTTTCAAACTGATTAATGAGCTCGTGGTAATAGTTTAACTGTTCTTCTATTTTTTCTCGGTCCACAAAATACATATTCCCTAACTCCTTCCGCATACTATGAGATTTGTAAATGATTACTAAGACTAGTAGGCTTGGCGTAAAAATATCCTTGAGCTAAATCCACTTTATTTTTTGATAAAATAGAGGCTTCCTCTGCATTTTCAATCCCTTCTGCCACCACAACGGATCCCACTTCTTTTGCAATAAGAAGAAGTCCTTGTAGCATCGATTCCTTTACGGAATTTTTATCAATATTCTGGATTACAGAACGGTCAATCTTAATAATATCTGGCATGATTTCACTGATGGAATTCAGACTAGCATAACCCGCGCCAGTATCATCAACTGCAATTAAAAAACCAAGCATTCTTAATACTTTTAGATTATTAGCAAAATGCTCTAACCCTTCAAATGAATCTCTTTCGGTAATTTCAATTGTTATTTTTTTCGGGGAAATTTCTTTATACCTACGAATTACGCTCTTTATATCTTTAATAAATCTTTGGTTGCCGATTGTGACAGGTGTAAAGTTAATAAAGATATTGTGCCTCCATTTTGTTTGCTGAATTTGTTCAAAGGCCTTTTCAAGAACAATCATTTCAAGATCATACAAAAACTTCGTTTGCCTTGCTAAAGAGAAAAGTTGAAGCGGGTTTTCTAACGGTGTTCCTTCAGGTCCTCTTGTCAGCATTTCACAAGCGTGAATTTTATTTGTCTCTACATCCATAATTGGTTGTGCCAGTAATCGAATGCTTTTGTTTGCCACTATATTCCCCAAAGTATAGACTAATTTATTGAATTCCGGATCAGATCTTTTATGTGCCATTGCAAGGGCTAATTCATATGCAGTTTGAATAGCATCAGAAAGATAGGTATATTTATTCTCAATAAACATGTATCCTGTGCTGAATACAGGCGGAATGCTCCCAATTTTACGAAAGTCATTTTCTACATTATGTATAATATCTTTAATTAATCCATCTAGCACTGGTAAACATTCGGATCCTTGTTCCCATTTCATAAACATAGTTAAACCGTTCGGATTATAATCATGAATCGCAATGATTTCATTAGAAGCTTTTAATTGTATCGTTTTGCCAAATGATTTTTTTAGCAATCGAATATATTGCAAAAAATCATTTGCTTCTAATTGCTGCTTTATTCTATGTAAATTCGATATATCCAATACAATAACAGCTACCTCATATCCTCTTATCATCGCTTTTTGGACTTGATGAATAATAGGGTCTCGTATTACAAATGATGGAGGAAAATACTTAATAAGTTCTGTCGGAAGAAGTAACTTTCCCCAATTAAATAACCTTGAACAGATATTCTCTTGATATTTCATAGCCCCATTCCTCTCAAAATGCCAACTTTTTCTGTCATTAAAGCAAATTAATTCTCTATAGATGGCCTTTTCCTTACTTCTATTGCTACAAGACTTACAATTAGATGCAAAAAGCGCATTGGGAATTCAAATGGTAAAGAAAAACATTCATGGCTTTGCTTAAGAAACTGAGTTAGATGGCTTACTTATACATATTAAAGACAAGTAAATTAACAAAACAGTTTCTCCATTCGCCAAGCCAGTCCATTTCTTGTTTTCTTTCTGAATGGAAGCTCCTTCTTCAAGATCAAACTAAAGGATAACCTTATTATTTTGTTTTTTTTACGACAAAATAGGCACAGCCAAAATTACAATATTCATATAAATATTCCGTTAATGTGCTTATTTTCGTATCAAAACTTGATTTTTGATTATGATCATCAAAAAAGCCACGTAATCTTAATTGTCCATAACCCCAATCTCCGACAATATAATCGTATTTCGTTAATATGTCACTATATCTATTTTTAAATGCTTCTTCATTAAAACCTGATTTTCTTTCTTCAATCAGTTCATAACAATGGTTATTAATACAAACCAATCGTATCACCTCAAAACCTGTATATATTTCCTTAATGTAAAACTTCCATCCGTGCAGCTTGCATTTTAACTTCACTGATGATTAGTTGAATTATTTGGATCTTAGATAAATAGTCCAATTATAACATTACTCACTATCATTATAACCTTAGCAAAGATATTTACATAGCACTAACAATAAAATCTTCCTATAAAATACAGAATTTTTATTTTATACTGTTAAATCCCTTTTGAATACGGGCTAATATTCTTAATTAATTCTGCATGAATAAAAAAACTCAAACCATTATACGAAATATTTTTAGTATTTCCGTATAATAGTCTGAGCTTACCTTCAGTGGAAAACTTATCCCTTTAGCCTTATTCTTATTTATGCTTCTTTTGCATGTTCAGCCATTTGCTGATTTTTTTTCGCTTCGTTTACTTGCTCATCTGCGTGATATGAAGAACGAACTAATGGACCTGCTTCACAATGGCTAAATCCTTTACTTAAAGCGATCTCCTTTAGCTCTTTAAATTCATCTGGATGATAATATTTTTGTACTTTTAAATGTTTGACAGTTGGTTGTAAATATTGGCCAATAGTCATAATATCCACATTATTTGCTCTAAGATCATCCATTGTGGCGATAATTTCTTCTTTCGTTTCGCCTAAGCCAACCATAATACTAGACTTAGTAGGAATATTAGGCTGCATCTCTTTTGCTCTTCGTAAAAACTCAAGAGAACGATGATATTTTGCTCTTGCACGGACTCTAGGGGTCAATCTTTCTACAGTTTCAATATTATGGTTCAAGATATCTGGTTTAGCATCCATTAATAATCGTAGGTTTTCTTCTACTCCTCCCATATCGGATGGTAATACTTCAATGCTGGTAAATGGATTTTTTCTGCGAATAGCACGAACAGTTTCTGCAAATACAGCTGCTCCGCCGTCTTTTAAGTCATCTCTTGCAACAGCAGTAATAACCACATGCTTTAAGTTCATTGCAAACACAGAATCAGCAACTCTTTCTGGCTCTTGCCAATCTAATTCAGTCGGTAATCCTGTTTTAACTGCACAAAAACGACAGGCTCTTGTACAAATAGCTCCTAAAATCATAAATGTAGCTGTTCTTCTAACTGCCCAACATTCATGAATATTTGGACATTTTGCTTCCTCACAGACTGTATGGAGCTGCTTTTCCTTCATCATTTTTTTCAAACCTGTATAATTTTCATTCGTATTCAATTTAATTTTTAACCATTCAGGTTTGCGCAAATATTCTTGTTTTTTTTCTGACACCACATTCATCTCCTAGTAAAATAATTTTCATCATTTTTACTTAAAAAACAGTATTGTATAACAGCTATTCCTCAAATTTTTTTGTATGTTATACACAGTAAAAGGATTGTCTCTTCTTCATTTGTCACTTTAACATAATGGAAATGCCTCTACAAGTTATTCATTTAAAATGATTACCATTAATTGATAATTATTTTTTTTGATATAAGTCACAAAATATAACGACAGAATAAGAAGGGAGGGACTAATCTTTTGCACAGGTTAATATTTATAATCATTATTCTTATGTTTTTACTACCTAACACTGTCACATTTGCTAATGAAAAAATGACTGACCCATACACAAAAAGGATGGAACTTTATAAAAAAATAGAAGCATTATATCAAATTCCTTGGTATTATATAGCTGCTGTCGATCAATATGAGCGTAACATTCGCTCCTCAAGAAAAGATATCCCTAAGGCAAAGGGATACACTGGGATTTATTTTACGAAGGAAGAATGGGCTGGTATTATTAATCCCAATCCAGAGGATAATAACCCTTTAACCATTCCTTTATTTGGAGGCCTTGGTGCTGACGGTGATGGAGATGGAAAAGCAGATAGATTTAATGATGAAGATATCCTTTCCGCATTCTCCAATTATATAAGTCAATATGGCATTGATGAGGATAACTTTAAAATCGGATTATGGAACTACTATAAAAGGGATAAAACTGTTAGTATCATAATGGGAAAAGCAGCCATTTACAACCACTTTGGTAGATTAAATTTAGATGATCATGCCTTTCCTCTGCCCTTAAGAAGTGATCATAGCTATCGCAGTACTTGGGGGACGCCCGTGGCTGGGGAGGAAAAAGAATTCATGAAGGCACAGATATTTTTGCGGACTATGGAGTCCCTGTAAAAGCGACTTCCTATGGGATTGTAGAAATGAAAGGCTGGAATAATTACGGCGGATGGCGAATCGGAATAAGAGATATTAATAATAATTATCATTATTTTGCTCATTTAAATGGATTCTCAAAAGAGATTCAGGCTGGAATGGTCGTAGAGCCAGGGATGATTATTGGTGGAGTTGGAAGTTCAGGGTATGGACCACCAGGAACTTCTGGAAAATTCCCTCCTCATCTACATTATGGTATCTATAAAGATAACGGCTATACAGAATGGTCCTATGATCCGTACGCACACTTACGATTATGGGAAAGACAAGAAAAGATAAAATCAAGAAAGAAAAAATAAATTACTTACTTGGCGATAAGGATATATAGCTCCATTCTTATCGCCTATATGTTCACAAAGGATTTTGGAGGGAATCACATTGCGTTATGACAATTGAGAGATCTTCCTTTAAATTCAAGTCATATGGAGGAATTTCTTTCCCCTCTCTTTCCACAATTCGTACAATTGGTCTTTCATTCATTCCCTTATTTTGTTTACATACAATCCCTTTTTCTCCATTGCTTAGCATAACACTTAATCCATTAGGATAAAGGACTATCGCTCTTCTAAATGCTTCGACAATTTTCGCATCATATAGATAGCCTGAACCCGTATATAAAATCTCTAATGCTTCATGTGGTAATAATGCATCATGGTAGACGCGATTGGATGTAATGGCATCAAAAACATCTGCTACAGCAATAATTTTTCCAAACAAATGAATATCTTTTGCTTCTATGCCTCTCGGATAACCAGACCCATTTAAGCGCTCATGATGCTGGTAGGCACAATGACTAACAAGTAAAGGCAGTGTCTCCACTTTTCTTAGCATCTCAAAGCCTGCTTCTGCATGACTTTTTATAATTTCAAATTCTTCTGCCGTTAACGATCCTGGTTTGAGGAGAATTTCTAACGGAACCTTCATTTTACCAATATCATGTAAAATAGCCCCAAGCCCTAGGATTTCCATCTGCTTCGGCGGAAGTTTTAACTCTAAACCTAATGCTAACGTATAAATAGTCACATTTAAGCTATGCGAAAAAATATAATTATCATATAGATAAACATCCGACATAACGGAAGAAAGATGTTCATGATTTTTTAATTCCAATAGTACTTTTTCAACCAATTTCTTAAAAATAGGTGTATTCTTCTCCATCACCATCGAAATATCATCAGCATCTGCACTTTTTATCATATCAAAACTTTTCTCAATAGTTTGCATCGCTTCCATCTTAACTTGCTCAGATATGGCATCATTCACTTTAATATCCTTTGTATGTTTATCTTCTAAATAAACATAGCTAATACCAAAGTCAAGCAGCCTTTTAATCATCTTTTTCTCTAATCTTATCCCACTATTTATTAACACTCTTCCGCGATCATTTAATATAGGCTTAGCTAAGATTGCACCTTCTTTTATATTCTTTGTCCCAACTAGTCTCATGCTTTAATAGCTCCTAATAATTTATATAGTATCTATTATATCGTACTTTTGCTTTTGTTTCTTTATACCTATAAAAGAAAAGTTAAATTTTAAAAAATAGTCCAAATGCAGGGATATTTATTTCCTTCACTTCCAAAAAAGAAGGTTTAACGAAAAGGGGCAATACCCCTCTAATTCGTTAAACCTTCTTTATCTCTTTATCCTTTATACCATTTTCAATAATGCTTCTCTTCCAATCATCCCTTTATGAATTCCATATGCTTCTGCTTCCATTGTCACAGACTCTAATGGTGCATTTAGCAGTTGTTCAATCGTTTTCACACCAACAGCTCTGCCTGCGATGATTTTCCGGTCTTTCAGCTTATCATTTAACAATGCCACATCTAAGGCACCGCACATGATATAGCCTTTATCATTTTTCACAGCAAGCAAAGTAGTTTTAGGCAATAATACCGAGACCGCAATAAAAGTATGTCCATTGATATCAACAGGATACACATCAATCATAATACTCTGTGCTCACTCCTCTCTGTCCCTTCCTAATAAGTATATTCAAGAGAGGAGAAATCGGTGTTTTCTTCTTTATTTAAGAAATGAAAAAATTGCCTCTTACGCTTTTATCCTATTTTGTAAAGTGTCAGCAAGAATATTACGCATAAATTCAGGAAGAAAATAGTCTTTCTTTGTTGCACGATAAATAGCTGGAAAAAAATTACCGAATGTAAACATATCAGGTACTGTGACAACATAATTCTGATCTGCCTGTATTTCCTTTGCATTTATATAGTACTGCTCTCTTTCTCCGATTATCTCATGCGTAATTCCTGCTGCAATCATTTTCCCCATTAAAGTTCCCCGGAATCCAAGGCCCTTGACAGGCATTGTCTCCCACTTGTCGGATCTCATTTCAAGTATTATTTCTTTCAATTCCGCTCCAGTTAATGTCACATTACATGGATTAATCGGATGTGGACAAATCGATAATAAATCAAAGAAAGTGATATCCCCTGCTTGCAATCCATCTAAAATTAAGCCCTCATTTACTATTGCGCAATCCGATTGACACCACGAAATTAATTTTTCGCAGAGCATTTCTGCTAGCGCTTCTCTAGATAAATACTCATCAATCGTCGCTGCCTTTTCTGATAAAGCTAATTTCCCTTGCTGGTAATAATTTTCCACAATGGCTTCTTCTTTATTTGCAATCGGCAACTTACTTGTTTCATATAATATGGCTTTTTTATCAATTATTTTTTTGGAAGCATTGACCTTTAATTCAATATGACCTAGATAATAACCATACTTACCAGCAGCACCTTGAAGATTATTATTAATTATTTTTCCTTGATGGAAAATATGATGGGTATGTGCACCAAGAATCACATCTATTTCTGGATAATTAGCTGCAATCATCTCATCGTCATTTATCCCTAAATGGGAAAGCAATACAATAATATCAACTTTTCCTCTGACTTTTTCTAATTGCTTAGATAATTCTTCTATTGGATCTGTCAATTTCCATCCTAAAAGCTCATATAACTTTTCAAAATAGGCCGTAATACCGATAACACCAATTTTTGTTCCTTTAGCTGTCTTAAATATTTGAAGAGGAATTGCCCAATCAGGACGTTCCCCATTATGTTTGTAGAGATTAGCAACAATTACATCGAATTTTGCTTCATCATATAAATGATCTAATCCTTCATAAGACAATGTAATTCCTTCATTATTCCCAATTGTCACTGCATCATAGTGTTCTTCATTTAACAGCTGTGTGTTAATTCTACCTTTAGTTGCTTCCGTATAAGGATGAGACAAATCTAAATGGTCACCTATATCAAATAAATAAACAGCTTCGCCAGCCTCTTTATGCCATTTTTTTCTTTCACGCAGCAATTCATAAATTCTTGGCCAATTTTCAAAATGGCTATGTAAATCATTAGTATGATATATATGGATGACTTCCATCTTCTCGCCTTCCTTATTTGTATTTTCTCTTTTTTAGACAATTATCTATTCTATAGCAGAAATATTCTTCTTCACTCTTCTGCCAGTTAAAATAAATCCAATTGTCTTGGAGCTAAATCCGTATATTCTATTTTTAATAAATCAATCATTTCTCTTGCGTTGTCAGCCGCATCTCCACCAGAATTATTATTAAAGAGCACATAAATATTTTTACATTGCTTTTCAAGCAGGCGAATATTTTCAGCCCACTCACTTAATTCTGCTGTATTATACCGATATAAATAGCGAACTTCTCGCCAATTTGGATTATTATTTTGCTGCCACCCGTAATAATTTCTTCCATGAAGCCGAATGAGCACTTTATCTTCGCCAACCGCTTCTAGAACTGTAGGAATTGAAACCGGCATTACTTGAGGCTCATCACAAATACTATGTATCCAATTCTCTTCCTTCATAAACTGAAGGGTACTTGCTCGATATTTGGAATCAAACCATGATTGATGTCTAAATTCAAGTGCACAAGGAATATCTTCCATCCTTTTTCTACATGCTCTTAAGTATTGGACATTATCCTTTGTACAATCAAACCAAGGAGGAAATTGGAATAAAACCATCGCTAATTTGCCACTTTTTCTATACGGAACTAAGGAATCGATAAATGCAGCAAACATTTCACCATTCGAGGAAAAAGGAATATCTCCACGGTTATGTCCTGTCATTCCTTGAAATGCCTTTACGATAAATTGAAAAGAGTCAGGTGTTTTCTTTACCCAAGACTCCGCGTTCCGGACTGGCTGCACAGCATAAAAAGAAGCATCCACTTCCACAGTAGGAAAATAACCGGCATATTCCATTAACTTATTTTGTGATGAAGTATTTTTTCCATAAAGACTCGGATGGTCTCCCCAGCCTGTTAATCCAATATGAATCAATAAAATCACCTCTATTACATTGTTTTTCTCAAAGCAATACTTACATAGAGAAAAACACTAACTTCATTTCCAAGAATATAACTGTTTTTTTATTTCTTATATTAATTATCATATCATAATCACCATAAATAACTAAGTTAAAAGAAAAAGAGGTTCCACTAAATCAGTCACCCGATTTAGTGGAACCTCTAAGATAAATTTAAAACATGTACAGATACTTTCAGCTATTGAACTAGTAAAAATATCATTTCTTTATTGATTGAAATAGCACGATTGCTTATCCTTCTTAAGGCTGTTTACCAATATATGCCAGTATACCACCATCTACATAGAGAATATGACCATTCACGAAGTTCGATGCTTCAGATGCTAAAAATACAGCTGAACCAGCTAGGTCTTCAGGATTTCCCCAACGGGCTGCAGGCGTTTTCCCTATAATAAACTGATCAAATGGATGACGGGATCCGTCTGCTTGCTTTTCGCGTAATGGGGCAGTTTGTGGTGTAGCGATATAACCTGGCCCGATTCCATTACATTGAATATTGTACTCTCCATATTCAGAAGCGATATTTTTTGTCAGCATCTTTAGCCCACCTTTAGCAGCAGCATATGCACTGACTGTTTCCCTGCCTAATTCACTCATCATGGAGCAGATATTGATGATCTTACCGCCGCCATTCTGAATCATACCAGGTATAACTGCTTTGGAAACAATAAATGGTCCATTCAAATCTACATCTACTACCTGACGGAAATCTTCTACAGACATTTCTACCATTGGTACACGCTTGATAATCCCAGCATTGTTAACTAAAATATCAATGGGACCAACCTCTTCTTTAATTTGTACAACCGCAGCTTGCACGGCCTGTTCGTCTGTAACATCAAATACATAGCCTTTTGCTTCGATTCCTGCTTCTTGATAACTTTGAAGTGCTTGGTCGACAGATTCTTGGTTTAAGGAATTAAACACGATTTTCGCACCTGCTTTTGATAAAGCGCTTGCGATTTCAAAACCAATTCCATATATTGCACCTGTAACTAAGGCTACTTTTCCATCAATGCGGAATTTATCCATCGTGAATGCCATTGCTTTCTCTCCTCTTATTTCAATTTATCCATTGGTATCATATCCATATCGGTATAAGTGATATTTTCGCCACACATTGCCCAGATAAAAGAATAATTGCTGGTACCAACCCCAGAATGAATAGACCAGCTCGGTGAAATAGCAGCTTGTTCGCTGCTCATAACTAAATGCTTTGTTTCATCAGGTTTCCCCATCATATGGAAAATACGTGTATCTTCTTCCATATCAAAGTAAACATATGCTTCCATGCGTCTTTCATGTGTATGAGAAGGCATTGTATTCCATGCACTTCCAGGCTCTAAGATAGTATAGCCCATTTGCAATTGGCAGCTTTCACATACATTTGGATGTATGTATTGATAAATTTTACGCTGATTTAATGTTAAGGCTTCTCCAGTTTCCATTGGTTTAATGTGATCAATACTAATTTTTACATTTGGATATTTATGATGTGCTGGTACGGAGCTAATATAAAATTTAGCCGGATTGTTTGGATCCTCGGAAGAAAAAACAACATGACGTGTTTCTTTGCCAATATAGTATCCATCTTGTTTTTTCATTTCTTCTTTTTCTCCGTCGATTTCGATATAACCCGGACCACCGATATTAATAACTCCCAGCTCACGGCGTTCCAAGAAATATTCCACACCCAATTGCTTATCCAAAATGATTTCTAAGGATTTATCGGTCGGCGTAACTCCGCCAAAAATCATACGGTCGTTATGTGTATACGTTAAACTAATTTCCCCTGGCACAAACACCTTTTCTACTAAAAATTCTTTTCTCAATTGTTCTGTAGAGTAATGACGAATATCCTCTGGGCTATGTGTATAACGAGTTTCCATGTTTTGCATTTTTCTACACTCCTATCGATTTATTTTTCCAGAGCCAGCTAGTAAAAAGCTGTTGACTTCTGGTTCGCTAAATTGATTACAATCACCATGAATTGTATGTTTCAAAGCGGATGCAGCTGTCGCAAAGTCAATCATTTCCTGTGGACTTTTTTGGGCTAGTATTCCATGCAGAACTCCACCGGAAAAAGCATCACCTGCTCCTACCCTATCAACGATTGGATTAATTACATGATTTTGAGATTCATAGTAGTGATCATCCATCCATAATGTTCCTATTAATTCATTGCAACTAGCAGATACCACCGTTCTTTTTGTGGAATATAAAACAGAGATAGCAGGAAATTTCTTCTGTATTTCTTGATAGTAGTAAACTAATTCATTCTCCTGTTCAGTTGCCTCCGGAATTCCTAACAAATAGAGAGCATCAAGCATGCCAGCTGAACAGTAATCTACCAGTGGCAATATTTCAGAAATTGTCTCACCTGCTTCTTTCTGAGACCATAATTTTCCTCGATAATTAATATCAAAACTGATTTTACAGCCAGCCTCTTTTGCGGCTTCTATGAGTGAAATGGTTGTTTTTTTCCAACTTGAGGATAACGCAGGTGTAATTCCTGAAATATGAAAGATATCTACGTTATTAAACAGTTCTTCTTTTTCCCATTCACTTTCTGTCATTTCGGCAAAGCTTGAACCTGCACGATCATAAATGACATTGGCTGCTCGTTCACCAATTCCAGCCTCCACATAATAAGTGCCTAACCTAGATCCTCCTTTTAAGAGAAAGTTAGTATGAACACCATAACGATTTAAATGCTTTACTACACCTTCTCCTAAGCCATTGTCTGGAATTTTACTAGCAAAGTAGACATCGTGACCAAAATTGGCAAGTGAAATAGCGACATTGGCTTCACCCCCGCCATAATGTGCACAAAAATTATCAGCCTGGGCAATTCGCACACCAGAATCAGTGGATAGACGAAGCATGATTTCACCTAAAGTAACTACCCTTCCCATATTTATGCTCCTTTTATTTGATGAAATTTCTCCATATATTGACTAGCAATCTCTGTAACTTTCGTAAAATCTCCCTTTGCTACAGGCGCTAATAGATTTCCTCCTACGCCAACTGCTACTACTCCTGCTTTAAACCAGTCTTCCATATTTTCTAAGCTTACTCCACCTGTCGGCATAATATTAACTTCAGGCATTGGCGCTTTAAAAGCGGATACAATACTTGGCCCATAGGCGCTGCCTGGGAACAGTTTGATAATATCTACTCCTGCCTTTAATGCCTCTTTCATTTCTGTTATCGTTAAGCATCCTGGAAGATAGGGAGTTTGATAAAGATTACATAGTTCTGCTGTCTCTCTATCAAAGTTTGGGCTGACAATATACTCTGCCCCAGCCATGATAGCTAAACGAGCAGTTACTACATCTAACACCGTACCTGCCCCTATTACAATATTAGAATCATTCTGATACAACTCTACTAATTCACTAATGGCTTTATCAGCATTAGGAACCGTAAAAGTTAATTCGATTCCCTTCATGCCACCTTGAACCACTGCATTACTTGCCTTTACTGCCTCTTCCTTGCTGTTCCCGCGGACTACTGCAATCACCCCAGCACTCTTTAAGCGCCGTAACGTTTCAACTCGTTTCATCTCTACCACTCTTTTCTTATTTAGAAATACAATTTTATTATTAAGAAACTTATCTTGATTATACATACTTTTTTGAAAAATGTAAACGCTAATCATTAAATAAAAAAATCGCCGAAACGATTTAATGAGTCACAACTTGCATTATCTCATTTTTCGTTTCGACGATAGCCTTTATTATTTGTTTTTTAAATTCTTCTGTAAGCCGATATTTCGGCATGCTTACACTAAATGCTCCAATGATTTTTCCATCTTTTTTTAAAGATGCTCCAATACAGAAGATATCCTTTTCCATTTCTTCGTCATCAAAAGCAATCCCAGTCTCTCCCACTTTCTGTAATTCTGATGCAAGCTTTAAAGAATTGGTTATCGTATGCTCTGTAAATGGAACTAAAGGAGTTGTTTTTAGGTAATTTAAATATTCTTCTTCTTCCAGCTCTGCAAGGACCGCCTTCCCCATTGCTGAACTGTACAAGGGCCTTGTTATCCCAACCCTTGAAGACATTCTTATTGTCTGATGTTTAGCCTCTAGCTTGTTTACATATAAAATTTCATTATCCACAAGTACACCTAAATGAATGGTTTCATCAATTAACTTTTGCAGTTTTTCTAAATAAGGCAATGTCAGCTCTACTAAGTCCAGCTGATCCACACCTTGATTGGCATATCGAATAAGTTTAGATCCTAATCGATAATTTTTATTTTTATCTCTACTAACAAAGCCAATTAACAATAAAGTGTCCAATATTTTCAAAGTAGTTGAAGTTGTCATCTCTGTGTTTTGAGCAATGTTCTGCAATGTTTGATTAGGATTTTCTGAGAGATAATCCATAATTTTTGCAGCTCTTAATAGAACAGTCCCATAAGGTTTTGTTTTCTCCATTATACACCCTCTTTTCCAATAAAGAAATTATATACGAAAAGAGGAGAAATGAAAAGTCTTCTCTTCCTAAAATCATATTTAGAATTCACTTCTTGTCATTTTTATCAAAACAGATTGGTTCTATCTCCCATCTATAAAAGAGATAACAGTTGAATGATTGTTCTCATTACACCATCTTCTTCATTTGAGCGAGTGATGAAATTAGCTGTCTCTTTTAATTCCTTTACGGCATTCCGAACAGCAAAACTATATATACTGCGACTCATAAGTTCTATGTCATTATAGCTATCGCCAAATGCCATTGTTTCTTCAGGGGTAACATTTAATAATTGTTGCAAATGCTCGACTGTTGTCCCTTTATGAACATTTACATTGGCTATATCAATCCAAGCTGCCTCAGATGCTACAATATAAGCAGATTCAAAAAAGGATGATAATTTTTCTCTTGTTTCAAAACATTTAAGCTCTGAATCATGAATTGTTATCTTTACGAAATCTTCTGTTATTTCTTTAAAGTCTGATACCTTTCTCACTTGTGTATAAGATTTTCTTACAATAGCAGCTTCTTCCGGGATAACGCTATCCTTTATAACTGCACCACTTCTCGTACAAGCAATAATAGTATGATTTAGACTTATTTCCTCTAGCAACTGAATAATCGCTTGACCCAATTCATTGCTTATCAGCGATTCATAAACAAATTTACCATTATGCTTGATGCGGGTGGCGCTATCCCCTAGAATCCACATATCTTTCGCATCTTCACCAAATAATTCTTCAACCCGTTCACATTGCTTACCAGTAACAGGAGCAAAAGCTACTCCCTTTTCTTTCATTAGATTCTTTACTTCTTTGAACAATTCTCGGTCAAAATCCCCATTATTATTTAAAAATGTTCCATCCATGTCTGTCAGCACTAATTTAATCATTCGCTTTCCTCCAACTCTCCTATTCTACTCAACTATTTTTTTAAGAATTCTTGCTGGATTTCCACCAATAACAACATTATTTGGTACGTCCTTTGTTACAACTGCACCAGATGCAACCACCACATTATTTCCAATGCTTACCCCTGGATTGATAACTGCTCTTCCTCCCATCCAGACATTATTTCCGATATTCACCGGTTTTCCGTACTCAATTCCTGCTATTCTTTCTTGAGCATTTAAAGGATGTGTCGCTGTATAAATATGTACTCCCGGGGCGATGAAGCAATTATCCCCAATTCTAATCTCACAAACATCCAAAAACACACAATCAAAATTAGCAAAGAAGTTTTCCCCTACATGGATGTTATATCCATAGTCACAACGAAAGGTTGGTTCTATGAATATATTAGTTCCTGTGGAACCAAATAATTGTTTTAATAGGACGGACCGTATATTGTCTTCTGTTTCAATGGATTCGTTAAATATTCTTGTTAGCTTTCGCGCATTATTTCGATCCTTCATTAATTCTGGATCTGCTGGATTATAGAAGTCTCCATTTACCATTTTTTCTTTTTCTGTTTTCACTTTTTTGTTCCCTTCTATCCGCATTAGACCGTCAACTCTATAAGATTTCCTTCTGGATCTTCTATCACACTTTCATAATAGCCGTCCCCTGTTAGACGAGGCCCATTAACTAGCAGAAAGCCATCCTTTTGTAATCGTTCCGTCAGTTGATTAACTGCTTCTTTGCTTCCTAATGAAATAGCAATATGCGCCCAGCCAACTCTATCATCTGAATCAGACTTATCTATCCCCGCTTTACGCATAAGTTCTAAGCGAGCTCCCTCCTTGAACGATATAAAATAGGATTCAAATTTCTTTTCTATATTTTGATACTTCGAATTTGCTGTCCCTTCAAAATAGGTCGTATAAAATGTCTTCATTCCTTCTAAATCTTTCACCCAGATTGCAACATGTTCTATTTTCATGTTCCTGTCACTCCTTCTTTAATTAACTTAACTCACACTCGCGGTATCCTTTTTTATCTCTCTTATATGCAATACTCCATTTAACCTTTCCGATCCCCATAGCATCATGGCAATAAAACCTGCAATAACAAAAGGGAAAATTCCTATTGTTGATTTTGCTGCAGCATATCCGAGAATGGGAGGAAGAAAGGTACTGCCTGTATAGGCAATAGCCATTTGATACCCCATTATGGTTTGGGAATGCTTCTGTCCAAAACGTAGTGGTGTTTCATGCAGCATACATGGAAATATCGGTGCTAAACCTAAACCAATCATAATAAAGCCTGCCAGTGAAAAAAGAACAGGGAATGGCAAAAATAATAGAATGGCCCCAACTAACGCAATTATTTGTCCCCATCTTATCAATCTTTGATTACTCATTTTTAATGTAATAAAGCCTGTAATAAATCTTCCAATGGTTATTCCTGCATAAAACACGGAAACCCATTTGGCTGCTACATCTATCGATAAATTTTTAACATTTACGAGGAAGCTGCTTCCCCAAAGCCCAACTGCTGCTTCCGCCCCGCAGTAAAATAAAAATGCAAGTAAAGCTAGCTTAACCCCTCTTATTTGCCAAGGTTTTTGATTTTCCAAATATGCTTCATCCAATGTACTAGTGGACTCTTCTATTTTATTTTCGTGCACCTGTTTAGGGACTTTTTCTATCTTTTTCCATAAGGGAAGTGTGAAAAGCAAAATGACAACTAGAATAAATTGAATGCTTGCGATGGCAAAATAACCACTTCGCCAAGAATTATCTCTAGATATAAACTGAGCCACAATAATTGGTCCAAGCGTAGCTCCAACTCCCCAAAAACAATGAAGCCAGCTCATATGATGCGCCTTGTAATGGCTTGCTACATAGTTGTTTAAACCTGTATCTACAGCACCTGCACCTAAGCCCAGCGGGATGGCAAAAATGAACAGCCATACAATCGATGGTGCGAAATGAAACCCTAATAGAGCTCCCGCTGTCATAAAGCAGCTTACAAATGTAACCATTCCAGTTCCAAATTTTTTCAGCACCGTACCGCTAATAAAGCTGGATATGATCGTCCCCCCTGCAATTGTCATAAAAAGTACTCCTGCAGTTTCAAGGGGTGCCTTAAATTCCACTTGCATTAAAGACCATGACACTCCCAATAAAGAATCTGGCAAACCTAAACTGATAAAAGCCAAATAGATGATTACTAAAAAAAATGTCGCCAATAGTTAACCCCCACTCTGTAAGCATTTTGCAAACTATTCATTTGTTTTACTACTTATTCCTGTAATGATTAAATCGAGTCCAAGTCGTTGTAATCCATATAAATAATCTTGCTTCCAGTCACTCATTCTAAATTCAGGAAGATGTTCTGCCGGAATATAGGTGGAGCTTTGTTGTTTGATATGGTTGATTGTGGTTTGAGTGACTTCATCATTACAGAAAATAACCGCATGCGGGTTAATAATTGCCACAAAGGAAGCAATTAGTCTACTTATGGCATCAACTTCATCTTCCTTTGAAAAGAATACTTTTCCATTTGTAAAGGTCTGTCCAAAGTTTCGGTTATTATATTGCGGTACAAAGGATACTTCCCCTGCAAAATTAGTACTCCCTCGTACAATCTTTCCATTTACGATAATTCCAGCTCCTGGACCATTTTGGCCAGAATAGAGATAAACAAGTGATTTATCGTTCTTTTTCTCCTGCTGATCTTGATAACCTAATACTGCTGCATTCATATCATTTTCAATGACCACGGGGATCGAAAAATAATTTTCTAAGTATCCCTTTAAATCAAAATCATGAAGATATTCATAATCAGGACTGTAAATGATTCGTCCATTATCAACCGAACCAGGCACACCAATAGAAATAGAGCTAATCTTTGGATATTGCATTTGTAACGCTTCCACATACTCGATCAGTAATTTTACATTGTCATCCTTTAACGCACTGGAAATTTTACCAGTCTCCTTCTCTTCTCCCAGGCAGTTAAACACAATATAATTGGTTTCGGTCTTCTCTAAAAAAATGGCTAACCCTAACATATATTCAGGATTATATGTATACCGCTTTGCTCGTCTGCCGCCACTCGAATCATCTAAACCCGCTGACAGTAATTCTCCATCCTCTTCCATCTGTGCCGTAAATTTGCTAATAGTAGGAAAACTAATTCCTAATTTATCACTCAGCTCCACCTTCGTAGCACTTCCATTGGCTAAAAGAAATTGACGAATATTTTGCTGGATAATAATTTTCATAGATTTGGGAGTTGCATCCACTTTATTCCCCTCCTTTCGATTCAACTTATTAAAGATATTTAATAAGTGAACAAAATAAAACTTATTAAACTACTTTAATAAGTTCTTGAGGCTAATATAACACACTACTTTTGGGAATGCAATATAGTTTTTATGCAGCTAAAAACGTTTTCTTCCTAACAAAAATAAAAAAAGACGAACCTCAATGGTTCGCCTTCTTAACTGGATATATTAACCGATAGAGCCTTCCATTTCGAACTTGATCAAACGGTTCATCTCTACTGCATATTCCATTGGTAATTCTTTTGTAAATGGCTCGATAAAGCCCATTACGATCATTTCTGTTGCTTCTTCTTCTGAAATACCTCTACTCATTAAGTAGAATAATTGTTCTTCTGATACTTTTGAAACTTTTGCTTCGTGCTCTAATGAAATATTATCATTTAAAATTTCATTATAAGGAATTGTATCAGAAGTAGATTTATTATCCATAATTAATGTATCGCATTCGATATTAGAACGAGCACCGTCTGCTTTACGTCCAAAGTGAACGATACCGCGATATGTTACTTTTCCGCCTTGTTTCGAAATAGACTTAGAAACAATTGTAGATGATGTATTTGGAGCTAAGTGAAGCATTTTTGCTCCAGCATCTTGGTGTTGTCCCTTACCAGCAAGAGCGATAGATAACGTCATTCCTCTTGCTCCCTCACCTCTTAAGATGACAGCAGGGTATTTCATTGTTAATTTAGAACCAATATTTCCATCGATCCATTCCATGGTAGCATTCGCATCACAAACTGCACGCTTTGTTACTAGATTGTATACATTGTTTGCCCAGTTTTGAATCGTTGTATAACGGCAATATGCATCTTTTTTTATAATGATTTCAACAACCGCACTATGAAGAGAGTTCGTAGTATAAACTGGTGCTGTACAACCTTCTACATAATGTACACTTGCGCCCTCATCCACGATGATTAACGTTCTTTCAAATTGTCCCATATTTTCAGAGTTAATACGGAAATATGCTTGTAATGGTGTGTCTACTTTAATTCCTTTTGGAACATAAATGAAAGATCCACCAGACCATACAGCTGAGTTTAAAGCAGCAAACTTATTATCCGTAGGTGGAATAACAGTTGCCCAATGCTCACGGAAAATATCTTCATTTTCTCTTAATGCAGAGTCTGTATCTTTGAAGACAATTCCCATTTTCTCAAGATCTTCCTGCATATTATGATAAACAACCTCAGATTCATACTGAGCAGATACACCTGCTAAGTATTTTTGCTCAGCTTCTGGAATACCAAGCTTATCAAATGTTTGTTTGATTTCATCTGGAACTTCATCCCAAGATCTTTCAGTTTTCTCTGATGGCTTTACATAATACGTAATTTCATCAAAGTTTAAAGCAGACAGATCACCGCCCCATTGTGGCATTGGCATTTTATAAAAATGCTCTAACGCTTTCAAACGGAAGTCTAGCATCCATTGTGGTTCAGCCTTCATTTTTGAAATTTCTTCAACGATTTCTTTCGTTAATCCACGTTTAGAACGAAAGATAGAAACGTCTTTATCTGAAAATCCATATTTATAATCCCCAATTTCGGGCATCTTTTTTGCCATTTCATTTTCCTCCATTCTACATGCAACCTTGGTAGTAAATTATGAATCTAATCCTTCATTTACGCCTTTTTCCATAGCCTTCCAAGCTAATGTTGCACATTTAATTCTAGCTGGGAATTTACTAACACCTTGAAGTGCCTCAATATCCCCCAAGTCCATATCATCTGGGTAGTCTTTGCCTTGAATCATTTCAGAGAATGACTCAGACATTTTTAACGCTTGTTCGACTGTTTTCCCTTTAATCGCTTGTGTCATCATGGATGCAGAAGACATGCTTATGGAACAACCTTCTCCATCGAATTTTGTGTCTGCGACAATTCCATCTTCAATTTTCATTGTAAGAAGGATGCGGTCCCCGCAAGTAGGGTTATTCATGTTGACAGTCAAACTGCCTTCAAGAACTCCTTTGTTCCGAGGGTTTTTATAGTGATCCATAATTACACTTCTATAAAGTGAATCTAAGTTATTAAAAGACATCGCTAAAATACTCCTTTGTCTTGCCAATCCCTTCCACAAGCTTATCTACATCTTCTTCTGAATTATAAAGATAAAAGCTTGCTCGAGCGGTTGCAGAAACATTTAGCCATTTCATTAATGGTTGTGCACAGTGATGTCCTGCACGTACGGCAATTCCTTCAGCATCTAATACTGTTGCAACATCATGTGGATGAACATCTTCAATATTAAAGGTGATCACGCCAGCGCGGTTATTTGCGTTTTGCGGTCCATAAATAGTTAAACCATTAATAGAAGACATTTTCTCCATCGCATATGCTGCCAATTTATGCTCATGTTCGGTTATATTCTCCAAGCCAATTTCTTCGAGAAAATCAATGGCTGCACCTAAACCGATGGCCCCTGCAATGATTGGTGTTCCAGCTTCAAACTTCCATGGGAGTTCTTTCCAAGTTGACTCATATAATCCGACGAAATCAATCATTTCTCCACCAAATTCAATTGGCTCCATATTTTCTAAAAGTTGTTTCTTTCCATAAAGTACCCCAATTCCTGTTGGACCACACATTTTATGTCCAGAGAATCCAAGGAAATCACAATCCAAATCTTGCACATTGATTTTTACATGTGGAGCTCCTTGTGCAGCATCTACAACGAGCACAGCTCCATTTTTATGAGCAATAGCTGCTATTTCCTTTATTGGATTGATAACCCCTAGAACATTTGAAACATAGGCAATGGAAACTACTTTTGTAGCTGGGGTGATTGTATTTTCAACATCAACAAGGGCAATTGTTCTATCTGCTTGCAGTGGCAAATATTTAAGTGTTGCTCCTGTTTTTTTGGCAACTTGCTGCCAAGGAATAATATTACTATGATGCTCCATCGGGGTAATGACTATTTCATCCCCCTCTTTTACATTTTCCATCGCATAGCTTTGTGCAACTGTATTCAGCGCCGTTGTCGTACCACGAGTAAAAATAATTTCCTCGATGGAAGAAGCAGAGATAAACTTTCTCACCTTTTCCCTTGCTCCTTCATAAGCATCTGTCGCTCTAGTGCCTAAGGTATGAACACCACGATGAACATTGGAATTATATTCTCGATAGTAGTTCTCGATTGTTTCAATTACCTGAACTGGCTTTTGAGAGGTAGCTGCACTATCAAGATAAACCAATGGATGTCCGTTGACTTCTTGGTTTAAAATTGGGAAGTAAGAACGAATATGTTTGCTATCCATTATCTTACTTTCCTTTCAATTACCTCAACTAATTGCTTTTTCACACCTTCAATTGGCAATTGTTCTACCACAGGAGCTAAGAAACCATGAATAACTAATCTTTCTGCTTCATGTTGTGGAATACCACGGCTCATTAAGTAATACAATTGTAAAGGATCTACTCTACCAACTGATGCTGCATGTCCTGCCGTTACATCATCTTCATCAATTAATAGAATTGGGTTCGCATCGCCTCTAGCCTTTTCGCTTAACATTAGAACACGAGATTCTTGCTCCGCGTTTGCTTTCGTTGCACCATGCTCAATTTTACCAATTCCGTTAAAGATGGAAGAAGCTTTATCCTTCATTACACCATGCTTTAAGATATAACCTTCAGAGCTCTTACCATAATGAACTACTTTCGTAGTGAAGTTTTGTTTTTGATCGCCTCGTCCAACTACTACAGACTTCGTATCGCCATATGAGCCATCACCCATCAAGTATGTTGTATTATCAGAAATCGTATTACCGTCATTCATGAAGCCTAATGCCCATTCAATTTTAGCATCACGACCTGCAACACCACGGCGATTTACATACGTAGTAACACCATGCGCTAGATTATCAACAGCACCATATTGAACTTTTGCATTGGCATTGGCAATTACTTCTGTCACAATATTGAATACTGCTTCTTCAGGATCCACAGTAGAAACATAGTTTTCTACATAAACAACAGAGCTATTATCTTCAGCCACTACAATAACATGGTTAAAAAGGTTCGCTTCTTTGTCATCATGTAAGAAAATGGATTGAATTGGTTCTTCCACTACTACGTTCTTTGGAACATATAAGAATACTCCACCATTTAAAAGAGCCGCATGTAAAGCCGTTAATTTATGCTCATCTATCTTTACAGCATCTTTCATAAAGTATTTTTGCAGTAAGTCACTATATTCTCTTGCAGCTGTAAAAATATCAGTGAAAATAACGCCGCTTTCTTTTAATTCATTAGAAACAGCTAAGAAAGTTGGACGGTTATTTCTTTGGATATAAAGTGTTTTATTTTTTTCTAAATCGATTAGTGCTTTTACTTGTTCCGGTAAATCACTTACATCTGAAAAATCTTCACTGCTTACAATATGCTTTTCAAATTGGGTAAAGTTCCAGTTTTTAATATTGGTTTTGTCCGGTCTTGGCATTGGAAGAGCGTCTGCTTGTTGTAAAGCATTTACACGCAGCTCTGTCAGCCAAGAAGGTTCATTCATATCTTTCGAAAAAGAGGAAAGATACTCTTGGTCAAATGGTAATTTAATATCCGTTGTCATTGGTCAATCCTCCTAACAATTACGCTTCTTGTTCAACAGTTTCGTCTTCAATACCTAGTTCTTTTTTAATCCAGTCATATCCTTCTGCTTCTAAGCGTTGAGCAAGCTCAGGACCACCAGATTTAACAATACGACCTTGCATCATTACATGAACGTAGTCAGGAGTGATGTAGTTTAATAAACGTTGGTAGTGAGTGATAATTAAGCATCCGAACTCTTCTTTACGCTCTTCACGCATTTTGTTAATTCCTTTAGAAACAACTTTCAATGCATCGATATCCAAACCAGAATCGATTTCATCTAAAATCGCAATTTTTGGATTCAACATCATTAATTGAAGAATTTCATTACGTTTTTTCTCCCCGCCAGAGAACCCTTCATTTAGGTAACGTTGTGCCATATCTGGATCCATTTCTAGGTACTCCATGTTATCATCCATTTTACGGATAAATTTCATTAAGGAAATTTCATTCCCTTCACCTAGACGGCTGTTTAAAGCAGAACGTAAGAAGTCAGCATTTGTTACACCGCTAATTTCGCTCGGGTATTGCATAGCTAAAAATAGACCTGCACGAGCGCGCTCATCTACTTCCATTTCTAATACATCTTCGTCATCAAGACTTACATCACCGCTTGTTACTTCATACTTTGGGTGACCCATGATTGCAGAAGATAATGTTGATTTACCAGTTCCGTTTGGCCCCATGATTGCGTGAATTTCTCCACCCTTTATTTCTAAGTTAAGACCTTTAATAATTTCTTTTTCTTCGATTGAAACATGTAAATCATTAATGACTAATTTAGGTTGACTCATATTATATACCTCCATAGTAAAAAGAAGTTTTGTTCACAAAATTGTCGAAACTTCATTATCAATTTATTATCATTCTAATCTTATAACAAATAAAATCTGATAGCAACCTATTGCTTCCCGTTCCATAAGGAAAATTCGCATGAAACAAATAAATACGCTTGATTCCTCATAAATTCGCATGAGTTTGCTTTCTTTAAAATAATTTTTCTCCTTATTACGGTAGCGAACAATTCACTGGCAAAAACGATACCGATAGCTCTAAAGTATATCACTTGAACAGTTTCGTTTTAGTATTTATACACGAAATAAATTTAGCCCTAGTACTTATTGGAAGAGGCTTCCGTTAAATACTATTTGATCATACAAAAATAAAAAATGTTCCTATAAAGACATCTACACATGCTATATCCATTATTAATAGAATCAATTTAATTCTCAATTGGATATATACTGTATGTTTGATCTTTTATAGGAACATCTTCTTACTTATTATTTACTAACCGGTACAACTGCACCTTTATACTCTTTATTAATGAAATCTTGAATTTCTTTAGAATGCAGTACTTCTACTAAAGTTTTAATATCTTCACGCTTTTCGTCTCCTTTACGAACAGTAATGATATTCGCATATGGAGATTCGCTTCCTTCGATTTCAATAGAATCTTTCACAGGGTTTAAGCCAGCATCTAATGCATAGTTGGCATTAATAACAACTGCATCCCCTTCATTATTATTAAAAATTTGTGGAAGTAACGCTGGCTCATAATCTGCTTTTAATTTAACATTTTTCGGATTTTCCGCAATATCTTCAATCTTTGCATTTACTTTATCAATTCCATCTTTAAGCTTAATTAATCCACCTTTTTCTAAAAGAGACAGTACACGGCCATGTTCAGCAACAGAGTTACTAAAAATAATGGTTGCTCCATCCGGAAGCTCATCTAAACTCTTATATTTCTTAGAGAAAACAGCCATCGGCTCAATATGAATTCCACCAGCATTTACAAAATCATAACCATTTTCTTTAATTTGTTGGTTCAAGTATGGAATATGCTGAAAATAGTTTGCGTCAATTTCTTTTGATTCTAAAGCTTTATTTGGCAATACATAATCTTGGAACGTTTTGATCTCTAAATCAATTCCCTTTTCTTTCAAAATTGGTTTTGCTTTTTCCAAAATTTCAGCATGTGGTACATTGGAAGCACCTACTACTAATTTAGTTGATCCTTTGTCAGTGTTAGAACCCCCGTTTTCCTTGCTATCATCATTAGAGCTGCCGCATGCCGCAAGAACAAATATAAATGTTAATGCAATCAGTAAAGACCATAATTTTTTCATGTGTTTTTCTCCTTATCTTTTGTCTATTTTTTTTGTTATAAAATCACCAATAAATTGGATAATAAAAACAATGATTAAAATAATAACAGTTGAAATAAGCGTCACATCACCATTACCCCGTTGAAATCCTTGTAAATAAGCTAAATTCCCAAGCCCTCCGGCACCAATTATTCCAGCCATTGCGGTTGATCCTACTAGTGCAATGGTAGTTACCGTAATTCCTGAAACAAGTGCTGGCATAGATTCAGGCAAAAGAACTTTAAAGATAATAGTGGTTGGTTTTGCTCCCATTGACTTTGCCGCTTCAATAACACCTTTATCCACTTCTCGAAGACCAATTTCCACAAGTCTTGCATAAAACGGAGCAGCACCTATGATTAAGGAAGGCAACGCCGCTTTCGGTCCAATCATTGTCCCGATTAGCAAAGTCGTTAGCGGGATTAATAGAACTAATAAAATAATAAAAGGAATGGATCGGAAAATATTCACGACTGCACTGATGATTCTATTAAAAAATACATTATTCCACATATTCCCTTTATCTGTTAAAAACAGCGTAATTCCAAGTATAATTCCAAGTATAAAAGTAAAAATAATCGAGAATCCAGTCATAAATAAGGTCTCTTTCGTGGCATTCCACATTATTTCCCAATCTACATTTGGCAATAATCTTTCCATCATCCTTCAATCACCTCCACACTAATTTCTTGCGCATGAAGATATTGAATAGCTTTTTCTATTTCTTGTTTCTCTCCATCTAAATGAATATATAATGTTCCATAGGATCCATGCTGTGTTGGCGAAATTTTCCCTTGAATGATATTCACCGAAACCGCAAAAGTCCGAATGAGATTAGTGATTACAGGCTGCTCAGCACTTTCGCCGACAAATCCCAGCATGACAATGCTGCCTGTTTTATATTGCGCTATTAAGTGTTCAATCGTATCTTTCGCCTCTTCTGGTTCAATTACTTGTTGAACAAACCGTTTCGTAATTTCTTTCTTTGGCTGCTTAAAGACATCAATCACCGGTCCTGTTTCTACTACTTTCCCGTCTTCCATCACTGCCACTCGATGACAAATCTTGCGAATAACGTGCATTTCATGGGTAATCAATACAATTGTTAGACCAAGACGTTTATTAATGTCTACTAATAAATCTAAGATGGCATCTGTTGTTTGTGGATCCAATGCTGAGGTTGCTTCATCACAGAGAAGTACTTTCGGATCACTAGCAAGTGCTCTTGCTATCCCAACCCGCTGTTTCTGCCCACCACTTAATTGAGAAGGATAAGCATCTTCTCGTCCTTCTAATCCAACCAGCTTGATGAGCTCTAATACCTTCTTATCTCTTGCTGATTTTTTTACGCCTGCTATTTCTAAAGGAAAAGCAATATTTTCTTTTACGGTTCTTGACCATAGCAGATTAAAATGTTGAAATATCATACTGATTTCTTGTCTCGCCTTACGAAGTTTACTTCCTTTTATTGTAGAAACTTCATGACCTGCAACCGACACACTTCCAGCAGTAGGAATCTCCAATCCGTTCAACATTCTGATTAATGTACTTTTACCTGCACCACTATATCCGATTATCCCAAATATCTCTCCTGAATCGATGGTTAAATCCACGTGATCAACCGCAGTGACCTTCCCACTTCTTGAGGAGTATATCTTTTTTACTGAGTTTACATTAATCAATGTGTTCACCTACTTCTTTTTTAAAATCACTCTATCGTTCACTATATTAAAATAGCTTTTAACAAAGCATATCATATCATTCCAGATAACAAAAAAACCTTTCTGCAAGAAGAGCAGAAAGGTTTTTATTATGAATAATATCCCTTTCTCTCATCTATCAAAGCCTAACGCTTTGTGTGAATTGGCACCGTTTCAGTATACTGACGGTTGCCGGGTTTCATAGGGCACATCCCTCCACCTCTCTTGATAAGAGTTCATTATTTATATGAAATGTAAAAATCGTTAATATGATAGATGTAATTTACCACTTCCCGAAATGACTGTCAACACCTTTTTTAACATAATTTCTTTTCTGAATTTTCAATTAAAAAAAAGGAAGATTTTCTGACATAATTAATTCAATGAGAAAACTTGGATTTAAATCGAATTTGGGGCAAATCCCTTCAAAAAAATAACCCGAAATACACTTCACTTTTTGTTAGCAAAGGCGGATTCCAGGTAAACAACAAAACTATTCCCTTCCTTTTATCCAGTGTGGGGAACTGAACGTGAATGGCTTAAGAAAAACACAGATTCAAGTAAGAGGATTTTCCTTAAGGAGCCTTCTAATTGAATAGATCCATTCTTTTTCGCTTCTCTAAGAAGAATCTCGCCTTCCATAACGAGGCTAATACTAGTCATATCCCCCGTTAACCATATATCTGGATTATCCTCACCCTTCATCCTTCTCCATGAAAAGCGATTGTTCTTAAGCTCCATATAATAGGACTCATTTTGACATGTTAACACTAAGGAAAGCGAAGCGTTTCGTAATAATGGTTTTAACGATTCTTTCCGATTCAGCTTTTCTACAAAACATTTCATCCAATCCTGCAAAAGCATCTCCTACTTTCTGCCGAACAATCTTATATTACTTATTCTTGCAGCAGCAGAAAAAAACCTTTTTTAAAAGTAATCTTTATAAAAAAGGCGATTGATGCTTTTAACCATGCTAGCTTTTTAAGGGCAGCATCCGTTTATGGAATTGGCACACTAATATAGCCCTTTCATGAAAATGTCCATGTCCTGCCTATTTTATATAGTTTTGGATAACTTCTACTAAATGAGGGACTGATTCAAAGCGATATACTTTTTCTTTTAACTCCCCCTTTTCCATAATAACTAGACAGGGAACACTTTCTACCTCATATTTTGCTGCTAAACCGGGGGCATAATTTAAATCCATTTTTCCTAAATTCAACTCTGGCTTCATTGTATGCAATACTGTCAACATTTTTGATGCAACCATACACGTACCGCAAAGAGGAGTATACAAGTAAAGAAAGGCAGCGTCTGTATCCTTTACTTGCTTCTCCCATTGATCGAGGTTCCAATCTATCATAATCCATTCATCCTTGTATCTAAATATTTTGCTTCAATCTCAATATCAGCTTGTAATAATAGGGTTGCTAAGTGACATTCAGGAGAGGCAGCAACTTCTTTATATTTGCGATCTATATAAAGGAATTCTGCTTCCGGAAGTTCTCGTTTAAACTGTTTTCTTATCTTATCTCCTGACTTATCAGCATCCACTAAGATATACACATCTTTATCCATTAGCTCGTCTAGTAATTCATCCAGCTTTGAAACTCCAATTGTTCCATTCGTGCAAATAATATCGACTGGTTCACGCACAATCTTCTCTACTTTTTGTTTGTCTGATTTACCTTCCACAATGATTACTTTTTTCATATTGATCACCTAAAGGAGTTATTTCATTTACTTTAACATATTCAAACAGGAAGAGAAAGAAGTAGGTTTTCTGGTATATATCGGTGATAGGAAAGACATATTGCCCCTATATATTCTCCTAACAATAAAAAAAACAAACAAGTATACGGAAATTTTTTTAAACATCTCCATATACCTGTTTGGATTTATAAATGGTTGGAATATCTATATCCCATCCTATACTATTCAATTAGCCTTCATTTGTCATTTCTTCATATTGCTCTGCTGACATAAGCTCCTCAATATCTGCTTTATCACTTGGCTCAATAACAACCATCCATGCTTTTTCGTAAGGAGATTCGTTCACAAATTCCGGATTGTCACTAAGCTCTTCGTTAACTTCAACAACTTTTCCGCTGATAGGAGCATATAATTCAGAAACTGTCTTAACAGATTCCACACTTCCAAAAGGTTCATTTGCTGTTACTTCATCGCCTACTTCTGGTAGTTCAACAAATACGATATCGCCTAATTCAGATTGTGCAAAATATGTAATACCTACACGTGCGTTATCTCCTTCAACTTTTACCCATTCATGTTCTTTTGAATATCGCAAATCCTTTGGTACTGCCATTATAACCCCTCCGTATTTATCATTTTTACTCTGTTAAACAGAGTTACTATTAAAAAAAGCAGGTCGCTTAAGCCCAACTTTCTTTAAACATCTCTTCTTTAAAGCCTAATGTTACTTTATTTCCATCTGTAGTTAAAGGGCGTTTAATTAACATGCCATCAGAAGCAAGCAAATCTAATAATTCCTCATCCGACGCTTCCTTCATTTTATCCTTTAATCCAAGATCTCTGTATTTCTGACCTGAAGTATTGAAGAATTTCTTTATTTCAAGGCCACTTTTTTTATACAAATCCTCTAATAACGCACGAGAAGGAGGATTGTCCACAATATGTACTTCTTCATATGACACATGATTTTCATCCAGCCACTTTTTCGCCTTGCGACAAGTTGAGCATTTTGGATACCAATAAAAAGTAACTTTCATTCCATCACCCATAATCTATGTATTTTGAAACATTCAACTAAATATTATCACAATTTGATATAAAGTAAAACTTCAATCAGTGCCCACTTGTGCCAACTGTTATTTCCTTTCTTGCATTTTTCAGCTATTTCTTTAAGTAGGATAGATTACGACAGAATCAAACTAGGTGAATCCCTCATTCGATTGACTAAAAAGAAGGTTCTTCTGATTCGTTTATTTCAGAAGAACCTGTTTGACTATTTATGATTACGCCTTACCCAAGATACTCTCCAGCTGTTAATAAATGTTTGGCAGCCTCTCTTTTCCTTGCAATGATTGGCTTTGGTGTGTATCTAGTATATTTCTTTAATACAGATAGTGCTAATCTTAGTTCATCACCGCTTAGCATATAGGCTAACGTATCTATCGCCTCTGTGATTACTTGCTGAAAAGCCTCTTGGCAATATATTTCGGTATATAATATTTTTTGTTTTTCTTCTTGCTCATTTTTCCCCATTGCCTTTTCCGTTCTTAGAATACAAGAATCCATCGCAAATACCGCATTAAAAATATTTGCTAGATTAACCATTATCTCTTGCTGCTCTTCCAATTTTTCTTTATATTTTTTCAGCATCATTCCAAATAGTAGGTAACTGATTTTTCTAGTATTGGAAAGAAGCATCTTTTCTTGGGATAATAACTTATCATCTGGCTCTTCCGGTAGAAAGGAGAGCATTTCCTTTTCCGTCATTTTTGCTAGTGCCAATAACGGGATTTCTCCTTTGACACTCTTTTTAGCCAAGGTAGGAGGGATTAATAAGCGATTAATCTCATTTGTTCCTTCAAAAATGCGGTTGATACGTGAATCACGATACATTCTAGCGATATCAAAATCTTCCATAAATCCATTGCCACCATGTAGCTGCACACATTCATCTACTACCATATCTAATACTTCCGATGCAAAAATTTTATTTAAGCTACACTCTATAACATATTCATTTATGATTTTCGCCATTATCGTCCATTCTATATCTGCATCTACTTCATCCATTGCTGTAGACAGTAATCCTGCTGTACGATAGACAGTGCTTTCTGCCGCATAAATATAGGAGGCCATTGTTGCATACTTTTCAAGCGTAAGCGGAAAATGAGATAATGGAACAGAAAACTGCACTCGCTTATCCGTGTAAGCAATCGTCTTTTTTAATGCTTCTTTACTAGCACCAATTGCTCCCAGACCAAGCTTATAGCGACCAATATTTAAAATATTTAATGCGATTAAATGACCTTTTCCAATCTCTCCTAACACATTTTCCACTGGTACTTCTACTTGATCAAAACGAACGGCGCAGGTGGAAGAACTCTTGATTCCTAATTTATTTTCTTCTTTCCCTATTGAAATACCTGGAAAGTCTTTTTCTACAATAAATGCAGTAAAATGTTCTGTGTTTACTTTTGCATAGACGATAAAGATATCGGCAATTCCTGAATTGGTAATCCACTGTTTTTCGCCAGTAAGTGAATAGTGTGTCCCTTCCTTATTTAAAACTGCTGTTGTTTTTATACTAAGAGCATCGGATCCCGCTGAAGGCTCCGTTAACGCATAGGAGGCGATTTTTTTACCAACGGCTAAATCCGGTAAATATTTTTCCTTCTGCTTCTTATTACCAAATAAAACAATTGGTAATGAACCAATCCCTATATGAGCCCCATGGGTTACAGAAAATCCGCCTGCAACAGCCATTTTTTCTGAAATAATGGCTGTACTGATTTTATCTAAACCCAAACCACCATATGGTTCTGGGATATCTGAACTTAACAGACCCAGTTCCCCTGCCTCTTCCATCAGCTGTTTTGTTATTGTAAATTGATGATTTTCCATCTCTGCCAAATGAGGTAGTACTTTTTTCTGAACAAACTCACTTGTCATTTCTGCAATCATCTCATGCTCTTCTGTAAAATCCTCTGGGGTAAAAATTGCGTCTGCGGTGACCTGTTCCGTTAAAAAACTCCCACCCTTTTGCATAGTAATCCTATCCTTCCTTTCTCCACCACTTAATTTTTATGATAAAAATGTTATTCCTTTTTCGTCGTTAATGGTTTTCCTGTTTGCAATAGATAGAGCATTCTTTTTTGCGTCTCCTGCTGTTGTATTAATTGGATAAACGCTTCTCTCTCTAAATTTAATAAATAGTCCTCTTCCACTAATGCACCAAATTCTACACTGCCACCAGTAAGAACTATAGCAAGATTGCTGGCAATCTCGGCATCATATTCGGAGATAAAACCTATTTTTTTGAGCTTATCAACTTCTTGCATTAAGAAGTCATAACCCATTTTACCTGTAACCATAATCTTTTCTTTTTTAGCCGCTTGAAACTTTTCATCCGCTAATTGTAGAACCGCTTTTTTAGCATCTCTTAATAAAAATCGATCATTATTAGTTATCCCATCTCTCTCTGTTAAGAAGCCTAGTTCTTTCGCTTGAACGGCAGAGGTAGCTACCTTAGCAGTCAAAATGGTCTGAAATACTTCTGCAGTAAGCTGCAGCATTTCTTCTGGTAAAAGTTGTTGATTTTCCTTCCATTTATTGCAATATAAGGCTGTTGTTCCTCCACCGCCAGGGATAAGGCCTACCCCTGTTTCTACTAGTCCAAGATACGTTTCTAACGATGCTTGCACCTTATTTGCCGCCAGACAAATTTCTGCTCCTCCTCCTAATGTTCTTTGATAAGGGGCAGCTACAACTGGCTTCTGGCAATATTTTATGCGCTTCATTGCTTGCTGAAAACGGCGGACGGCTATCTGCAGCTCTACATTATCCTCATTTTGAGCTTCTAATAGCATTAAAGCTAAATTAGCCCCAAGACTAAAGTTCTTTTTTTCACTGCCAATAACCAGTCCTTTATATGCTTCTAACTCTACTTTTTCGATCGCCTTATCAATCATCACAAGAATGTCCATTCCAATGCTCATATTGGAGCTGTGTAATTCCAGTAATAATACTCCGTCTCCAATATCCATTAAACTTGCTCCATCATTGGAAAGAAGCACGCCTCTTTGCTTCTTCCATTCTTGTATGCATATTTGGTCCACGCTTTTTGGAATTGGCAGATATTTTCCTTGATGGTAATAATGTTCTACTCCATTAATCACTTTATAAAAAGATTCAAATCCTTGATCCAACATTTCTTTAATCCATCCAGGTATCTCCCGTGAATCTTTTTCCATTCGTTCTACTGTAGCTTTTAGTGCTAGTTCATCCCATAAACGAAACGGCCCATTCCTCCAATTAAATCCAGACTGAACAGCTTGATCTATCTCATAAATAGAATCGGAAATCTCCCCAACCATTTTGGCTGAATATAGTAAAAATGGGGCTATTCCTTTCCAGAGAAATTGTGCTTTTGGATTTTTTTCTTCTAAGAATAGAGGAAGCGATCGATGATCTGCTTTCTTTTTTGTTCCAGTCAAATTTTTGTATGTCCACGTATGATAATCAAGAACTTGCAGCCCTTCTTCCGTTTTTCGGTAAAATCCCTTTTGCACCTTTCTGCCCAACATTTTTTTCTTGAGCATTTCTTCTAATAAAGCAGGAATTTGATACATCTCTATTTCTTCTGTATCATTCATTTTCCCTTGCATATTATGAATTACTTGATAAAAAGTATCTAAACCAACCATATCTAATGTATGAAAGGTGGCACTTTTCGGACGACCAATTAGTGGACCTGTTAATTGATCAACTTCTTCGATTGTTAAATCTTCCTTTATCATTTCTTTCACAATATTTAAAAAAGCAAAGGAGCCAATCCTATTTGCAATGAAGTTAGGAGTATCATTCGCTTTTACTACTACCTTTCCTAATTCTTCTTCCGCAAATTGACTGATGGTTTTTACAACATTTGGGGCGGTAACTTTAGTAGGAATGATTTCAAGTAATTTAATATAACGGGGTGGATTAAAAAAGTGTGTACCTAAAAAATGTGCTTGAAAATCTGGAGAAAGATTTTCTTTCATCTGGTTAATCGATATACCAGAAGTATTGCTACTGATAATAGATCCTTTTTTACGGTATTGATCTATCTTTTTAAAGAGCCCCTTCTTTATTTGCATATCTTCAATAATTGCTTCTACAATCCAATCCGATTCTCTTAATAAGTCAAAATCATCTTCTAGATTCCCAATTGTTAGTTGCGCTAAATTATTTAAAGATGTAAGCGGGCTTGGGGATTCTAACTTCATTCTTTCAATAGCAAGCCTGCCAAATCGATTCCTCACAACCTCATCTTTTAATGTCAGTCCTGCTTCTATTTCTTCGGATAGTAACTTAGTTGGTACAATATCCAGCAGAACCGTAGAAATTCCTGCATTAAGAAATTGTGCTGCAATCGCTGCCCCCATAACTCCAGAACCAATAACCGCAGCTGATTTTATCTCTTTCACCATGCATCCTCCTTGAAAAAATGTATTAAAATTTGATGGAATTCAAATGGCTCTAAAACACACCATTACTCTTTGTACGTCCAAGTGACGTAATTTTTAACAAAAATTGTGGCAAATTATTCGTTTTTTCTCCATGCTGTGTACTCATTAAATAAAAAAAATAGGAAATGCTAGTAAGGAATGAGTAAAGGGAGGTGTATAAATAAATGGCTCGTCTTAAGAAGAACCCTTCTAAAGCAGGAGTTAGTGCGGCAAGTGTAAAAGGCAACGCTGGTCCAACAGTTGAAACAGATGGTGGCGGAAAAGTTAACAGTCAAAATAATCAATATAAAAAGCAATAGTTTAACAGGAGGTAGATTTTGATGCAGCAACAACAAAATAATATGACTCAACCTAACGGGATGATGATGAAACCACCTGTTATGGTAACAGTCAAAGATTCCCTTTACTTAACAGATATGCTTTCTTGGAATTTACTAGCAATGAAAAAAGCGCATTTTTTTGCTCAACATGCCCAAGATCCAACGATTAAATCACAGCTTGAAAAATGTGGACAAATGCATCAGCATCACTATGAAAGAATACTTAGTCACTTAGATGCTAACAGTCAGCCAATGGCACAGCAACAGCAATAGATTGTAACGAAAAAATTAGTGATTGTTTATTCAATTTGCTCATTCTGCTAAAGAGATTGCCAAACCTTTTTAAGTTGACTCTGCCTTTTGTAGAATGAGCACCTATTCTTCTTAAAGGACTTTGAATAAGCAATCATCTTACTAAAACAATGATTTTATGAGGGAGGAAAAAGAAAATGGATCAACAAAAACCAATTCAAAATCCTGAGTCACAGGTTCCAAAAACACCGCAAATGAATGATCGCGATTTTACAAACGACATGCTTTCAACAGAAAAATACATGACGGATGCTTATTCAACAGCTTTAAATGAAGCCAGTAATGAAACATTTTATCAAGATTTATTATCCATTTTTACCGAAACACAAAATATGCAAAGAGAATTGTATGATTTAATGTTTCAAAAAGGATGGTATAAGCTTGAAGCTGCTGAGCA